>DATFNP010000043.1:0-3469 GCA_035266345.1 Candidatus Sulfotelmatobacter sp.
GTTCAAGGATACGCTCAAGGGCGAGATTGAGGAAGGGCTGCGGCTGACAGCCATGGATATCGCGCGCGCCGAAGTGGCGCATGGCCAGCTCTGGCGGCAATTTCAGACATTCCTCGAAAATTACGAGTACTTCGTCCTGCCCACCACGCAGTTGCCGCCGTTCGACATCAACACGCCTTACCCGACGGAGATCGCCGGAGTGAAGTTCGATAACTACATCGACTGGATGAAGTCCTGCTGGTATATTTCGGCAACGGGCAATCCCGCGGCCTCGGTGCCGGCCGGCTTCACGCCTGAAGGACTTCCGGTTGGCGTGCAGATCGTCGGCCGCAACAAGCAGGACTTCAGTGTCCTGCAACTCGCGCATGCGTTCGAGCAGGCGACCGGCTTCGGTAAGAAGCGCCCGTCGATCGCTTAGAGATTTTCCGAACCGCGACTGTAAAGGAGTGCCCATGGGCCTGCGGCCCATCCAAGCGGATGAAAATCGGTTTCAACGGCAGTAGTCTGGTAACGGCGAAGGAACGGGAGAGGTCATTGCCGCTCTGGATGTGTTGAGGCCGTGAAGGAGTTTGATCCGGAACGCACGTTTTGAATCAATGAATGTGACGTGACCCGTCCGTTGAGGAAGGGCCGTGAGCACGTAACGGTGCGTAGTCGTTATCTATCGTGCGTTCTGCCGCTTCCTCGCCGGAAAGGACGTTATGCCTTACACGGTAGCAGGAATCGACATACACAAGAAAGTGCTGATGGTGGTGGTGGCAATTGCCGGTGAGGAGGCTGTGGATCCTGCCGGAGAGGCCATCGAGTTTGAGTGCCGGCGGTTCGGAACCGGTGCCGCTGAGCGGAATCATCTGGTCGGTTGGCTGCGGGAACGAAACGTTACCGAAGTGGTGATGGAATCGACGGCGCAGTACTGGAAACCGGTGTGGCTGGATCTGGAGCCGCACTTTGCAAAGCTGCATCTGGCGCAAGCTCACTCCAATCGTGCGCCCAAGGGCCGCAAGAGCGATTTTCGCGACGGCAAGCGGCTGACACGGCGGTTGCTGGCTGATGAACTGATACTGAGTTTTGTGCCGGACGCGGAGCAACGCTTGTGGCGGACCGTCACACGCGGCAAGCATCAGCTGATCCGCGAGCGGGTGCGGCTGCAGAGTCAACTGGAAGCGCTGCTGGAGGAAGCGCGCATCAAACTCTCCAGCGTGATCAGCGATCTGCTGGGAGTGAGCGGGCGGCGGATTTTGCAGGCGATGGCCGATGGAGAAACCGTTCCGGAGCGTCTGGCGGAACTGGGCGACGACCGCCTGCAGTGCAGCAAAGAAGAACTCGTTGATGCGCTCAACGGCTCGCTGGAACCCATTCATCGCCAGCTGTTAAGGCTGTATATGGAACGTCTCCACCTGCTGGACCAACAGATCGACAAACTCGATCTGATGACTGCGGCGGCGCTGAAACAGCATCAGGACGCGGTAATCCGGGTGGCTGAAATCCCTGGATTCGGGGTGGACTCGGCGCAACAGCTCATCGCCGAGATGGGAGTCGATGCCGGGGCCTTCCAGTCTGCGGGCAATTTCACCTCCTGGGCCGGGCTATGCCCCGGCTCGGAGGAAAGCGCAGAGCAGAACCACAGCTCCCGGTCCGCCAAGGGCAACCGCTTTGTGCGTCGGATCCTGACACAGGCGGCGCAGGCAGCCGTGAAAAAGAAGGGCAGCTACTTCCAAACCTTATTCCGCAGGTTCTTACCCAGACTCCACTACAACGGGGCCATCTGGGCCATCGCCCACCGCCTCGGCCGCCTCGTTTGGAAAATCCTCCACGATGGCGTCAGCTATATCGAACAAGGGCAGGAAACCAATCCCGCCGCGAAGAAACGCCGCGCTCAGAAAATGGTGCAGGCTCTGCGTAAGCTCGGCTACGCCGTCGCACTCACTCCCATCCCCGATCCCTCGCGAGGGTGATTTTCAACGGAGCGGTTAGATAAACTCCCTGGTCTCAGGCCGCGGCGCTGGTCTCCGCCGGTCCTGCGATAGCGAGTACTTCAGCCGCAACCACTTCGGTATCACGGTCGCCGTCGACCCTATGGTAATCCGCCCTTTTGTAATACTCCACCAGAGGCGCGCACGAGAGGTCAAACTCGGTGAACCGTCGCCGAATGACCGCCTCCTGGTCGTCCTCACGCTGCAGAAGAACGCCTCCATCCTTCTCGCAAAGCATCCCCAGAGATGAGGGACGCGACATCAGGTTGTAGATCGATCCGCACACGCCGCATTGCCGCCGGGCGGTCATTCGACTGATCAACCGTTCGCGCGATACATCCCCGTTTGGCAGATCAAGGTGCACTACGACCGGCCCCGCTATTCCCAGATCGGACAGAATCCGGTCGAGGCATTCAGCCTGCCTGAGAGTCCTTGGAAAACCGTCAAGAATGATCCCCCGCGCGGGAAGTTCGAGCCTGAGCCGCGAACTCACGGCCTGGCATACCATTTCGTCGTCCACAAGTGAGCCCGAAGCCAGGATTTTCCGCAGTTTCAAACCAGCCGCGGTGTTCCGCTTCGACTCCGCGCGCAGCATGTCGCCGGTGGAAAGGCTCGGAATTCCCAGTTGCCCCGACAGCCACGAACTCTGCGTTCCTTTGCCGCTTCCGGGCGCACCGAGAAATAGAATGACCCTGGACGCCGACTGCCTCGACTTTCCGCCAACGCGCCGCATTTTTTCAGTAGATACGAAATGCGTTTGCGGCTCAAGCGTGGGTGTACCAGGACTGACCCGTCCGAATCGGACTACTTTCTGGTACGCTAGAACCCACATGGCAATTGACTTACTCCATGGCCTTCGGGGCGATCTGGGGATGCGCCGCATTGGCAGCGGAATGGCCCGCTTGGACGATCACTGGGCGAAATCGGGCCGTCTGGACCCGAAACACCCGGACGCTGCGGGCCTGCTTTGCTATATCGCCCAATGGGTCGATGCGGGTTGGCGCGATGTGGACGTCGTTCAGGATGGATTATGTGGATTCCCGAAAGGCCGCCGGATCGGTCTCAGCCTGCTCGATTACGCCTATGTGCTGATGGCTGAGGGCATGATCTGGGTGGCGGAGGAAAACGTCGAGCGGGCGCTGGCGAACTTCAATCTGGTCCTTTCCCTGCGCGCGGAAATCGCCGACTCGGTGGTGCTCGCTCTGGCGCATTTCTGGAGTTCGCGCTGCAATCGCAAAGCGGGCGAATACGACAACGCCGAGCATCACGCCGCCGAAGGCTATCGCTACGCGGCAGAGGCCGGCATGGAACCGATGGCCGCCGCCATGCGCGTGGCCGAAAGCTGGCTCATGTTCCAGAAGGGCCGGCTGAAGGAAGCGCTGAAGATGCTGGGCGAAGCCGATGCCGTCCTGCGCGAAACCGACGATTTCATCACGCGCGGCAACATCCAATCCAGCTACGGCCGCATGTACCGGCGCGAAGGCCGCTACGATCTT
>DATFNP010000044.1:0-2300 GCA_035266345.1 Candidatus Sulfotelmatobacter sp.
GCGATCCGCACAAGATGTCCATGGGCGAAGTCGAGCGCATGACGCGCCGCTACACCTCAGAACTGATCGAATTCATCGGCCCCGAAAAAGACGTTCCCGCCCCCGACGTCAACACCAACGAACAAATCATGGCGTGGATGATGGACACCTACTCCATGCACATGCGCCAGACGGTCACGGCAGTCGTCACCGGGAAGCCGATCAACATCGGCGGTTCCCGCGGACGCCGCGAAGCCACCGGACGCGGCGTGATGATCGTCTGCGATGAAGCTTGCCAGAAGCTGGGCCTCAGCCACGAAAGCACCCGCGTCATCGTGCAGGGCTTCGGCAACGTCGGCTTCAACGCCGCTCTGCTGATGCATCAGGCTGGATACAAGATCGTTGGCATTGCCGAGGTTGGCGGCGGCCTGCACAACAAGAATGGCATCGACCTGAAAGCTCTGGTGGACTTCCGCCAGAAGAATGGAACCGTCCACGGATTCCCCGGCGCCGAAAAGGCCGAGACTGCCGACCTGCTCGTCGAAGAATGCGAAATTCTCATTCCCGCCGCCACCGAGAACGTGATCACCAGCCGCAACGCCGACCGCGTGAAATGCCGCATCCTGGCGGAGGGCGCGAACGGTCCGACGACGTCCGCCGCCGACGACATCCTGACCGACAAGGGCGTGTTCGTCATCCCCGACATTCTGGCCAACGCCGGCGGCGTCACCACTTCCTATTTCGAGTGGGTGCAGGACCGCCAGGGCTACTTCTGGAAAGAATCAGTGGTCAACGAGCAACTGGACGCCATCATGAAGTCGTCGTTCGAAGATGTAGTCCGTTACGCCGAGACTCACCATGTCAACAACCGCATCGCGGCCTACATGCTGGCGATTGACCGCGTGGCCTACACCATCCGCCAGCGGGGCATTTACGCTTAAAGTCAACAGCCCACTTCTTGCGCAACCAACGCGCGAGAAATGGGGCACCCGGAAGAAATAAGGAGGATCAATGAAATCCATTGAACGAAAACTGATGGCGCAGATAGCGGTTCTCGTCTTCGCGCTTTCGCTGTTTAACGGTCTGGCGGCCGGGCAGGCCTCATCGACCGGATCGGCCATGGCAGCTCCGGCTCAAATGGCAAAGACCGCCGTGGCCGACAAACTCGACATCAACACCGCAACCAAGGATCAGCTGAAAGCGTTGCCGGGCATCGGCGATGCCTATTCGCAAAAGATCATCGACGGGCGGCCGTACCGCGCCAAGAACGAACTGGTGCAGAAAAAGATCATTCCGCAGGCCACCTACGACAAGGTCAAGGATCTGATCATCGCCAAGCAGCCCAAAGCAGCCGCGCCCGCGCCGAAATAGTGAACGTATAGCCCCGGACGCATTCGTCCGGGGGCTCGCTCTGCTTCGCGGGCGGACGAATGCGTCCGCCCCTACGCGGGCATTCCTTCCATTGCGTTCCCCTTTCCCGTGGAGCATAATCAATCTGGATCCCGGCCCAGCCTCCGGAGCCACCCCAGTAGTGTGAATTTGCCCAACTCCATCACGCTCATCCGTATCTTCAGCATTCCTCTGCTGATGTGGATTCTGTTGAGTCCCCGGTTCAATGGCGTCGCTGGCGAACGCGAACTGCTGGCCTCGGCGATCTTTATCGCCGCCTCCATGACCGACGGGATTGACGGCTACCTTGCCCGCAAACGCGGACAGGTCACCACCATGGGAATTCTGCTCGACCCGCTGGCCGACAAACTTCTCATCGCGGCAGCCTTCGTTACACTCGTGCAGTTGAATCCCAGCCTGGTTCCGGCGTGGATCGCCGTGGTCGTCATCGGACGCGAATTCCTGGTCAGCGGCCTGCGTTCCATCGCCGCTTCCGAGGGTTTCACCATCGAAGCCAGTGAACTCGGCAAGTTCAAGATGGTGGTGCAGATCGTTTCGGTGGTGGCTGTGATCCTCGACCACCGCTGGACTGAATGGCCGGTATACCACCAATATTTTTTCCCCATCCACACGATCGCGCAGGTCGCGATCGGGTTCATGGTGTGTGTCTCGCTGGCATCGGCCGTCGACTACTTTGTAGCCTTCTGGTCGAAGATCGACCGGCGCGTGGTGAAGCGCCGTCGCCGCGCCTTCATTCTCAGCCGTCGTAGAAAGCCCGTGCCGCCGCCGCAAGCGGATCGCGATGTCGCTGCCTCGACCTAGTCCCGTTGCCGTGGAGTCTGGCGAGTCCTCAGAGGGTGAGTTCTCGTGGGGTGAATACTCAAAGGACGAGCGTGCCCTGCTGCTTCGTCTCGCCCACGAGTCCATTCTCT
>DATFNP010000045.1:0-62954 GCA_035266345.1 Candidatus Sulfotelmatobacter sp.
CGCCCGCCACAATCCACTCGCGGCAACGGGCGTCGTGTTGGTCGTAGTCTTTGTGATCTTTGCGCTGTTCGCGCCTTGGATCGCGCCGCAAGATCCCGCAGCTATCAATCTCCCTGCTCGACTCAACGCTCCATCACAGGCGCACTGGTTCGGCACCGACGAACTTGGCCGCGACATTCTTTCGCGCATCATCTACGGCTCACGCATCTCTATGCTGGTCGGAAGTTGCGTGGTGCTAACGTCGCTCGCGCTAGGCCTCATCATCGGTTCCATCGCTGGCTATTACGGCGGAGGCATCGACCGCTTCGTTAACGTCGTCCTGATGAACGCGTTCCTCTCGTTCCCTGGAATCCTCCTTGCCATTGCCTTCGTCGCGTTTCGCGGCCCCGGCATCTTCAACCTCGTTCTCGCCCTCTCGCTCGGCGGATGGGTCGGCTACGCGCGCCTGGTCCGCGGACAAGTCCTCGCCGCCCGCGAGCGCGAATTAGTGGAAGCCGCCCGTGCCCTCGGCGCCAGCGACCTGCGCATCATCGTGCGCCACATTCTGCCCAATATCATTCAGCCCGTGGTCGTGCAAGCCGCGATCGGCATGGCCGGAGCCATTCTCGCCGAAGCCACCATGAGTTTTCTCGGGCTCGGTGTTCCTCCTCCGACGGCCAGTTGGGGCACCATGCTCAACGACGGCCGCGCGCATCTGTTCGACGCGCCGCACCTTGTTCTGTTTCCCGCACTCGCGGTCATGCTGGCCGTGCTGAGTTTCAATTTCATCGGCGATGCCCTGCGCGACTATCTCGATCCAAGGTCGCGCATTGAAGCCGGCTTCTAGCGCGCAAAAGGCACGGCTGGCAAGGGTTCCCACGGCATCCCTGCTAAATTACTGCTCCCCAAGCACATACACCCCCGCAACATTTCTTGACAATCTGGGTTTCTTCCCGGTGTGGCCACAACGTCACAAGTTCCACAAATCGGACCAATGGGAGATTTCTATGAAGAGCACGATCAAGATTTCGTTTATGAGCGCGGCCCTGGCGATTCTCGCCCTGCCCGTTGTGGCCCAGAGCGATAACGCACCCGCACCGGTCACCGGCCAGAGCATTCAGGATCGCAAGGAGAACCAGCAGGACCGCATCGCCAACGGCGTCAAGAGCGGCCAACTCACCGCCGGTGAGACCGGCAACCTGGAAAAGAAAGAGTCGAACCTGAACCAGGAAGAGCGCGATATGCGCAAGCTGGACAACGGTCATCTGACCGGCGCTGATAAAGCCACGCTGAATCAGCAGCAGAACCGGCTCTCCGATCAGATTTATCAGGACAAGCACAACTCCGCGGTGCAGAACACGAATCCCAAAAGCGAAGTTGGACAGCGCCAGGAGAGGCAGCAGGATCGCATCGCCAACGGAATCAAGAGCGGGCAGTTGACTGCCGGAGAAGCGGCGCATTTGGAGCGGAACCAGGCGCGCATCAACAACGAAGTGCGCAACGACCGCGCCGCCAACGGGGGCAAGCTGACCGCGCAGGAAAAACAGCAGGTCAACCGTCAGCAGAATCGGCAGTCGCGCCAGATCTACCGCGACAAGCACAACAGCCGCCAGCAGTAGTTCCTAAAGAAGCGATCGAAGAGAATGAGCCAACGACGCCTCTGGGCCAGTCCCGGAGGCGTTCCTGTTTGGCTTAATGGAAGGTCAACAGCCTACACCGGACGATCCGGGTAGATCGCTCTCGGAAAGCGAAAGTGGATGAGCAGCGCGCAAAGAAGCAGAATAACAATCGCGAAGACGCTGCCCTCCGGTCCGGCCGAGCCTCCCGTGATCCAATTCGGCCCCTGCACCGAGGTTTTCAGAAATCGGCCGACGCCGAGAAGTCCGCTGTCGGGCGTGCCATAAAAGAAAGTCTCGGCCCAGTCCCAGGCGGCATGGAATCCGATGGCGAACCATAGATTGCCCGTGCGGCGAATCATCAGGCAAAAAAGCAAGCTCGTCGCAACTACCTGCAAAATGCCAAGGACGTTCTCTCCGTGATTGCCCAGATGAGCGACACCGAATACGGCTGAGAGGAACGTTGCCGCCGGCCAGAAACGCATCCTCCGTGACATCGTGAAGAGCCAGTAGCCGCGAAAAGCAAACTCTTCGCTCAGCGACACGGCAAGAAAGGTAGCGCCCCAGGCAATCGCCCAACGAAAAACTGCGTTTCCCGCGAGCGCCGCAGAGTCAATCCGAAAGTGGCCTGAAACCCCCAGCACCAGCAGGATCGCGGAAAGCATTGCAAAGCCCCAGACCGTGCCCTCCCAAAATCTTCTTCCGAATGCCTGCCGCGGAGGAATCCCGTAATCGTCGAGCGGGCGCTCCTCCATGAGCGACACGATCCAGGTCGCCAGGGAAACAAAAAACACCATTACGGCTTTGATGGGCAACTCGCTCTGCACGGTCAAGACCGACCCATTCCGGCCTCCCGCCAGATGCAACGCGAAGGCAAGAGCGAACGGAGGACCGAAAGCAATTCCAACCCAGATGAGCAGCCGGATGCGATCGGTGCGCCCCCAGGGCTGAGGCTGTTCCGAGGTCGAGTTTGGCGGATTCGCAGATTCAGCGGACAAAGGCTATTTCTCCTGTGAGGAGGGAAGATTATGACAGCCAAACTCGTCCCCCGCCAGCATAGCGCCGGTAAGCCTTTGAAAACGCGGGCAATTCTGTTCTTGACATATATTACAAATAGCAATATAAATATTTCGATGTGAAATATGAAACTGGGCGAAAAAATCCGCTACCTGCGCGAAGTTGAAGGCTCGCTCCGCGGTCTGGGACGCCCCATGACGCAGTTGGAAATCGTCGCGGCCGTTCGCAAGGAACTGCGCAAGAGCATCAGCCAGTCCTACCTCTCGCAGATCGAAAGCGGCGCGCGGCCGCACATGACCCAGTCCTCGCGCGCGCTGCTGGCGAAGTTCTTCAAGGTTCATCCCGGCTTTCTGGTGGATGATCCCGAGGGTTACCACGCCGAGCTGACTTCTGACCTGCGCACCACCGAAGGCCAACTGGACGTCTGGCTGCTGCAAGGTTCGGAGCGGTTCGCCAGCGACGCGGAAGTCAGCAACGTGCTGATCAAGGCCGCACGCGAAAAAGACACGCGCCGCTGCTTCCTGCTGATGGGCGCAATTCTCGACACGCCGGGACTGGCCGACCGTCTGCTGGAAGCGCTGCGGCCCGAACTTGCGGTCTCCGGCAAACATCACCGTTCGCCCAGTGCGGAAGGGAGGCGAATCCGATGATGTCGTCAGGGTTTACTTGGTCCGACTTTTATTTGAGCTGTTTCGCGGTCGGCTTCTGCTTCAGCTTCCTTTCGTTTCTGTTTGGAGGCTCGCGTTTCGGCCGGCTGCATCTGCCGCATTTTCACGGGCACGGGGTTCCGCATCTGCCCGCAGGGCAGGGCATGGCCGGACACGCCCCGGCCGCGCCGGTTCCGGCTGCAGGTCACGCGCCAGCAAACGCTGGATCGCATGCGCCTGCTCAACCGCACGCCGCGCGCGGCGGCGTTTCTCCGTTCAACCCTCCCACGATGGCGGCGTTTCTGGCCTGGTTTGGCGGCACCGGATATCTGCTGACCCGCTATTCCGCGCTCTGGGTCGGGTTCGAATTGCTGTTGTCCGTCGCCGTCGGACTCATTGGCGGAGGCATCGTGTTCGTGTTTCTCACCAAGGTCCTGATCTCGACCGAAGAGAACATGGACCCCGCCGACTACGAGATGGTTGGCGTGCTGGGCAGGCTTGCGGTCTCGATCCGCAAGGACGGCACCGGGGAACTGATCTACTCGCAAGCAGGAACGCGCCGGGTCTGCGGCGCCCGCAGCGAGGACGGAAGCGCCATCGAAAAGGGAACCGAAGTCGTGGTCACGCGCTACGAAAAGGGAATCGCCTACGTGCGCTTATGGAGCGAGATGTCTGGGGATGAGTAGCGGCTTGGAGCTCTTATGAATCGCGACTGGTACAAACCGGCAATCTGGCTGATGTGGCTGGCCCTGCCCACCACGGCCCTGAACTACTGGCGGGCCTGGGATCATTTGCCTGCGCGCATGGCCGTGCACTTCGACGCTAACTGGCAGCCGAACGGCTACACCTCGCGCGAAGGAGCGTTGGAACTAGGGCTTGGAATCATGGCGGTGATGCTGGTGCTGTTCACTGTAGCGGGCCTGATCGCGCACGCCCTGAAGCCGAGCGCATCGTGGCCGATGCTCGTGGTCTTTTATGTCGTCCTGGGCTTTATATCGTACGGCAATTACTCCATCGTCCGGTTCAACCTGAATCTGCTCGCACGGCATCCGCCGCCGGTGAACATCAATGTTCCCCAGTGACGAGCCAAGCGACACACAGTTTCTGAACCTGCACTGCTAACAGGAGGCGTTATGTTCGAGATGTCAAAAGTGATCGAAATCTGGGTCATAATCGGCCTGGGTGTCATGGCCGTTCTGTTCCTGGTCGGCATGATGGCCAGGCTCTACCGCAAAGCGGGGCCGCACGAGGCGCTCATCGTCTACGGCTTTCGCGGCCGGCGGGTGATCAGCGGCCGCGGCACGGTGGTTTTTCCCATGGTAGAAAACTGCCACGGCCTATCGCTGGAGCTTATGTCGTTTGACGTGGCCCCGCAGCAGGATCTCTACACCAAGCAGGGCGTTGCGGTCACGGTGGAAGCGGTCGCGCAGATCAAGGTGAAGTCCGACACGGAATCCATCCTGACTGCAGCCGAGCAGTTCCTGACCAAGACCGACCAGGAGCGCGAAGGGTTGATCCGGCTGGTCATGGAAGGACACCTGCGCGGAATCATCGGCCAGCTCACCGTGGAAGAAATCGTCAAGCAGCCGGAGATGGTTTCCGACCGCATGCGCGGGACCTGCGCCGATGACATGAACAAGATGGGACTGGAAGTCATCTCGTTCACCATCAAGGAAGTGCGCGACAAGAACGAATACATCACCAACATGGGCCGCCCCGACGTGGCCCGCATCAAGCGTGACGCCGACGTGGCCGCGGCCGAAGCCGACCGCGATACCGCGATCCGGCGCGCCCTGGCGACTCGGGAATCGGCGGTAGCCAAAGCTCAAGCCGACCAGGAGCGCGTTTTGGCCGAGACCCTATCGTTAGCCAAGCAGGCCGAGGCGCAGCGCGATCTGGAAGTGAAGAAGGCGCAGTTCCTCGAAGTCACCAAGCGCCAGCAGGCCCAGGCCGACAAGGCTTACGACATCCAGACCAACATCATGCAGCAGCAGGTGATCGCCGAGCAGGTGAAGGTGCAGCAGGTCGAGAAAGAGCAGCAGGTCAAGGTGCAGGAAGCGGAAATCAACCGCCGCGAAAAAGAGTTGATCGCGACCGTGCTGAAAGGGGCGGAGATCGAACGCCAGCGCATTGAGACGCTCGCCGCGGCCGAAAAGCAACGCCTGATCGCCGAAGCCGAGGGCCATGCGTCCTCGATTCGCGCCCAGGGCGAGGCCGAAGCCGAAATCATCTTCAAGAAAGGCGAGGCCGAAGCCAAAGCCATGAACGTGAAGGCCGAGGCTTATCAGGAGTACAACCAGGCCGCGGTGATAGACCGGTTGTTTACCGCGATGCCGGAGGTGGTGAGGGCGCTGGCCGCTCCGCTGGCCAATGTGGACAAGATCACCATCGTTTCCACCGGCAACGGCGATGCTTCCGGCATGAACAAAATCACCGGTGACATCACCAAGATGGCGGCGCAGGTGCCGGCGTTGTTCGAGACGCTCTCGGGCATGCCGTTGTCGGAGTTGCTGGGCAAGGTGCGTCAGATCGGCGACAAAACTCCGAAGCCGGGCGATGCGCCGAAACAGTAACGGGAGCTGTAGCTCCTGATGTGGATAGTTTGTGTGGGGACGGGCGCCTCGCCCGTCCCGCCGAGCGCAGCGAGGCGGACTCGGAACGAAACGATTGGAGCAAGGAGAAAGCATCGGAGTAGCGACGATGAACAGCAAGCCAAAGAACACAGGATTAGCCCTCGCCCTCGGAGCAGCGCTGGGCGCGGTGGCTGGAGTGGTGGCCGGACACATCGGTGTCTGGCTGGCCATCGGCGTCGCCATCGGAGTGGCGCTCGGCGCCACTTTCCGGCGCAAGGGAACCGGCTGTCCGGAGTGCGCGCAACTCCATCGCGCGCATGAATTGAGGAGGCAGGTATGACAACCCACAGGAAGCTCGGAATCGCAATCACCCTGGTCACCGCGATCGCCGCGGCGATTGGCGTGGTTATGGGCTTTCTCAGCATTACGTCGGCGGTCGGCCTCGCGGTGGTCGGCATCCTGATCGGCACTGGAGTCGCGCGCGGAAACTTTTCCAGCGTACCCGATTCCACCAAGAAGAATTGACGCCGGCAGTTGCAGCCAGGAACAACGGCTGAGAGCTGACGGCTGATAGCTGATAGCCAAAAAGGGGGTTCACCATGGCATTACTGGAGCGTGTTTCGACACTGGTTCGGGCCAATCTCAATGACCTGATTGACAAGGCCGAAGAACCGGAAAAGATGATCAAGCAGGTTATTCTCGACATGCAGAATCAACTGCTGCAGGTCAAGACGCAGGTCGCGATCGCCATCGCCGACCAGCACCTGCTGGAAAAAAAGCACCAGGAAAACGCCGACAAAGTCGCCGAGTGGATGCGCAAGGCCGAGCTCGCCGTGGACAAAAAGGAAGACGACCTGGCGCGCGCCTCGCTGCAGCGGGTGGAGAGCTATCGCGAGCTGAGCGAGAATTTCGCCCAGCAGGTCGCCGACCAGAAAGCCCAGGTCGAGAACCTGAAGTCCGCCCTGCGGCAACTGGAGCAGAAGCTGACGGAGGCCGAGGCCAAAGCCGACGTTTTGATCGCGCAGCATCGCCGCGCCCGCGCTGTGGGCAAGGCCAGTGACGCCCGCATGGCCTCGGGCGACGGCTCCAAGCAGGCGGCGTTTGACCGCATGAAGCGCAAGGTGGCGCACTCGGAGGCCATGAGCCAGGCGAAATCGGAAATCGCCGGCGACAACCTCGACGACCGTCTGGCCGCGCTCGAGAAAGAAGACCGCATCGAACAGTTGCTGGTAGAGCTGAAGACGAAGCGTGGAGCGTAGTGTGGGGCGGGCGTAAGTGTGGCGCGGGCACTCTCGCCCGCGAACTGCCGGCGCCGTGCGGAAGGTTTGTGCCCTCTGCCCGTGCCGCCAACTTCGCCTTACGCTACTTGGTCCAGTCTTCAAGCTTCAGGTGTTTGACCCGCTGGAAGACCCGGTCGTGTGTGACCAGCGCGGCGCCAGCGGCCAACGCCTGGGCGGCGATCATCATGTCGAGGTTGCCCATGGGGCTGCCTGCGTCTTCCAGGGCGCTGCGCAGAGCCGTGTAATGCAGCGCCGCGACCGAATCCCAGGCCAAGATTTCGACGCGCACCAGGAACTCCTCCACCGCTAGCTTAAGCCGCGCCGCTCCGGGCTTGCGGGTAACACCGAAGCGCAGCTCCGCTTCCGTCACCACGGAGATTCCGACCTCCGCCATGGGCACCGCAAGCAGCCACTCCCTCACGCGCGGAAAGTTGCCTTTGATCACGTAGCTGGCCGTGTTCGTATCGAGTAGGTAGCGGACGGGCATCAGAATAGCTTCCGTTTTTGCGGCGGCGTGTCACGGCGGTTCGACAGAAAGTCTCCCGGGATGTCGAGTGTTCCGGTCAGATCGAAGAAATCCTGCCAGGAATCGGGACGGCGCGAGAGGATGACGTCGCCGGTAGCCGGGTCGCGGCGCACGTAAACCTCCGAACCGGGGAAGCGGAAGTCCACGGGCAGGCGGACGGCCTGGCTGCGTCCGTTGCGGAAGAGTTTGGCGGTGTGAGGCATGGTCGGCTCCTGATGGATACCATAGTATATCACATGGTATCTATCTCGATATATACCTGGTGCAGGCGACTGCCATGCCCCGCCGGACCTTATCGCGACCTTGGCAGCCAGGGATTAGGTCCACTCCCTTGCATCCATTGACGAGCCTGCCCGCATCTCTTTATTCTCAGGTAGCGGCAATTCATTAAAGGAAGGTCCATGAAGAAGGTTGCAATCCTGGCCCTGCTTGCCCTGGGACTGACGATATCCGGCTGCGGCAACGGCATCAGTAAATACACAACCACCACCACGGCCGGCGGCTACTGGGAGGCTCAGTTCACCGGAGGTATCGGTCCGGCCAGCCTGCTGACTTTCGTGACCCAGTTCAATGTGACCGTTACTACCGGGGCCAATGCCCAGCCGCTCGATGTTACCAGCTTCAGCTTCATCAATGCGGGGACGTGCTTTGCCAATGGTGCAAAAACTTCAACCGAAACCGGCTCGGCCACCTTGAACGCCAGCACCACGGGCGCGGTGACGGGCAGCATGACCTATACCGTGACCTCGGTCACGAATCCGGGAACCACCCTTACGCTGACCAGCAACAACGGTGTGACCGGTACCACGAATGGAGTCGTGGGCACGAACGGAACCCTCAGCAACGGAGTCGTCCAGGGGACCTGGACGCTAACCAGTACCAGCACAGGTTGCAATGGCGGGGGCGATTTCCTCATGTGCCAGGGCGCGGCAACCTGCACCGTTCCGTAAGACCAGCCTCTGTAAGACCAGGTTTTGTCCTCGCACTTCCTTACGCTTGCCCCACTGCTATACAGTGGGAGCCATGAAGCGCCCGCTAGCCCAGATCGCCGAGGCCATCGGAGCCCGCCTAGCCGGGCATAGCCGCGTCGAAGTGAGTGGCGTAGCCGGCATCGAATCGGCCACCAGTGATGATCTGATCTTTGTCGAGGATGAGAAGCATCTCGCCGCAGCCTTGCGGTCTCGCGCTGGCGCGGTGATCGCCGGAGAATTTGCCGTTTCCACCTCCTGCGACCGTCCGCTGCTCATCAGCCCTCATCCCAAACTCGCGTTTGCCAGGGCCGCGCGTTTTCTAGCGGCAAGAACAGCCGATCCTGCTCCGCAGCAGGGAAGTGTGCACCCCACGGCAGTAGTACATCTCTCCGCCGTCCTAGAACCGGGCGTCTCGGTCGAAGAACGAGCTGTGGTCAAGGAAGCGGCGAGGATCGGCGAAAACTCCCGGCTTGGGACAGGCTGCGTGATCGGGTCCGGAGTCACCATTGGCCGCGACTGCGAGATTTATCCCAATGTCACAATCTATCCCGGCACCAGACTGGGTGCACGCGTGATCGTGCATGCTGGGGCGGTGCTCGGAAGCGATGGTTTTGGCTACGTGCGCGACCGCAAGACTGGCGTCTATGAGAAGTTTCCCCAGGTAGGGCGGCTGGTCGTCGAAGACGACGTCGAGATCGGCGCCAATACAACTATTGACCGCGGAGCGCTCGACGAAACCCGCATCCGGCGCGGAGCCAAGCTCGACAATCTGGTCCACATCGGCCACAACTGCCAGATCGGCGAAGACGTAGTGATTGCCGCCCAAACCGGGCTCTCCGGCAGCATTGTCATCGAAAAGGGCGTGGTCCTCGGCGGTCAAGTCGGCATCGGCGAGCATGCTCGCATCGAAGAAGGTGTGATGCTCGGCGGCCAGGGGGGCGTGTTGCCCAACAAAGTGCTGCGCGGCAAGGGCGTTGCTTTCTGGGGAACTCCAGCCCAGCCGGTCCGCGAATATCTGAAGCAACTAGCGACACTGGCCCGCCTGACAAAGAAGGATTGACCACGGCTAACTGAGAACTGAGAACTGTTTTGCTATCCTTGCCCGTGCGGCAAATTCACCCGAGCGCCTGGCTGCTAGTGATCCTGTCAGCGGTTCTACAGGTGCTCATCTTTCCTCTTCCCGGCCTCTATGTTCTTTCCTGGGTAGCGCTCACGCCGCTCATCCTGGCTCTGCTGCGCGCGCGCCCGGCAGGCGTGCTCGAAGTTGCCGATTCCGTCCGGTTGCGGCCGGCGTCGCCCGGCCAGGCCTTTCTCCTTTCTTACGTTTGCGGAATCCTGTGCTACGCCGGGACCTGCTACTGGATTTACGACACGATGCGCCAGTACGGCGGCCTCAGTGCGCCCATGGCCGCCCTGGTTCTTTTTCTTTTCTGCTGCTATCTGGGGCTGTATCACGGGCTTTTTGGTCTGCTGCTGAGCTTGCTGGTGGGCCCCGGACGCGACTACCGGCGGGTGCTGGTGACCGCGCCCTTTCTCTGGGTCGCAGTAGAGTTGGCGCGGACGCGAGTCACCGGATTTCCCTGGAACCTGCTGGGTATCGCACAGGTGGACAACGTTGCCCTGTCCCGCATCGCGGCGTGGACGGGCGTTTATGGAATCTCCTTTGAAATCGTGCTGGTGAACGTCGCTCTGGCGGCGGCATTTCTGGTCCCGCGCGAGAAGCGTGGCGCCATGTTGACTGCGGCGCTGGCCGCGGCAGCAGTCCTGCAGGCAGGAAGATTGATAGATGCTCCGGCGGCCAGCGCGGACCACGCCGCGCTGCTGGTGCAGCCCAACATTCCGGTTGCCGCCGACTGGACGCCGGCCTATTTCCAGCAAACCCTGACCGAACTGACCGACCTGTCCGTGAAGTCCGCCGCCAGCCAGCCCACGAACAGCCTATCCACAACAAACATCAACTTGATCGTCTGGCCCGAATCCCCCGCTCCATTCTTCGACAACGACGCCCGATTTCGCAGCGCGATCGGCGACATGGCGCTCCAAACCAGATCCTGGACCGTGACCGGCGTCATTGGAACTGCGCCGCGAGTGGCTGGGGAAGCTCCTCCCGTATTTAACTCCGCGGCATTGGTCAGCCCCAGCGCCGACTGGAAGGCGCGCTATGACAAGGCTCATCTCGTGCCCTTCGGCGAATACCTGCCATTCCCCAGCCTGTTCTCTTTTGCCGGTGGACTTACGAAGGAAGTCGGGGAGTTTCAGCACGGCGCCTCGCGTGCACCCCTGGACGCGGGCGGCGAGCAACTCGGCGTCTTCATCTGCTACGAATCCGTGTTCCCGGACGAAGTCCGCCAGTTTGCCGATCAGGGCGCGCAGGTTCTGGTGAACATTTCCAACGACGGGTGGTACGGCGATAGCGGCGCATGGGCCCAGCACCTGAACCAGACGCGCATGCGGGCCATCGAGAACAACCGTTGGCTGCTCAGCGCGACCGACACCGGGGTCACGGCCTCGATTGATCCTTGGGGCCGGGTGGCCGCGCGGATTCCACGCAAAGAACGGGCAGCGCTGGTGGCGCCCTACGCCCTCACCTCCATAACTACTTTCTATACGCGGCACGGCGACTGGTTCGCCTACGCGTGTGCGATAATTTCTCTTGGAGCGCTGCTCGCGCGCTTCGCATTTTCCGAAAACCGCAAGAAAGTTGATCCGTCCTCATGAATCAGGAACTGGCACTGGAGTACGAAAAGCTGGGCAAGAAGGTGCACGAACTTCGGGAGTATCTTTGACGCGGAAAAACTCCGTCCCCAACTAGCCGCAATTGAAAAGCAGGCCGCCGACCCCAATCTGTGGTCGAACCCGCAGAGATCCCAGCAGGTGATGCGCGAAAAAAAGCGGCTGGAACACGTCCTCGCGACCGACGCCGACTTGGCCCGCCGCGGCGAAGATATTGCCGCCTACTTCGAACTCGCCAAAGAAGGCGAGTGCGTTGACGCCGATCTGCAACGCGAGATCGCCGCACTCCGCGAACTGCTCGACAAGCTCGAGACCGAAACCCTGCTGTCGGGCGAGAACGACGCCCGCAACGCCATCGTCACGATTCATCCTGGCGCCGGCGGCACCGAGTCGCAGGATTGGGCTGACATGCTGCTGCGCATGTATTTACGCTGGGCCGAGCGGCAGGGCTTCGAGACCGTCCTCTATGACTACCAGCCGGGCGAAGAGGCGGGGCTGAAGTCCGCCACCTTTGCCGTCAATGGCGAGTACGCCTTCGGACTTCTGCAGGGCGAGATCGGCGTGCACCGCCTGGTGCGCATTTCGCCCTTCGATCAGGCCAAGCGGAGGCATACCTCGTTTGCCAGTGTTTTTGTCTCTCCGGAAATAGACGACAGTATTGAAATCACCATCAAGCCGGAAGATATTCGCACCGACACGTACCGCTCCAGTGGCAAGGGAGGACAGCACGTCAATACCACCGACTCCGCCGTGCGTATCACGCACATTGCGACAGGCCTCGTCTCCAGTTGCCAGAACGAGCGCTCGCAGCACAAGAACCGCGAGCGCGCCATGAGCATGTTGCGCTCGAAACTGTATGAGTACGAGATGGAGAAGAAGCGTGTCGCGACGAAAAAAATCGAGGACTCGAAACTCGACATTGAGTTCGGATCGCAGATTCGTTCCTACGTGCTGCAACCTTATCGGATGATCAAAGACCATCGCACCAAAACCGAAGTCGGCGACGTGGATCGCGTGCTCGACGGAGACCTGCAGCCGTTCATCCGGGCGTATCTGCTGGCGCGGCGCGGGGAGAGGCAGTAAAGAGAAACAGTAGAGAAATAGCGAAGAAGAGCAGTAAGGCGGTACGCAATGCGCAAACCAGCTCAACCGCAGAAGCCAACGAGGGCAATGAAGCTCGGCCCCCGCTTCCAGCGCGCCTTTCTGTTTGCTGCGGAAAAGCATGCCGGTCAAGCCCGCAAAGCCTCAACCATTCCCTATGTCGCCCACTTGATGGGCGTTGCGTCCCTGGTGCTGGAGGCCGGAGGCGACGAAGACCTGGCCATCGCCGCTCTGCTGCACGATGTGGTTGAGGATTGCGGCGGCGCACCGATGCTGAAAGAAGTTCGTCGCCGCTTCGGCAGCCGCGTCGCCAAAGTGGTGGACGGATGCACCGACGCCGATACTTATCCCAAGCCGCCGTGGCGCGAGCGCAAAGAAAAATACATCCGGCACTTGAAAAAGGCCGATGCCGGCACGCGCCTGGTTTCGGCCGCCGACAAGCTGAACAACTTGCGTTCCATTCTCAGCGACTACCGTGCCCTTGGCGAATCCATCTGGTCACGTTTCACCGGTGGACGCGAGGGCACTCTTTGGTACTATCGGACTTTGCGGGACGAATTTCTCCGGCGCAAGCCCAATCGCATTACCCGGGACTTTGACCTCGCCATGGATGAGCTCGAATCCCTGACTGCGCAGTTTCCCATCGCCGGATCGCATCCCGCCGGATGGTGAAGCTATGTCGCGTATGATTGACCAAATCCGCGCCTCGAAATTGCCCTCCAACATGATGCAGTTTGCCGCGCGCGGCGCGCTGCAGGTGCCCCCGGCGGAGAACATCGAGATTCTCGTTTTTCTGGCGCGCCACAACAAGGTGTTCGGCGACGTGGCCCGCATGACCCTCGCCGGATGGGACGAGAAGGCCTGCCTGGCGGCCGTATCCAATCCGCAGACCCCGACCGAAGTGCTGAATTATTTTGTCTCGTCCGACAATCTGCGCCCGGCATTGTTGCCTGCGCTGCTGGAGAATCCTTCTGTTTCTGAGGGCGAACTGGCTAAGCTCGCACTCTCTGCCCTGCGCGAAACCGCAGAGGTGATCCTGAAGAGCGCTCGCGCCAGCTCGCTGCCCGCCGTCATCGAGGCGCTTAACGCGAATCCGTACCTGAAAAAAGAGGAAGCGGAAGAGCTGCGTAAAATGTCAGCCGCGGCCGAGGCCGCGACTACCGCCCCGCCGGATGCCGCCCCGCAGGATGCTGCAACGCATGAGGTGCAGCAAACGCCCGATTCCGCGCGGACGCCCGGCAGCCCAGAAGAAGAAGAGGCCGTTTCCGCCTATCTCATCGAGCACGCCAACGAAATTGCCGTCGAGGGCAACAAGCCTTTTCAGCCCATGGGCGGCATTGTCGAACTGCTGGGGCCCGACTATTTCCCGGTCACGCGGTCCGAGAACGCTCCGGCCCCCGCTCCCGCCGCCAAGCCAGCCCCGGCCGCGCCAGGCGCCGCACCCAAGAAACCTCAGCCCCCCGCCGCACCCAAGCGCGAGAACACGCTGCAGAAAATCAATTCCCTCGACGTGAAAGGCCGCATCCAGCTGGCGTTGAAGGGCAGCAAAGAGGAGCGCTCCATTCTGATCCGCGACGGCACCAAGGTGGTGGCGCTGGCGGTCTTGGAAGCCCCAAAGCTTGCCGACGGCGAAGTGGAAACATTCGCCAGCCAGAAAAATGTGCTGGAGGCGGTGCTGCGCCAGATTCCGCTCAAACGCCGCTTCATGAAAAATTACATCGTGGTGCGCAATCTGGTTGCGAATCCCCGCACCCCCCTCGATCTTGGGCTCGGCTTGATGAAGAACCTGCTGACGCAGGACTTGAAGAATCTCTCCGCCAACAAGGAAATTTCCGAGACGATTCGCAAGCTGGCGCTCAAGATGTACAAGCAGAAGATGGAAACTGCCAACAAGAAATAACCGGAGGGGCCAGCGTGGCTTCATTGCAGCAATCCGATCCCATTGCCGAACTGCTGAAGCGCTCGAAAACCGTTGCCGTTGTGGGCCTCTCTTGCAATCCGCTGCGCCCCAGCCACGGCGTTTCCGCCTACATGCAGAGCCGCGGATACCACATCATCCCGGTGAATCCACAGATCGAAGAATGCCTGGGCGAGACCGCTTACGCCTCGCTGCTCGACGTGCCGGAGAAGATTGACATTGTGGACATCTTCCGCCGCCCGGAATTTGTCGAAGAGATCGTAGACCAGGCGATCCAATTGAAAGTCCCAGCCATCTGGATGCAGGAGGAAGTGATTCACGAGAAAGCCGCCGAGAAGGCGCGCCAGGCAGGAATCTTCGTCGTGATGGATCTGTGCATTCTGAAAGAACACAGGGCGCGGCTGGGATAAATTCCTCTAGGGTTCCTTTTTTCGCAGTGCAGGATCGCCTTCGCTGGCGCGCGAACGTCGCCGCTTGATCTCCTCCATCCGCTCGCGGATGCGCTTCTCGATACCTTCATTCGTCGGCCGGTAATACACGCGTGCCCGCAGATTGTCGGGCAGGCACTGCATGTCGGCGACCTTGGCGTCTAGGTCGTGCGCGTACTGATACCCCTGGCCGTAGCCGAGTCCTTTCATCAGGCTGGTGGGAGCGTTGCGCAGGTGCAGCGGGACCGGATCGGCCGCCGTCTGTTCGACATCCTGCCGCACGTCGCCATAGGCCGTGTAGAGAGCGTTCGACTTGGGTGCTACAGAAAGATAGACGACCGCCTGAGCCAGCGCCAGATTGCCCTCCGGCATGCCGATGAAGTCCACGGCGTCGCGCGCGGCCATGCACAGCGAGAGCGCATTGGGATCGGCCAGGCCAATATCTTCCACCGCCATGCGCACCACGCGGCGGGCGACGTAAAGCGGATCTTCTCCGGCTTCGAGCATGCGGCCCAGCCAGTACAGCGCAGCGTCCGGGTCGCTGTTGCGCACCGACTTGTGCAGCGCGGAAATCAGGTTGTAATGCTCTTCGCCAGTCTTGTCGTAAAGCAGAACGCGCTTCTGCAGTGCGTCGCGGACAATCTCGTCGGTGATCTCCCGTACGCCCTGGGTACTCTCCTGCGCCAGCCCCGCCGCAACCTCCAGAACGTTGTACGCGCTGCGCGCGTCGCCGCTGGTATAGCTGGCAATTTTCTTCAGCACGTCGTCGGATGCGCTCAGGTTCATCTCTCCGAGACCGTGCTCGCGGTCCGTGAGCGCCCGTCTGAGCAGCAGCACTATCTGGTCTTCGGTAAGCGGGTGCAGAACATAAACCCGGCAGCGCGAGAGCAAAGCCGAGTTGATCTCAAACGACGGATTTTCCGTCGTCGCCCCGATCAGGCGGATGTTGCCCTTCTCCACATGCGGCAGAAATGCGTCCTGCTGGGCTTTGTTGAAGCGGTGAATCTCGTCAATAAATACGATGGTCCGCGTGCCGTACTGCCGCGCGCGCTCGGCGTCGGCCATGACCTGCTTGATCTCTTTGATTCCGGCGAGCACGGCGGAGAATTCGATGAGCTCCGCCTTGGTCATGTTGGCGATGATCTTCGCCAGCGTGGTCTTGCCCGTGCCCGGAGGCCCCCAGAAGATGAGCGAGCCGGTATCGTCGCGATCCATCTGCGTCTGCAGCGGCTTGCCCGGGCCGATCAGATGCTCCTGCCCGACGTACTCCTCGAGCGTCCGCGGGCGCATGCGGTCCGCCAGCGGCCGCGTCGCGTCCGCCGCGCCACCAGCATTCGGAATGGGTTGAAAGAGACTCACGGAGATTCACAGCGGCAACCCGAGGAAGAACCTAAAGCGCGACTGCCCGGACTGTGTCTACAAAATGCAACTGCCGCACCTCGGGCAGGGCCCCGATCTCTGCCGCATAGCGATAGAACAACTGCAAGCCCTCCAGGCAACCCGAGTCGAGACGGTAGTAAATATTCTCGGTCAAGTAAGCGCGGACATCGGCTTCACCGATATCCAGCCGCGGCGCCCATGCGCGTGCGATCTGGTCGAGGCTTGCTGGTTCCAACCCGTGATCGCGCGAGTCCTGAAATACCGCGGGCAAATCCAGCCCCGGCGCGGCTTCCCGCAACGCCTCGCCGCGAACCGCCCAGAAGGCGAAGACAAAAGGCTTGCCCGTGTAGCGAATCCATTCTTCCGCTAGATCCAGCGTCAGATAGCGCGAGCGATCAATCTTCAGCGCCGGATCACCAATCACCAGCCCGGCATCGTGACCGGCCAGCATCTTTTCCACGTCAGGCGCCATGGGAGTGAAGGTTCTTCCGCCGCCCAGCCACTTCTCAAACAAAACCTTGGTCAGCGCCACCGACGTCATCGAAGATGTATCCAGCGCCACGCTGCGAACTTTCTCGAGCGGCACTTTACTCACTAATAAAATCGAGCGTACAGCCCGCCGCGAAGCGATCGCCACCTCGGGCAACACCTGCAGTCCGGGGATTTGCGTATAGGCCGCGGCCGGAATAATTCCAATGTCGGCTGTCCCCTCGGCCAGCGCGCGGGCGCAAGCTGAAGGCAGCGTGTACGAAATATCGAACTGCCGGCCAGCCTCACCATGCTCGAGATCCCACATCAGAGGGGCGGTATTCAGGTAAGAAATGGCGGAAATGCGCAACTTCCTCATAATTTTCCTCAATATTAACAGACCCATTGTGACGCATGACCTTGACGCCATTCTTACGGCGTAATTAGAGTCCGCTCGGAGTTCACTTTTGCCCGCATCTGCCGCATCTCCGGCCGCCACACATCTTCTGGAATGGCTCGCTATTTCCCTGACGCCAGGCCTCGGGCCCACCCGCGCCAGAAAGCTGGTAGAGCACCTCGGCGGCCCCGAAGCCGTGTTCCGCGCCTCTCTTACCGAACTGGAGAGCACGGGCATTCAGGCGGTTTCCGCGCAATCGATCGCCACGGGGAAGTCCGCCGAACTCGCGCGGGAAGAGATCGCCCGCGCCGCTGCCGCCGGCGTGACCGTGATCTCCATGGACGACCCTTCCTACCCGCCGCCCCTGAAAGAAATCTACGATCCGCCTCTCGTTCTCTATGTGCGCGGCAATCCCGAGGTGCTGACCAAGCCCGGCATTGCCATGGTCGGTACGCGGCATCCCACGCCCTATGGTTCGGGAATGGCCGAGCGTTTGGCCTGTGACCTCGCCGCTCAGGGACTGGTCATCATCAGCGGCATGGCCCGGGGCGTGGACACAGCCAGCCATCGCGGCGCGATCTCGGCCAAGGGTAAGACCATCGCCGTGTTCGGCACGGGCGTGGACGTGATCTACCCCAAGGAAAATTCGCGCCTTTCGGAACAGATTCTCGCCCTGGGCGGCGCCCTGATCTCCGAGTTTCCCCTGGGAACCTTTGCCGCCCCGCAAAACTTTCCTATCCGCAACCGGATTCTCAGCGGCATGTCGGTCGGCGTGTTGGTAGTCGAAGCCGCGGAATATTCCGGAACCCGCATCACCGCCCGCTGCGCGCTTGAGCAGAATCGCGACGTTTTCGCCGTGCCCGGCAACGTCACCAACAAAAATTCGTGGGGGCCGAACACACTCATCAAACAGGGCGCCAAGCTGGTCGCGACCTGGGAAGACGTGTGGGAGGATCTCCCGACAGAAGTACGACTTGCGTTGACTCCCGCCTCCTCGCCTGAATCCCCGGGCGCTTCCTCCGCATCTCTATTCCCGGACGAAGGGCTTCCTCCTCACGAAAAGCGAATCCTCGGCCTGCTCAAAGCCGACGAAGCCACGCACATTGATGAAATCGTGGAAAAGCTGGAGACAGAAATGTCCTCCTCCGAAATCTTCGCCGCCCTGTTCGAGCTGGAACTGACCGGAAAAGTCAGGCAAATGCCGGGGAAGAATTTTGTAAAGAGCTTCTAGCTTCGAGCCATGAGCTTCGAGCTACGAGTTTCGAGTGACGACACTCGAATGTCGAGGAGGACGCATGACGGATTTCAAACAGCTTAAAGTGTGGCGGAAGGCGCATGAAATGACGCTGGACACATATCGGGTTACAGCGGCGTTCCCTAGGGAAGAGATGTACGGGTTGACAAGTCAACTCCGTCGCGCGGCCGCTTCGATTGGGGCGAACATTGCCGAAGGTTGCGGCCGCCGATCTGATGGCGAGATGTGCCGTTTTCTACAGATCGCGCGTGGGTCGGCTAGTGAGACGGAATATCACTTTCTGCTGGCGAGGGATCTCCATTTGCTGGCTGAGAAGGACTTCCAAATGTTGACCCGGAAGGCCGACGAACTGCAGCGCATGTTGACCGGGTTGATGCAGAGCGTTCGGTCCCCAAGAAGCGCATAGTCGGGGCTCGTAGCTCGTAGCTCAAAGCTCGCAGCTTCCGTCCAGTAACTTGTTGCTTTCCGCCCATTCGTGCTAGCTTCGGAAAACGGACACCAACGAACTGAGGGAACATTGTCAAAAGGTTTAGTCATTGTCGAGTCGCCGGCCAAGGCGAAGACCATCCAGAAATATCTGGGCAAGGGCTTCACCGTCGAGGCTTCGCTCGGTCACGTGAAAGATCTGCCCAAGAGCACGCTGGGCGTGGACATCACCAACGGCTTCGCGACCGATTACGTCGTCATTCCCGGCAAAGAAAAAGTTGTAGCCAGGCTGAAGAAGCTGGCGGCATCTGCGGATCAAATCTATCTCGCGCCTGACCCGGACCGCGAAGGCGAAGCCATCGCCGCCCATCTGGCGGGCGAACTCGACGAGAACGGCGGCAAAGCGAAAAAAGCGAAGAAAGCAAAGAAGGGAGAGCCCGAAGCCCCTCCGCGCATTCAGCGCGTCACCTTCAACGAAATCACCAAGCGCGCGGTGCAGGCCGCGTTCGAGCATCCCCGCGCCATTGACCAAAACCTGGTGGACGCGCAGCAGGCTCGCCGCGTGCTCGACCGCCTCGTGGGATATCAGGTTTCTCCGCTGCTCTGGGATAAAGTCCGCCGTGGTTTGTCCGCCGGGCGCGTGCAGACCGTTGCTCTCCGCCTGATCGTCGAGCGTGAACGCGAAATCAAGGCGTTCGAGAAAAAAGAATACTGGACTATTGACGCCCACCTCGCCGCCAGCAAGCCCCCGGCATTCGACGCGCGCTTCGTGGGCAAGGGCGAGGAAAAAATCGAAGTAACCACTGGCGAAGAGGCCGAAAAGATTCGCGCGGCCCTTGAGCAAGCCGACTGGGTAGTCCGCTCGGTGGAGAAGAAGGAGCGCCGCCGCAACGCCGCCCCTCCGTTCACCACCAGCAAGCTGCAACAGGATTCCTCCCGCAAGTTGCGCTTCAGTGTGAAGCGCACCATGATGATCGCGCAGCGTTTGTACGAAGGCGTGGAACTGGGTGAAGAGGGCCTGGTCGGCCTCATTAGCTACATGCGTACCGATTCAACCCGCGTCGCGCCCGAGGCGATCCAGGAAGTTCGCGAATACGTCGGCAAGGAATATGGTCCAACCTACCTGCCGGAAACGCCCAACACCTATAAAGAGAAGAAGGATTCGCAGGGCGCCCACGAGGCCATTCGCCCCACTTCGGCCATGCGTCATCCCGACCAGATCAAGCAGTACTTGAAAGAAGATGAGTTCAAGGTTTACAAGCTGATCTGGCAGCGCTTCGTGGCTTCGCAGATCAACCCTGCCGTCTTCGACCAGACCACGGTGGACATTGACGCGAAAAATGGCAACGACGTTTTCTGGTTCCGCGTGACCGGATCCGTGCTCAAGTTCGACGGCTTCCTCCGGGTTTACGAGGAGTCGAAAGAAGGCAAGGACGAAGAAGACGAAGAACTGAAGCACAAACTGCCCGCGCTCGAGGCCGGACAAAAGCTGGCGCTCAAGCAACTGAAGCCCGAGCAACACTTCACCGAACCTCCGCCGCGCTATAACGAAGCGTCACTGGTGAAAGAACTCGAAGAACGTGGCATCGGCCGCCCCTCCACCTACGCCGCCATTCTCTCCACCATTCAGGAGCGGCAGTACGTGCAGAAGCTGGGCGGGAAATTCATTCCTACCGAGATTGGGCTGGTGGTGACCGATCTGCTGGTCGAAAATTTCCGCGACATCTTCGACGTGCAATACACCGCCCGCCTGGAAGAAGAACTCGACGAAATCGAAGAGGGCAAAGAGAAGTGGCAGGACGCCCTCGGCGACTTCTACAAGAAATTCCAGAAGGACCTCAAATATGCCGAAAAGCATATGGAGAACATCAAGCGGATGGAGAAGCCCACGGACGAGAAGTGCGAACTCTGTGGCTCGCCGCTGGTGATCAAGTGGGGCAAACACGGGTCCTTTTACGCTTGCAGCACTTACGAAAAAGACGATCCCAATACCTGCAAGTTCACCAAGGAAAATCCCATCAACCTGCCCGACCTCGACTCGGCCGACATGCAGGAGACCGGCGCAGCCGAGGAATATTGCGAAAACTGCGGCCGCGTCATGGTCCTCAAGCGCGGGCGCTTCGGCCAGTTCATGGCGTGCACCGGCTATCCCGACTGCAAAACCACGCGCCGCCTCGACCAGGGCAAGCGAGTTCCCGACATCCCGCTCGACGAACTATGCCCCAAGTGCGGACGCAACATGATGATCCGCCACGGGCGTTACGGCGAATTCACCGCCTGCAGCGGCTATCCCGACTGCAAGTACGTGAAGCAGAATTTCATCGGCGTGAAGTGTCCGAAGTGCAAGGAAGGCGACTTGGTCGAAAAGCGCGCCCGCAAGGGCAACACCTTCTACGGCTGCGGCAATTATCCAAAGTGCAAATTTACTTCGGCCCACAAACCGATCGCCGAGAAGTGTCCGAGTTGCGGCAGCGAATATCTGGTCGAAAAGAATCTGAAAGCCGGACCCGTGATCGCCTGCCCCAACAAGGAATGTGACTACGAGCGGCCGGCTCCGCCGCCGCCGGAAGCGGGTGCTGGCGCATCCGCACCGGCGAATCCAGCCTGACATTTTTTGATTCTTCCCAGCTAACCCGATCGCCTAACTTAGCCGGCGGTCCAACCTGAATGGAGGAAATTCAATGGCCAAGAAGCCAACCACAGCCGATGCTCAACTGATTCTGCAACTCTACGACCTCCGCCGCGAAGCGGAAATGCGCAAAGCCCGCAACTGGTGGGTCGGGGAATTCTTCCCGCAAAGCGCCGACGATTTTCTGAAAGTAGCCTGGGCCATGGGCACGCAGGAAAACGCGTGGCTGCGGCAGGTGGGCGGCTATTGGGGCATCGTGGCGTCGTTTGTGATTCAGGGTGTTTTGCATGAAGACCTATTTCTGCAACCGGCCTTCAGCGGCGAAATGTTTCTCCTCTATGCCAAGGTGCACCCTTTCGTGAAGGAATTACGCGAGAAGATTGGCGACCCGCAGTTATTTCTCAATATTGAGAAGGCCATCACTCGCACGAAGTGGGGACGCGACCGGCTGCAGTTTGCGCTCAAGCGTGTCGAGACCATGCGACAGAAGGCCGCGGAGCGGAAAGCGGGCTGATCTTCCTTCCTGACTTCCGTCGGCGTCATTCCGAAGGCCCGCGTTTTTTCCAGCGGGCCGAGGAATCTCAAATGGTCGGCTAGCTCTGCCTGTTCCAGGACGGACTAGTTTGAACGCGGAATCCGCCTCCCCCATCTGTTATCCTAATCGGCTGTGCGGATGATCTGGTGGTTTCTGATCCTGGGCGTCAGTACCCTGGCTGTGGTGTGCGTGGCCATCGCTCTGTATCTCCACCTGCGGCGCAATTTGCAAAAGTCGCACGCTTCCCACGACGAGACCGTGACAGAAGCCGAGCGGGACCGCCGGACCGACCGCATCGAGCAGTAACGTTTAAGTTCTCACGATTTGGAGATCCACCTATGCCAAAGCCAGCGATTCAAACTCTCGGGGCAGCGCAGGAAAGAAGCACGGAGGCCGCGCGGCAAGTGGCGCTGGTCGTTGGCGCAAGCTTGTTTGTGGCGCTATGCGCGCGCGTCACCATTCCCTTGATGCCGCTCACGCCCGTTCCGCTCACGGTGCAGAACCTCGGCGTGCTGCTGATCGGCCTGCTGCTCGGCAGCCGTCGCGGCTTCGCCGCGATGACGCTTTATCTGCTTGAAGGAGCGGCCGGCATGCCCGTGTTCAGCCCCAGTGCCTTGCATCTGGGCGGCATCGCCCAGATCCTCGGTCCCACCGGCGGATTCTTGATGGTCTACCCGTTCGTCGCGTTTCTCGCCGGCTTTATTTTCGAGCGTGGCACCAAGACCTTCGCCCGCGCCGCCCTCGCGGGACTGCTGGCTGAAATCCTGCTGTTTGCCGGCGGCCTGACCTGGCTCTTTGTGTTTACGCATTCGCTGGCGAAGGCGGCTTATCTCGGTCTTTACTTTTTCGTCGCGGCAGAAGTCATGAAAGTAATGATCGCCGCCGCCATCGCCGTTCGCTGGCAGCGCAAGCCTTCAGGCCGATAGCACAGCTTTGATAGGGCACAGCTTCAGGCGGGCCGTTTGGGACCCGGCGAAGATGCGGCTTTAGCCGCTGAGGCCGCGCTGATTGGGGAATTTGGAGTTCTAAATAAAATGACCGCAGTATCTGAAACAGCAAAACTTCCCGGCGGCAGTCCTTCAACACAACTGCGCGAGATCGCCGTTGCCCACAGCCCCGATTCCGATGACGCTTTCATGTTCTACGGCCTGGCCACGCACAAGGTCCGCACTCCGGGCCTGCGTTTTACCCACACCCTCTGCGACATCGAAACCTTGAACCAGAAAGCCCGCGACGGCGTCTACGACGTCAGCGCGATTTCGTTTCATGCGTATCCCTACGTGCAGGACAAATACGCGCTGATGTCTTGCGGCGGCAGCGTGGGCGAAGGCTACGGCCCCATGATCGTCTCGCCCCGGCCCTTCACCCAGAGCGAAATCAAAACCAAGCGCATTGCGGTTCCGGGCACGCTGACCACGGCCTACCTCGCGCTGCAACTTTTTGCTCCGGGAGTCGAAACCGAAGTCGTTCCCTTCGATCAGATCATCCCGCAGGTGCTTGAAGGCAAGTATGAAGCCGGACTCATCATTCACGAAGGCCAGTTAACTTACGACAAGTCCGGCCTGCACCGCGTCGTGGATCTAGGCCGATGGTGGCAGAAGGTGACCGGCCTGCCTCTCCCGCTCGGGGGCAACGCGATCCGCCGTGCCCTCGGCCCCGAGCTCATGTCCTCAGTGACTGCGGCCTTGCGCGACAGCATCCAGTACGGGCTCGAGCACCGCGAAGAAGCCCTCGCCTACGCCATGCAGTTCGCCCGCGATCTCGATACGCAGTCGGCCGACAAATTCGTAGGCATGTACGTGAACGAGCGCACGCTCGACTACGGTCCCGACGGCCGCGAAGCCGTCCGCCGCCTGCTCGACATGGGCCACAAAGCCGGAATCATCGGCCCGGAAGCAAGAGTGGATTGGATTTAGGAAGCCTTTGGCTCTTACCTTTTGGCTCTTGGCCTAGAGCCAAAAGCTAGCAGCGAAAAGCCAACAGCCAACAGCCAGGAGCCAAGAGCCAAGAGAAGCTTGCCCCCCCAAACCCTCCTCATCGACGCCGACGACACGCTCTGGGAGAACAACGTCTACTTCGAGCGCGCCATTGAACGCTTCATTTCATTTCTCAACCATCACGAGTTCTCTCCCGAACAAGTCCGCGAGGTGCTCAACGACGTGGAGCGCGAATGCATTGTGAAACACGGCTACGGCCTGCACAGCTTTTCCCATGCGCTGGTGGATACCTTTGAGCGCCTGAGCGTCGAGCCAGTCACGCCCGAGTTGCACGCCCAGATCCAGAGCTTCGCCCACGCCATCGCCGATCACCTGATCGAGTTCCTTCCCGATGTGCCGGAGACCTTGCAGTATCTTAAGGACCGCCATCGTCTGATCCTGCTGACCAAAGGCGCAATCGCAGAGCAGACGGGGAAGATCGAGCGATCGGGGCTGAGAGAATATTTCGCGGCAGTCGAGATCGTAGCCGAGAAAAATGTCGCCATCTACGCGCACATGCTCGAAAAGTATGATCTCACGCACCATTCCACCTGGATGATCGGCAACAGCCCGCGATCCGATATCAACCCCGCCCTGGCCGCCGGACTGCACGCCGTCTTCGTGCCCCACGGCGACACCTGGATTCTCGAGCACGAGGAACTCAACCCGGCCCCGCCAAAACAGAAGTTGCTCATCGTCGGCCGCTTCGCCGAATTGCGCGAGCACTTCTAAAGATCTCTTCTAGGGAGGGAATCATCTTGGTCACGATGCTTTCGTCTCCCGCGCTCCGCATCAAACTAACCAACAACCCGCTCTCGCGCCGCACATTTCCCGCGTGTTACCCTCGTCTTGCTCTGCGATCTGGCTCCCACTTCGTCGGTGGCGATTCAGACCAACAATTTGCGGCGGTTGTTGTCCACCGTCGAAGCGCTCTCTGAACTCGGGCCCGCGTTGACCGCGGAGCGCGACTTCGGGGATACTTCGCGCCAGATGCTGGCTGCCGTCATGGAAGCGGCGGGCGCGCGCGAAGGTGCGCTGCTGCTGTACAACGACAAGCCCGCTCTGCTGACTTCGGCGGCGGCTCAGGGTTTTGCCCTGATGCCCGAGCCGGCTTTTATCCCGCTCCTCCCCAAGCATGTGCACGCGCTCACCGCGGCGCGCGGCCCCATTGTTCTGAACTCGTCCACATACTCCGTGTTCCTGAGTTCCAACGGCAACGTCGCGCCCGAACTTTTCAAGTGCCTTGCTCCTCTGAAAGCCGGAGGCCGTCTGGCCGGTGTGATCGCCCTCGGCCGCCGCCCGGGCGATGCGCTCTACGAAGACAGTGAACTCAACGCTCTGGAACTGCTTTGCAGCTACATTGCCCTGGCGGTTCAGAACCACGCGCTCACGCAAACCCTGGCGCAGCGCGTGTCGGAAAATCTGCGGCTCATGGCTTCTCTGCACGGCTTCTACGACAACGCCCTGGAAGCCTTCGCCACCGCCATTGACGTCAAGCACGTCAACATTCACGGCCATTCGCTGCGCGTGGGGCGCTATTCCGCTGCCATCGGCGAGGCCCTGGGCATGGAGGCCGGCGAGGTCGCCGCCCTGCGCAGCGCCGGATATCTGCACGACATCGGCAAAGTCGCGGTGGATCGCCGCCTGTTCGGCAAACCCGGAGCGCTCGATGCCGATGAGTTCCGCGAAATGGCCGATCACACCACCGTCGGCCACCAGATCGTCAGCAGCGTGCAATTCCCCTGGCCCAAGATTCCCGAGGCCGTCCGCTGGCATCATGAGCGCAGCGACGGCTCCGGATATCCCGACCGGCTCGGCCAGGACGACCTGCCCATGCCCGTCCGCATCGTCGCTCTAGCCGATTCCTTCGATGCCATGACCAGCCTGCGGCCTTACCGCGCCGCTCTCTCCGTCGGCAGCGCCCTCAGTGACCTGGTTCGCATGACTCCACAAAAATACGACCCCAGCGTGGTTCAGGCATTGCTGATTCAAGTTCGCCGCGACGCTGTTGGCAGTAACCGGGCTCCTCTTCTGGACGGCATGTCCGTCAATATTTCCGCCACCGACATTGATCATCTCGCCGCCACTCTGCAGCACAAGGCCTCGCGCGGCAAAGTATTTCTGACCTAGCAGGCTTATCCCACAGTTGAACCAGATTCGGTTTCCCGCATCCACTCCAGTGCATCTAATAACTTCGGAGGTTGTTCCTTCCACAAGTGGATCAGGCACCTTCCCCGAGGAGGCTTCCATGAAGAAGCACTGTTTTCTGGCTAACGTAGCGTTTGGTTTGGTGGTCTGGATGTGCGGAGTCCCGGGCCTTTCGGCACAAGAGCCGTCCGGCAGCGGAGTACCCGTGCACACAGTGGTCACGGTCGAAGCTCGTCACGGTTCCGAGCCGCCAGCCATCAACCGCGAAGATGTCATGGTCTATGAGGGGCATGATCGCGACCCGGTCACCGAATGGGTTCCGGCGCAGGGAGACCATGCGGCGCTGGAGCTGTTCCTATTGCTCGACGACGGATCTAGCGACGTACTTGGGTCGCAATTTCAGTATATTGCGCAGTTCATCAATGGACAGCCGGCCTCTGCCAAGGTTGGGGTCGCCTATATGCAGGACGGAATAGCCCGGATCGTCCAGAATCCGACCACCGATCATACCCAGGCGGCAAAGACTCTGCGCCTTCCCATGGGAATCGCTGGCATCAACGCCAGCCCCTATCTTGCTCTGAGCGACCTGGTCAAACGCTGGCCGCAGAGCTCGGCCCGCCGCGAGGTGCTCATGGTGTCGGATGGAATCGATTTCTATTACGGCGCCAATGACTTGCAGGACCCATATCTGGCCGCGGCTATCGGAGATGCCCAGCGCGCCGGCATCATCGTGTCGGCGATTTATTTCCCTGGAGCCGGCCACTTCGGACACAGTTACTGGCAGAACTACTGGGGCCAGCTTTACCTCGCGCAGCTTGCCGAGAAGACGGGAGGGGAATCGTATTACATCGGATTCACGGGCGCTCCCGTGTCATTTGCTCCCTACTTGGAGGACACGGCGCACCGCCTGACCCATCAGTATTTCCTGACCTTTCTGGCCAAGCCACCCAAGAAAGCGGGATTGCAGCCGGTGAAGATCAGGACGGAAGTGTCGAATGCGGAACTGGTATCGGCGGACCAGGTTTATGTCCCGGCTGCGCCGTAAGCCGATCTCATTGTTCTGGCAAAAGCGAGCGGATGCGCATTGCACCGACCAGACATCCGCCCGCTTCGCCTTCCGCTGTTAATAAACCCTTGCTCCACAATCACTTCCACGGCTGTGGCGAACTATCGCGATAAGCAACTTTTTCCCCCGCCAGGGTTCATAATGAGGAGACTTAGTCTGTCCCGGAGTCTTCATGAGATCCAGCCTTACGCGGTCCAACTTGGGCAAGTTCGCGCTGTTCCTGCTGTGTGTGAGCCTGGCCGGCATCGCCCCGAGCTTGCTCGCCAAGAAAAAAGATCAGGACAAACCCGGCCTGAACGACCAGAAGCGCGCCGTGCATGCCCTCAACCGCCTGACTTTCGGCCTGCGTCCCGGCGACATCCAGCAAGTCATGGCCATGGGCGTGGATCGCTGGATTGACCTGCAACTCCATCCCGAAAAAATCTCGAATAGCACGCTCGATTCCCGCCTCGCGCCGTTGCGCACGCTGCGCATGAGTTCGCATGAGCTCGCCGAGGAGTTTCCCGACGGCGGGCTGATCCGGCAGATCATGGACGGCAAGCGATCCATGCCCTCCGATCCCGCCCGCCGCGCCGTGTATCAGGTGCAGATGGCGCGTTTCGAGGAAAAGACCCAGGAAAAGAACGAAGAAAAGAAACAAGCGGAACAAAGCGAGCGGAGACCTGCCGCTCTCGCACCGGCGCCAGTTTCTGCGGCAGATGCTGCATCGGCGGCGGGCAGCGCCAAAACCGCCGAGGAATTGGCTGCCGCTGCTGCTGCAAGTCCCGATGCCATGCTGGCCGGTCCAGCCGACAATAACTTGGCCAGCGTTAACGGCGCCTCAAACAACGCTCCGGCCAACGACATGGCCATGGCACCAGCTCCCGAGCCCAAGTCGGCGCCGATGAACGACGCCGAAGCGCGCCGCCGCGAAGACCGCCTCTATGCCGACCTGGAAGTGCAGAAGTTGCCCGATCTTCCTCCCGACCAGCGCTACAAGAGAGTGCTCTCCATGTCCACCGACCAGCAAGTCGCTCTCGCCAACTCGCTGCGCGGAGGCAAAGGGCAGGAATTTCTTGCGGGTCTCGATCCCCGGCAAAAAGAAACGTTGCTGGCCATGAACAACCCGCAAGGCGTGGTCGCCGACGAACTCATCCAGGCCAAGCTGCTGCGCGCCATCTACAGCGATCGCCAACTCGAAGAAGTAATGACCGATTTCTGGTTCAACCACTTCAACGTATTCATCAACAAAGGCGCCGACCGCGTCATGATTACCAACTATGAGCAGGAGGTCATCCGCTCGCGCGCTCTCGGCAAGTTCGAAGACCTGCTGGTCGCCACGGCCAAGAGCCCTGCCATGCTGTTCTATCTCGACAACTGGTTGAGCGTGGGCCCGAACTCCATGCAGGCGCAGGGCATTCCGGCGAGGCCGCGGCCTTATGGACCTTACCGCCACCCGCCCTATCCCGGACGAAATCCCAACGCGAATGAGAAGCGCAAAGCCAACAGCGGCCTGAACGAAAACTACGGCCGCGAACTGCTCGAACTGCACACTCTCAGCGTGAACGGCGGCTACTCGCAACGTGACGTCACTGAAGTCGCCAAAGTGTTCACTGGCTGGACCATCGAAAAGCCCTTCGAGGGTGGAGGCTTCCTCTACGATCCTCGCCGCCACGAGCCCGGGCCCAAGTTCGTCCTCGGACATCGCATCAAGCCCAAGGGCGAAGACGAAGGCAGGGAAGTGCTGCACATGCTGGCCACCAGTCCGCAGACCGCGCATTTCATCTCGCTGAAGCTCGCGCAGCGCTTCGTCTCTGACGATCCGCCGCCCGCCCTGGTGGATCGCATGGCGAAGACCTTCGAGAAGAAAAAAGGCGACATCCGCGAGGTTCTGCTCACGCTGTTCCATTCCCCCGAGTTCTGGGACGAAAGCGCCTACCGTGCCAAGGTGAAAACGCCGCTGGAATTCGTGGCCTCCGCCGTTCGCGCGACCGGTGCCGATGTCGAAGATGCCATGCCCCTGGCCCGCCAGATCGGCAACATGGGAATGCCGCTCTTCGGAGCGCAGCCGCCCACGGGATATTCCATGAAAGCCGAGACGTGGGTGAGTTCGTCCGCGCTGCTGACCCGCATGAACTTTGCCCTCGCGTTGACCGGCGGAAAAGTTCGCGGCGTGAAGTTAGACGCAGCGCAGTTGGCCGGCGATCCGCCTCCGCCGGATGCGGCGATGACGCTTTCCACGATGGAAGCGAAGCTGCTGGCGGCCGACGTATCGAAACAGACCCACGACTCGATCGTGGCGCAAGTGACCTCGCCGCCCAAGACCGATTCGCCGATGGCGGCGAACAAGAGTCCGCAATCCAAGCCGCCGGATGCGAGCATGATTGCCGGTTTGCTGCTGGGGTCGCCGGAGTTTCAGAGAAGATGATTTCGTAGAGACGTTGCTTGCAACGTCTCTCTCGCCATCTTTTGGAATGCTGCCGGCAAAACGTAGCAAGCTACGTCTCTACGGGGTTTTGGCAACGATTTCGGAGCGAGCACGACCGGGAAGGGCACGGCTTTAGCCGTGCCGTAAGGGTGCAATAAGAATCTGGGCTTCAGCCCCTGAGGGCTGCTTCCCAGGCTAGAAGCTAGTAGCTAGGAGTTGCTTTCATGATCACGCGTCGCATTTTCCTTCGCAACAGCGCGCTCGCCGTCGTCGGCACCGCTGCCGTGCCCAGCTTTCTCACCCGCGCCGCGTTCGGTGCGGTCGAGAATGGCGGTCGCACCAAACGCCTGGTCGTGATATTTCAGCGCGGCGCCGCCGACGGCCTCAACATCGTTGTTCCTCACGCCGAGCCGCAGTACTACGCCATGCGGCCCAGCATCAATATTCCGCGCAAGTCCGTGCTTGATCTGAACGGCTTCTTCGGGCTGCATCCTTCGCTCTCGGCGTTTCAGCCGCTGTGGCAGCAGCGGCATCTCGCCATCGTTCACGCCGCCGGATCGCCCGACACCACGCGCTCGCACTTCGACGCGCAGGACTTCATGGAAACCGGTACTCCCGGCGTGAAAGTCACCGAAGACGGTTGGCTCAACCGCTCGCTCCACGACCTGCCGCAGGAGTCCACAAAATCCCCGTTCCGCGCCATTGCGCTGGGGCCGTCGCTGCCGCGGATTCTGAGCGGCTCCGAGCCCGCGGTCGCCATGAACAACATCAACGACTTTTCCGTCGGAGGAAGGAGTCCTAAACCTTCTCCCGCAGCGACCGCGTTCGAGGCCATGTACGACCACTCCTCCGACGCCGTGCTGCACGGCACGGGCGAAGAAACCTTCGACGCGGTCAAGATGCTGAAGGCCGCCGATCCCGGCAAGTACTCGCCTGCGCCCGGCGCCAACTACCCAAGAGGCCGCTTCGGCGACAGCCTGCGCCAGCTCGCGCAACTGATCAAAGCCAATCTTGGCGTACAGGTTGCCTTCGCCGACATCGGCGGCTGGGACCATCACGTCAACGAAGGCTCAACTGAAGGCCAGCTGGCGAATGTGCTGAGCGACTTCTCCCAATCGCTCGCCGCCTTCTGGAATGATCTTGGGGATCTAGGCGAAGACACGGTCGTCGTCACCATGTCGGAGTTTGGCCGCACGGCGCGCGAAAACGGCAACCGCGGCACCGACCACGGCCACGCCAACGTGATGTTCGTCCTGGGCGGGCCGGTAAAAGGAGGCAAGGTCTATGGCCGCTGGCCCGGCCTCGGCGAATCGCAACTCTACGAAGGCCGCGACTTGGCGCTGACCACCGACTTCCGCCAGGTCATCGGAGAATCTGTCGCCCGGCATCTAGGCAACAAGAATCTGGCCAATGTGTTCCCGGGATACGACAATCAGCCGGGAAAGTTTTTGAGGCTTCTGGGATAGCGGCTTTATTCGTCTCTCCGCGCGAGCTATGCAAGCTCATCCGTTCGCGGAAAGCGCTGCCGTAAGGCGCGCACGAAGGCAGCATCCGCCTTTGCGGAGATCACCTCCAGCGGCGAGAACCCGCGCCGCCAGGCCAGCCAGAACGTAATCAACAACAACACCACCGTGAGCGCTACATTCGGCCACGCGTTCAATCCCCATTCTCCGCGCCACGCCAACTGCAGCGCAGAAGAAAAGGGCGCCAGATACGGAATGGGCCACTGATAACCATCTGGCCCCCGCGAGCCGAGGACGTCTTCGAATAAGTGCAGATGAAAACTCGCGAGAGCAAGAAGCCCAGTCTTCCACCGCTGTTGTGCCAGCACGAATGCTAGAGCAGCCACGACCAGGCTGAACGCCAGCGTGTGCAACGAGTGGTGATACAGGGTGAACCACAACAGAGGATGCGCCGAATTGCGCGTCAGCAGTTCAGGAATGATGCCAAGGCCATCAACGTCTGGCGCGACGCAAGCGAACGTGACGATCGCACGTTCTCTGCGCTCCAACTTCACGCAGTTCGCGAACACCCAGCCGGTGAGAAGGTGCGTGACTGGACTCATGCGCTAACTAGATCTCCACCAGCACATCGCCGTTCTCGATCCTCAGCGGATAGACGGCGACCTTCGTGTTCGCATTGTGCGCGGCTTCGCCGGTCTTCGGATCCCACTCCCAGCCGTGCCACGGGCAGACCACCTTGCCGCGCTCGATCATCCCCTGACCAAGCGGGCCGCCGCGATGCAGGCAGACGTTGTCCATGGCGCTGTAGGCGCCGTTCACGTTAGCAATGCAGACGGTCTTCGCGCCACAGGGGAACTCTTTGGCTTCGTCGGCGGCGGGGAGTTCGGCTTCGGCGGCTACTTTGACGAATTCAGGCATGATCCAGGACTCTAGTTCTGCTTTGGTGGCGCATCCTTCGGCGAACTCTCCTTCGGTTCGGGGATGGTTGTCCCCTGTTCGAAACGGATCAGCCATTTGCCCTTGGTCCGCGTCCACACCGTGGTCACGCGGAAACGCTGGGGAAACGGCTGGCCCTTGTAGGTTGCGTCCACTTCCATTTTGCAGGACAGGTAGGCGGCATCGCCGGTCATCAGCTTGAAGGTGCAGTCGGACAGCTTGTAGTCCTTCAGCACAACGTCGTTCCATCCCGCTTCGATGTCCGAACGGTGGTACACGCCGCCGTCACCGGCTACTTCGGCAAAATCATCGGCGAGATGGGACAGGACAAACTTTAGATCCTTCCGCTTCTCAGTTTCGTACATCTGGTGGATTATGGAAGTGATCTGCTTCTCGTCTGCCGACTCCCTTGTCGAGTCTTGGCCCACGACCAGCCCGGACGAAAGAAATAGAACCGCAACTGCGACCACCTGAGCGATCATAGGAGGCAGTATACAGAGAGAAACTTTGCTCAGGATGGCGGAGTTCGGCTGGATAGCCGAAGGCGGCTCTCCCCACATGGGCTATCTCACGTGAAGCTGTTTTGCCGACGGCTGATAGCTGAGAGCTGACAGCTTATTTCGGCTGCAGCGTCTGCGCAATCATCACCTGGCGCTTGAAGTTCTCCACCATGTTGCGATCGAGCCGGACTTCGGTGGGCCTTTTAGCGATCGTCATGGTGTCAATCTTGTCCTGCAGTTTGAGCAGCGCGTAGAAAAGATTTTCGGGGCGGGGCGGGCATCCCGTGACGTAAACGTCTACCGGAACGATCTTGTCCACGCCCTGCAGCACCGCGTAGGTATTGAACGGGCCGCCCACCGACGAGCACGCGCCCATCGAGATCACCCACTTCGGATCGGGCATCTGGTCGTAAATTCGCTTCACCACGGGCGCCATCTTCAGCGTTACCGTGCCCGAAACAATCATCAGATCGGCCTGGCGCGGGCTGGGACGGAAAACCTCGGCGCCGAAACGCGCGATGTCAAAGCGCGAAGTGGAAGCGGCGATCATCTCGATGGCGCAACAGGCCAGGCCAAAGGTCATCGGCCACACCGCCGACTTGCGCGCCCAGTTGAACACGTAGTCCACGGTCGAGATCGCGAAATTCTTTTCGAACTTGTTTTGCAGCCAGCCCATGGAACCTCGCAGAAGGTTACTCTGGCAGTCTAGGTAACGCGCAATGCGGTGTCAAACGCGACGGGGAAAGCTAAACAGACGGGAAAACAGCCACACTCGGGCCTTGGACTAGTCTCTTGTGTAACGGCACAACCCGCGTTACAAAAACCGGAAGATCACAGTCTAGACCAGGCGCGCCATTCTGGACGGGGCTCGAAGGCCGTCCTTCTTCATAAACCTCATAAAATCATAACATTAGAAAATATGCAAACGTTGGGCTGCACGGGCTTTCGTTTTTCGTAACGGCACCCAGTTTCTCGGCCTCTACCTTCTGGGCCGGGTAAACTGCGTGGCACTCTGGCAACCTCATCGAAGGAAGGAGCTTTACATGCGTCGCAAGACATTGACGTTCGCTGCCCTCGTGCTCGCTGCCGCCGGAATGGCCTACAGCGCTTACCAGCTTTCCGACCCCATTGCCGTCAAGGCGAAGGAACCGAAGTGCTGCACATCTGACAAAGCTTGCGGCGTCGGCGGTAAGTGTGGGACTCACAACTGTGGGGGTTTGAACGGGGGCGCGTGCTAGCAATTCTCAACCGATCCATCGCTTGGTGGTTTGTCGCCGCTGCCTTTCTTGCGGCAACGGCGCCAGGCCAGGATGAGTGCGCCGACTGCAAACCAACATCGGGCGTGCAGCCGGCGCAATCTGCAGCACGGCGCACCCTTAGCTCCAAGACTGCAGCAGTGGATCCACAACTGAAGGCAATGATCAGCGATGCAGACGGGGTTATGCCCGAATTTAGGGCTGACATTTTGTTAGGCTTGGTTGAATCCGGGAAGATTGCGGACGCACGTCTAAAAAAGACACTGGTGAACAGGGCGTATTCTGCAGCCGAAGCGGCGCAAGCACAATATGGCGAAGCACCTTATGGCCGGGTAGGGAGAACTCGCCAGGGACGCAAGGCGATCTCGGTGTCCATCACGCAGCTTGACCGGATATCGCTGCAATCCAGGGCGGTCCATGACATGCAATCCCTGAGTGCTTCGCGCGCCAGAGCCATGTTTGAGACGATGCCGTTTCCCGCTTTGGCACCGCTCAGTTGCGACGATAACTGGATTTATGATCCTGGCCCGTTCTACCACGCCTTGACCGAGGTCGTGGAAAGTGATTTCCACCCCCATGAGATTGCCAGCGGCAATCGCCTCTCATTTCTGTTGCCTTACGTAAGCCATCTGGACTCCCACGCGCAAGTAATTCCAGTGGCTCATTTGCTGGCAACTGCGAAACTCACGCCGGAGGAACTGCGGCAACTTTCGTCAGCGTACGTCGAGGCTCTTTCTTCCGTACCTCCCGACGGGCTCACCTTCGCCGTCGTCGCCGAGGACGGTGGGGACTATGTGCGCAATGTGTACGGTAATAGTCTTTCCGACGCCATGCTCGGACTATGGTCTGCTATGAAAAAAGCCGACCTGTCTACTGGGCTTCTCCTGCGCCCACTGCGGGGCTATCTGTTGCAGAACTTCAACGGCCCCCGCTGCAATATTAAGGAAGCGGAGGAGAGTGCAAAAAAGAAAAATTCACTGCCTGGTGCGGTCGAAGGTTTCAATCGGACATTTGATGCGTCCCTCAAACAGAACGGTCTTGCGCCGATCAGCCTCGACGAACTGCCCAAGGCCGCCACTCTGCCAACCACGGTTTTCGACCCACCCGATTCCTACGAAGACAAACAACTGACCCTTGCGATCCAGAAGTTACAGGACTCGCTTGATCGGTCAACACAAAATGGTCAGATCGCCTCCTCTTGGTGGAGGCAACTGGACGATTTCCTTCTGCGCTTCTACGCCTGGGAAGAGGGGCAAGCCAAGGAGGATGACTACGTCAATGAAAAGGCGGAGTTTTATCAGGTGTTGGTGGATTTTGTTCCCAAGTCGCCCGAGCGTCAAAAGGTGCTCGAGAGTTTCGTCTCCCTCCTGGAGCAGCACACGTATCAGAGTCTGGGCGCAGCGGAATGGTTCCTTTACTCCAGAGTTTTTCTCATTGGTATGTTTGCCAAGGAATCCCACGACGAAATCGTTCATGCCCTTCTCAACTCCCGCGATCCGGTGCTCAACCTTTACGCGCGGCTGGAGCTATGGCAGGGCAAGGCGTCTGGCCCCCACTGGCCGGCTGCCCATTGACCCCCGAGCAGTGAGGCATTTGTATGGATCGAGCAAGTACGCCTGTGGCAGCGAACAGGGGGAGTGGCAAAGCGATCTCCATGACTTTTCTGGTAAGCGCTCTGCTGGCGATGTCTGTATTCCTGAACGTGTTCTTGGCTAGGAAAGTTGCCTTCCTGCGCGTGCAGAACAAAGTCCTGGTCGACTCTGACCAGCTTCAAGTGGGTTCACCTGTGCCCCCATTAACCGGCTCTTCCCCCTCTGGAACTCCCATGTCGGTTCGATTCGGGGACGTGCGCATTCCTACCGTGCTTTATATTTTCTCTCCACAATGCGGTTGGTGTGCCAAGAACATCGAAAACTTCCGTTCATTGATTTCTCAAGCCGGCACCGGCTACCGAGTGGTTGGTCTGTCTACGACGCGGCAGGACCTAGATGACTACTTGTCCAGGGAGCGTTTGATTCTTCCAGTATTCGCTTCGCTAGATTCCGTTCTCATCGCTGCATATCATGTAAACTCAACGCCGACCACAATCGTCATTTCCCCTGACGGGAAGGTTCTGAGAGTCTGGACTGGGGCTTATCAGGACGGCTTGAGGCATGAAGTCGAAGCGTTTCTGGGGGTTCATCTACTTCCGTGCTGTGACGGCGGAGCCCCGGAGTTGAAAACGAAGTCTTGAACTGCAAATGAGCCGGTTCGCCGTAGGATCAAGTAGCCTGGCCCGGTGCCCCACCCTTCGCGACACACCAAAGGTGGGTAACTCCTCACCTTTTCCACAGCCCCCAACCCGCTTTCTGTGACGGACAACCTTTACCGAGAATAACCAAAGTGCAAAACTGGGAATATGCAGGTAAGCACTCCCAATCAACCCTCAAGGCTCCTCACGCTCCGCGGTTCAAAGCCTGCAGCTAACTCCTTATCCCGCAGTATTTTGCCTCCAAGTCCTTGCGGCTCAAGATTTTGCCCATATCTCGGCCCTATCAAAGACGCGCAAACCAATGAAAATAAATATTTTAGAGGTCGGGTACGAAAAAAATAAGAACATGGATATCTCCTCTCCGGGCACCTCGATGGAGGCAGGCTGCCTCGGGGTGTATTCTCGTGAACACCATGCGAATTCCATTTTCGATGTTCTTCGCCTTCGCGGTTCTTGTTCTCATGACCAGTCCGCTTCGCGGGCAACAACCAGCGGCGCCTCAAAGCGCCAATGGGCAGGAGGCCGCGACCGCTGTCACGGCTAAACCGCAGGACACCGAAGTCTGGGAGCCAGTCCCGCCTGTCGTGACGCCGGGTGCTACCAACGGAGCGCCTCCTTCCGACGCCATCATCATCCTTTTCGACGGCAAGAACCTCGACGAATGGGTCTCGGCCCAGGACAAATCGCCGGCCAAGTGGATCGTGGCCAACGGCGTGGTGACGGTGAACAAGGCCGCCGGCAATATTGAAACCAAGCGCGCCTTCAAGAACTATCAGCTTCACCTGGAGTGGAAGGTTCCCGAGAGCATCACGGGATCCGGTCAGGCCCGAGGGAATAGCGGATTGTTTCTCGCCTCCACCGGTCCGGCTGACGCCGGATACGAATTGCAGATCCTCGACTCGTACAACAACGCGACCTACGTCAACGGCATGGCCGGCAGCATCTACAAGCAGGCCATCCCACTGGCGAATCCGATGCGCAAGCCCGGAGAGTGGCAGACCTACGACGTGGTCTGGACCGCTCCCACCTTCAACGCCGCCGGCTCCCTGAAAACTCCGGCCTACGTCACGGTCGTATTCAATGGCGTCGTGGTACAGAATCATTTTGAGCTGAAGGGCGAGACGCGCTATATCGGGCAGCCTTTTTACAAGATGTACGATGAGGCGCCGATCAAACTGCAGGCGCACGGCGATCCCAGCGAGCCCATCAGTTTTCGCAACATCTGGGTGAGGGAACTGAAGTAGCGGCGCTGCCCGCAACCTGCAACATATGAGCACTTGTTCGGCATCCATCAGTACGTCGGGATTTCTGGTTTTCTTGTTTTGAGGAGGACACGGTGAAGCACTTACGGCTGTTGCTGGCGGCGGCTGGGACCCTGATGAGCGCCGCGCCGGGAGCGAGTGCCCAGGCGGCCAGTACGCAGAGCGGGACCACCGCCGTTCGGGTTACCGAGTCATTCGGGTTCGGTCCAGCCGGAACGATCGTCCCGCCAAAGGCGCATGCTCCCTTCAGCGCCGTCCTGGTCGAGCGGAGCGAAGATGCGCTGACCGACGGAGTCAACATCAACCGCGAGAATGAAGAAGTGGTGATGCGGGATGGTGCGGGACGGATCTATCGTGCCCGGAAGATCAAAGCAGTGGGAGCCGGTGAACGCAATGCCAGACCGGGCGCGGTTCCGAGCGCAGGCCCGAGCGCAGTCCCGAGGATGATCGTTACGATCACCGATCCGGTCGAGCACGTGCAGTATACCTGTACTCCGATTAAGGTTTGCCGGAAGATGGGATACCGGCAGTGGCCCAACGGGCGCGGACCGCGGCCAGGCCCTTATCCACCGCTGGATCTACCGAACGATCGGAGCGTAACCGTTGAGGACCTGGGCACGGCGACTCTTAGCGGAGTTGAAGTTGAGGGCAAACGGCTGACCCGGGTCATCCCGGAGGGCACGGTGGGGAACGACCGTCCGTTCACGACCGTGGAAGAAATATGGCATTCGAAAGAACTGGACGTAAATGTCCAGGTGAAACGAAGTGATCCACGGTGGGGAACGCGCACGGCTACGATGACCGAGATCAACCTCGGCGAGCCGGACGCGAGTTACTTCCAGATTCCTGAGGGCTACCGGGTTGAGGAGGGGCTGAGGCGGATGTCGCCGCAGCCGCAGGTAGAACCGTTCCCGCAGCAGAATCAGTGAGCGAGGTACAACCGAGGTGGGCGCGATGCTGCCGGTAGCGCTGGGGTTGACTCGGGATCCGCCATACCGCTTCGCGACGCGAGTGTGCGTCGGCTGCCGAACGCTGCGATTGTCGCAGCGTCCGCTGGTGGGAGTTCTCCAGCGGCGAGGGAGACGAAAAGGTCAAAACCGGCGCTGTCGGCTGCATTCCGTCCCACCCTTGCAAAGAACGCAAGGATGGGGCAGCCGCAATTCTTGGTGGCGTTGGCAGGGTTGAGCCACCCGCCCTTGACGAACAACGCTACGGGCCGCTTTATCGATTGAACGGTCAGATGCGCCAGACCACCTGTTTACGGGAAAATCTCGAACGCGGTCGCGCTGCCAGAGAATTGTAGGTTCCTATCGCCGGCGAGAGCGCCCCATGCCGAACAGGTTAAAGGGCCCGACTCCCCGCAGCTGTCGGGCACTGTGATCGATGCGCCCACCGGAGGGGATAATTTCCACCACAAACGGGTTCGTGGATGATGTAAGCGTGCCGTAGAGATATGTGCCTGTCGCGTTGTTATCCGCGGTCAGCAGATCTGAACTGCTTTCGAAACCGAAGCCAGTATAGCTGCTGGCGGTGCAACCCGTGCCCGCGACGTTGAACGTTACGTCGTAGATGTTGGCGGCTCCTTCCTCGGTAAAGGTGCCGTTGAACGTGCAGCCGGCGGCATCTGTGCCGGTAAACGTAATGCTGCTCGCGGTTCCGCCAAGTGTAAGCAGCAGCGAGTCAACGACCTGGCCCTCGACATCCGCGACCGTAATGCCCGAAAGCGCCGAAACAGAACCGGTCACGGGGGAAAGGGTGATGGTCGTGGTGACGCCGTTGACGGTGTCGCTGCCGGAAATCATGGTCGCGGTCACGTTGCCTGTCACGGTGCTGGGGACGGTTTGCGGTCCTCCATTCTCAACCGACTCGTAAGCGGTTAAGGTTCCAGAAAATGAGCACGTACCGGTGATGGCCGGCGCCACCACTATATCCGCGAGGCTATCGAAAAACACCGCCGCGCCAGCGGAATTGATCGTCCCCGACAATGTGGACGAGCTGCTGCCGCTGGAAACAGGACCACTCCAGTCCCCTACAACGTTGTAAGGTCCGCCGGTGCAGCCCGGGGGGGTAGTGGAACTTGAAGAGCCACAGCTGATGGTTATTGCAGCAATTAGAGCGAGAGAGAGGAACGACAGCACCAAAGCAAATCTGCGCAACATTCAGGTTTCTCCTGGAATGCGGTAGGGAGCCCCGCACTAATTTGCCCGCAGCAGAGGTCTCGGAGCCTTTAACTATTCCCCGATCTAGGCTCGCAACGGACAGGACAGTATATGAACGCGATCACAGATGGACAAGTTAGTTTTGGGTTGCCCACGGACGCTTCGTTTACTGACGCAGAAACGGAGCGTTAGTGCCTTAGTTTGAATCTCACCTCTCTCGGAAGGCGTCATCCCGAAGACCCGCGCTTTCACCAGCGGGGCGAGGGATCTCCCCCGGAACAACTGCTCTGGGAGATCCCTCCCGCGGCTGAACTACGCCGCGGTTCGGGATGACGCAGACACAAGATTCAGACTGAGCCACTACCAACGGACCTCACCGTTTGGAGGGATCGTGCCCGCTTCGCTAGAATAAATAGAAGGTTCTGTGGATCTCCCATGTCCTTAACAAAACAGCAAGCCCTCGAGATGTTCGAGTCCGATGACCTGATTGGCATCGGGATGGAAGCCGACGCGGTGCGCCGCAGGCTGCATCCCGAGGGCGTGGTCACCTACATCATTGACCGCAACATCAACTACACCAACTTCTGCACCGAGTACTGCACCTTCTGTGCGTTTTACCGTCCGCTGAAAGGGCCGGCGGCGAAGGAAGGCTACATTCTCGATTTCGATACGATTTACGAGAAGATTCGCGAGACCGTGGAACTGTGCGGCACGGGCGTGCTGATGCAGGGCGGTCTGCATCCGGATTTGAAGATTGACTGGCACGAGAAGATGCTGCGCGGGATCAAGGAGCGCTTTCCGCAGGTTCATCTGCACTGCTACTCGGCGTCGGAGATCATCGCGATCGCAGAGTACAGCGGGCTTTCGATCCGCGACACGATCTTGCGGCTGCGCGATGCGGGGCTGGATTCGATCCCGGGCGGCGGGGCGGAGATTCTGGACGACGAAGTCCGCTACAAGATCGCGCGGCTGAAGTGCCTGACCGAGGACTGGATCAACGTGCATCGCACAGCGCATCAGATCGGCATGCGCACCACCGCGACGATGATGTTCGGCGTGGGCGAGAGCTACGAGAATCGCATCAACCACTTCCAGCGGCTGTATGAGTTGCAGGAAGAGACCGGCGGATTCACGGCGTTTATTCCCTGGAGTTTCCAGCCGCAGAATACCGCGCTCGGCGGGCGGCACTGGGATGAAGCTACGGCGGTCGAGTATTTGAAAGTACTGGCCATTTCGCGGCTGTATCTTTCGAACTTCCTCAACGTGCAGTCGAGCTGGGTGACGCAGGGATTGAAAGTCTGCCAAATGGGCCTGCGATTTGGCGGAAATGATGTAGGCTCCGTGATGCTCGAGGAGAACGTAGTGAGGGCCGCGGGCGTGACCAACTGCACGACCGAAGAAGAGTTGCGGCGGATTATTCGGGATGCGGGGTTCAGGCCGGCGCAGCGGGATACGTTGTACCGGCAGTACTTTCTGAACTGAGGCCGGGTTGATAATGGACGAAACTCGACGCGGACGACCTTTGGCAGTTGACGAGCACGCAATCAGCGCCGTCCCGACGGAGCCTGCCTTCATTGCTCGACCAGCAGGTGCACCCGTCTATTACGGATTCGTTGTGCTTGATGATGTGGTCGTCGACGGTTTTACTCTCGGAAAGATTACCGATTTCGAAGCCGAGGCTTGCGATACCGGCGATGCATTCGTGATCGCGCCGGACGGCAGCCGGGCGGGCTTGGTTTGGGAGGTCTGCGGCCAGCCGTACTTGGAAGAGGTGTGTGCGCTTGAAGCAGGACGATGGGGAGTGTGGGGCGTCGCGTTGCCGTTTCCCATGACTAACCGCGAAAACGCGTGGAAGAATCTCGCTGCCATCCTGGCCTGAGCTGAAGCCTCGTTGGACGGAGTGGAAGCGAGCTTCAATGAACGAAACTTGATACTGTGAGGAAAATGCAAACGGCCCCGGAAGCCCGAGGCCGTTCGCGAGAGCCAATTTTATTGGTTCCCCGCCAAGGTGACACTGTCACTATCGGAGCAACCGCGCAGCAAATCAAGTTACTTTAAGGAGGGTCGTACCCTGCCCCGCGGACCCTCCACTCGTCCCTGAGAGACAATCCTTCAACAAAGAAGGGATGGACCTGGAGGGATTCGAACCCTCACCGTTACCTTGGCAGGGAACTGCGCTGCCATTACACCATAGGCCCACGCACAAAAGCATAGGCCAGGGTGGTTGGTAAGAGCTGTGATCGCGCTGGAATTTAGTGCCGCGCGGTTTCGTTTCGGGAAAATTGCAACGTTCGTCCCGCGCGATAAAATAGAAACAAGCATGCCGCCCTATCCGATCAAAACCTGCGTTGTATGTGGCGAAGAATTCGAACTGAAGCCCGGCAAGCCTGGGTTTGCCAACCGGTGTCCGTCATGCAGCGAAGAGGAGTCCGATGCCAAGGCGAAGCCTGCCGACGTTCTGAAGGCGGACAGGGGAGCGAACGCGGCTCGGCGCGAGGCGATGCGGAATCTGCTTTACCGCAAAGATAGTTAAGCTGCCGGCAGGCGGACCAAGAAATGTACGATCTCCTGTGGCCTGTATGCTTTAGCTAGTACCCTCGCCTTGCCCGGCCGGCGGGGCGAAGAAACCGTTGGGCGGCAGCCGCGTTCCGGGATAAAATGAGTTTCGCGCGTCCGCTCCTCACGGTTAGCCGCTCCCAGCCTCCCCGAGCCGAACCCTAATGAAACTGTTTTCCGCATGTCTGCTGGTCGTTTTCCTCGGCGCCGGGGCCGCGGCCCAGAGTCCTGCGAGCGCGGCAAAACCGGCCAGCCGTGCCCTTATCGAGGGCGTCGTCACCAAGGATCCCGGCGGCGAACCGGTCAAGAAGGCGCTGATCGAACTGATCGCGGAGAGCCAGTCCGAAGGCGGAGACTACACGGCGACCACCGGGGCGGACGGCTCTTTCCACATCGAAGGGATCGCACCGGGGCGCTACCGCCTCTTCGCCGAGCGCACGGGAATGCTCGAACTGGACAAGCATCGCGTCCGCAGCGACGGCCGCGTGCTGAACCTGGCCGCCGGCCAAGAGCTCAAGGATCTGCAGCTCCGGCTGCAATCTGCGGCCGTGGTGCGCGGGCGCGTGACCGATGAAGATGGAGATCCTCTGCCGAACGCGCAAGTCGCGGTGCTGCGCCAGACGTTCGCTGCCGGCCGCAACCGGTGGGAGCAGGCGGGTTCGGAACGAACAAACGACCTGGGCGAATACCGCATCGCGAGCCTGCCCGCGGGCAACTACTACGTGTCGGTGAGCCCGCCGCCCGATTTCAAGAGCCTGATTGAAGCCGCCGGCGCCGCCGCCCAACCGGGAACGAATGGCTCGGCCGACAAGCCTGCGACCTCGTACCAGACAACCTACTATCCCGGGACGGCGGACCGTAGCCAGGCTGCGCCGATCCAGTTACATGCGGGCGACGAACTTCCCGTGAATTTTTCGCTGACGCCGAGTCCCAGCCTGACGATTCGCGGCGTGGTAGTGAATCTACCGCCGCGGTCTTCGGCGGTGATCCTGCTGCAGTCGCGCGATTTCAACCTCGTGCTCAACGGCGCAGAGATGCACAAGGACGGCAGCTTTGTGATCCGCGACGTTTCGCCGGGAGCGTACACGATTCTGGCGACGGTGGAGAACGCGGCCGTGCCCATGATGGCGCGGCAGGCGCTGCAGGTGGGAAACAGCGTGGAGGACCTGCGGCTGGCGCCGCAGCCGGGGGCATGGATTCATGGCAGACTGCGATTGGAGAGCAAGGGCAATGCGGGGCGATTTGATCCCAGCCAGATCTTTCTCGCGCTGCGTCCCACCGATGGAGATGACGACACGCTGGGCACGTTCACCATGGGAGTTGGATTTTCGAATCTGGCGCACGTGGCGGCGGACGGCAGTTTTGAGTGGAAGAGCGTTCCGCCGGGAAACTACTACGTGCAGCTGGCGGGCGATGTTGGCGCGGGCGCGGACTGGTTCCTGAAATCGGTGCTGGCAGGGGGGCGGGAAGCGGACGACTCGGGAATCAGCGTGAATGGCGGCGCGGTCGTGCTGGATGTGCTGGCCAGCACGGATGGAGCGGTTGCCGATGGCGTGGTCACCGATAAAAAAGGCGAGGCGGTCGCGAACGCCGTGATTGTCGCCGAGCCGGAAGCGAAACTACGCGGACGGATGGACCGATACCGCAAGGCGGTCAGCGATCAGAGTGGACGCTTTGCCTTGCACGGTATGCCGCCGGGTGAGTACACAGTCTTCGCTTGGGAAAGTGTGGAAGGCGAGGCCTACTACAATCCGGAATTTCTGAAGGGGTATGAAGGGCAGGGGAGTGGGCTGCACGTGGTTGAAGGGGATCGGAAGAGCGTGCAGTTGCAGGTGATTCCGGAGGGGGAAGAGTTGCCGTAGCGGCTTCGCCCCCCTGTGAGCATCGCGTCCCAAGAACCAAAATCCCCACCCTGTCGCACAAAACGCGACAAGGGTGAGCACCCAAATCTCTTCCTTCCACTTACAGGGCGAAGTTCACTTCACTACCGGAGAATCGCCGTCGGCGGGTTTGGTTTCGTCGGCGTGGATTTTGCCGTCATCCTCCGCATAGAAGGACCGGTGCTGGGTGTCGAGATTTTTCGGGGTCATGGTGAGGACGTAGCTGTCGTTCTTGCCCTTGAAGCTGGCGGTGTAGTCGCCGCGATCGGGATTGACCATGCGCTTGGTGAACGATCCAGAGTGGACCAGGTCGGCGAGGGTGTTGGCGAAGTGGTTGTATTGCTTGTTGAACTGGCGCTGGGCGCGGATGACGACGCGCATGTAAGCGAGCGCGGCGGCTTCGGAGTCGGAGCGGGCGGGATCGCCGGGGAACTTGGGAGTGTAGGCGGGGGGCGGGGTCTGAGCCGGGGTCTGAGCCGGCGGAGCGGCCTGGGGCGCGGCGTCCTGAGCGAAGGTCAGGCTGGTCGTGAGCAAGATCAGCGCGCTGATGGTCAGCGCGGTAACGATCGCCAGCAAAGGTCTCGGTGGTTTCATGCGACAGCGTCTCCCGGTTGGCTCAACTGGTTACCTCCAGCGGAGTGCGGCCTTTTCGCGGGCCTCATCCCTGAGTCCGGATGCCAAAGCCGCGTTTCCACTGATTTTCCCATGTTACTCCCGTAATTTCCCTTCGGTCACCTTCTCTTTGCATCTGGGCAAATTCTTACTATGCTGAATAGAAGAATCTATACCCCATAGGGAAAACTATGAAAGCAGCAGTCGCCAGAAAACCAGTCATCCGAATTGCGGTGGTAGAAAGCGATCCTTTGCGCTTCGTTGGGTTCCGCGCGCTGTTCGACTCCGAGCCCGAGTTCGAACTGATTTCCGCAGCGTTGCCCGAGATCAGCACGCTGCAGAATGTTGACCTCATTCTGCTCGGCAACCGTTCCGGGCACAACCTGTTTGACATGATGGCCAGCCTGAAGGCCACGCGGCCGGATTTGCGGATCATTGTGACCGGCTCGGGCATTGACGAGGAAACCATACTGAAGGCGATTGCTTCCGGGGCCAAGGGCTATGTGGACGAGGCGGCCTCGCCGGCCGAGTTTGCGCAGGCGATTCGCATTGTGAATCAGGGATCGGTGTGGGCGCCGCGGCGGGTGCTGTCCCTGTTCATCGAGCGGGTGTCGTCGGCGCCGGGACGGATTTTCCCGGCGGGCCGGGTCACGTTCACCGACCGCGAGAAAGAAGTTCTGGAGATGCTGGTGGCCGGGCGCTCGAACAAAGAGATTGGCGGGCAGTTAGGCATTGAAGAGCGCACGGTGAAAGCGCACGTGGCGAAACTGATGCGCAAGGTGGGCGTGCAGAACCGCATCGCGCTCTCGGTACATGCCATTACGCACTCGCTGGTGGCGACGAAGTAGCTGCGAGCTACGAGCGATGAGCAATGAGCTACGAGCAATGAGTAATGAGCAATGAGCAAACCGAACCTGGTTGCTCACTGCCCGTTGCTCAGAGTCCTGGTTGCTCACCGCTCACCGCTCACCGCTCATAGCTCACCGCTCAGAGTAACTTCTGGGCACTTACCTTCGTAATCTTGTGAGGCTTGAGTCCCTGCCGCATACTCGCCTCACCTACCACAGAACCTGGGAGACGGGGTTGAGAGTGGCGATTAGGGTCACTACTTTCAGCCCCGCATTTTTTTGTCCCGCAGTTTTTCTCTCACAATAAGCCGCTAAGGGCCCCCGCGCCGGATGCAGCGGCGGGAATTCATTTACAATCGAAGTACCAGATCCCAGAGAACGTCTTTTTGTGGTGAGGACTATGAAAAAACTTGTGTTGTTGACCTTGATGGTGTCGCTCTGCTCGTACGCTCTTGCCGCGGATGACCAACCGAAGGAGTCGAAGGCCTCAGACCGGGTGCAGGCGGCGGCGGATGTGTTGAATGAGATTCAAGCGGCGCCGGACAAGGGAATCCCGCAGGAGATTCTAGGTTCGGCGGAGTGCGTTGCGGTAATTCCGTCGCTGTTGAAGGGCGGGTTCATTGTGGGCGCCAAGTACGGGCGCGGGCTGGCCAGCTGCCGCACGCCGAAGGGCTGGAGCGCGCCGGCGTTCTTTACGGTGGGCGGAGGCAGCTTCGGATTTCAGATCGGCGGACAGGCCGTGGACCTGGTGATGCTGATCATGAACAAGAATGGCGTACAGCATCTGCTGACCAGCGAGTTTACTCTGGGAGCCGATGCTTCCGTCGCTGCCGGTCCGGTTGGCCGGCACGCGGAAGGCGACACGGACTGGAAAATGCGGGCCGAGGTGCTGACCTATTCGCGCGCTCGCGGACTTTTTGCCGGCGTTACCCTGAACGGCGCAGTGGTGAAGCAGGACAAGAACTCAACGCGGGAGTTCTACGGGCACATGGTGACGACGAAGGCGTCGCTCACGGGCGAAGTGGAGCCGCCGGCGGGGGCGAATGCGTTCCTGACCACGCTGGCGAAGTGGGCGCAAGAGGCGGCGAAGTAGGAAAGCAGGGATCAGGGGCTAGGGGTTAGAGGCCAGGAAAATATCCTCCTTGGCGTTCAGGTGGAATCGCTAACCCTGTGCACCTGTACCTAACCCTTATCCCTAGCCCCTGATCCCTAGTCCCTGACCCCTGATGCGGCGAAAACTGGAATACGCGGCGGCCTGGCCGTTCATCAAGATCCTGGGCGTGTTGCCGCGCCGGTTATCGCGAGCCTTCGCGATCGGGCTGGCGCAGGTGGTGTACCTGCTGCATGTTCGTTTGCGCCGGGTGGGGATGCGGAATCTGGCCCTGGCGTTTCCGGAAAAAACTGAAGCGGAGCGGGCAAGCATTCTGCGGGGAGAGTTCACTTCGCTGGGCCGCCAGTTGTCCGAAGTGTGTCAGTTTCCGCGCTACACGCGGGAAAACGTCGAAGAAGTTGTGGTCTACGACGGGCTTGAGAATTTCGAGCAGGCCTATGGGCGCGGCAAGGGGGTGCTGTTTCTGACGGCGCATTTCGGCGGGTGGGAAATCTCGGCCTTTGCGCACTCGTTGCACGGGCACTGGCTGCACGTGGTGATGCGGCCCATGGATAACGAATATCTGGATCGTCTGATCCAGGGCTACCGGACCATGCATGGGAACAAGACCGTGGCCAAGGACGATTTTGTGCGCGGGCTGCTGGCGGCGATGAAGGCGGGCGAAACCGTGGGAATCCTGATGGATACGAATATGACGCCGCCGCAGGGAGTGTTCGTGGATTTCTTTGGCATTCCGGCGTGTACGGCGAGCGGGCTGTCGCGCATCGCGCTGCGCACCGATGCGGCGGTGCTGCCGGGGTTCACGATCTGGGACGAGGCGCTGGGGAAGTACCGGCTGCGGTTTGATCCGGCGGTGGAGTTGGTGCGCACGGGAAATCTGGAGGCCGACATCGTCGCCAACACGCAGAAGTTCACGAAGGTGATCGAGGACTACGTGCGGAAGTATCCCGAGCAGTGGTTGTGGGTGCACCGGCGGTGGAAGACGCGGCCGGAGGGGGGAAAGCTGCTGTATTGAAGCGCGGCTGAGCTATCTCACGCGTTACGCAGTTCGACGGCGATTCTTTCCGGCGCGCGGTCAACCGCCGCTTCCCAATGCAGGCGCTCCAGGTGCATCGAATCACTTCGGTAGTACGGAAGCATTGCCGTTCGCGTCACCATCACCAAGTTCACCCGGAACCACGCTGCGCCGTCGAGCGGGCCGGAAAACAGGCTAACATTAAAGCTGTCGTATCCCACGGCGCCGTACCATAGCAGCACTCGGGATATACCGGCCGCAAGGGCGGCAATATCTGCATCGTCCAGTTGCAGCAAGGTCTCGCGGCCACGAACCACAGCGCGCACCTCATTGAACCCGATGGGGGCGAAAGCGGTCATCCAGGCAGTCGAGCCGACGTCCCAGACAAAACGTTCGTTTCTCGCCCTTTCCTCCGTGACGAGGTCTTCCCAAAAGCTTGTGCCATTCTCCTGCCAGTATTTCTCGCCTGCCTCGAACTGAAAGCGCATCATGGTCGTGGGAATAGGATCGAGGAACACCTGCGAATGTGGGTGCGGCAGTGATCCGCCGGATGGGAACAGATAATTGACGTTCCAGGCGCAGTAGCGTGCCCGCGAATCGAATGCGTGCACAGCTCGAATGTAGCGAAAGCAGGCGGTCAGATTATCGGCGATCAACTGCGGAGAGAACTCATTGACACTCAGCCAGTGCCGCGACGTGAATACCGCGACTGCCGCGTGTTGCGAATAGGGCACGAGGTTCGGGAACAGCACGGTTTCGCCGCACCGGATGCGGGGTTCAGGGCTCACCTTCGGATCGATACAGGGCGTGACCTGAACGACCCGCTCCGCACAGAAGGGGCACGATGCATCTTGCAACTGAAATCGCTCCAAGGCCGCTGCATCTGCTGTCTGCAGCTTCACGCCTTCGGCAATTCTCGAAGTGGTGCCGAGCAGAGGATCAAAGCGAACTTCGACCGATCGCACGTTGGTTTGCAACCCATCTGGAGCCGCGGATCGCGCTTCAAGCTTCTCGCTGCGGAATCGAATCGGCACAGCTTTCCCCCGATGAGTTCGTTAGCCTATCAGTTCCGGGGGAAGAAGCGAAGGACCTGCGGTTCGGACCGTCATCGGGGACTACACGGTGAAGCAAGAAATGCATTCCGGTGTCAGGTTGCTTCCTCATTGCTCGCTGAGGAATCGACAGCGCCGGTCACGTTGAGCCGCGGGTTCCGGTAAAATCAAATCTTCCTATGAATACCTTTGAACAAATCGCAGAACGTGAGCGGCAGTATCTGCTGCAGACCTATAACCGTTATCCCTTGGTGCTGGCGCGCGGCAAGGGCGTATTTCTTTACGACATTGAGGGCAAGCGCTATCTCGACTTTGTTTCGGGGCTGGGCGTGAACGCCCTGGGGCACGCGCATCCGCGCATCGTGAAGGCGATTCGGGAGCAGGCGGCGAAGCTGGTGCACGTTTCGAATCTCTACTATCACGAATATCAGGGGCTGCTGGCGGAAAAGCTGTGCGCGCTTTCCGGATTGAGCAAAGCCTTTTTCTCCAACAGCGGGACCGAGGCGATCGAGGGTTCGATCAAGCTGGCGCGGCTGGCGGGGCATCGGGCGGGTGGCGAGGCGAAGTGCCGGCTGGTGGCGCTGGAGGGGTCGTATCACGGCCGGACGTTTGGGGCGCTGTCGCTCACCGGGCAGGACAAGCATCGCAAGGGATTCGAGCCGATGCTCGAAGGTGTGACGTTCGTAAAGCAGAACGACGTGGAAGGGCTGCGGGCAGCGGTGAACGAGAATACCTGCGCCATTGTGCTGGAGCCGATTTTTGGTGAGGGTGGAATCTTCGAGTGCTCAGTTGAGTTCTTGCAGGAGTGCCGGGCGCTGGCGGACCGGCACAAGGCCGCTCTGATCTTCGATGAGATTCAGTGTGGACTGGGGCGCACGGGGACGATGTTTGCGTTCCAGAGTTTTGGCGTGACGCCGGATATTGTCGCGATCGCCAAGCCGATTGCGGCGGGGCTGCCGCTGGGAGCGTTTATTGCGAAAGAAGAATTCGCGTCGGCGATCTCGCCGGGACAGCATGGCACGACGTTTGGCGGCGGTCCGCTGGCGTGCCGCGTCGCGCTGGAATTTCTGGCGATCATGGAAGAAGAGAAGCTGCTGGAGAATGTGAATAAAGTTGGTGCCTACCTGCAGCAGGAACTTCAAGGGGTAGTAGAAAAACGCGTGGCGGCGATAGGAGTGCGGGGGCGGGGATTCATTCAGGGAATTCAGCTGGATATTCCCGCACGGCCGATCGTGGATGCAGGGCTGGCGGAGGGTGTGCTGTTCAACAGCACGCAGGATACGGTGGTGCGGTTCCTGCCTCCGTACCTGCTTGAGGAGAAGCACGTGGATAAAGGAATTCGCGTGCTGAAGAAGCTGCTGGGAAAGAAGAAGGTGAAGGCGGCCGCGTAGGGGTGAAGGGAAATCCCCACTTCTCGCGCAAAGGGCGCGCGAGAAATGGGGCACCCGGCGTGATCGACGTCAAAGTCCCCGCCCCTTCGGCAAGCTCAGGGCAGGCTCTGTCCCTGCAAAGAACGCAGGGACAAGGACGGGTCACCCGGCGCTACTATCAAAAAGCGGGGAGCCGAAGCTCCCCAGAGTGAAGCGACAGAGGCTTTGTTTCAACTAAATAGAGTCCGGGGAGGATGAAAGAGTTGTCCTCAGGACGGGAAGATTTTTTTGCTGTGAGTTTTGGGATGAGCGAGGCGGTGACGAACGCGGTGCAGGAGATTCCGGCCGGGGTGACGATGGGCGCCGGCGAGGGCGTCGAAGAGTGCTGGATGGACTTCGATGGGGCGCGGATGCGCTACCTGCGGGCGGGTTCGGGTCCAGCGCTGATTCTGCTGCACGGGTTGATGGGCTATTCGTTTTCCTGGCGCTACGCCATGCCGGCGCTGGCGCCGCATTTCACGGTGTATGCGCCGGACCTGCTGGGGGCGGGGTTTTCCGACCGGCCGTGGGGGATTGACCACTCGATGCGCGGGACGGCGCTGCGGGTGATCCAGTTTGCCGACAACCTGGGACTTCGCTCGTTCGACCTGCTGGGTACATCGCGGGGCGGAGCGGTGGCCATGTGCGTGGCGGCGGAATGCGTTGACGATGCGGCCCGGGGTGAGGGCAACGGCGAGTGCAGGCTGCGAAGGCTGGTGCTGGTGTGTCCGGTGAATCCGTATTCGCCCCATGGGACCTGGCTGGCGCCGTTTTTCGCGACGCGTCCCGGGGCAGCCATGTTTCGCTTTGCGATGGACCACATGCCGTTTCTATATCCATATTTCCACGGGCGCCTGTACGCGGACCGCAACAAGATCCCTCCGGGAAGTCTGGAAGGCTACAAAGCTCCGCTGGCCAGGCCGGGATTGTTCGAGCATGCGCTGAGCATAGTGGGCACGTGGTCCAGCGATCTGCGGAAACTGGACGCGCTGCTGCCCAAACTGGCGCCGGTTCCTACGTTGCTGATGTGGGGGAGCAAGGACCCGGCGGTGTATGTTTCGTCCATGGAACCGTTGGCGCGGCATTTTGCCAAAGTGCAGACGCTGGTCTTCCCGGGGATTGGGCATTTGCCCTATGAAGAGTGCCCGGAGGCGTTCAACCGGGCGCTGATCGGGTTCCTCACCAGCCCGGAGAGCACCGGCTGGACAGCCGAAGCGGCTGTCTCCACGTGAGCATCTTGAGCCACCCTATTCTCGACTTGCTGCGGAATGCGGTGGTGCATTACGGATACTGGGCGGTGGGCGTGGCCTTGCTGCTGGAGAACGCCGGGCTGCCGGTGCCGGGCGAAACGATTCTGCTACTTGCGAGTTTTCTGGCCTATTCCGAACGCGATCTGCAACTTTCCTGGATCATCGTGGTGGCGACGATTGCGGCTACGCTGGGCGACAATCTGGGCTTTGCCGCCGGCTACTACGGCGGGCGTCCGCTGCTGGAGCGCTATCAGTCTATTTTTCGCATTCAGAATCAGACCATGGCGCGGGGAGAAAACCTGTTTGCGCGTTACGGGCCCGCGACAGTGTTCTTCGCCCGCTTTGTATTCGGCATGCGGATCATCGCTGGGCCGCTGGCCGGGGTGTTGCGGATGCCGTGGCGGAAGTTTGTCCTGTTCAACTTTCTGGGCGCGGCAGTGTGGGTGAGCGCGATTTCGGGCGCGGGTTATCTGTTCGGCCGGCATTGGGAGCGGCTGGCACGGGACGTGAGACGGTTCGACATGGGCGTGGCCGTGCTGGTGCTGCTGGGGGCCGCGTTTTTGTGGTGGCGGAGCCGGAGGCAAGCGGCCTGAGCGGCTTTGTCCTGAGCACCTGCGGAGTAAACCTCTGTGCGAAGGATCGGGGAAATGTGAGGCTATACTGGGCGGGTATTTGCAGAGGACCTCTTCGGAAACGAGCGTGAGGAGTGTCCGTGGCAGTCGAATGAATTACACGGGTTGCGTCCGAGCCGGAATTCGGACGAGGAGGAAAACATGAAGAAAATCGGGATTCTGACTCTGCTCATAACGGCAACACTTCTAGTCACGCTGGCCTTTGCGGCGGGGGGGCCCGCAGCAAAAGCGCCGGCAACGCCCGCTCCGGCGGTGGCTGCGGTTCCAGTTCCTGCGGCGGCAGCGCTGCCGGAGAGGCACCCGCACATTGACGAGGCCCTGGAACACATGCGGGCCGCCAGACACGAACTGGAAATCGCCGAGCACGACTTCGACGGCCATCGGGCGAAGTCCATGGAACACCTGGATAAGGCAATCCACGAGGCCGAGATCTGCATGACCATGAAGTAGACGAATTTGACCGCAAAGGCGAAGGCAGCGTCCGAGAGGATGCTGCCTTTTTTTTCCGCGCTCCGGGAAACGTGCCCGGAACTGATGCTTACCGAGAACCCCAGGTGTAGCCGATGGAGGCTCCGACGCGCATGAGGTTGTGCGAGTGGAACTGGGTGGTGTTGCCGACAATGTAAGAATAATGCGCCTCGGGACGGACGAAGAAGTGGCGCCAGAAGTAGTAGCGCACCCCGCCGCCGGCGTGCATCAGAAAGTGCGTAGCGTTGATGTTCGCGGAGCAAACTCCGGTGCCATTCGGGCAACCGCTGTACTGGTTATAGAAGATCAAGGTCTCGCCGCCGATGCCGGCCATGAAATCGCCGGTGGTTTTGTGCGTGAAGCGAGGCGCGTACACGGCGTTGAAGTCGTAAAAGACCGGGCGGAAGCGCTGGTATCCGTTGTACAGCCCCTCTTTATAGCGGAAGGAGGTTTCTGCGTTGAAGCCGAAATGATTGTCGTAAACGATCTGGGCGCCGACGCTGGGATAGACGGCGCCGTTCTGCGCCGGGGGCAGGAAGGCCTCGGAAGCGGTGTGGTTCTTGGGCGAGAACAGCGTGCTGCCGCCCACCAGGAGGTCAATCTGTTGCGCCCGCGCAAGGCCGGCGAATGTTAGCAGCGTGCATGCGAACGTGAGCGAAAGGAACCTTCTCAATCCAGCCCCCTGTGAGTCGGATTCATCTTTTTGGGCAATGCGGCCCGGGCAGACACTTGCGGATGAGCGAGAGGCAAACGGATCGCCCGACAAGGACGGAATAGCTTTCCGCGTCAGCCGCAGTCTAGTCTGGACCGATAGTGTATCCGATTGAGGCCCCCACGCGGACGAGGCTGCCGGAGGAGAAGCCAAAATTGCCTAACGAAATGTTCTGAACGTTGTTGACAACGTTGTAGTACTTCACTTCGGGGCGGACGAAGGCATGATGCCAGAAGTAGTAGCGAATGCCGCCTCCTACATCCACCAGGAAGTGTTTGGAGGTGGTGTAGTTGGTGCAGCCTCCAAAAGTGCACACATAGGTGCCGGAGTAGAGGCGGGTATCCTGAAAGCCGACACCAGCCATGAGGTCCAGTCCGATTCTCTTGCTCACCCGAGGCTGGAACACCAGGTTGAAATCGTTAAGGATCGGCCGGAAGGGAGCTCCGCCTGGGCCGCCGTACGCACCCTGGCCACCCCTCCAGGCAACCTCGTAGGCGAAACCGATGCGGCGTTTGAAGATCACATCGAAGCCCGCGCTGGGGTAGAGCCCTCCCTTTTCAGGGCAGCCCGAAGCGTCATTGCAAGAAGCCGCCCCCGGAGACATGATCGTGCCGAAGCCAAGCATGGCGTCGGCTTGCTGGGCGGAAGAAAAGGTGGCGAGAAGAAGGATCGAAAAAACCGTCGCGAGGAGAGCGAACATTCTCAAGGGAAACCTCCTGTGATTGTCAGTGATGGGCGGTAAGATGCGCCCGGCAAAGCGTTTGGATGTCATTGGGTGGTCCTGGGATCATCATAATGTCCACGCCCTGCCGGACTCAACCGGTGACACCAGACTCCGCAACGCTCGTTAAACCCACGAGCGGAAAATAAGTTGCGGTTGCGGGCCGATATCTCCATCCGGGAAGGGACCACGGTAGGAGCTAGCGCTTGGGCGGGGCGCTGCCGCCGCCGCGCAGGACGTGGTCAAGGGCGATGGGCCCACCGCCGAAGAAGATCAAGGCGAAGGCCAGGGCTCCGGCCGCCAGCGGAAGCGCGTAGCCGGGCCGGTCGGGCGAACCGAGGATCCCGTTGTGCCAGAGCACCTTCCAGATGACCACTCCGAGGTTCATGCAGACGGCGAAAGCGGCGGGGCGAGTGAAGAATCCGGCGAGGATGAAGATTCCACCTAGAAACTCGGTGAAGGCCGAGACGTAGCCCAGCCATGCGGGCAGTCCGAGGCTGGCGACGAACTGGGCATGGTGGTGAAGGCCGCCAAAAACCTTGGGGTAGCCGGCCGCCACCATGATGGCACCGAGCGCCAGGCGCATGACCAGCAGGGCGAGCGGCTGCAAGCGATCGAGATAGCGCAAGGAACGCTCCGCCAAAAACAGAGTACCGCAAAGAGCGGGAACTCAAAAGGGATTGTCTGGGATTGTCTGCCCAGGGGCCGAGTCCGGTACAAACTCTTGACCAAGCGATGGGCGGAAGATACTCTTTCAGCGCTGTTTGTTTTGCGGGCGGTGAAACGTGACTTGCAGGAGACGGGAGTTCCCTATGCGGAGCAGATTCTGGCGTACAGCGATCCTGGTGGTGGCCGCCGTTGGTTTTCTGGTTCCCGGTGGCGCGGGACAGCAGAAGAAAAAGCGCGTGGCTGTACTGAACTTCGACTATGCCACGGTGCAGACCTGGGTGGCGGGGATCTTTGGAACTAATGTGGACGTGGGCAAAGGGATTTCCGATCTGCTGGTGCAGCAACTGGTAACCGACGGCAAGTACTCGGTGATCGAACGCAATGCCCTCGACAAGATTCTGAACGAGCAGAATTTTGCCAACAGTGACCGGGCCGATGCGGCGACGGCGGCGAAGATCGGCAAGGTGCTGGGAGTGGATGCCGTCATCATGGGCAGCATTACGCAGTTTGGCCGGGACGATCAGAACAAGACCTATGGCGGAGGAGCCGTTGGGGGGTTGACCAGCAAGTTCGGCATCGGCGGGATACAGAAGCGCGAGGCCAAAGCGGTGGTAGGGATAACGGGACGCATGGTGGACACCACCACCGGTGAGATTCTGGCCGCGGTTACGGGCACGGGAGAGTCCAAGCGGAAAGGGACTTCCCTGGTAGGCGCCGGCGGAGGCGGGGGCAATGCGGCCGGCGGCGGATATGACATGAGCAGCAAGAATTTCGGCGAGACCATTCTGGGGGAAGCGGTGCATCAAGCCGTGACCCAGATGGCGACGCAACTCGAGGAGAAAGCCGATGCGTTGCCGACCAGGAAAGCGGAATTCTCAGGGTTGGTGGCCGATGTCAGCGGAAACACGATTATTCTGAACATCGGGCACAACTCGGGCGTGCAGGTCGGCGACGCGGTCGAAATCAGCCGGCCAGTGCGTACGGTAAAGGATCCGACCACGGGCAAGGTGATCAAAACCATCACCAACAAGATGGGCACGGCGACCATTACCGAAGTGGACGCCGACTCGGCAACGGCGAATTACAACGGCAGCGCTCCAGCAAAGGTAGGGGACGCGGTCAAGAGCCAGTGAGAGCCCGCGCTGGAACTGGCGAGTCCAGCGCAAAACAGCGCGTTCTTGGAGTGAAGCCAGGGATTTGCGAACCTGGCTAAAGGCTGCTGCTGGAACAAGTTCAGCGACCGGCATAGTACCTCCGTACCGTGCCTAGTACTTCAGTTACCGTTCTCCGGGTGACCGGGGAGCGACTGCACACGAGACACTTCCAGTTGTATTCATCGAAAAGCTGACCGCAACATATAGATAATCCCCCCCACCTGCGATTTCACCGATTCCAAGAAAACGGGCAAAAACGCGGGAAAAACCGGAGATTCGCTTGGAGCCGGGGCTTTTTCGGGCTGATATATGCTCAGGACACCGAAAGCCCTCGGACCGGGAACTGAGGGCGGCGCGCCTGTTCCGGCAAGCCCGTGCCAGAGAGCCGGGGGAACGGTGCTCGGATGAGTGGAAGAGGCAAAGGAAACATGGCCGACGCGCGAGAAGTGATGAACATTCGCCAGGCGTCGCAGTATCTGGGAGTGAGTCCGGACACGCTGTACAAGTACGTGGGCGAGCAGAGGATTCCCGCGTTCAAGCTGGGCAACCGCTGGCGCTTCAAGAAATCGCGGCTGGACCAGTGGATGGAAGAGAAATCGAGCCAGATGGAACCGCAGTCGAAGAGGAAAGCGAAGGCGGCGGTGAAAGCCGCCGGACAAGCGTAAGGCAAACCGTCGCGGGCAACCGTGCCCGCGCCACACACAAAGGTGGACACATGTTTGGAATGGGATCGAAGTCGATTGTTGGCCTGGACGTAGGCTCCTCGAGCATCAAAGCGGTGGAGCTGAAGAAAAAGGGCGGGCAGATTGAAGTGACGCACCTGGGGCTGGAACCGCTGGCCTCCGACATCGTGGTCGATTCAATGATCGTGGACTCGGGCACGGTTTCGAGCGCGATCTCAAAGCTGTTCGTGGACAACCAGATCAAGACCAAGGCGGTGGCCACGGCGGTGAGCGGGCACTCGGTGATCGTGAAAAAGATCTCGCTGCCCTCGATGAGCGACCAGGAACTGGCCGAGACCATCGAGAAGGAAGCGGCCCAGCACATTCCCTTCGATCTGGCCGACGTCAGCCTGGATTATCAGATTCTGTCCGACGAAGTGGGCGGGTCGCAGATGGACGTACTGCTGGTGGCGGTGAAGAAGGACAAGATTTTGAACTACACCAACGTACTCTCGATGGCGGGACGCACCCCGGCTATCGTGGACATTGATGCTCTGGCCCTGCAGAACTGCTACGAGTACAACTACCAGCCCTCGCCGGGCCAGGTGGTGGCGCTGTTGAACCTGGGCGCCAGCGTAATGAACATCAACATCGTGAAGGGAACGACGCCGTTGTTCCCGCGCGACGTCAGCGTGGGCGGGCATCAGTATACCGACTCGCTGCAGAAGGAACTGGACTTGAGCTTTGACGACGCGGAGTCGCTGAAACTGGGGCACAAGGTGGGCACGGTGAGCGAGGACGCCAAGCAGCCGATCCTGCAGCAGGTGACCGAGATCATCGTGCTGGAGATCCAGAAGACGTTCGATTTCTTCCGCGCCAGCGCGGCGGGCGAGCACATCGAGAAAATCTACCTGGCGGGCGGGTCGTCGAAGGTGCCGGGCCTGGTGGAAGCGCTGCGGTCGGAGTTCTCGATGCCGGTGGAGTTGTTGAATCCGTTCCAGCGGGTAACGCCGCCGGCGGAGGGGCACGGGGCGGAACTGGTGGAGCAGAACCCCGGCCAGATGGCGGTGGCGGTGGGCTTGGCCCTGAGGAGCTTTGAATCCCTATGATCAAAATCAACCTGCTCGAAAATTCCAAGGGCAAGAACAAACGGGGTGGCGGCGGTCCGTCCATGCCCTCGATGGAAATGGGCGACATGGGTTCGCCTAAGCTGAAAGTCCTGGCAGTACTTGTGATCTTCGGACTGGGCAACCTGATGTACTGGTACCACCTAGATCGTCAAGGCAAAGCGATCGCGGTGCAGATGAAGGTCGCCGAACAGAAGAACCGCGAACTGGCCGACGTGAAGGCGCGCTTTCTGGAGCGGCAGACGCAGGCCAACAACTACAAGCGGCGCGTGGACGTGATTGACAACTTGCGCAAGGACCAGAACGGTCCGGTCAACCTGCTGGCCATGCTGGGCCAGACGGTGAACAACACCGAAGCGGTGTGGCTGAACAAGATGGACGACACCGGACCGAGCATCAAGCTGGAAGGCACGGCCCTGAGCACCGATGCGGTGGCCAACCTGATCGCCAACCTGCAGAAGACCGGGTATTTCAAAGCGGTCGAGATTGACGAGACCTGGCAGGATGAGCAGGTCAAAGACATGCAAGCGTTTCAGTTCATCCTGAGCTGCGATAAGGGGAAGTCGTAAAGGCGGACCTATGGCAATGAATTTCAGCGAACTGTCGGGCATCAAACAGTGGGGAGTGGTGATCGTCGGGGGAGCCGTGGTGACGGCGGCGCTGTACTTCACAGTGTTCAAGAGCCAGCGCGAGAAAAACACCACCACGCAGCACGCCCTCGAAGACAAGATCCGGGAAAACAACGAACTTGAGTCCTACCGGCCAAAACTGAAGCAGATCGAGCAGCAACTGGCCGAACTCAAGCAGCAGCTGGAAATCGAACAGCGCATTGTTCCCGACGAAAAGCAGGTGGACGCGTTCATCACCATGATGGGCGCCGAAGCCCAGAAGGCGGGCGTGGAACTGCGGCGCTACAAGGCCAAAGAGACCAAGATCCAGCAGTACTACACGGAGGTTCCGTTCGACCTGGAACTGGATGGGCCGTACTACTCGATGCTGAATTTCTTCGACCGGGTGAGCAAGCTGGAGCGGATTGTGAACGTGGGCGACCTGCTGGTGGCCACGACCCGGAATCCGAGCGCGGCGAAGGCCAAGCACACCTACCAGTACGCTCCCAATGAGAGCGTAGTGGCAACGTTTAGTGCGACCACGTACTTCAGTCACGATGCGCCACCTCCGGCGGCGAAACCCAGCGGGCCGGCGGGGAAGTAGGGAAACCTATGAAGAAGCTGACAACAGCAATTCTGGCAGTGGCAGTGATGGCGGGCGGGTCTGCGGGCACGAGAGCTGCGGCCCAGAACCCGGACGCCATTGACAACGCGCGCAGCACCGCGAAATCGCTGCAGCAAAAACAGGCCAACGACTCGGCCAAGCCGGCGCCGGGAGCGCCGTCCGCGGCGGTGAAGCCGGCGGCGATTCCGGCAAGCCAGCCAGCGGCGAAACCCGCCGTGGCTCCGGCAGCGCAGGCTTCGGCACAGCACAACCAGCTGCAGCGGGTCAACGTGGCCCAGGGCAGCGACGGCGTCCGGGTGGAGATGACTTCCAGCGGGGCGGTGACGCCGCGAGTGAGCAAGCTGGACTCTCCGGCGCGCCTGCTCGTGGAACTGCCCAGCACAGTGGACGCGACCCCGCAGAATCATGTGGCAGTCGGCAGCGCCGGGGTCAAGGGCGTGCGCATCGGCATGGACGGCAAAACGCCGCCCACCACGAGCGTGGTGGTGGATCTGGAGAAGGCATGCACGTATGAGTTGACGCCGGGCCCGGCGGGCAAGATGGTGCTGACGCTGCACACGCAGGGATCGGCACCGGCCGTGGCCCAGGCAGCGACGAAGACAGCGGCGCCGGCAATGGCGAAGACAGTGGCCCAGGCAGCGACGAAGAGTAATCCGGCTCCAGTGAGCGCTCCCAAACCGGTGGCGCAACTGCAGACGGTGGCCAAGACCGTGGCGGCGCCGGCCAAACCGCAACCTGCGGCGGCCCAGCCAACGGTTACAACCAAGCCGGCCGTTGCGGCCAAGCCAGCCGCTGAGCCCAAGCCTCCTGTTGTAGCCATGGCCGTCGCCAAACCGGCGCTGGCGCAGAAGCAGGCCAAGGGCAGCAAGGACGCCAAGGCCGCGCCGGCCGCGAAGGCTCCGGCAAAGACTGCTCCAGCGGTAGATGCCAGCAAAGTCGCGGACGCTTTCAAGCCCAGGCCCGAAGAGAAGAAGGCCGAGGAGAAGAAGGCCGAGGAGAAAAAGGCCGAGGACAAAAAGGAAGACAAGAAATGGGCCATGAGCGGGAAACGCGATCCCTTCTTCAGCCCGGTGGTACAGCAGCAGGGCGGCTCGGGATGCTCGACCGGGAAAAAGTGCCTGGAGATTGGCAACATCAACCTGCGGGGCGTGGTGAAGTCGGACAACGGTTTCATCGCCGTGGTCACCAACAGCCTCAACAAGGCTTACTTCCTGCGGGAGAACGATCCTGTGTTTAACGGCTACGTGATGAAGATCACGGGAGACTCGGTGGTGTTCGAGGAGACGGTGCAGGACAAACTGGGCAAGCCGTTCACCCGGGAAGTGGTGAAGCGGATCTTTACGCCGGCAGTCTAGGGCGGGACGGCGGAAACCGTGCAACGGAGCGCCGAAATCAAGTGGCAAGAAGGACTCGCGGGCCCGGCCCGCGGGTTGGGGAGAGGCGAAATGCGAAAGCAACTGCTGACAATGTTTGGATCGCTGCTGGTGGTGGGGGGAGCTGCGGCTGCCCAGACACCGGGCCAGCTCGATCGAATCAACGTAGTCCGGGGCACGGACGACATCCGGGTCGAAATCAGCTCCCACGGAGCGGTTACGCCCAAGCTCAGCACGCTGGACGCGCCCGCGCGCGTGGTCGTGGATTTGCCGGCGACGGTTCTGGCCTCCAGCCAGAAGCACATCGCGGTGGATGCGGCGGGAGTGAAGGGCGTGCGCATCGGCACGGATGGAAAAACGCCTCCCACGACGCGCATCGTTGTGGACCTAGACCAGGCCTGCGCCTATGAGTTGACGCCGGGCCCGGCAGGCAAGCTGGTGCTGACCCTGCACGCGCAAAGCGTGGCCAAGGCCGCTGCCGCGACCGCGAAAGACGCGGAAGGGAAGCCGGTGGCGATGATCATGCCGCCCAGCAGCGCGCCCACGTCGCCCTTCGCGCCGCGGGTGATGGAGACCAACTCCGCGCCTGCCGCCGCGCCTGCCGCCAACGACGCGGTTTCGGCCAACAGCTTTGTGGTCCTCGAGCCCAAGTATCAGGCCATGAACGCCGCAGAAAAGAGCGCGCCCGACACGAGCCAGACCAACACCAACCATCAGGATGAGCCCACGGTACGGGCGCAGGAAGCGGCCGCGCGCTTTTCCGACAAGACTGCGACCGAACTGCTTGCGGTAAACGCCAACGCAGCCCAGTCCCAGAACCCGCCCAGCGGTGGCATCCAGCCGGCAGTGAATCTGGCGGCCGAGCAAAAAGCCCAGGCGGGGCAACAGCCTGCTGCCGCTGGTCCGAAGTACACGGGCGAGCCCATCTCGGTCAACCTGAAAGATGTTGATCTGAAGGATTTCTTCCGTCTGATTCATGAAATCAGCGGCCTGAATGTGGTGCTGGATCCGAACGTGCACGGCACGCTGACTGTCGTGCTCGACGACGTGCCGTGGGATCAGGCGCTCGACATCGTGCTCAAGAACAACGACCTGGCGCGCGAACTGGAAGGCAACGTTCTGCGCATCGCCACGGTCGAAACCCTGAAGCACGAAGCCGACGGCCGCCGGGCGCAGATCGAATCCGAAGCTCTGGCGGTGGAAAAAGTCTCGATCACCCGGTTCCTGAGCTATGCCAAGGCCAAGGACGTTATCGTTACCGTCAAGAAATTCCTCTCGCAGCGCGGCGATGTAGTAGCCGATGACCGCACCAACGCCGTCATCGTCAACGACATCCCGAAAGTTATTCCGACCATTGACCGCCTGCTGACGCAACTGGACCGCAAGACGCAGGAAGTGGAAATCGAAGCGCGAGTGGTGGCGGCGACGCGGCAGTTTGCCCGCGACATCGGCACCCAGCTGGGCTTTGCCTGGGGCAACGGCCACAGCGCAATTGGCGGAAACCAAGCTGCCGGATCGTCGCCGACAACGGTCAACGGGCTGACGCCGGGCTACATCACAGTGGCGCCAACCGCCAGCGGAGGCTCGTCCACGGGCAGCACGATTCCCTTGTTCTCGAACCTGGGGGTCACGTCGCCGACGAGCGGGTTCAGCTTCGTGAACGCCAGCAACAACGTGCGGATTGACGCCATCCTCTCGATGGCGGAGTCTCGCGGCCTGCTGAAAGTGCTGTCGCGGCCGCGGGTGGTCACCCAAAACAACATTCAGGCCCTGGTGAAGCAGGGCGTGCGCGTGCCCATCGTGACCCAGGCGCAGTTGGGCGGTCCTCCGACCGTGACCTACGTGGACGCTTTCCTGCGGCTAACCGTCACGCCGCAGATCACGTCGGAAAACACCATCTTCCTGAACGTGGACGTGGAAAACACCACGCCCAACTTCGGTCAGGAAGTGCAGGGCAACCCGGAACTGATTACGCAGCAGGCCACCACGCAGGTGCTGGTGACCGACGGCGGCACGGTGGTGATCGGCGGCGTCATCCAGACGCAGAACTCGATCAACATTTCGCAGGTGCCGTTGCTGGGCAACATCCCGATCCTGGGCAACCTGTTCAAGCACACGCAGGTGCAGACCTCGAACCAGGAATTGATCTTCTTCATCACGCCGCGAATCATTCAAACATAGAGCAGCGCGGTCGAAGATTCGAGCCGCCGGCCTGAAGAACCTGTCAGGCCGGCGGTTTTGTGTTTGGAAGCCAGTATCGAGTTGCGTGTACCGAGTACCGAGCAAACCGAGGAACCAAAACTCGCCGGGCATCTCGGTGCTCGGTACTCGGTACTTCTGCTTCCTCCTGTTAAACTCAGCCCAATGGACTTCCAGGCGCGCCGGAAAAAACTGCGGGAGCACCTCGCCACCACCCGGTTCGATTCGCTTCTAATCAGCCATCTTCCCAACATTCGATATCTTTGCGGCTTTACCGGGAGTGCCGGCTTTCTGCTGGTGGACGAGGCCGGGAGCGTGTTCTTTACTGACGTGCGCTACGACACGCAGGCGCACGAAGAGGTCAAGGCCGCGAAAGTGGTGATCGCGCGCAAGTCTGTCCTGCAGTGCGTGGCGGAGTGGCTGGGAAAGCGGCGCAAGCGGGCGCGGGGCTGGGTGATCGGCGTGGAGGCCGAGCACTTTACCCTGGCCGACAAGAAGCGGCTGAACGACCTGCTGCCCTCGGGCACGCGACTGAAAGAGGCTCCGGCGCAGGTGGAGCGACTCCGCATGGTCAAGGACGCGGAGGAGTTGGCACGAATCCGCGCCGCGGTCAGCCTGGGAGCGGGGCTGTTTGACCGGGCGATGAAGGTCATGCGGACGGGAGTGAAGGAGGCTGAGGTGGCGGCGGAGATGGAGTTTGCGGCGCGCCGCGCGGGGGCGGAAGAGATGTCGTTTCCCACCATCATCGCCTCGGGCGCGCGGTCGGCGCTGCCGCATGGCCGGGCTTCGGAGCAGACGATAAAGCCGGGAGGGTTCGTGGTCTGCGACTTCGGTGTTATACTCCGGGGTTATTGTTCGGACCAGACCCGCACTGTGTGGGTGGGCGATGGGTCTCAGGCTCCGGAAGACGCCCGGGGAGCGTATGAGGCGGTCCGCGAGGCCCAGCAGGCGGCAGTGGATGCCGTGCG
>DATFNP010000046.1:0-9678 GCA_035266345.1 Candidatus Sulfotelmatobacter sp.
AGAATGAGGGCGGATCCCACAATGGCGTTCGCCATCCCGCCGCCGACTTCACCCTCGGGCACCGGGATGTGCGTCAGGAATGCCCAGTTGAGGGAACCTACGCCCTTGTAGATCAGGTAGCCGAAGATGGCGATCAGGGGAATCAGCACCAGCACGACGGTCAGTACGGCCACGCCTGTCATGACATGATCGGTGACACGGCGGCGCCAGCTGATCGGTGGCACGGCGCGTCGGACCGAGGTGCTGACATCTGGTTCAGACATGTCCCCTCGCAGGCTGGCCGCGGGTTACGGTCCACACCAGCAGTTGCGCCAGAGCGTTTACGATGATTGTGACCAGGAACAGCGCCAGGCCAATCTCGATCAGGGAGGAAAGGTAGACGTCACCCGTAGCCTCGCTGAACTCATTGGCGAGCACGCTGGCCATGGTGTACCCGGGCGCAAACAACGATTTCGCAATCTCCGGGCGGTTGCCGATCACCATGGTGACCGCCATGGTTTCCCCGAGCGCCCGCCCTAAGCCAAGAATAATTCCGCCGACAATTCCGGCGCGCGCGTTGCGCAGCACCCCGACCCGGATCATCTCCCAGCGGGTGGCACCCAGGGCGAGTACGCCCTCGCGCTGATGCTGGGGCACAACCAGGAGCACCTCTCGGGTAATGGCGGAAATGATGGGCACGATCATGATGGCCAGGATAATGCCCGCTGCCAGCATGCCGATTCCGTAAGGAGGTCCCGAAAACAGTCCGGTCCATCCCAGGGTCTCTGCCAGGAATGGCTGGACGTGGCCACTCAAGAGCGGCACCAGGACGAAAATTGCCCACAATCCGTAAATGACGCTCGGAATCGCGGCCAGCAATTCGACGAAGAACGAGAGCGGGCCGCGCAGAGCTTTAGGGCACATTTCGGTGGTGAACACCGCGACGCCTACGGCAAGCGGAACGGCTATGATCAGCGCTACCAGTGACGAAACCAGTGTTCCGTAGATGAATGGCAGGGCCCCGAAATGTTCGTTCACCGGATCCCAGTCGCTGCCCCCAAAAAACTTGAATCCAAAGGCGTGCCAGGAGAGGCGCGAGCCCGACATTAGCTCGTAAACGATGAGAACCAAAACGCCGAGGACGGCCAAGCCGCACAGGGTCATGGCCGACCTGAAGATGCGGTCGGGAACCTCGCCGCCGGAAGTCTGCAGCAACGGCGTCACCTGGTCCGCTGATGTGGATGTAACTTTCGTCCCTTCAACGGGTTGCGGTCCGGGCATATCAGGCCGTGGTAATGCTGGGTTGGCCATTCGTGTTAACCGTAGCAGAGACTTGTTACAAAGGTGTTAAAATCGGGGAAGCTTTTTCCGCTGTTGTGGGAACCATCGGTCAACCCTGAACTGTCTGTCTGCGAGATCATGCTTTTTGAGTGAACGTGGTATTGATTCTCTCCCGCTGCCAGGACTGATTTCTTTATGTCGATTGCACCTGAACATGGCCAACTTGTTTTCCAGAAGATGCAGCGTGCTCTGCTGAAGCTCTCTTCGGGACAGGATGCGGAGAGCGTCCACAGTTTTCGCACCACGAGCCGCCGCTTGCAAACGCTGCTCGAACAGATCATTGCCAAGCGCGACCGCAATCAGAAAAAACTCCTGAAAATGCTGGACCGAATTCGCAAGGGCGCGGGCAAGGTGCGCGATCTCGATGTTGAACTTGCCGCCTTGCGCAGCTTGAAAATTCCGCAGGAGCCGCGCCGCAAAACGCAGCTCATGCAGGGCCTGATCGAGCTTCGCGTGAAACATGAGAAACGTTTACGGAAGATGTTGAATAAAGAAGCGATCCGGGACATCCAAAAGCGACTGAAACGGGGATCGAAACAAGCGAAACTGGGAGCGACGCGGGATCCTCTGGGCGTGGCGCGGACGATGCTCGCAGAGGTCGTGCGTCCGGCGGGCCCGGTCACGGAAGACGTGTTGCATCAGTATCGCATCGCGGTGAAGCGCGCACGCTATGCAGCGGAGTTCGCGCCGAAATCAGCAGAGGCTGTCCAGTTCGTGGGACAACTGAAACAACTACAGGACGCCTTGGGCAATTGGCACGACTGGTTGACGCTGACGCAGACCGCAGCCAAGCGACTGGGCGACGTGAATCAATCGTCGCTGGTGGCCGCCCTGCACAACGTGACGGGGGGGAAATTCCGGCAGGCGGTCGCTGCGCTCTCGGCGTCATCTTCGATTCGGGATCTAACCGCTGAGCCTCGAACGATGCAGACTACGCCGAAAGCCCCACCCGCGGTTTCGGCACGATCGCGCAAACTGGGCACGAAACGTCCAGCTCTGGTGGCGCGGACCGAGACTGCTGCGTAGCTTCTGGGCAGCGATCCTTACTCTCGGCACCTTCCAAGTAGTATTTTGAGCTTGCAAACCGGTCGAGCTTCGCTCGACGGACAGCCGGGGGCGGCTGTCCCCACATTGTGCTCCTCACATTGTGTTCCCCACATTGTGTTGGCGAAGACTGAGACTACCGAGGCTGCTCGAACTCCGGTGACGATCTGGCCGCGTCCATGTACACTGTGAGGCTTCCCCATGCCCACGTTTGCCGCGGTCGATATCGGCTCGAACTCGGTCCGGCTGAAAATTGCACGCCTGCAAGCCGGACGGCTGCGCGCGCTCCACGAAGACCGCGAAGTCACGCGCCTCGGCGAAGGCGTTTTTGGTTCGGGATTCCTGACTCCCGAGTCCATGGCAGAGACGGTGAAAGTTCTGCGCCGGTTTCATCGGGCGACGCAGCAGATCGTAACGGACAGCGTGCGCGTGGTAGCAACCAGCGCTCTGCGCGATGCGCGCAACTCACAGGCGTTTCTGGAATGGGTGCGGTCGGCCACAGGCTGGCGGGTTGAGATCATCTCAGGCGTGGAAGAAGCGCGGCTGATTCATTTGGGGCTGGTCTCGAGCCCGCGGGTGGATCGTTCGCCGACGCTGATGATGGATCTCGGCGGGGGCAGTTGTGAGCTGACGGTCACGCACGGCGGACACATTCGTGACGCTGTCAGCCTTCCCCTGGGCGCGGTTCGTCTGACCAATGAATTTCTGCGCCACGATCCCACGCGCAAGGGAGAACTGAAACGCCTGCGCGGCTTTGTCACGCGTGAGGTCAATCGCATCGCCGGCCGAATCGCGAGTGCCAAGGTGAAGAACGTGATCGCGACCTCGGGTACAGCGGCAGCCCTGGCGGCAGTCGCCAGCCACCTGCGTCGCGGCGCAGGGCGGCCACGGCCGGTGGTGTCACGCGCTGAAATGACACGCATTGCCAAGCGCCTGGCGCGGCTGCCGGTCGCGGAACGCCGCAAGATTGAAGGAATCGGCCTGCGGCGGGCTGAGATTATCGTCGCAGGAGCCACGGTGTACCAGGAACTGCTGGACCGGCTACACCTCAAGAGCTTCCGCTATTCGCCGCTCGGCCTGCGTGACGGAATTCTCGCCCAGATGGCCGCGGACTACGATCGCAGCACGCGCTCCGGCCGTCAGATCGAATCGGAACGATGGGAATCGATCCTGAAAGCGGTCGACCATTACCGCGTCGACCGCAAGCACGCCCTGGACGTCCGCGACGCTGCCCTCTTGTTATTCTCGGGACTGCGCTCGTTGCACCGGCTGCCGCCCGAGTACAGTGAGTGGCTCTCGGCGGCGGCCATGCTCTACGAAGTGGGCGACTATGTGAATCGCAACGGGCACCACCGTCATACTCACTACATCATTTCGAACTCTGAGATTCTGGGTTACACGCCGCAGCAACGGCGGCTGATCGCGACGGTTGCGCGTTATCTGGGAAAGTCGCGCCCCACCATGGAGGATGGTCCTATGAAAGTGGTGGACCCCGCCGATCGCGCCAACGTGCAGAAGGCGATTCTGCTGCTGCGGCTGGCGCGGGCTCTGAATCTGGGCCGCGGCCGAGCCGTGGAAAAAGTGCGCATCGGCGTGCGTTCGGCGGAAGTGAAATTAACGCTGGTTCCGCGCCGGCGCATGGGCGTGGACCTGGAACTTTGGGCGATCGAGAAAGAGCGCGACTATTTCCGCGAGGTATTCGGACGTGAACTTTCTACGGCGGTGTCGTAAAGAGTACGGAGGACTTTCGGAGTGACGCACCACTGCAGAGTGCCGGACGTGCGGCGCATCTCGACTTTGGCCACCGCGCCCTTCTTTAATTCCAGCGAGGCCTCGCAACCGGAGTCGCTGATGATGGCTCCCAGGAACTGACTCAGGTTCGGATTATGCCCGACCACCATGATGGCTTCCTGGCGGGCATATTTCTCCAGGAGTTTGCGAAAGTCGGCGAGCCCGGCCTCAGGACGCAGCCCGGTATCGATTTGTAGTTTCCCTTCGTAGCCCAACTCGTTGCCGATCAGCGATGCGGTTTGGGTGCAGCGCTTCAGTGGACTGGAAACGATCGCGTCCACCTGCACGTCGAGGGCGGTCAGGGCCCGCCCGATATAGCCGCACTGCTCGATGCCCTCTTTGTCGAGGGCGCGTTTCTCGTCCTTCTTCGGATTGGCAAAATGTTCGCCCGCGCTGGCGTGGCGCAAAAAGTAAAGGATCATCGTGGCTTATCGTTTCTTTCCCAGCACCACTCTACGCCTTCTCCCGGGAACGGGCGCGGGGAGCACGGCTGGCGCCTTGCCCTCCGCCACATTGATCAGGAAATCTTGCGCGCAGAAGGCTGCGGGGCCAGTCGGCGGGCGCCGGTTCCGGGTGCCGTGCAAGGGCTGCCACGCCCGGATGTAAGTGGCGTCCTTCAGCAGAATTCGCGCCTTGCGGTTGTCCGCTAGGTAGGCGTTCAGAATTTCATGGCGCACGCGCTCGCGCAGCATCGGGTCGCGCAGCGGCACCAGCACCTCGACGCGCTCGTACAGGTTGCGCGGCATCCAATCGGCGCTGCCCATGTAAATTTCTTCCTGGCCACCGTTGGCAAAGTAAAAAATGCGGCTGTGCTCCAGAAAGCGTCCCACAATACTGCGCACGCGGATATTGTCGCTCACGCCGCGGACTCCGGGACGAAGCGCGCAGATGCCGCGAACAATCAGGTCGATTTGCACCCCGGCCTGAGAAGCGCGGTACAGCGCCTGCACGACGGTCTTGTCGAGCAGGGCGTTCATTTTTGCGATGATGTGAGCTTCCCTTCCCTGGCGCGCATGCTCCGCTTCACGGTCGATCAGACCGATGGATTTGTCTGCCAAGTCGAGCGGCGCCACCAGAAGCGGATCGTAGCTGGGATTCTCCGCGTATGCGGTGAGGAAGCTGAAGACATCATGTACGGCGCGAGTGATTTCGGGGTTTGCCGTGAACAGGCTCAGGTCGGTGTAAATTCGTGCCGTGGTCGCGTTGTAGTTGCCGGTGCCGATGTGAGCATAGCTGCGGGTCGCACCATCGGGATCACGGCGCACCAGCAGCGACAGCTTGCAGTGGGTCTTCAATCCCACTAAGCCGTGGAAGACCTGCACTCCCGCGTCTTCCAGATCGCGCGCCCATCGGATGTTCGAGGCCTCATCGAAGCGTGCCTTCAACTCCACCACGGCAGTGACTTCCTTGCGCGATGCGGCGTCAATCAGGGATGGAACAATCGCCGAATGTTCGCTGGTGCGGTACAGAGTCTGCTTGATGGAAAGAACGTTCTCATCTTCGGCAGCCGACTCAACGAACGAAACCACGGCGTCGTAGGAGTCGTAGGGGTGATGCAGCAGGATGTCGTGGCCGCGCAACTCCTCGAACAGATCCTTCGACTTCGAGGTCAAGCGTAACTCCCGCGGCGAAAACGAGCGGTACTTCAGGTCGGGACGCTTCACCTGCTCGTAGACGTTGAACAGGCGCGAAAGGTTCACGGGCCCATTCACCGGAAAGACCTGCCAGGGATCGAGTTCGAACACGGTCCGCAAGCGATCGATAATCTCGGGATCGGCGTCGGCCTCAATTTCCATGCGCACGGCGTCACCCTTGCGGCGGTTATGCAGTTCCGCACGTACCGATTCCAGCAGGCTGCGGGCTTCTTCCTCGGCGAGATACAAATTGCTGTTGCGAGTTACGCGGAAGGGCGCCGAAGAAACCACGTCATAGCCGTGATACATGCGTACGGCATGATGGGCGACGAGATCGGCCAGGAAAATAAAGTCGTCAGTGCCTTCCGAGGGCAAGCGCACCAGTCGGGGCAAAGCCCGCGGGACTGACACCACTCCGGTGTAGGTGAGTGCAGAGCGGCGGCGACGGCGCAACAGGAAACCCAGGCACAGAGCTTTGTTAATGACGCGGGGAAACGGGTGCGCCGGGTCCACGGTCACCGGCGTCAGTAGAGGGTCCAGTTCTTTCTCGCAATATTCGTCGACAAAGCGCAACGCCTCGGAATCCAACTCGTGCAGTCCCAACACCCGAATTCCGTTCTCAGAGAGCGCCGGACGCAGGCGGGCGTTCCAGCAGTCATATTGATCGTCAACGAATTCATGGGTCAGCTGGTTCAGCACATCCCGCTTTTCGGTGAGGGTCAGACCGTCGGGACCGGCCTCGTTGTAGCCGTCCTCGATCTGTTGCATCATGGCGGCCACGCGCACTTCGAAGAACTCGTCCAGATTGCTGGCCGAGATGGAGAGAAACTTCAGCCGCTCCAGCAGCGGGTTGCCCACGTCCTCCGCTTCCTCGAGCACGCGGCGGTTGAACGCGAGCCAGGAAGTGTCGCGATTCAGGAAGTACTGTGGATTATCGAGAGAAATGCGAGCCATAGCAGACGCGCTGACTGCCCTTATGATTTGTTGGCCGACGAAAACCCGCCCGGTGAACCCCCGACGAAGCATGGGGGAACATCAGTATAAAGCATCCGATGCCCAGACGCAGGACTCCGACTCAGGGCGGACACTGCCTGCCTGGCACACTCTTTGAAATCAACAAAAAAAAGCACCTGAACAGCGTTCTGCTGTCCAGGTGCCGTGTGCGTATTCGGCTCGGATTGCAAGTACTGCCCGCCTTACGGCAGGTAATAACGGAACGACGTAAAGAGCATGGCGTCAATCCCGTGGGGTTCGTTCGGGACGCCTGAACCGGACCAGGCGTTGCGGGTCAGATAGGAGAACTGCGGGCCAAATTGCACCCGCCCCTTGTTGACCTTCTCCTTGGAACCGTCGTACAGCTTCCACCAAAAGCCCGCCGTGCCTTCGATGAGCACGCGCGTGTCGGCGGTGCAACCGCCGAGGCCGCCCGGAAGGAACCCGCCCGCCGCCGGTCCAGTCTCGGTGTAGCAGCCCGCGTTGCCGAACGTCGGTGATCCATAACCAACGACCTTGTTGGTGACCGGATCGAGGCTTGCGGCACGGCTGTTGTACTCCGCACCCGCGTTCAGATAGATATCAACCTTCGGCCCGTGCCACTCGAGAGTTGTCAATCCCTGATAGTTGCGAATCAGATCCAGAGTTCCGTTGGCGTGCACCGAGGAGTCAGCCAGTCCGCTGGCGCCGTAGCGGCCGATTCCCCTGCCGCCTACAGCGTGCAGTCCGAAGTCGATGTGCTTGTTGGCGAAGGACCAGCGGGCGTTGGCGCCGAAGCCGCCGCCGTTCCTGGAGTCGTTAAATGCGGCCGAAGCGTTGGCCTGGCCGGGTGTCGTGCTGGTGCCGCAGACAGTCGTCGCGGAGATGTCTTCGCAAGGAAAGACGCGGTCGCGGAAACGGGCGTACACGCCGAAGATTTCGTAGTGTCCGAAGCCGGGCTCGAACACCAGTTTGGCGATGATGTCAGGCGATGGGTTGAAAGCATAGCTGGCTGCCGGCGTACAAGTGGTGACGCCAGTGGCGCTGGTGGTGCAAGTCGTGACCGCGCCATTGTAGACGCCGCCGCCCGCACCGGCCGAGCCAACCAGATAATTGGAGACGTTGGTGTGGGTACTCACCGTCGCTTGCGCGTTTTCAACGGAAAGCGCGGCCCAGACCTTGTTGTTGAAGTTCTTAGACAGACGCACGCCGTACTGGCGCGCCCAGGTAAAGCCCGCGGTATACGCCGCGTCGATGGTCATGGGCAATGCTTCCGTGCGGTTGTCCACGCCGTGCTTGGTTTCGGTGATCAGGCTCCACATCTGGCCGCCGGTGAAGGTCCAGCCGTTGTCGAACGCGGCCTGGCCCCAGGCTTGCCGCTGGCGGAGCGAATAGCTGTTGCTCTGATTGTTGTTGGAGGACACACCGGCCGAGAGGAAGTCGGCTTCGACGTAGCCGGAGAGCTTCACGGTCGCCAGTCGGCCCTCGGCCAGCATGGAAACGCGAGACTGGCGGCCGGAGCCGAAGAATTCCGAGAGGCTGTTGGCCGAAGCTCCGGGCATGGTCAGGGAGTTGAAGGGCGTGTTGACATCGGCCGCCAGGGCACGCGAACGGCGCACGGTTTCAGCCGCGAGGAAGCCGCCCGGAGTAATGGTGACGCCCTTCACGTGAAGTGCGGCCGGAGATTCCGAGGTGGCCTTCTGGGTCTCCTGAAGAGTGACGACGGTGCTGGCCATGTTGGCCTTCAGGTCCGTCACGTCGCTGTTCAATGCGGTGACCGTCTGCTGCTGCTGGGTGGCCTGTGCCTGAGCTGCATCGGCCTTGGTCGCCGCATCGGTGGCAGCGGTTTGTGCCTGCTGCACAACTTGATCCTTGTGGCGGAGTTCGTCGCGCAGTTCCTGAATCTGCTGCTGCTGCTGGGCCAGCGCCGCCTGTTGGGCAGCGATCGCATCTTTCAGCGACTGCACGTCAGCCGCAGTCAAGGTCGCGGCGGCCGCACCCGTCGCTTTCTTCGGTTTGGGCGCGGTGCTGGTTTGCGCGACCAGTCCTGTCGCCAGAAAAAGAATTGCACACACTTTCCACGCAAACTTCATGGTTCTCTCCTTTTTGGACCTGCGATGAATGAAAATATCCAGTGTAGTGGGAATTTTATTTGACCTGCTTGATCGCTTCCTTCACTTTTGCCGCCACGTTATCCGGCAACGGAGCGTAGGACAGAGCCGAGGTCAACTTCTGGCCGTCGGTCACCATCCAGCCGAGAAAGTCGGCCAGAATCTTGCCTTTGGCCGGGTCCTTGGACTGGGCTGGAATCAGCAGCCAGGTGAAGCTGGAAATCGGATACGCATCCTTCCCGGGAGCATTCGTGATGGACACGCGGAAATCAGGGGGCATCTTGGGCGCCGAAGCGGCCGCCGCGGTCACGCTTTCGAGGGATGCTTTCACGAAGACCCCTGCGGAATTCCGCACGCTGCCGTAGGGAATATTGTTCTGCACGGCATAGATCAGCTCGACGTATCCAATCGAGCCGGGCAACTGGCGGATCATTCCGGCCACACCATCGTTGTGCAGGCCACCCATTCCGATCGGCCATTTCACCGAGGTGTCGGCGCCTACCTGGCTCTTCCACTCCGGGCTGATCTTGGAAAGGTAGTCCACCCAAATGAAGGTGGTTCCACTGCCATCGGAACGGTGCACAACGATGATGTCTTTGTCGGGGAGATTCACTCCCGGGTTTGCCGCGGTGATCGCCTTGTCGTTCCACTTGGAGATTTTGCCGAGAAAAATTCCCGCCAGCGCCTCCGGCGTAAACTTCAATTCCGCCGTTACGCCGGGAATATTGTACGCCGGCACATCTGCGCCCAACACGGTCGGGATATTCAGGATCTTCGTTTTGGCCTCCTGCAACTGCTTATCAGTC
>DATFNP010000047.1:0-111570 GCA_035266345.1 Candidatus Sulfotelmatobacter sp.
TGCACCAAATCCGGTCATGGGCTTGTGGACGGCGTGCACTCGATTGAAAACTCAGCTAGTTACAACGTGTGATTTTCCGTTGACGGGAAATTTAGAAGGAGTACAACAAGATCGTTCTTTGACAGCTTCTGAGTTTTTCCGGTTGGTGCGGCGTCCGGGGCTCGAGCGGAGTCACTTTCCTGATCGCGAGGTTGGGAAGGAGGGCGAGCAAGGGTCTATAGCAAAGCGCTGGTCGAGGAGAACGAGAAGAAATGTTGAAGGCAAGACAGAGTTCCGAGGCGTAGGGTAGGTTTATCCGGTTGGCGGTGAGCCCGGAGCCCAAGCGAAGATCGCGCGTAGCGCCCCGCAAGGGAGGCTACGAGAGCAGGTCGAGCAAGGGTCAAACGCGAGCTACTGGCCGAGACGAATGGACCCTACATCACCTCGGAACTCTTATTATTTTCAGTGGTCAGTGGTCAGTTTTTCTTCTTCCCAAAGACTTCGGGTTTCGCATCCTCGCCTTCCATAGTGTCAGCTTCCGCCCCCTAGCCCCTGAGCCCTGACCCCTAGAAGTTTGCGATGCAATTTGGTGGACCGGGCAAGGTTTGAACTTGCGTCTGCCAGCGCAGACGGAGATCTGCGCCCGCCGTGTTCCCTTACACCACCGGCCCATCGGTGCGCGACTCTTCCTCAGTCAACGTGCTCGCCTTCGGCCATAAAGCTCTGTTCGGACGGGGGTAAACGATCTCCGGGGCGGGCCCAGAAGACGTAAAGCGTGGGCCACAGAATCACGCTGACCAGGAGTTCAACGATGAGGCCGCCGACAATCACGATGGCGAAGGGGCGCTGCGAATCCGATCCGATGTCGTGCGACATGGCGGCGGGCAGCAGGCCGAGCGTGGCCACCAGCATGGTCATCATGATGGGGCGCAACCTCAGCGCGGCGCCTTCTTTCGCGGCATCGCGCACGGGCATGCCACGGGTCCGCAACTGATTGATGTACTCGACCATGATCACGCCAATCTCGACCGAGACTCCGATCAGGGCGAGGAATCCCAGGCCCGAGGAGACGCTGAAGTGCGTGCCGGTGATGAGGAGGCTGAGGAAGCCGCCCAGCGGCGAGAGCGCGACCACGGCCAGAATCAGGCCCACCCATTTCCACGAACTGAAGGCCGAGTACAAGATGAAAGACATCAGCAAGAGGGTGACGGGCACAATGATCGCGAGGCGGCGATTGGCGCGCTGCTGGCTCTCGTATTCGCCGGTCCAGTCGAGGTGATAGCCCTCGGGCAATTTGACCTTCTGTCCAACTTCTTCAATCGCCTGGCGCACGGTGCTGCCGAGGTCACGCCCGCGCACGCTGTATTTGATGGCGATGTAGCGGGAGTTGCCCTCGCGATAAATGGTGGATGCGCCGTCGTCGAGGGTGATGTTGCAGAGTTGGCCCAGGGAGACGCGTTCTCCCGTGGGGGCCAGGATGCGAACGTTGGCGATGTCCTCGACGGAGCGGCGGAATTGGGGCTGGTAGCGGACGGTGAGGTCGTAGCGCTGCTCCAGGATGAGAATCTGGGTCAGAGCCTTTCCGCCGACCGCGGTCTCAACGGCGTCCTGAATATCGCTGACGTTGATGCCGAAACGGTCGGCGGCAGCGCGGTCTACGTTGAGGTTGACGTTGGGCTGCCCGCGGACCTGGAAGGTGCCGAGGTCGGCCACGCCGGGAATCTGGCTCATCACGCCCTGCATCTCGTCGGCTTTGGCTTCGAGCGTTTTCAGGTCCCGGCCGAATAACTTGACGGCCAGTTCGCCTTTCACGCCGCTGACGGCTTCTTCCACGTTGTCGGAGATGGGCTGGGAGAAGTTCCAGTCCACCCCGGGGAACTGCTGGAGATCCTTGTCCATGGCAGCGATGAGTTCATCTTTCTTGCCGTGGAAATCGCCGCGCCACTCCTGGCGCGGGCGCAGGTCCACAAAAAACTCAGTGTTATAGAAACCGCTGGCATCGGTGCCGTCATCGGGGCGGCCGACCTGACTGATCACCTGCGTGACCTCGGGGAAACTGGCCAGCACCAGCCGGGCTTTCTTGGCCATGGCGATGCTGGCGGAAGGTCCGGTGCTGGGGGCCAAGGTCCCGCGGACCCAGATCGCACCTTCATCGAGATGAGGGAGAAACTCCGAACCGATAATGCCGCTGGTCGCCAGGAACAGCATGACCGCCAGGCCCAGCAATCCCATGCCGAGCGTCAGCTTCATGTGGTCGAAGCACCAGTCGAGGGTGCGGGCATAGGTACGGTTGAGCCACTCCAGGACGGGGTTCCGCCATTCCTTGATTTCGGCACTGAACAACAGGCTGCACAGCACGGGCGCAATGAGCAGGGCAAACACCAGCGCGCCCAGCAGGGCGAAAGCGACGGTCCACGCCATGGGGCTGAACAGGCGGCCCTCGACGCGCTGCAGGGTGAAGATCGGCAAGTAGGAAACGATGATGATGACGCGGGCGAAGAAGACCGGGCGCTGGACTTCGTGGGCCGCGATGGCGATGGTTTCCATGAACGTCTTCTTGGTGTTGCCGAAGGAAGTGTGGCGAAGGATGTTTTCCACCATCACCACCGACCCGTCCACGACCATGCCGAAGTCGAGCGCGCCCAGCGACAGTAGGTTCGCCGGAATATTACGCAAATCGAGCAGGATTGCCGCAAACAGCAGAGAGAAGGGAATGGTGACGGCGACAATGAGCGCGCTGCGTACGTTTCCGAGAAACAGGAAGAGAATCAGGGTTACCAGCAGCACGCCGTCGGTCAGGTTCCGCAGCACCGTGTGCGTGGTGTGATGCATCAGTTGACTGCGGTCGAGATGCGGAATGAACTTCACACCTTGCGGCAGCAGCCCGGCCTTGCCGTCCGTTCCATTCAACTGATCAATTTTCTGGTGGAGGGCGTCGAGAGTGGTCTCGGCGACCGCGCCCTTGCGAAGCAGGACGATGCCTTCCACCACGTCATCGTTGTTGAGGATCGTTCCATCCTCCTTGCGGATGGTCTTGCCCAGTTGCCCGAGGCGCACCTTGGGCGCCTGCACTACATTCCCCAGATCGCGGACGCGGACCGGGGTACCGTTTTGCACTTTAACCACCGTGGCGGCGATGTCGTCGGTGGTCTGCATGAGGCCGACGGCGCGGACATTGAGGGCTTGTTCTCCGCGCTCGATAAATCCGCCACCGGCGTTGATGTTGTTGGCTACGAGCGCGTTCTCCACCTGCGCCAGCGACAAGCCGTAGGCGACCAGCTTGCCCGGATCGAGTTGCACCTGGTATTCGCGCGTGGCACCGCCAAAGGGATTCACGTCAACGATGTTTGGCACTGATTTCAGCTGGTTGACCACGAACCAGTCGTTCAGCGTCTTCAGCTCCATTACGTCAACCTTGGGATTCGTGCTGGCCAGGGTGTAGAACATGATCTGCCCGGTGGGACTGTAGTCCGGGCCGATTCCGGGATTCACGTTCTGCGGCAGAGTGACCTGCCCCAACCGGTCCAGGACCTCCTGGCGCGCGTTGAAGGTAGTGATGTCGTCGTCGTAGATGATGGTGATCATCGAAAGCCCCGACAGGGACACCGAGCGCAAATGGGTCAGGTGCGCAACGCCATTCAGTTGGACTTCCAGGGGGACCGTGATCTGCTGTTCGACTTCCTCGGCGGCATGGCCCGGCCACTGGGTGATGACTTGCACGTAGGTGTCGGCGACATCGGGGTAGGCTTCGATGGGCAGGGCATGGAAGGAAATGATGCCCCAAACAAACAGCACCAGGGCCCCGCCCAGAATCATCAGGCGGTTGCGCAGCGCAAAATCAATCATGCCCCGGATCATTCTTTCTTCTCCGCGAGTTCCGTGGAAAATTCCAGGGCATTGGTGACCAGTTGGTCGCCGGGTTTCACGCCGTCGCGGATTTCCTGCATGCCGTCAGGGGCGAAGCCGTCGGTTTGCACCGCAATCTTGCGAAAGCGCTTGCTGTCCTCTTTGCGGAAGACCCAGTCCTTGTCGTGGAGGCGCATGATGGCGGTGGAGGGCACGACCACGCGGCTGGTCAACTTGCGGGAGCGGAAGGTGGCTGCGGCGTACATGCCAGGACGGAGCGTTCCGTCGGCGTTGCCGAGCACGATACGCACTTTCGCCGAGCGCGTGTTGGGATCGAGCACGCGAGAAACGTCGGCGACGGTCCCCTTCAGAACGCGATCGGGAAAGGCATTCAGACGGATCTCTGCAGCGTCCCCGAGATGGACCTCGCCCAGATCGTTTTCGAAGACATCGCAGACCACCCAGACTTCACCGAGATCGGCGATGGTAAACAGGTTGGGAGTATTGTCGAGGCTCTTGACGCCTTCAAAACCGGCGACGTTCTGCTCGACAATGGTACCCGAGATGGGTGCCTTCAAATCGATGAGCGGGCTGGGGTGGGCGGGGTCGGCGCCCAGCACCTGAATGTGGTGCTGGGCGGTTTCCACGTCAACCTTGGCTTTGTCTTCGGCGTCCTGCGCGGTTTCCAGGTCCTTGGCCGCGATGGCGCCGCGGTCGAACAACATCTGGGCGCGATCGAGGGCTTTGCGGGAAAGGACCTCGTCCGCCTTGGCCTTCTGGTAGTCGGCGAATGCCGACGCCAGGTCGGGGCTGGAGATTACGAGCAGCGTCTGGCCTTTTGTGACGGTGTCGCCGAGCTTTACTTTGAGATCAATGACGCGGCCTCCGCCGAGGGAGGTGACGTGGATCGTGCGATTGACGTCGGGGGAGACGGATCCGTTGGCGGTGACTTCGGTCGGCAGGGCACGGGTCTCGGCCTTCGCGGTTTTGAACAAATCGGGATGGTCGGTGTCGAATACGTCCGGATCAACGGTGACCGGCGTCTTGCTGGTGGCTGGGGGAGTGTCCTTGGAGCAGGCCACGCCGGCGCCGAGAGCCGCCAGCAACAGGGCGAGCGGAAGCCAGCGTGAAAAAGGTACGCTGTTGCGGGTAGTAACGTGGTTCTGGAATAAGAGTTTTCTCATTGGATGACCTCACGCCCCACGGCCAGATTCATTTGCGCGGCGGCCGTCAGATAGGCGCCCACCAGATTCACGTAGCTCAACTGCACCGTGCGGTACTCGCTTTCGGCGTTCAGAAAATCCAGCAGGGCCGTGCCGCCGTGCTGGTAGGAGAAGAAAACCGTGTCGCGCACGCGCAGCGCCTGATCCAGATACTGGCGCTTGTAAGGCTGCAACAGGTTCAGGTTGCTGATCAGAATGGCGTAGGCGGAATCCACGTCGCTGTAAACCTGGGTTTCCACGCCTTGGCGCAGCTTCTCATTGCGCTTGATGTCAATTTTGGTGCGCAGCTTTTCGCCCTGGTTGTGGTCGAAAACGCGCAGCGGGACGCTGACGCTCACGCCGAGCGTGTTCAGGGCGTCAGGATTGTTGAACGAGCCGTTGTGCGTGTACCAGGCGCTGACGGTGGGATCGGTGGAACCGTTGGCCTCGGCCAACTGATAGTTGGTTTCGGCCTGCTTCACGGAGAGCAGCGCGGCGCGAAGGTCAGGACGGGCATCGAGCGCGTCTTTGCGAAGGTCGTCGAGGGCGAGCAGGTCCTCGGTGAAGTCGTAGGGTCCTTCCACGTCGAAGCTATCCACGGGCCTGCGATCATCGAGCAGGGCGAGCAGGTTGATCTTGGTGGTGCGCAGGTTGACCAGGGCGGATTGGTAGTCGGATTCGAATTGCAGGCGCTGCAGTTCGAGGCGGTCGAGATCAATGCGGGCGATGTCGCCAGCCTGAAAGCGGTCGCGGCTGATTTTCAGGACTTTGTCGTAGTAGTCGAGGTTGTCCTGGGCCAGGCGCAGCACGGCCTTGGCCTGGAGGACACCGACGAAGGCGCTGCGCAGATTGAAGAGCAGATTGCGCTCCAGATCAGCCTGCTGGGCCATGCCGATGGCGGTGCCCTGCTTTGCGCTCTGGAAACGCAGCCCGCGCTTGTTCCGCCGTTCGAACAGATAGCTGATTCCGGGCGAGATGAAAGTGCCGGCAAAGGGCTGCCACACGCCGTGGCTGGGAGTGATCTGGGTGCCGTCGGCCGACAGGGTGAAGTCCGGGTTGGGGCGCAAGTGGGCCGTGATTTCTTCGGCTTTGAGTTCGTCTATGTTGAGGAAGCCTGCCAGCAAAGTCGTGTTGTTCTGCTCAAACTTGCCCTTCACGTTGTCCCAGGTCCAGACCTGCGGTGCAGACGGGCCGGAGGGCGGCGCGGGCTGTTGCGCGGCCACGCACGGGCAGCCGCCGAACGCGGCCAGCAAGAGGAACACCCGCCAAAATGTATTCCGCATCAGGCTCTCCCTGATAAGTATCCGAGACCGCATAGATCCCGCTGCCGGTTACTTGTTCTCCCGAGACTGTCTTCCAGTATGTGGCCCCCGGGGGCAATGATTTCGAAAAAATGAAGGACTGCGCCGATGTTTGTAATAGAGAAGAGAAGATCCGATTGCTCGATCCGATAGCAGGTCAAAAGTCAATCGGAGCGCCGGTATCCAATCGGCGAAAACGACTAAGCGAGACGCGAAACGGGAGGCGCGCGGCTGGCGGGAAGCGCCGACGGCACTGCCGGAACCGGGGAGAAAGAGCTCCGAGGCCGGTCGCCGCGCTCAACCGTGAGAGCAAACGACGGTAGCGTCCCCAGAAGAGCGGGCGGAGCATGCGGCCGGGTTTTCCAGGGAGACGACCTGTCGCTGCTGGCCTGCCGGACACTTCGCTTGCCGAGCGGGGATTCTTCCATCTCGGTCCGCATGGCCACAAGGTCGTCGGTAGCCGAAATCACGGGGAACAGCATGACCAGCAGACATGCCAAAGCCAGCACGCACTGCAGGGAAGTGAACTTGTGGTCTGCGTGGGCGCTCCTGGACCTGCGCCACAGCCAGCAGGCGGGCAGGGCCAGCAGCAACCACGCAAGATTGAGCAGTAGTTCCATAACAGAAGCTAAGGAGAGGGGAACACAACTCTCCGCCGATCAGTGTTCCAGAAACGGCGAATCGAAGTCAATGTGACTTCCGTGTGAAGAGCTGGCAAGTTCCTAGGGATCGGGCATTCTTCTATGGAGGCGTCGGGGAAATTGTGGGAGAGTAGAGCAGCGGGGAGACCTGGACCGCGGAATCTCCAAAGGTGGCTGGCATGAATATGGTCGGCATGAACAAGGCCTGGATGAAAATGGTTTGGCGGAGGTGCCGCGTCATGGGCCAGGTGGCCTTGCTGGTTTGCGCGGTGGGAACTGGGTGGTGCCAGGATCAGGGCGGGGCGGCGTCTTTGCAAGAGGACCCGCAGCTAGTCATCGAGAACGAGTCCCCATTGCCGGACACTTATCCGCACGGGTTCTACCAAGTTCACTTGCGTGCCCGCGGGGGTACGACGCCGCTGCATTGGCGAGTAGAGAGGGGAGCGCTGCCACCGGGGATGAAACTGGAGGACGAAGGGTTGTTGCACGGCGAAGCCGAGCGCACAGGCGAGTTTCAGTTCACAGTATCGGCGACCGACAGCGGCGCGCCTCGCCTGACGGCGCACAAGATGTTTGTGATCCGCGTACGCTCGGGCTTCAGCCTGAACTGGAAGTCTCCGGCTCGGGTGAACGGGAACCGAATCGAGGGCAGCGTCGAAGTGACGAACACCACGCCTGACGACCTGGACTTGACCTTCATCGTGTTGGCGGTTGCGGGCAATGGGCGGGCGACCGCAATCGGATACCAGCACTTCTTGCTGCGAAAGGAGACGCTGAAGAAAGAACTGCCCTTCGGCGATACCCTGCCGCGCGGGGGATACGTGGTGCACGCGGACGCCGTGGGCGAGGCGGAGTCAAAGAAGCTGATTTACCGCGAGCGCCTGCAGACGCCGGAAGCTCTGCAAGTGATGGTGGGACCGTAGGGGCGATCTGCGAAGGAGTGAATGACATGGCGGCGGAAAATGGGCTGGTTCGGGTGGCAAGCCATTATTCGGTGGAGGAGACGGTGCAACGCTTGAAGGCGGCGTTTGCGGAAAAGGGGCTGCAGGTGTTTGCAGTGGTGGATCACAGTGGCGAAGCGGAGAAGGTTGGACTGAAAATGAGGCCGACCAAAGTGGTGATTTTCGGTAGCCCCAAGGGTGGGACTCCGCTGATGGTGGCGGCTCCGAGTCTGGCCATTGATTTGCCACTGAAGGCGCTGGTGGCCGAGGACGCGGACGGCAAGGTGTCGGTGACGTACAACAGCCCCGGCTACCTGAAACAGAGGCATGGCGTGCCGGAGGAACTGATCAAGAATCTTGCGGGCGCTGGCGTTGTGATCGGGAAAGCTGTGGAATAATGCAGGCGGCGTCATGAGAGCTGGTTTCCCGGAGCAATGCCGTGACGAAGAATCCGTGACCGAGAATGCCAATCCCAACCGGGCGCGCGACCATCTGGCGAACGAGCGCACGTTTCTGGCGTGGGTGCGGACCGGGGCCGCGATTGTGGTTTTCGGGTTTGCGATTGGACGATTCTCGATTGCCTTGCGGCAGTTGACGGCGCTGCAGGGGCATCCAGTGCACCGGAGTGGGCTTTCCGTTTGGATGGGAGCGACTTCGATTGTATTGGGTGTAGTGCTGGTGGTGGCGGGGTTGGCGCGCTATCGGCAGACGCGGGCGCGGCTGGATGCGGGGACGTTTGAGCCGGCGGGGTTTGGGCTGGATCTCGTCACGATTCTGACCGTGTTGTTTGGATTGGCGTTGGCGGGGTACTTGATTTACATCGAGAAGAGTGTAGGGTGAGGGCTCCCTGGAGAGGAACAGCAGGTTCCTCCCCTTCGCTCCGCTCAGCGGTCAGAATGACAACCTGCGAAGAAGGACAACCAGCTAATAAGGACAAGCTAGGAACGGGGAGCAACATACCGAATCAATCATGGCGAACGATCAGGAAAAAGAGGCGGCGGCGCGGGCCAGTTTGCAGTTTGTGAAGGATGGGCAGGTTGTGGGACTGGGCACGGGCTCGACCGCGGCGTACTTTATCAAGCTGCTGGGCGAGCAGGTGAAGAACGGGCTGCGGATTCGCGGGATTCCGACTTCGGTACGGTCGCGGGATCTGGCGCTGAGTCTGGGCATCCCGCTGACCACGCTGGATGAATGCCAGGAGATTGCCGTCACGGTGGACGGAGCCGATGAAGTGGATCCGAAGCTGCGGCTGATTAAAGGCGGCGGAGGCGCGTTGCTGCGGGAAAAGATTGTGGCGTCGGCGACGAAGCAGTTGGTGATTGTGGCGGATGCCTCGAAGCAGGTGCCGGTGCTGGGGAAGTTTCCGCTGCCGGTGGAAGTGATTCCGTTCGCCCGGGTCTTGGTGGCGAAACGGATTGCGGCGCTGGGCGCGGAAGTGGGCGTGAGAACGGGCGCCGATGGCAAGCCCTATGTGACCGACGAGCACAATCACATTTTGGATTGCCGGTTTGGGCAGATTCCGGATGCGGATGGGCTGGCGCGGCAACTGAGCGAGATGCCGGGGGTGGTGGAGCACGGGTTGTTTATCGGAATGGCGAGCGTGGTGCTGCTTGCGCAAGGAAGCACAATTGTCGAGTTGCGGCGGTAGAAGCAGATTTTCGCTTCGACAAGATCTAGAATTAGAGTGACCCGACTGAGAGAACAATGATGGCAGCCGGAGAACAGGTGCAGCCGCAGGTTGGGCAGTCGCGAAGGCGTTCGCCGCGATTTCAGGTGCGGGCGCCGCTGGATGTGACCGTTTTGCGCTCGGGGATTCCGGACAAGATGCCGGGACGTTCCCTGAACCTGTGCGAGCGCGGGGTCGGGGCCATGCTGGCGGGCGAAGTGGTGCATGGTGAGGCGGTAGCCATCGAGATGCGGTTGCCGGCGCTGCCCGATCCCCTGCGGGTGCGGGCAACGGTGCGGTATCAGGAGAATCTGCGCTGCGGGCTGGAGTTCGTGGGGATGACACCAGAGCAGCGCACGCTGATTCGAGACTGGGCGAAAGAAACGAAGGCGGAGACTGACGTGAGCACGAGTCCCAAACCTGCGGCGGAGAAGGCGAAGGAAGAAGTCAAAGAGAAGCAGCCCGAGAAGCAGCAAGAGAAAAAGAGTGCTGAGCCGAAAGGGCGAAGCCGCGGGGTTTCTGTCATGGCCGCGCTGGGCAGGAGGAAGAGCGACCGGCGGCGCCTTGTGTGGACCATCCTTCTGGTCCTGGCGGCGATCGTGGGGACCGCATTCTGGTGGCGGTGGAACCGGGCCTGGGAACAGTTGGAGTCGGGGCTAAAGAGTCAGGAGCCCGCGTCCGCAGAAAAGGCGCAAGTGCAGGTTCCCGCCGAAGTCATGGAGAAGTTGCTGATTCACCGGGTTGAGCCGACCTATCCGGCGGAGGCGCGACGCGAGAACCTGCAGGGCATCATCGCCCTGGACATTATTGTGGGACGGGACGGATCGGTGGTGAGCATGCGCGCCCTCAACGGTCCCGAGGTGCTGGCGCGCGCCGCCATGGACGCCCTGCGCTGGTGGAAGTTCGAGCCTTATCGGGTGAATGGCGAAGCGGCCGTCGCGGAGACGACCGTGGCGGTGGAGTTCAAGCGCTAGCAGCGGCTTCCTCAACAAGCAAATTCTAGTTCTTCTTTTTGCGCAGAGCGTGCAACACGACAATGCCGCTGGCGCCGAAGCAGAGGACCGCTCCGAGGGCGGCGATCTGCATGCGGCTGGCGTTGAGGTGAACCACGTCGGCGAAGACGGCGGCGAGGGCGAAGACGAGCCCCAGCACGTTCAGCCAGAGCGGGGCCCGAACCGTAGCGCCGATATCGTGGCGAAGGCGGAGTTGCAGCAGCAGCGCGGCCAGTCCGATGGCCGCCACCACGACTAGGGCCAGCGGGCTGAAGAAGGCGGCGTTGCTGGTGTAAATCACGACCAGGGCGAGTGCGAGCAGGAGAAATCCGGCAGCTACGATGGTCCAGCCGCGCGGTCGAGGGGCAGGGGCCGGGTTGGAAGCGGCATCGGGCAAGGAGTTCCGTCCCAAGTTATACAGGGCGGAGTGGGGAGTTTCAAATGTGGGCGCGCCGTCTGTCTTTAGGAATCCGCGGTGTGAATCCGGGTCGGATCAGGCGCGGGGCAGAAGACGGCTGGCGCCGGCCAGCCATTCGGCGGGCCGCGGATCTCCGTTGTTGACCGCGTAGAGGACCAGCTCGACGCGGCTGGAAATGCCGAGCTTCTCGAAAATCCGGAAGAGATATTTCTTGACCGTGTGCTCGCTGAGGTTGAGTTCGCGCGCAATCTGGCGATTGCCCAGACCCTCGGCCACGAGCGCGACCACCTGTTCCTCGCGCGGCGTCAGGATCGGATTGCCGCGCGCGTTGAGCACGCGCAGCGAGGGGACTTCAGAGACGAGGTCGAGCAGATAACCGAGTTGCTCGGTGTTGGCCCAGATCTGACCGGCGGCCACGCGCAGCAGACATTTGCAGAGCATCCGCAGGTCCGCGTCGGTGATGGTGAAGATGCCCCGGACGCCGGAACGAAAGGCGTTCACCGCCAGCTCGCGATCGCAGGAGTCTGCCAGCAGAACCTTGGGCACTTCGGGATGGGAGAAATGAAAGCGGCGCAGGATCATGACCGTGTCGGCGATGCTGGCTGGCGAATTCGAAGATAGAAGTGCGATCGCGGGCAGCCTGGACGTGACTGCCTGGAGGATGGAGACGGCATCCATCCCGCAAGTGGCGACGTGGAACTCCGGCCGGCGGCGCAGCGCGCTGGTGAGCAACTGGGCCTGCATGCGGTTGGAGTCGGCGACAAGGACGTTGACGGCGTCCGAAGTGGCGGCGGGCAAACTCATCAAAGGTCTCCCAAAAGAGTAATGCGATTGTAGGGAGGAAAAGCTGTGCTTCACAAGGAAACACGTCACAAAATTTGAGGGGCGCTTTCAAATTGGGAACGGAGAAATTTCTTGGCGTGGCAGGTTGCCGTGCGGCACTCGCTTTGTGAAAATCACGCTCCTTCCATCGTTCGAGATGCCGGCGTGTATGGAAACCGCGAAGACGCGAGTTGCACGAAGAAAAGCAGCGTGCGGGCGGCAAACGAGGGCTTTCGTCGAAAGCGGCTGCAACTCTTGCGATACGAGCGTGCGAAGTCAAATCCACAAAACGGCTGAAGCATGTGATGCGGCGAACATGCAAGCCTACTTTTGTGGAGTACTCCATTTGGGCAGCGGCGCTAGCTCTCGACGAAATTCTGGTCCGCCAAGAACATCCCCAAGCCGTTGAAATAATTCATTCCACTTGCGAAACCAGGTTCTTTCCGGGCCTGAGGCTCGCTCCCTCTTTTGTGTACGCCACTTCCCAAGTCTTGCTGACTTTGCCCCATGCGGTTAAGGTGCGCGATAGAGAGTTACGAAACTCAAGTGAGGCTCGAAACCACAAGGTGCGGCGGCGGGAAAAATGAAGAGCGTTGTCAGACTCGTCAGATTCACAGCAGTCGCATTTTTGGTTCTGCGTTGTTGTCCGGCCGTTTTCGCACAGGATGAAACAGGGCAAGACCCGGGCGAAAACAGAGTGGCTTCCCAATCCGGCCTAACCGGGGCTGGAGCGGGAAGCAGCAGTTCAACGGCCGCAAAACCCGGGGGAGCGGATGGTCTGGGAAACCCTTTACTCGGAGGGGAGCGCCATCCGCTCTACCGGTTACAACCCAGCGATGTGGTGGAGATCAGTTTTACGGTCGCACCCGAGTTCAACCAGAGGTTGACTGTTCAGCCCGACGGCTACGTGATGTTGAAAGACGCCGGCATGGTGGAGGTACAGGGACTCAACCTGGAAGAGTTCAGCCAAGCCGTGCAGAAGGCCTACGTTGGATACCTGCACGATCCGCAGGTGGCGGTGGCGCTGAAGGACTTTGCGCGCCCCTATTTCATTGTGGGAGGACAGGTGGCGCGGCCGGGCAAGTTCGAGCTGCGTTCGGATACCACCGTGGCCGAGGCGGTGCAGATCGCGGGCGGGCTCACGCCGCAGTCCAAATGCTCGCAGGTGGTGCTGTTCCGCCGGGTCAACGACGACCTGGTGGAAACGCGCCTGCTCAATTTGAAAAAGATGCTGAAGCAGAACCGACTCGGTGAAGACGCGCACCTGCGACCGGGGGACCTGGTTTTCGTTCCGCAAAATGCCATCTCAAAGATTGCCCCTTTCCTGACCAGGCCCTCCATGAGCATGTACGTGAACCCCACCCAGTTTTAGAAGATGAGCTCCCTCGCGCCCATGCCGGACGAAGACCCAATTCGCGGCAAGCTCCAGACGCAGGCACCGACCATGCGGGAGTTGGCCATGGTTGTGTTCCGGCAGCGGAGGGTCTTCGTCTGGGTCGCGGGACTGGTGATGGTGGCCGTGCTGTTGTATCTGGTTGCGGGCGCGAGATACCGGGCGCAGATGAAGCTGCTGGTGCGTCCGGGGCGCGCCGACGCTCCGGCCAGCGCGCAGGCCAACGCGCCTCTGGACCTGACCCGGCTGGCGATCACCGAAGAGGAATTGAACTCGGAAGTGGAGCTGCTGCAGGACGACGAGGTTCTGCGGAAGGTGGTCGAGGAGAACGGACTGGCCGGGCGCGACTGGCTCCATTTTCTACGACTCAGCGAGGGCAGGGCTGAGCGCGTGGAACGGGCGGCGCGGCGCCTGGCCAAAAAGCTGGAAGTGGAGCCGGTCAAGAAGACGAACCTGATTACGGTCAAATATGCGTCGGATGATCCCGGGCTGGCCGCGAAGGTGTTGCAGTCGGTCGCCAATGCCTACCTGGAAAAACACACCGTGGTGCACCGGCCGGGCGGACAGCTTTCCTTTTTCGCGCAGCAGAGGGACGAATCGAGGCGGCAATTGGAGGATGCCGAGCACAATCTGTTGCAGTTCATGACCGGACACGGCGTGGTGGCTGCGGCGCAGGAGCGGGATCTGGCGCTGCAGCGACTCGCCGCCGTGGACGCCGGCTACCGCGACACGCGCGTAGATCTGGCCGAGACGCAACGGCGGATGCTGGAACTCCAGGCGCAGTTGGCGTTACTGCCGGAGCGGACCACGACCCAGGTTCGCGCGGCGGACAATGCGGAGGTGCTGGCGTCTTTGAAGTCGAGTTTGCTCGCCCTGCAGGTGAAGCGCATTGAGTTGCTGGCCAAGTTCGAGCCCACCCACCGGCTGGTGCAGGAGGTCGAGCAGCAGATCACGCAGACGCAGGCCGCGATCGCGACGGAGGATGCGGCCCCGCTGCGCGACGAGACCACCGACCGCAACACGCACTATGAGTGGGCCAAGTCTGAGTTGGAGAAGGCGGAGGTGCATTACCGGGCTTTGCAGGCGCGAGCGGCGGAGACCGGGGCGGAGGTGGCGGCGTATCGCGCCCAGGTGCGCCAACTGGGCGAGGCCGCGATCACGCAAGATGACCTGCTGAGTAGCGAGAAGGCAGCGGAGGACAACTATCTGCTCTACGTCAAGAAGCAGGAGGAGGCACGCGTTGCCGACGCCCTCGATCAACGCGGCATCGTCAACGTGGCGGTCGCCGAGGAGCCGATCGCTCCTGCGCTGCCGCTGTGGTCCACCTGGGCGGTGCTGGCGGTGGGATTGGCTGTGGCCGGGAGCGCTGGCACGGGAGCGGCATTCGCGGCAGACCACATGGATCCGGCGTTCCGCACGCCCGAGGACGTGCTGCTGTATTTGAACTCGCCGGTTCTGGCCTCGCTGCCGTGCGGCCTCGACGGGAGGCTACTGGCATGAGAGACGGGATCAGCAGCGCGGGTGTATTCCGCTCCGATGCGAAGCGGGGGGCCGAGCCGGCAGGGGTGAGGCCGGAGCTGCGCATTGTGCGGACGGCGAGAGGGTGGAATCCTGAGAACTTCGCTCGAGAGCAGATTCGGGGGCTGGTGCGGCAGGTCTTTTTTTCCAACCTACTGCGCCCGGTGCGGCAGGTTGTGTTCAGCCCGGTGGAACCGGAGACGGACATGCAGAACCTGTGCCGCAGGGTTGGACATGCGCTAGCGCTGGAGAGCGCGGGCACCGTGGCGGTGGTGGGCGGGCATCCGCTGATGCTGAAGGATGAGGTCCTGCGGGATGAGGCGCTGCGGGACGAGACCGAACTGCGGCCGACGGCGGGGGAAGAGGTCTGCGATCCAGGTATGCCGCTGCGCCAGAGGGCAGTCCCGGTTCGAGGCAATCTCTGGCTGGTTCCGGGCCTGGCAGACGATGGCGACGGCGTTCCCGACGCGAGGTGGCATGCGCATCTGTGCGAGGTGCGGCGGGAATTCGAGTACTCGATTGTGGAAGGACCGCCCGCCGGAGAGTCGAACGAGGCGACCGCCATGGCGCAGCTCGCCGACGGGATCATCCTGGTGCTGTCAGCACACCACACCCGGCGGGCCGCGGCGCTCAACATCAAGGAACGACTGCAAGCGGCACAGGCGCGCCTGCTGGGAGCTGTATTGAGCGACCGGACATTTCCTATTCCGGAATCCCTCTACCGGCGGTTGTAGGGCGTGGGGAGATCGGTTCGAGAACGGCATCTTCGTTATTAGGGAAAGCGGGGCAAGAACGGAGGCAAAACTCAATGAGCGGAGCTGCGCCATTAGGAACTCCGAAACCGCAGTCAGCCGATTGGGGGCGGCTGATTCCGGGGGAGGGCCCCGCGCTCGAGGGCAAAAAGAAATTGCCGCAGCCGGCGAGGCCTGCGGCGGTCGCGACCGATAAGGCCACGGAAATATCTCCGGAAGAACTCCCGCGCGAGACGCCGCTGGGGCTGCTGGTGCCACGTCCGCTGCAGAGCCGGACAGCATGGAGGTGGTTGCGCTCGACCGCCGCCGATTTTGCGCTGGTGGGACTCAATTGGCTGCTGGTTGCCGCGCTGCGCCTGCCTTTGAGAGCGATTTTTCCGCGCTTGCGGGGGGTTGATTTCGCTACGCCTGCTTCTCTGCTGGGGATCGCCCTCCTGCATGGAGCCTTGATCACGCTCATCAGCTACACCGAGGGGCTGTACTCCGGCGCGAACGATCTGCGGCGGCAGGGGAGGATTCTCGGGAAGTCGGTTCTGCTGGCGACGACGCTGCTGTGTTTCGCCTACGGGCTGCAGGGTACCCCGTGGGCCACGAGCGCATTGTTCTTCGCTGTGGGTGCGCTGCACTTTGCCGCGCTCTGGGCGTGGAGGTGGCAGAGCCAGAGGCGACAGAATTGGAGGGAAGCGACCGGTGGCGATGCCCGGAACGTTCTGATCGTGGGGGCAGGCGGCGTGGGGCGGCGCATCGCCGCCTATGTCGAGGCCCATCCGGAGGCAGGCAGAAGCGTCTGCGGTTTTCTCGACGATGACAAGCCACTCGGCGAGCGGGTCATCGGCCGGGTGAGCGACCTGGCGCGGCTGGCGCGTACGGGATTTGTGGACGAAGTGATTCTGGCGGCGCCGCATGACCGTAGCCGGACGGTGCAGGTACTGCGCGAAGCCCGCCGGTTGCGGCTGGACGTCGAGATCGTTCCAGAACTGTTCGGGTGCAGGCCTGCGGGAAACGAAGTGGAGCAGGTCGGGGATCTCCCGGTGATTTGTCTGCACGCCGAGCGTTTGCCGGCGGCGGCGCTGGTGACCAAGCGGTTGGTGGATGTGCTGGGATCGGGCATCGCCTTGATGGTCTTGTCGCCGGCGATGGCTTTGATTTCAGCCCTCATCAAGCTGGATTCTCCCGGTCCCGTTCTCTACTGCGCCTTACGGGCGGGCCGAAGGGCGCGGCCATTCCGCTGCTACAAGCTGCGAACCATGGTGCGCGACGCGGACGCGTTGAAACCCCACCTGCGGAAAAACAACCAGCGATCAGGTCCGTTTTTCAAAATCACCGATGACCCACGGACTACGCGGCTGGGACGGTTTCTGCGGCGCTACAGTCTGGACGAACTTCCCCAGCTCTGGAACGTGCTGCTCGGTGACATGAGCCTGGTGGGGCCCAGGCCGCATCCGCTGGATGACTTCGCCTCCTATGAAGTTGAGCATCTGGCGCGGCTGGACGTGACGCCGGGAATCACCGGGCTATGGCAAGTCGTGGCGCGCCGCGATCCGTCGTTTGCCAGAGGCATGGAACTGGATCGGGAGTATATCCGGACGTGGAGTTTGGCGTCGGATCTGCGCATCCTGCTGAAAACGGTCAAGGCGGTGGCGCGCGGGAGCGGGGACTGATGCAGGCGATTTCTCTCCGAGCGACGAGAGGCGAGGCGCTGACGGCCGAACTCGCGGTGCGCGGGGCGGAAATGGCGCTGGGGCCGCTGCAGATGCTGATGGCGATGCCGTCTCTTCTGTTCTTGGCGGCGCTCACGGCCATGCTGCTGCGGCCTCCCGACGTGCAGTTCTATGAAATTGACCGGCTGGCGTTCGCTCTGCTCGTAGTCGGGGTGGTGGGGCGTGCGGTGGTTTGGCGGCAAGGGCTGCTGGTGATGGAGCGCGCGACGTGGCCCATGCTGGGGCTGACGCTGCTCGCGCTCGCCAGTGTGGCCGGCCAACCCTTCGACAACGAGGCCTGGAGCCTGCTGGCGGCCAAGTTTATTGTCCCCTTCACGTTGTTTCACTTGGCGGGGCTGGTTTTCGCCGAGGAAAGACAGTTCCGGCAGTTTGAAATCTTTGCCCTGGTCGTGCTGGCTTACCTGAGCTTTACGGCGATCGCCTTTCTGGCAGATGCGAAATCGCTGATTTTCCCGCGGTTCATCCTCGACGAAAGCCTGGGGCATCACGCCGACCGGGCGCGCGGACCGCTGTTGCAGGCGGTGGCCAACGGCGTGTCGCTCAACCTGCTGGGGCTGCTGGCGCTGCACGCCTACCGGCGGGGCAGCGTGCGGGGCGTGAAGCTTGCCCTGCTGCTGACTTCTGTGCCGATTGCAATCCTGGCCACCATGACGCGAGCGGTCTGGCTGTCGTTTGCCGGGACGGTGCTCGCGCTGATCTTTCTTTCCGGAAACCGGGCGCTGCGGCGGGCCTGTGTGGGACTGGTTCTTGTGGCGGGGCTGATGCTGGCGGTGGTCCTGGCTTCTCCGGAACTGGGCTGTACGCTGGCCGACCGACTGGAAGAGCGCGGTCCGGTGGATTATCGCCAGGCCGTCTATGCCGGCGGATGGGACATGTTTCTGGAGCGTCCGCTGACGGGATGGGGCTTTCACCAGATGCCGGCCGAGTTGCCCCGTCACGTCAGCGGCTACAGCGAGAAGGAACTCTATCCCCACAATACCTATCTGGAATTGCTGGTCGAGCATGGCGTGCTGGGACTGGTCCTGTACCTGTGGCTGATGCGGGAACTGTGGCGGCTGGGCCGGGGCGCGGTGCCGGCCAACGAGCGGGAAGGGTTTCTCGACACGCAATTTCATCGTCTGTGGCCTCTTCTGCTGGCGGTGTACTGGGTGAACGCCGCGATGGTGGTGATGAGCTATCAGTTCGTGAATGGATTGCTCTTCACCATGGCCGGAATGCTGGCGGCGCAACGACGCCGCGCGGAGGCTGCGCGACTGTGCTGACCATTGCCTATCTCGCCAATCAGTTTCCTTGCCCGGTCGAGCCCTATGTCGGCGAGGAGATCGAGGAACTTCGGCGGCGCGGGGTGCGCGTTGTTGCCGGCAGCGTGCGCGGGGTGCCAGGCGAACCTGCGGCAGGCAGGCGAGCGCCCGAGATTGTGCTGCAGCCGCTGCGGATCATGGTGCTGCTGCGAGCTCTCGTGCTCTGCCTGCGGCGGTGGAAGCGGATTTCACCACTCGTGGCCCGAATTATCTTCCGTGGACGCGAAGGGCCGGGGCAGCGTGTGAAGGCCTTGCTCCACACGGGTGTCGGGGCCTGCTACGCGGTGCAACTGCGCAAGCGGGGAGTCGGGCACATCCATGCGCACCATGGATACTTCGGGTCGTGGATCGCGATGACGGCGGCGCGGCTGCTCGATGTCGGTTTCAGCATGACGCTGCACGGATCTGATTTGCTTTTGCACGGCGCCTACCTCGACACCAAACTGGAGAACTGCGCTTTCTGCCTGACCGTGTCGGAGTTCAACCGGAGCTACCTTATCGAGAACTACCCTGCGGTTGAGCCGGGCAAGGTGATGGTGTCGCGGCTCGGGGTTGAAGTCAGGGAACGCGAAGGCTGGTCTTCCGGCGCAAAGTCTTCTGGGGCAAAGCCTCTCGGCACGCGCCTGGCGCTGTTGGCCGTGGGCCGGCTCCATGCCGTCAAGGATCATGCGTTCCTGGTGCGGGCTTGCGCCCAGCTGCAGGCGCACCGTGTGGCCTTCGAATGCTCCATCGCGTGGGGATGGTCCGGAGCGCCGCCGCCTGGAATCTTTGATCGGGAAATACGGTCTCCAGGAGCGGGTAACACTGCTGGGGCATGTGCCGCGGGAGCAGATGGACTCGCTCTACAGCCGGGCCGACATAGTGGTGTTGACCAGCCGCAGCGAGGGGATTCCGCTGGTGCTCATGGAAGCCATGGCGCGCGGCAAGATCGTGCTGGCCCCGGCCATCACCGGCATCCCGGAACTCGTGATCTCCGGCAAGACGGGCTTTCTGTATGAAGCGGGATCGCTGGGGGATTTTGTCGCCCGCCTGCTTTCGATTCACTCCCTTTTGCGTTCGCCTGATTCACCCCCACCTTGCTCTGATCAAGTCAATGCCGGTGTGCCTCCCGCCGCCAGACAACTGGACTGGGTGCGGTACGCAGCCCGGGTGCAGGTGGGCCACAACTTTAACCGCCGCAAGTCCCTGAAATCTTTTGCCGACGCCTTCCTTCAGCGCGTCGTACCGCGCACACCGCGCACGGAGAGCTTCCCCCATGCGAATCCTGTACTGCAACAAATACAACTACCGATTCAGCGGCACCGAGGTGTACCTGTTCGAGCTGATCGAACTGATGCGGTCGCAGGGCCACGAAGTGGCGTTGTTCTCCATGTCTGATCCGCGCGGGGAGCCGACGGCCTACGACCGGCATTTCGTGCCCCACATTGACTTCAAGAAAGACTCCACACTGTGGCAAAAGGCGCGCAACGCCGGGCATGCGATTTATTCCAGACAGGCGCGGCGGCGCATCCGGGAGATGATCCGGGATTTCCGCCCGGACGTGGCGCACGTGCGCAACATCTATCACCATTTGTCTCCTTCGATTCTGTGGGAACTGAAGGCGCAGGAGGTTCCCGTCGTCTATCACCTCAACGATTTCAAGTTGCTCTGCCCCAGCTACAACCTGGTGTCGCAAGGGGAAGCCTGCGAGGCGTGCAAGGGAGGCGCGTTCTGGCATGCCTTGCGGCCGAGGTGCTATCCCGGGATGGGCGCGCGCATGACCCTGATGGCGGAGGCCTACGTTCACCGCTGGCTGGGCACGTATCGCGAGTGCGTCAACCTATTTCTCGCTCCCAGCCAGTTTGTGCGCGACAAGTTTGTGGAGCACGGGTGGGACGGCGCTCGCTTTGAAGTCCTGCCGCATTTTCAGGAGCTTTATCAACTGACCGAGCGTTCCGCGAGCGCGGATGCGCCCGTGCTTTATTTCGGCAGATTGTCGGCGGAGAAGGGCGTGGATGATCTGATCCGGTCCATGCAGCAGGTGCCACAGGTGCGCCTGGTCGTCGCTGGTGACGGACCACAGCGTGGGGAATTGGAAAGCCTGACGGCTTCCTTGGGCCTCGCCAACGTGGAGTTCGCGGGCCACGTGCGCCCGGCGGAGCGGGACCGGCTGATTGCGCGCTCGCGTTTCACCGTGCTGCCTTCTCACGCCTATGAGACGTTGGGCAAGACGATCCTGGAGTCTTACGCGGGCGGCCGCGCGGTCGTGGCCTCGGACCTGGGCTCGCGGCGGGAGTTCGTCCAGCCGGGCGAGACCGGCCTGCTTTACCCGACCGGGGACACCGAGGCCCTTACCGGCGCTATCGCAACGCTGGCTTCCCGCCCGGAACTTGCTGAGCGCATGGGGCGCGCGGGCAGGGAGTTCGTCCGCCAGCGTCACGCGCCGGAAGCGCACTATGGGAAACTGCTGAGCCTGTACGAAGCCCTGGTTGCGGCCAGGACGCGGCGGAACGGGAAGCTGATCGAGACGACCGCGGTCGCGCCATGGGCCCGCTCGGCGCGGCCGGTGTTCGCCCTGCCCGCCAACCGAGCGACCGCCGTCCCGGCCAGGAAGCTTCGCCTCGCGTTCATTGGCGGGCGAGGAGTGATCTCGAAATACAGCGGCATCGAGGCTTATTACGAAGAGGTCGGGAATCGTCTGGCGGAGATGGGGCACGAAGTCACCGTATATTGCCGAACCTATTTCACGCCTCAACTGGCGGAACACAACGGCATGCGACTGGTGCGGCTGCCTACGATCCGTTCCAAACATCTTGAGACCGTCGTCCACACGATACTGAGCACAGCGCATGCCGTGACGCAGAAATATGACATGGTGCACTTTCACGCGCTGGGGCCGGCCCTGTTTTCATTTCTTCCGCGGCTGGCGGGAGAAAGAACCGCGGTGACCGTGCAGGGTCTGGACTGGCAGAGAAAAAAGTGGGGCCGTGCGGCTTCGACGGTGCTGCGGCTGGGGGAGCGGGCGTCGGTGAAGTTCCCCAATGCAACCATGGTAGTGTCGCAGGTTCTGCAGCAGCGCTATCGTGAAACCCACGGCATTGAAGCCTTCTACGTGCCAAATGGCGGCGTGCTGCGGGATTGGCGCGAGCCGCGGAAAATTCTGGAGTGGGGCCTGGAGCCGGGGAATTACGTGCTCTTCCTGGGGAGATTCTCGCCCGAGAAAGGCTGCCACCTGCTAGTGGAGGCATTTGAGCAGATCGAAACCGACGCCCGGCTGGTGATGGCGGGCGCCTCCAGCTACTGCGACGCCTACAGCCGCGAACTGCGCACCCACGCCAGCGACCGTATCCGCATGCTGGACTGGGTTTCCGGAGAGACGCTCGATGAACTGCTTACCAACGCCATGGTGTTCGTGCTGCCCTCGGACCTGGAGGGGCTGTCGCTGGCGCTTTTGGACGCGATGGGGGCGGGGCTGTGCGTGCTGACCAGCGATGTTCCGGAGAACCGCGAAGTGGTGGACGGGGCCGGGTTTACGTTCCAGCGGGGCAGCGCGGCGGACCTGGCGGAGCGGCTGCGTTTCCTGATCGCCAATCCGGCGGTGCGTGAAGCCGCCGGGCGCGCCGCCAAGCGGCGCATTCGGGAGCAGTACCAGTGGCCGAAGATCGCCGCCGACATAGAGAGGGCCTATTTCGAAGTGATGGGCTGGAGGCGAGCCGAAACGCCGCAGAAGAAGCCAGTCGCCAGAGCTGCCGGCGAGGCTGGAGGAGCGGAGCGCCGGGCAGGGTAGAGCTGCCCGACGGGTGTCGAGCCCTGCTCGACGGACAGCCGAGGGCGGCTGTCCCCACATGGGGATTTCCTGCGAACTGAGACACTACCCACTTCCGGTAGTGGCCGAGTCCACTACCCCACTTCCGCTCGGCGGGCCTAATCCCGCCTTTTTTATTACAATCAAGTGCTCGTCTTTCCGGGGCCTCAGGAGGCCCTAAGAAAGACGCGGCCCTTATGCGCGATACGATCCTAGTAACCGGCGGCGCGGGTTTCATCGGATCCAACTTTATCCTGCAGCGGATGAAGGGGGATGCGGTGCCCGTCGTCAACCTCGACAAGCTCACCTACGCCGGAAACCTGCGCAACCTGGAGAGCGTCGCCGGCGATCCGCGATATGAATTTGTTCATGGGGATATCGGTGATCGCGGTCTGGTCCGGCGGTTGCTGGAAAAACATCAGCCGCAGGCGATCGTCCACTTCGCAGCGGAGAGCCACGTGGACCGTTCCATCCGCGGCCCCGACGATTTCATTCGCACCAACGTGGACGGCACTTTCGCGCTGTTAGAAGAGACGCGTGCATATTGGATGGTGCTCGCAGAACCGCAACGGGAGCAGTTCCGGTTCCTGCACGTGTCCACCGACGAAGTATTCGGATCGCTGGGCTCGGACGATCCTCCTTTTTCCGAGACCACGCCTTACGCGCCCAACAGCCCGTATGCCGCGTCCAAAGCCGCGTCCGATCACCTGGTGCGGGCGTATCACCACACTTACGGCTTGCCGGTGCTCACCACGAATTGCTCGAATAATTACGGACGGTTTCAGTTTCCGGAGAAGCTGATTCCGCTGATGATCCTTAACGCGCGCGATGGCAAGCCGCTGCCGGTGTACGGAGACGGCCAGAATGTCCGCGACTGGCTCTATGTTGAGGATCACTGCGAGGCGATTACAACCGTGGTCGAGCGTGGGCGGCCGGGCGAGACCTACAACATCGGCGGCTGGAACGAGAAACCGAACCTCGAGATCGTGGAGATCATCTGCGACCTGGTGGATGAGATTCAGCCGCGTGCGGGCCGTGCCAGGCGCGATCTGATTACTTTCGTCAAGGATCGTCCCGGGCACGATCGCCGTTACGCCGTGGACGCGCGCAAGATTGAACGCGAACTCGGCTGGAAGCCGAAGGAAACGCTGGAAAGCGGCTTTCGCAGAACCGTTCGCTGGTATCTTGAGAACGACGAGTGGGTGCGCGACGTGACCAGCGGCAGTTACCGGCAGTGGATTGCGACGCACTATTCGAGCTAGACGGACCGCAAACTAGGCGGACCGGAAGACGGGCAAGTTCATGACGGAAAGCACAAGTTACAAGGGCATTATCCTGGCCGGCGGGTCGGGCACGCGGTTGTATCCGGTGACACAGGCGATGGGCAAGAGCCTGCTGCCGGTTTACAACAAGCCCATGATCTATTACCCGCTGTGCACACTGATGCTGGCGGGAATTCGGGAGATCCTCATTATCTCGACGCCCGAAGACGTTCCCAAGTTTCAGGGGTTGCTGCGCGATGGCGCCCAGTTCGGCATCCGCTTGAGTTATCGCGTCCAACCGAAGCCGGAGGGAATTGCGCAAGGCTTCCTGCTGGCCGAGGAGTTTCTTGCCGGCAGCCCTTGCGCACTGGTGCTGGGCGACAACATCTTCTACGGCCACGATCTGGTCCGGGACCTGCGCGAAGCCGCGCAGAAGGCGCGCGGGGGGCGGATCTTCGCTTATCCTGTAAACGATCCGGAGCGTTATGGCGTGGTGGAGTTTGACGCGAGCGGTCGGGCGCTCAGCATCGAGGAAAAACCGAAACAGCCGAAATCGCGCTATGCCGTCACCGGGCTCTACTTCTACGACAATCAGGTGGTGGGGATTGCGAAATCGCTCAAGCCCAGCGCCCGCGGCGAACTCGAGATCACCGACGTCAACCAGGCCTATTTGAAGAACGGCCAACTGGAGGTCGTGGTGATGGGGCGTGGTATGGCGTGGCTCGATACCGGCACGCATGAATCGCTGATGGACGCATCACTTTATATTCAGGCGATCGAGAAGAGGCAGGGTCTGATGGTGGCCTGCCCCGAGGAGATTGCCTACCGCTCCGGCTACATTACGGCGTCCGATCTGGAACGAACCGGCGGTGCGATGAAAAACAACAGCTACGGCGCCTACCTGCTGCAGTTGTTGAGAGAGAAGGTATTCTGAGATGAGCGCGGTTCCGATGGAGTGGCCTGCAATGGATGCGTTCCGGACAATTACGACCTCTCTGCCCGGATTGCTGATTCTGGAGCCCCGCGTGTTTGCCGACGAACGGGGATTCTTCCTCGAGAGTTACAACGAACGGGCGATGGCCGAGTTGGGCATCACGGGCCGGTTTGTGCAGGACAATCATTCCTGTTCACGGCGCAATGTGCTGCGCGGGTTGCACTACCAGCTCAAGCACGCGCAGGGGAAACTGGTGCGCGTGGCGGCGGGAGAAATTCTTGACGTGGTGGTGGACCTGCGCCGCAGTTCGCCGACTTTCGGGGGATGGCAGGCGGCGCGTCTCTCCGGCGAAAACCAGCGCATGCTGTGGGTTCCCGCCGGCTTCGCCCATGGATTCCGCGTAACCTCGGAAGAAGCGCACGTGCTGTACAAAGCCACCGACTACTATGCTCCGGCCCATGAGCGCACGCTGGCGTGGAACGATCCGGTGCTGAAAATCGATTGGGAACTGGACGGGGACCCCATCGTCTCAGCAAAAGACCAGCGCGGCGTGTCGCTTGGCAACGCTGAGACCTTCGAGTAGCCGGAAGCAAATCATGAGAGTGACGATTTTTGGCGCCTCAGGTCTTCTGGGCAAGGCGCTTCTGCGCGAATGGGGCGGAGATGAAGTGGTCGGCCTCAGTTCGCGCGACGCCGATCTGCGTGAGGCAGTCCAGGTGCGCGCCGCGGTCGAGCGAACCCAGCCGGACTGGATTGTTTTGGCTGCCGCCTACACCGACGTTGACGGCTGTGAGGGAAATCCTGAGCGGGCGTTTGCCGTGAACCGCGATGGTGCTGTGAATGCGGGCGAATCTGCCCGGCGCGCGGGCGCGAAGCTGCTCTTCCTCAGTTCGGATTATGTGTTTGACGGGACCAAGACCTCGCCTTATGAGGCCACCGATGCGCGCCACCCGCAGAGCGTTTACGGGCGGTCGAAGGCGGAGGCGGAACTGCGTTTGCTGGAAGTCCTGCCCCAGGCCTGCATCGTGCGAACATCGTGGCTTTTCGGCGTGGGCGGCAAGTGCTTTCCGGATACGATTCTGAGGCTGGCAGCCAGCCGCCCGGTGCTGGATGTGGTCCACGACCAGCGCGGATGTCCGACGTACTCGGTGGACCTGGCGCGAGCCATCATTCAGCTGTGCCGCAAGGGCGCGAGCGGAATTGTGCACGCCACTAATGCCGGCGATTGCTCGTGGTTCGAGTTCGCGCAGGCGATCGTGGCCGGCGCCGGGCTGGCCACCGAGGTGCGGCCGGTGAACAGTCTGCAGATGGCGCGCCCAGCACCGCGTCCCGCTTACTCTGTCTTGTCCGCCGCAAGTCTTCACGCCTACGGAGTCACCCTGCCGGCCTGGCAGGACGCCCTGGGCCGCTACCTGCGCGAACGTGTGGGTTGACCGCGCGGGCTTTTGGGGGCCGTGTAAGGGCTTATTCCTTGGAACTTTAGCGTTCGCTGCAGTTACCTCGGTAACAAGTAGGCAGGTTCCCCTCACCCTAGAATGCTAGCGTGGAAAGTCTTCCGCTCCAGCACGCCCGGAGGTGGACCGCCATCGTGTGCGCGGTGGTGTGCGTCCATATTGGGGTATCGCTGATCGCGCCCCGGGGCTTTGCGCTCACAGCTTTTGGAGACCTCCTGCAGTGCATGCTTCTGTTCTGTGCAGCCGGATCCATTCTGGCCAACGTGAGAGAAGCCTCCTCCAGGACTCGTCTGTTCTGGATTCTCATGGGGTTAGGCGTGGGGATGTGGCTTGGCGCGCAGATACTCTGGACCTACTTTGAGGTCTTCCTGCGGCAGGAGGCTCCCAACCCATTTGTGGGAGACGTAATTCTCTTTCTGCACATCGTGCCCATGATGGCAGCGGTAGCCGTTCAGCCCCATGTCCGGCAGGACGATCGCATCATCCGCGTCGGGACCCTGGACTTCTTTTTGTTACTTACGTGGTGGCTGTTCCTATACCTGTTCATCGTGATCCCGTGGCAGTATGTGCATCCGATCGAGTCCACGTACGGGACCAGCTTTGATGCGCTCTATGTCTGCGAACAACTCGTACTGGGCCTGGGACTGATTCTGGTGTGGCGGCGCTCCAGCGGCGTCTGGCGCAGGATCTACTTTGAGTTTTTCGGGGCCGCCTCGCTGGCGTGCATCGGTTCACTCATGGCCAACGAGGCCATTGACTTGCACATCTACTACACGGGCAGCCTCTTCGATGTGCCTTTGGTGGCGGCGATGGCCTGGTTTGCGCGCATCGGCTTCCTGGCGCGCCAGGGCGCGACCCAGAATCCGGTGGAAGAGGTTTCTGCACGCGGTTACGGTATCTGGAAGGCGCGTCTGGCCATGGCGGTGGTGTTTCTTACCCCGTTAATGGTGGCTTGGGCGCAGTTCGGCGGCAATGCCCCGCAGCGCGTCCGTTCTTTCCGTCTGCTCCTCGCGGTCGCAGTGATGGTGGCCATGGGGGCGCTGGTGATCTTGAAGCAGCACCTGCTTGATCAGGAATTGCTGAGCCTGCTGCGCCTGACCCGCCACAACCTGGATGAAATGTGCCGCATGAAGGACGAACTCGAAAGCAAGGAGCACTCACTGCGCTGGCACAGCCTGGAACTGCAGCGCAAGAATCTGGAACTGCAGGAAATCTCCTTCACCGATTCGCTCACGGGAATCTGGAACCGCCGTTACCTGGAAGAGATTGTCAGTGCCGAAGCCGGCCAGGTCCTGCGTAACTACCAGCGGGCCCGTGGCGGCGACATCCGCAAACTCGATCACCGCGACCTGGTGTTCATCATGGTGGATGTGGATTTCTTCAAGCAAGTGAACGACGAGCACGGCCATCCTGCCGGCGACCGCCTGCTGCAACTCGTGGCCCAGAGGCTCTCGACCGTCGTGCGTAAGTCCGACGTGCTGGTGCGCTGGGGCGGGGAAGAGTTCCTCATCATGAGCCGCTCGACCGATCCCAGCGGCACCCCCGCTTTCTGCAGCCGCATCCTCGACGTGATGTCGGCCGAAGCCTTTGATCTGGGCCATGGCATCAGCGTGCGCAAGACCTGCTCGGTGGGCTGGGCGGCGTATCCCTGGTGCCGCGGCGCATTCGAGGCCCTGTGCGCTGAAGAAGCCATTGAACTGGCGGATGCGGCCCTGTATCGCGCCAAGGCTCTGGGGAGAAATCTGGGCATCGGAATTGTCGCGAACGACGCGGCCATCAGCAATCCAGCGGCCATCACTCTGCTTCTGGTGCAGCAGCCCAGTTCTCCCGTGGCGCGCACGATCCGCACGGAGTGTCCCGCCCGGGGCACGCTGCCGCCGTTGGAGTTCGAGGGCGAGACTTCCCTTGATCCTCCTACACACGGGCAGTCCAGCAAGGCTGGAGCCTAGTCGTGGGGCCGCAATTCTCCTCAGGCTCACGGGTCATCCCTGTGCTTCTGGCGCTTGACCACAGGGAATCTGTTGGCTACATTGAGTAGGCTTCCTGGCTCGGCGAGGCATAACTCACTCATGAATCCAAAGCAAATTTCCAAGACCGGCCTTCAGCAGAAGGCGCAACTCATGTCCGCATCAGAAATTGAGCGCACGCTGGTGCGGCTGGCTTACGAGATTGTGGAAAAAAACGGCGGAGTAGACGGCCTGGGCCTGGTCGGTATTCGGCGCCGCGGTGTGCCCATCGCGGAACGTTTGGGCAAGATTATTACCCGCATCGAAAACGCCAAGGTGCCGGTGGGCACGTTGGACATTACTTTCTACCGCGACGATCTCTCGACCCTGGGCCCCAAGCCGGTGGTGCAGGAGAAAGAGATCGGCTTTGAGATCGAGGACAAGAACATTGTGCTGGTGGATGACGTCCTGTTCACCGGCCGCACCACGCGGGCCGCGCTCGACGCGCTCTTTTCCCACGGCCGGCCCCGCCGCGTTCAACTCTGCGTGCTGATTGACCGTGGACACCGCGAAATCCCCGTTGAAGCTACTTTTGTAGGACGCAACGTTCAGACCACGATGAATGAAGTGATCGAGGTCAAACTCACCGAGATTGACGACGCGGAAAAAGTTCTGCTGATGGAGAAGTAGCGAGCGGCAAAAGAATCTGTAAGTGAAAACAAAGGACGGTGGCCACGGGCCACCGTCCTTTTGCTTTTGAGGACCGTTTACGCGATCCTAGTGCACACCGCCTTCGTCTGGGTATAGAGATTGAGCACGTCGTGCCCCATCTCGCGTCCCCAGCCGGACTGTTTGTAGCCTCCGAAGGGCAGCGCCGCGTCGAAGATGTTGTAGCAATTGATCCACACGGTGCCCGCGCGCAGTTGCTCGGCCATGCGATGCGCCTTGCCGATGTCGCGCGTCCACACGGCAGCGGCCAGGCCGTATTCGCTGTTGTTCGCGCGCGGGATGATTTCTTCGGGATCGGTGAACGGCATTGCGGTCACCACCGGCCCGAAGATTTCTTCCTGCACGACCTTCATGTTTTCCTTGGTGTTGACCAGCACCGTGGGCTCAACGAAATAACCACGATCGCCGGCCTTGTGCCCGCCGGCCATGGCCTGAGCGCCCTCGGAGAAACCGGCTTCGAGATAACCGCAAACGCGATTCAACTGCTCTTGCGAGACCAGCGGTCCCATCTGCGTCTCCGGATCCAGGCCTGAACCGACCTTGATGTTCTTGGCGTGCGCCGCGACTCCCTCGACGACCTGGTCGTAAACCGCCTTCTCGACGTACAGCCGCGAACCGGCGCAACAGCACTGGCCGTGGTTGAAGAAGATCGCGCTGGCAGAACCGGGAATCGCGGTCTCAAGATCGGCATCCTTGAACACCACGTTGGGAGACTTTCCGCCCAGTTCCAAAGATACTTTCTTCAGGTTCCCCGCGGCGGCATGCACGATCAGCTTGCCGACTTCGGTCGAGCCCGTGAAGGCGATCTTATCTACATCGGGATGCGCGGCCAGCGCCGCCCCTGCCGTTTCGCCATAGCCGGGGACGATGTTGACCACGCCGTCAGGGAAGCCAGCCTCCTGGATCAGTTCGCCCAGACGCAGCGCCGAAAGCGGCGTTTGCTCTGCCGGCTTCAGCACAACCGTACAGCCCGTGGCCAGCGCCGGGCCGAGCTTCCAGGCCGCCATGAGGAGCGGGAAGTTCCAAGGGATCACCTGGCCCACGACTCCGACGGGTTCGCGCAGCGTGTAGGCCAGATATTTCGCGCCCGGCGTATAGGGCACCGAGAGCGGAATCGTGTTGCCTTCAATTTTGGTGGCCCATCCCGCCATATAGCGGAACAGGTCCACGGCCAGCGGAACGTCGGCGGCCTTGGCGATGACCAGAGGCTTGCCGTTGTCGAGACTCTCGATATAGCCGAATTCTTCGGTGTGCTGCTCGAGCAGGTCGGCGAGTTTCCAGATCAGGCGGCCGCGTTCGGACGCGGTCATGCGGCGCCACGGACCGTCGTCGAACGCCTTGCGCGCTGCCTTCACTGCCTGCTCAACATCCTCGCGATCGCCTTCTGCGACCTGGGCCAGCACTTCGCCGGTCGCGGGATTGTAGGTGGGAAAAGTCTTGCCGGAGGCGGCGTTCGTCCACCTGCCGTTGATCAGCATTTTGCGTGGTTTTTCGATGAACTCCGCGACTTGCGGATGAATTTGCGGGGAAACTGCGATGCCCATACGTCCTCCTTGGTCTAAACGAACTCGTGCAAGAGAGAGATGATGCCAGACGGATGAAAGCGGGCCGGGGGAAATGCTAGCCCGCCGCAGCGATAAATGCAATGGCAGTTCGCTTAGTCCCTACTCCCCGTACGGCACCCAGATGTTCTTCACCTGGGTGGCATGCTCCAGAAACCACCGCCCCTCGCCCTGCTTCGCGTCGAACCAATCAATGGCGCGGCCTTCGTTGGTCCACACCTGCTTTAGATTTCCGGTGGACATCGCCTTCGCCGCTGCGACCAGCGCTTCATCGCCGCAACACCAGATGGCGTCCACATCGTCGTGCTCGGCGATTGTCTTCAGAAGTTGCGCCGCGTATCCGGTCACGATGTTCACCGCGCCTCCGGGCAGATCGCTGGTGTCGAACAATTGGTAGAGGTCACCCGTGATCAGCGGATATGTTTCCGAGGGAACGGCGATCACCGTATTTCCCACGGCGAGCAAGGGCATCACCAGTGACAGGAACCCCAGCAACGGCGCTTCCGACGGGCAGATCACGCCTACGGTTCCAATCGCCTCGTTCATGGCGATCGCGATATTGCGGAACGGCGGATTGTGCACCGCGCCGTCGAATTTGTCGGCCCAGGCCGCGTAGGAGAAAATGCGCTCGATTCCGAGTTCGACTTCCGCCCCGGCCTGCTTCTCGCCCACCACTTCCGCCAAGCGATGGATAATCTCGCCGCGCCGCTGCGCCAGGTTTTCGGCGCAGTAATAAAGGACCTGAGCGCGATTGTGTGCCGTAGCTTTTCCCCAAATCTCGGCCTTGCGCGCCGCCTCCACCGCATTGCGAACGTCCTTACGATTGCCCAGCGGAGCCTCGCCCAGCAGACGTCCGTCTGCCGCGCGCACCGCCATGCTGTAACCCGAGTCCGGACGCGCCTGCTTGCCGCCGATGTAAAGCTTGACGGTGCGGTCAATGGCGGGCGTGCTGATCTGCGCGGATTCTTCCACTGGAGGAGCCGCTGCCGTGCTTGCCGCGAGCTTGGGCGCATGCTTGAACCACGCTGGCTCCATGTATTCGAGCATGCCTTCGCGGCCGCCCTCGCGCCCGTAGCCGCTCTCGCGGTATCCGCCAAAGCCGCAGGCCGCGTCGAACAGATTCGCGCAATTCACCCAGACCAACCCGGCTTTCAACTGCGCGGCCACATGCAGCGCCACGTTGATGCTCTCGCTCCATACGCACGACGCCAGGCCGTACACCGTATTGTTGGCCAGTTCCACGGCCTCCCGCGGCGTCCGGAACGTCATAGCCGCGAGCACCGGCCCGAAGATTTCCTGCTGCGCCACGATGGACGTGGGATGCACATTGCTCAGCAACGTGGGTGGATAATAAAAACCGCGCGAAGGCAAGGCCATCGCCGGTTGCCAGCAGGTCGCGCCCTCCGCAATACCCTGCGCCACCATGCTCCGAATGCGGTCCAGTTGCACTCGGGCCACGATCGCGCCGATGTCAATCGCCTTGTCGAGCGGCGGCCCCACGCGCAGCGTGCTCATGCGGTCGCGAATTTTCGCGACCAGCGTCTCGGCGATGCTTTCCTGCATCAGCAGCCGCGATCCCGCGCAGCACACCTGCCCCTGATTGAACCAGATTCCATCTACCAGACCTTCGACCGCGCTATCGAGATCGGCGTCTTCAAAAATAATGAATGGAGACTTCCCGCCCAGTTCGAGCGATAGGCGTTTGTGACTCGGCGCGGTCGCGCCGCGAATGGCGCGCCCAACCTCGGTCGAGCCGGTGAAGGCGATCTTGTCTACATCAGGATGCTTCACCAGCGCTTCGCCGGTCGAACCGTCTCCCGTCACAATGTTGACGACGCCGGCGGGCAGCCCCGCTTCTTGGCAAAGTTCCGCGAACGCCAACGCGGTGAGCGGCGTAAACTCGGCAGGCTTCAGAACAACCGTATTTCCTGCTGCCAAAGCCGGAGCAATTTTCCACGCCAACATGAGCAGGGGAAAATTCCACGGAATGATCTGGCCCACAACCCCGCACGGCTCGTAGCCGGGAAATTCCCGCTCGAGCAATTGCGCCCAGCCCGCATGATGATAGAAATGCCGCGCCACCAGCGGGATGTCAACATCGCGGCTCTCGCGGATGGGCTTGCCGTTGTCCATGGTTTCGAGCACCGCGAGCAGCCGCGAATGCTTCTGCACCAGCCGCGCCAGCGCATACAGATATCGGGCACGCGCATGAGGAGTGAGCGCGCGCCACCCCGGCGAAGCGGCCCGCGCCGCGCGCACTGCCGCGTCCACGTCAGCGGCGCTGCCTTGCCCGATCGCCGCTAACTTCTCGCCTGTCGAGGGATCCAGCGTGTCGAAATACCCACTCGCCGCTGGCGCCTGCCACGTTCCGCCGATGAACATGCCAAAGCGCCGTCCATGGCGCTCCAGCCACGCTATGGATTCTCTCGGATCCTCCGGCGCTGGCCCGTACTCCATGCTGACGAATTTGTCGGCAATGCTCATCTGTTTGCGCTCGATTCTTCTCGTTGTCCTGCCACGCTAGTGTCGTCTGCTACGCCATCGGATGCCGATACTCGGCAGAATAGCGCCCGGTGGCGTAATGCTCCAATTGCCGCTCGATATCCCCCAGCAGCCCGCTCGCGCCGAAGCGGAACATCTCTGCGCGTACCCACGACAGCCCCAGTTCCTCTTTCATCATGGCCAGCCAGTCGAGCGATTGCTTGGCGGTGCGAATCCCGCCCGCCGGTTTGAAGCCCACGGCCATGCCGGTCTGCTGAGCATATTCGCGGATCGCCCGCACCATCACCAGGCTCACCGGCAGGGTGGCGTTGGTCGGTTCCTTGCCCGTCGAAGTCTTAATGAAGTCCGCTCCGGCCATCATGGCGACGACGCTGGCCCGCGCCACGTTGCGCAGCGTCAGCAGATCGCCGGTGCCGAGGATGACCTTCATGTGAGCCCGGCCGGCGGCCTGCCGGAAAGCGGCGATCTCGTCATACAGCGCCTGCCAGCGCGCTCCGAAAACGTGCGCGCGTGTGATGACCACGTCAATCTCGTGGGCGCCCGCTTCTACCGATCGCCGAATCTCAGCTACGCGTTCGGCCAGCGGCGACAGCCCGGCCGGAAATCCCGTGGAAACCGCAGCTACGTGCACGCCGCTTGCCTCCAGCGCGTTCAGCGCCGTTTCGATGAACGTGTGATAGACGCACACCGCCGCCACCTTCACGCCGAGTTGCTCAATCCCGAGTTTCTGCACCAGGTCCTGCTGGATGGGTTGCCGCGCCTTTGCGCACAACCGCCGCACGCGTTCTTCGGTGTCGTCGCCTGAGAGTGTGGTTAAATCCATGCAGGAAATAGCCCGCAGCAGCCACGCCGCCTGCCATTCTTTTTTCACCGTTCGCCGCGCTACCTGGGTCTGGGCGCGGCGCTCCACGGCGCTGGTGTTCACGCGCACTTCCTGGATCCAATTCAAATCAAGGGGGATGCCTGAGTTGGGCAGCAGGGGCTGCCCGCCGAGCGTGGCAAAGGCGTCCGCCGGTTGCGCTTCCCGCGCGACTACTTCGTTTCTGGGCCGTTTTCCCTGATCGGCTGACATTTGGCAGACACCGAGGGGTAATTGTACGGCAGCGAATCCCACAACGCGAATCAGGCGCGGCTGGGAAAGACCGACTGCAGTGACTGGCAAGAAAAAGCCCAGAACCGCCACCCAGGGTTTACAATGACGCACGGTTTGGCCGTTTCCCATGTATCCCGCGAATCTCGCGGCCAGACGATTTCTTCTATGCACAAGACAACCCTATCCGCCGCTGTGCGAAAAAAACTGGAGCAGGCCGCTGTCAAGGTGATGAAGAACGCCCACGTTCCCTATTCGAATTTCCGCGTAGGCGCGGCGATCCTGCTCACGAACGGCAAGATTTTTTCCGGCTGCAACGTCGAAAACGCATCCTACGGCATGACCAACTGTGCCGAGCGCACCGCGATCTTTTCTGCCGTCGCGCGGCTCGGGCCCAGCATTGAGATTCGCGCGGTCGCCGTAGCCAACGATCACGGCGTTGCCTGCTCGCCCTGCGGCGCGTGTCGCCAGGTAATCTATGAGTTCGGGCCCGACGCGACCATTTTCTTTCAGGGTGCCCGCGGTCCCAAGCAGGCCCACATCACCGAACTTCTCCCGGAAGGATTCCGTCTCCAGTGAGCCCGGCCACCCCTGCTCCGCACATCTCCGCCCAGGAAACGTTCCGCGCCGTTGATGTGATCCGCAAGAAGCGTGACGGCCTGGAACTGTCGCGCGGCGAAATCGAAGGTCTGGTCAACGCTTACACCAAAGGTGAGATTCCCGACTATCAGGTCTCCGCCTGGCTGATGGCGGTGGTGCTGCGCGGCATGACGCGCCCCGAAACCGCCGCTCTGACCGACGCCATGCTGCGCTCGGGTGAGGTCCTCGATCTCTCCTCGCTGCCGGTGAAAAAAGTGGACAAGCATTCGACCGGCGGCGTCGGCGACAAGACGTCGCTGGTGCTGGCACCCCTGGCGGCTGCGGCCGGAGTCGCCGTTCCCATGATCAGCGGACGCGGTCTCGGCCACACCGGAGGCACGCTCGACAAACTGGAAGCCATCCCCGGGTTCAACGTGAATCTTCCCGTGGCCGAGTTTCGGCGCGTGCTCGAGACCTGCGGCTGCGCCATGATCGGCCAGACGGCGGAGATCGCTCCCGCCGATCGCAAGCTCTACGCGCTGCGCGATGTAACCGGAACGGTGGAAAGTCCATATCTGATTTGCGCCTCCATCATGAGCAAGAAACTGGCGGAAGGCATTGACGCGCTGGTGCTCGACGTTAAAACCGGTTCGGGCGCGTTCATGAAGAGCCAGAAAGACGCAGCCTTTCTCGCCGAACTCATGGTCGAAACCGGCGAGCGCATGGGCAAGCAGGTGGTCGCGCTGATCACCGGCATGGATCAGCCCCTGGGCAACATGATCGGCAACGCGCTCGAAGTCGTCGAGGTCGTGGAAGTCCTGCGCGGCGGCGGCCCCGAAGACTTGCGCGAAGTCTGCCTGGAATTGGCCGGGTGGATGCTGCACCTGGGCGGCGCCTCACAGAGCGTTTCAGAAGGGAAGCAGAAGAGCGCGCAGCTGATCTCCTCCGGCAAGGCGCTCGAAAAATTCCGCCAGATGATCGAACTGCAAGGCGGCGATCCGCGCGTGCTTGACGACGCGAAGCGCCTGCCGCAGGCGCAGAGCACCGTGCAGGTCGTGAGCGCAAAGACGGGATATGTCGAATCCATGCAGTGCGAGCAGATCGGCTCCGCCTGCGTGATTCTCGGTGGCGGCCGCGAGCGCAAGGAAGATTCGGTTGACCCCGCGGTCGGGATCGTGCTGCACAAAAAAATTGGTGACCGTGTCGCGGCCGGCGAGGCGCTGGCTACGATCTACTACAATGCCGAGGCGCGGGCGGCGCGCGCCCGTCAACTGATGGAAGCGAGCATCCAGATTGCAGACGCAGCGCCCGCGGCGAACCCGCCGCTTATTCGCCAAGTCATCGGCAAGTCCGGGGAGAAACACTGAATGGGACGATTCACAGGAATTCTCGGTTTGTTCACCATGCTGGCGCTGGCCTTCGTGTTTTCCACCAACCGTCGCGCCATTCGTCTCAAGACCGTACTCTGGGGACTCGGGCTGCAATTCGCGCTGGCCGTGTTTGTTCTACGGGTGCCGAGCGGGGAGTGGCTATTTGCCAAGCTGGGCGATGGGGCCAAGCATCTGCTTGATTTTTCCTACTACGGTTCGGAGTTTGTATTTGGCACCCTAGGCAAACAGCAATCCTCGCTGGGACTGATTTTTGCCTTCCAGGTTCTGCCCACCATCATTTTCATCGCCGCATTTTTCGCCGTGCTCTATCACCTCGGCGTGATGCAACTCATCATTCGCGCGGGCGCGTGGATTATGACCACGGTGATGGGCGCGAGCGGCGCGGAGTCGCTCAATCTCGCCGCCAGCATTTTCATGGGACAAACCGAGGCTCCGCTCACCATCCGCCCCTTTCTCCCCGAGCTGACGCAGTCGGAACTCATGACCGTCATGACCAGCGGCATGGCCCACATCTCCGGCGGTATGATGGCCGCCTACATGCGCGTGGGCGGCGCGGACCCCAAACATCTGCTCACCGCCGTCATCATGACCGCGCCCGGCACTCTGCTGATCGCCAAGATGCTGGTCCCGGAAACCGAGCAACCGCTCACCGCCGGCCGCGTGCAAATGCCCGCCATGGAAAAAGAAAGAAATATTCTGGGCGCCATCGCCCGCGGCACCATTGACGGCTTGCACCTCGCCTTAAACGTGGGAGCGATGCTCATCACCTTCCTCGCCCTGCTGGCGCTGCTCAACGCCATCATGGGTTGGACGCACATGCACATCTCGTGGTTCCCCTACAACCTGCAACAGATATTTGGCTGGGTCTTCGCGCCCGTGGCCTGGCTCACCGGTGTCCAATGGAAGGATGCCGCGGCCATCGGCAATCTGCTGGGCACGCGCATGGTGCTCAACGAATTCGTTGCCTTCGCCCAGCTCGGCCCGATGAAGGGCACGCTTGACCCGCGCTCGTTCACCATTGCGACGTTCGCCCTTTGCGGGTTCGCGAACTTGAGTTCTATCGGAATTCAGATCGGCGGCATCGGTGCGCTGGCGCCCAACAAGCGCGGCGAACTGGCCCGGTTCGGCGTCCGCGCCATGCTGGCGGGGACCATGGCCAACCTGATGTCGGCTTCGATTGCCGGCATGCTGCTATAGATCGGGAGCACTTATCCGTTCGCGCGTGCGACCAGGAAAATAGCCAAACCGTAGAAGACGAACATGAGGCCAAGGTACGTCTTGGCGCGAGGTCCGGAGTTCGCAAACTCCTTCCACACCAGAATTCCCCACAGTGCCGCCACCATCGGAGCCGACTGGCCGATGGCATAGGAAATTGCTACGCCGGTGAAGCTCGCCGCCACCAGGTTGAAAACCGTGCCGACTCCCCAGATGCATCCCCCGAAAAGCCCCAGCAGATGCCCCGAGGCCGGTCCGCTGAAGAATCCACCGAAGCTTACTGGCTCACCGACCAACGGATGTTTCATGAAGTAAATGTTCCAGATGAAGCAGGAGAGCAATGCTCCCAGCGTCAGGAATACAGCAGCGCTATAAGGTCCCAGCGGATTGCCCCGCGTCATCGCGTGCGTCATAAAGGGAGCCCACAGGCCCATCAGAACTCCCGACACCAGGCAGGTGATCAGACTCTTCTTTGAGACCGACCGTCCTGCCGCGGCAAGACTTCCATAGGCCTTTCCGTCCAGGAGCACTGCAACAAATGCGCAGGCCACGCCAAGAGCCAGGGAGAGAGCGTTTCCTCTCGGCTGGAGAATGTAGCTCAATACCGTTCCGACGACCAGAGCAATTCCGATCGAAATGGGGAACGCGACGGCCAGTCCGGCCATGTCAATCGCGGCCACGAGCAAGAGATTGGCGAGGTTGAACAGCGCTCCTCCGATCAGCGCGTTGACAATGTTCGCGGTGTCGGCCGCGTGGACGTTGTTCAGAAAACTGGAAGCATCGTGCCCCGTACTCCCCATCGTGAACGCCAGAACCAGCGAGACCAGAAAGATGCCAATGGCGTAGTCCCAGTAGAAAAGCTCGAAACGATAACCCTTAACGCCTTTATAGGTATTTGCCCATGAGCCCCAGCAAACGGCGCTCGTGATCATCATCAGCAGCGCAATGCTTAGATTCGACGGTGTGAACATTGGTCCCCCCGAGACGTGGTGAGGCGGAAAATGTGTAACTGTACTCTTCTTTGAGATGGGTCACAAGTGTTTGCGCTCAACTCGGCCGATGCTGTTCTCGCGGCTCAGCCACCCGACAGTCTGCTATGCTACGCGCGTGCCACGCGCCTTTCTCATTGACACCGATACAGCTTCCGACGACGCGGTGGCGTTGATCATGGCGCTGCGAGCACCGGATGTCCGCGTGATCGCGATCACGACAGTCGCCGGGAATGTGGATGTGCAGCAAGCCACGCTTAACGCCCTTTACAGCGTGGAACTGTGCGGAGCGAATGTGCCGGTTTATGCGGGCGCGGAAAAACCGCTCTGGCGTGAGTATCAAAACGCAACCTGGTTTCATGGTCGCGACGGACTCGGAGATCACAACTATCCGCCGCCTCGTAAATCTCCGGGAGCCTCGCATGCGGTGGACGCGATCATCGACGCCATTGACGCGAACCCTGGACTTGTAATCGTGACCCTGGCGCCGCTCACCAACCTCGCTCTCGCGCTGGCGAAGAAGCCGGCAATCGCCGCGAAAGTGGGGCGCTGCGTGGTTATGGGGGGCGCTCCATGCTGTGAAGGGAATGTGACGCCGGCCGCCGAATATAACATCTGGGTTGATCCCGAAGCTGCGCGCATCGTCATGCGCAGTGGCCTTCCGGTAGAACTTATCGGTTGGCACCTTTGTCGAGGAAGTGCCGTGGTCAATGAAAGCGACATCGCGCGCATTCTCGGGTTCAATAACGCCCTTGCTCAGTTCGCCATCGAATGCAATAGCCATGCCCGTCAGGCGTACAAGGTGCAGACCGGGGAAGACGGCATTTCGCTGCCCGATCCGGTTGCCATGTGCCTCGCTCTCGACCCAAGTGCAGGAACTGAATGGAGCGACCACTACGTGGATGTGGAGACGCAGAGCGAACTGACGCGAGGCATGACCGTGGTGGATCGTCTGAACGTGGCCCTGGATGATCGCAACCGGGCGGTTTGGGCACCCGCCCTGCACGCACAACGCCAAACCAAGGTGTGCTGGAGGCTCGACACGAAACGCTGGAAAGAGGCTCTCTTTTCAGCCCTCCGCTAGCACTTGCTTCCGTTAGTCCTGGCGGAGCGTGCCGCCAGAGGTCAGGAGAAAACTACCCGCCCACCTGCGAGTAGGTGGAGCGCCGGAGAAATTCTCCCTGTCCGGCACGGCCGAGGAACTTGTCGCCGTCTATCACAACTCTCCCGCGCGATAATACAACATCCGGCATGCCGGTCACCTGGATGCCTTCAAACATCGAGTAATCCACTCGCATGTGGTGAGTCTTGGCGCTGATCGTGTGTTTGCGGTTGGGATCGAAGATCACAAGATCGGCGTCGCTGCCGACCGCGATCGTTCCCTTGCGCGGATACAAACCGAAGAGCTTGGCCGGAGTTGTAGCAACCAGTTCGACAAATCGATTCACGCTGAAGCGGCCCTGGGCGACGCCGCCGGAATAGATCAGGCTCATGCGATGCTCCACGCCCGGGCCGCCGTTTGGTATTTTAGTGAAGTCATCGCGTCCGAGCTCTTTCTGCTCCTTGAAGCAGAATGGACAGTGATCGGTGGAAACGACCTGTAGATGATCCCGCTTAAGCCCGTTCCACAGCTTTTCCTGATGCCATTTTTCCCGGAGCGGCGGCGTAAAAACATATTTCGCGCCTTCAAAGCCGGGAGCGTCGAAGTTTTCGATCGAGAGATACAAGTACTGCGGGCAGGTTTCGGCGTACACAGGAAGGCCGCGGTCGCGCGCCTCCCGAACCTTCTCCAGGGCCTCATTGCAGCTCAAATGCACGATGTAGATCGGCGCTCCGGCCATCTCCGCTAAAGCAATGGCGCGCGACACGGCTTCCGCTTCTGCTGTTGTCGGCCGGGTCAGAGCGTGATATTTCGGCGCCTTCTTGCCTTCCGCCAGCGCCTGTTGCACGATGACGTCGATCGCGCTTCCGTTCTCGGCATGCATGCAGATCAGGCCGCCGTTTTTCGACGTGGTCTGCAGCGCGCGGAAGATGCTGGCATCATCGAGCATGAAGACGCCGGGATACGCCATGAACAGCTTGAAGCTGGTGACACCTTCGCCGACCAGATCGTTCATCTCGCCGAGCTGGCCGCTGGAAATGTCGGTCATGATGCAGTGAAAGGCATAGTCACAGACGGCTTTGCTGGTGGCCTTGCGCATCCAGGTATCGAAGGCCTGGCGCAGCGGCTGGCCTTTGTACTGAATGGCGAAGTCAATGAGCGTCGTTGTTCCGCCGAACGCCGCGGCCCGTGTGCCGGTTTCAAAATCGTCGGCGCTGGTCGTGCCGCCGAACGGCATATCGAGATGGGTATGGACGTCGATGCCGCCGGGGAAAACGTACTTTCCTGAAGCGTCGAGAACTTGCGTGGCATTCTGTCGAGGAAGGTCCTTGCCGACAACCGCGATCTTGCCATCCGTGATCGCGATGTCCGCCACGCAGGTATCCGTTGCAGTCACCACGGATCCGCCGCTGATGATCGTGTCAAAGCCCATCGATCCCTCCGCTCATGGCTGAGATGAAGAAAGAATTCTATGCTAAACTGCCCGTCCTTAGTTCCTCATATTGCTAGAGTGATGAAGAAGGGGACCAGCCATGAAATTTGGCATCACGCTGAAACCTGACATTTCCATCGAGCGCATCGTCGGCCTGACCCGGCAGGCCGAAGCTGCGGGATTTGAATACGGATGGATTTTCGATTCCCATGTGCTGTGGATGGAACCGTACCCCCTGCTCACGCTGATGGCAATGAACACGCAGCGGATGCACCTGGGCACCTGCGTGACCAATCCCGCGACGCGCGATCTCACGGTGACCGCCAGCCTGTTTGCGACGCTGAACTTGATCTCCGGCGGGCGCATGGAACTGGGCTTCGGCCGCGGTGACAGCTCGCGGCGCGTGATGGGCAAAAAGCCCGTGAGCTGGTCACAACTGGAAGAGTCGGTGAAGGAGTTCCGCGATCTGACCGGCGGCAGGGAAGTGCAGCACGACGGCCAACCGACGCGGCTGACCTGGGCGAAGGATTCTCCGCGAGTTTGGGTTGCCGGATACGGTCCCAAGGTGTTGCACATGGCGGGGCGCGTAGCCGACGGCATTATTCTGCAGTTTGCCGATCCGGCGCTGATTGAGTGGTGCCTGGGATTTGTGAAGGAAGGCGCCCGCGTGGCAGGACGCGATCCGGGCCAGATCGAGGTGATGTCGGCTGCGCCGGTCTGGGTTTCGGACGACCTGAACCTCGCGCGTGAGCGCGTGCGGTGGTTCCCGGCGCTGGTTTCGAATCACGTCATGGATCTGATCCGACAGTACAAGCCGGAAGATCTTCCGCCCGCGCTGACCTCGTATGTGGAGGATCGCGGCCACTATGACTATCAGCATCATTGCAAGGTGGGCAGCGACAACGCGGATTTTGTTTCCGACGAAGTCATTGACCGCTTCTGCCTGCTGGGAAACGCCGAGGCCCACCGCCGAAAACTGCACGACCTGGCAAAAGCCGGCGTGACCCAGTTCAATATCTACCTGATGTGCGGAGATGAGGAGCAAACGCTGGTGGATTATCAGCGCGACGTGCTGCCAGAATTTCTGGCACGCATCATCACGTAGTAGGCCACAAAGGAAACTGCGAATCCCACAAACCAGGAGTAGTCATACAACGCGCGCACGGAGGGCAAGGCCAGCCCGGCGAGCGCCGTGCCCGCACCCAGCGCCAGCGCGATCACAGCGCGCCAGTTGAATCCGCGCGAGTATTCGTAGATCCCGCCGCGAAGATATAAATCATCCAACTGCAGCACGCGCCTTCGAATCACAAAGTAATCACAAATCATGATGCCAGCGACCGGCCCGAGGAACGCGGCGTAGCCTCCGAGCCATCCAAAAATGAACGTGCCGTAGTTGGAGAGCAGCTTCCACGGCATCATGGCGACGCCCATGAAGCAGGTGATGACGCCGCCAGTGCGGAAGCTGATCTTCTTGGGCCACAGATTGGAAAAGTCGTTGGCGGGCGAAACCACATTAGCGCCGATGTTGACGTTGAGAGTGGCCAGCAGAATCGCGAGCAGAGAGATCACCACGGCCACGGGAGAATGAAAGCGGCTGAGCAGTTGAACCGGATCCCAGATCGCCGTGCCGTAGATGACCACGGTGGCTGAGGTGACGACAATTCCCACGAACGCATACAGCGTCATCGTAGTGGGCAGGGCCAGCGCCTGGCCAATGATCTGCTCGCGTTGATTGCGCGCGAAGCGGGTGAAGTCGGGGATGTTCAACGATACGGTGGCCCAGAAACCGACGGTGCCGTTCAACGCAGGGATCAGGAACTTGAGGAAGTCGGGAAAACTGGTGAACCGCGACGGTACCGACAACATCGGCCCGAAGCCGCCGGCGGTACGGTAGGCCCATGCCAAAAGAAGCAGGCCCACGCCAAGCAGAATCGGCGCGCTGATTCCCTGCAGGATGCGGATGTATTCGATTCCCTTGAGCACGACCGCGAGATTGATGAGCCAGAAAATCATGAAGCAGACCGCGGCGCCATGAGGGAAGTCCTTCCATGACGGCACCAGCGTTGCCAGCAGTGTGCTGATGGCCTCGCCGCCGATCCAGGCCTGAATGCCGAACCATCCGCAGGCCACGAGCGCGCGCAGCACAGCAGCCACATTCGCGCCCAGCACTCCGAAGGACGCGCGGGCAAGGACCGGGAACGGGATGCCATACTTCGCGCCGGGATGCGAGTTCAACAGCATCGGAACCAGCACAATGACGTTCCCGATAAAAATGGTGGCGACGGCCTGCTTCCAGTCCATGCCGCCCTGAATCAGGCTTGCGGCCAGCATGTAAGTGAGAATGTTCACTGACATGGAAACCCACAGGGCGGCGAAGTTGTAGGTGCCCCAGTGCCGGCGTTCGTCGAGTGCGGGCGCGAGATCGCGGTTGTACAGTGGGCTGGATTCGATGCGCGAGTGTGTGGTCATGAAGTCCGGTCACCGCTCCCTGCAGGAACGTTAAGGGGAGGATGATAGATTAACGGCGAGATGAAATAAACTCTGCCGAGGCATTGGGGCATTGGCGCGCGGACGGGAAGGTTACCATGAAAAAGAGCGGATGGAGAGCGGTGGTGGAAATTGCCTTCATCGTATTCCTGTTCTACGCCAACCTTTTGATGGGCGAATTTACGCATTCTGGGATGGCACGGAACCGGGGGTTAGCGTGGGCCATCCGAGACGTGGTTACGCCCGCCAACTTTGTGATTGGCGCGATCGCCGGGCTGATCGGCTACATCCTGTTCGAGTTCCTCCGTAACCGGCTCTAGTCCGCCGCGGCCGACGCCGCGCTTTGCTCCGTTAACGGGCCGTAGCTCTCGGGACGGCGGTCACGGAAAAACTGCCAGACCTTGCGGACCTCGGCGATCATGTCGAGGTCGAGATCGGCCACGACGAGTTCGTCTTTGTCGCGGCTGGCCTGGGCGATGATTTTGCCGCGCGGATTGCAGAAATAACTCTTTCCGTAGAATTCGCCGATGCTCCAGGGCTTCTCGACGCCGACGCGGTTGATCGCGCCGACGAAATATCCGTTGGCCACGGCGTGGGCCGGTTGCTCCAATTCCCAGAGATATTCGGAAAGACCCGCCACGGTGGCCGACGGGTTGAACACGATCTCAGCGCCGTTCAGTCCGAGGATGCGCGCGCCTTCTGGGAAATGGCGGTCGTAGCAAATGTAAACGCCGACGCGTGCATATTTCGTTTTGAAGACGGGATAGCCGAGGTCGCCAGGAGTGAAATAGAACTTCTCCCAGAATCCGGGATGGCAGTGCGGGATGTGATGCTTGCGGTACTTGCCGAGATAGCGGCCGTCGGCGTCAATCACAGCGGCGGTGTTGAAGTAAACGCCCGGCATGTGCTCTTCGTATACCGGTACGACGATTACCATGCGGTGCTTGGCTGCGATTTTCTGCATAAGCTGCGTGGTGGGGCCGTCGGGCACCGGCTCGGTCATTTCATACCAGCGCTCGTTCTGCTCGGCACAGAAATAAGGGCCGTTGAAAAGCTCCTGCAGGCAAAGAATTTGCGTCTTCTTTTTCGCGGCCTGCTCGATCAGCTTCAGGTGCTTGTCAATCATCGCCTTTCTGATCTCGGCAAGGGGACGCTCGGTGCTGACCGCATTGCTGGCTTGAATCAAGGCACAGCGCACAATTCGAGGCATGGAATACGACCTCCGAGGAAGGAACTATAGCAGAAGTTCAATCGGAGAATCCCAAGGAGTTACATGGCGGCAGCCAGGGCATCCGGCGCAGCATCTGCATCGACAGCCAGAGCGGCTAGTGGCTCATGAGGTCAACGAAAATATTCTCAAACTTTGTTGCATCCACTTCCATCTGCACCGTCGCTGGATGCAGATGCGCAGGAGGATCAAGGTGTCCTTTCCACTTCTCACGGTTAACCCCATCCGGTCCGCTGTAGGGCAGGAAGAAGGTGGGAACATCGGCCGGCGGTTTCCAGACTACGGTGTGCCCGTACTTTGGACCATGCGAAATGTCCACATCCAGATACATGGTCTCCGATTTCTTGATTACCGACGGATCGATGATGGATGCTACGGTTAGTTCGTCCCACATCATGGACCACACCGAAGTCCCGTCCGGGGGATGAGCGCGCAGATATAACTGTTTGACATGATTCGCCAGCGGACCGCCGGCATCGGCCACCCGCTGCATCAATTTCTCGCTGGACCAAACCTGTGCTCCTGCCTCGAAAGGACTGACGACAATTTTCGCCCATGGTTCGCGAAATACAATGGCCGCCGCTTCCGGGTCCCACCACCAATTCAGTTCCGGGCCGCCTGCACTGCTGCCGCCCATAACGTAGATCGCTTTGGTGAGAGGCACAATTCCTGGGTCCATGCGCACTGCCAGAGCGATGTTGGTCAGGGGACCGGCGGCATACAAGACGACTTCTCCTGGATTGGCCCGTATGGTATCGATGATGAAATCCGCAGCACGCCCAGGCCTCGCTTTCACCTTGGGATACCCTCCCGGCGGTTCCCACGTCCGACTGGGCTTGGGGGCATCGGGATTGAAGCTTCCGTGCCAGCCCACGAAGGAACCGTAGAGCGCTTCGCGCAATTCCTGTTCCCGCTGTGTGTTGATCAGCGGTTGCTCCGCGCCCTTGATTACCGGCACGTCGATTCGGCCAGCCTGCTCCGTTGCCCAGAGCGCGAAGACCGTATTCGGCTCAACCCACTGATCGCCGCTGACAGTCGTGATTCCGAGCAAATCGATTTGCGGAGCACGAAGCAACATCAACAACGAGAGAAGGTTTGTTCCCTGGGGACCGGCGCTGTCCTGGTCCGCGATGATTTTGATCTTCTTTTGCGCGGAAGCGCAGGCAAATGTGAAAAGACACAATGCCAGGGTGAGAATCAGTGCTCTTTTCATGGGAATCACGCTCTGCCATGCCTGCAGGTCCAATTTTTTCGGTCTGAAATTCCCGGTAGTCTCAGGACTTGGCGCGCGCGGCCCACTCTAGATCAAACCGCTCGCGGTCGTAAAACGATTTCTGGGTACCGACGCCAGTAGTGGACAGTGCCGCGTAAAGATTGGCGCGCCTTACTGCTTCGCGCTCCGGAAAGCCTTCGCCGAGAAACACGGCAAAGCTTCCGATGAAAGCGTCTCCAGCCCCGGTGCTGTCCACACTTTCGACTGAGAATGCAGGAATGTGCTCCATCCCTTCCTTGCCCGCCAGCAGAGAACCGTTCTTGCCGAGCGTGATCAGAACGCGCCGAATGCCATCGCCAAGAAATTTCTGCGCGCATTTTCTTGCATCGTCAAGGTTCCGCACCGGCATGCCCGAAATCGTTTCCGCCTCACTCTCGTTGGGGACGAAGTAGTCGAGATCGGAGATTTGCTTCACATCGATCGGCTGGCCTGGAGCCGGGTTCAAAATGCAACGGATCCCATTTTTCCGCGCAAACCGCACCGTGTAGTAGACCGTCTCGAGCGGGATCTCGAACTGCAAGACGATGCAGTGTGTCCCTTTGAGCGCGTCTGCTGCGGCGTCAACATCCGCTGGCTTGAGTTCATCGTTGGCCCCTTTGACGACCAGAATCCGATTCTGGCCGGAAGGGTCCACGAAGATCGGGGCTACGCCGCTAGAGACGCCCTCAACCTGACGCACATGGTGCGTGTCAATGCCAAGCTTTTCAAAATTCTCGATCGTCGCGGGGCCAAACAGATCGCTCCCGACGCGCGCCACCATGACCACATCCGCGCCGCAAAGCCGTGCGGCTACGGCCTGATTGGCGCCCTTTCCGCCGAAGCCCAAGTCGAATTTCTGGCCGAAGATCGTCTCGCCCGGCTTGGGAAAAACATCGGTGAAGGTGGTGAGATCAATATTTGCACTGCCAACGACCGCAATTCTTGGTTTTTTTGCCATGGTCTTGGTCGGTCCGTCGCGGGTGCCCGAGAGTCAGGCTGATTTTGAATCGCGTCGAGTGTAGAGAACGCCCCGGAGGGTGTCAACCTAGAGGCGAGTTGAGAGAAGATGCTGCCGAAGACTCCACACTTGCCAAGCCATGCACGTGGTGCGGGCCATCTGGATTCCCAAGCGTGACTAGCGTATGCTCTCGGTCACAGAACTACGACATTGTTCGAGGAGAAACGAAGTTCACAACGTGGCGCGCGCCAATGGACAGGCTGATGCCAGAGTGGTTTCTGTTCTTGTAGAAGGAAGGACTCTTGTGAACCCTCAGACTGAACTGAAAGAGCAGAGCCGTAGGACATTTCTGGTGAACTCGGCAGGCCTCCTTGCAGCCGGCGCGATGGGCGGCCTCCCTCTGGTTTCCAGTGCGGCGCCTAATGGATCGGCAGGCCCCACGCCCTTCGCTGGCGCATCGTCTGTGCATCGCATCATTCTGGACACCGACCCGGGCGTTGATGACGCAATGGCGATTCTGCTGGCCTTGCGATCTCCCGAATTGAAAGTCGAAGCGGTCACGCCAGTGGCGGGCAATGTGCCGCTTGATTTCACGCTGCCGAACGCGATGAAGCTGCTGGAACTCGCAGGCAGGAGCGATATTCCCGTGGCCGCCGGCGCTAGCACTCCGCTGGTGCGCAGTCTAGTCACTGCGAAAGCCGTGCACGGCAGCAATGGACTCGGAGGCGTGGAGCTGCCCGCGCCGAAAATGCACCCGGTGAGTGAAACGGCCAGCGAACTCATACGCCGTATCGTGCGTGCGAATCCGGGAGAAATCTCGATTGTTGCCGTAGGACCGCTGACCAACGTTGCCACGGCATTGCGCTCAGACCCGGCACTGGCGGCCATGATCCGCAGTATCGTGGTCATGGGCGGGTCGCTTTCGCGCGGCAACGTAACTCCGGCTGCGGAGTTCAATTTCTACGTCGATCCCGAGGCTGCGCGAATCGTGTTTGACGCACGTGTGCCGCTCACCATGGTTGGTCTGGACGTAACCCGGAAAGCACTGATCGGGCAGGAGCACTTGAAAGTCCTGGATGCCGCAAGGACGCCGATGTGCGACTTCGCCGCGAAGATTATGCGCGCGACAATGGCGCGCTGGAGTAAGGACGGAGGTGAGACGATTGCCTTGCACGATCCGCTCACCGTCGCCAGCTTGATCGACCCGGAAATCCTTAAGTTTCGCGACTACTATGTGCTGATCGAAACTTCCGGCGAGGCCTCGGCGGGACAGTCGTTGGGCTATTCCGAAGGGCCCGTGCGCCGGTCCGCTCCGCTGGAGACGGCTGTTTCGGCGGAATCCACCGAACCGTTCCGGCCAAATGCGCAAGTCGCGGTGGACGTGGATCCGGAGCGCTTCTTCCGGCTTCTGCTGTCGCGACTGACGAGCGCAGCTTGAAGAAGGACGGCGCGGGATGTTGTTGACGCTCGCGATTCCGTAAGCATAGTTTGCCAAGAACAGTTCTGAGAGGTAAACCGCAGGTCGCCGGGCAAGCGAGGGTTACGTTTAGCAATGACAGAAAAACTGGGACGCCGGCAGTTCGTGCAGGGGATGGGAGCTCTTGGAATGCTGGCTGCCAGCGAAGCTCTTCGCGCAAACGACAATGCCACCGCGGTGCGCTGGCCCAAGCTTGCCGGAAGCCCGGTTCTTGACAGCCTGCATCCGGTAATCGAGCACGCCCGCGACGTGCACACACATCTCGAAAGACTTCAGGAAATAGCGGGCTGGATGGCCTACGAAGAGCTTCCCATGCCCGATTACGCTTTGCCGCTGGGGGCGGGCGAAGGCAAGCCGGACGAGACGATCGATTTCATTCTGACGTCGGACGTTGTGGACACCGCGTTCACCGACTTTTCCACGCATGAGAAATTTCAGGTTGATTATGCCGGGCGGCACTGGTCGGATTCGGATGCCCTGTTTGCCTGCATGAAGCGGGCGTTGGACAACGGAATCCCGGTGCTGGACGGCAAGTTTCTGGCGCGAGTTACGCGGCCCGAACTGGAACGCATCTTCGCCGGAAACATTGAATTGCCGATGCTGGACCAGAAGATGGAAGTGCTCCACCAGGTTGGCGGCGTGCTTGCCGAGACGTACGAGGGCCGTTTCCACAATTTTGTGAAGTCCTGCTCGCCTCGCCTCTATGACAACGGCAACGGCCTGATTGACCGTCTGGTGAAGGAGTTTCCTCGCTTCAACGATGTGAGTGAATACGACGGACACACCATCAGGTTTTACAAACTCTCCCAGTTGGGCGTTTGGTTTGTGTACTCGAGTTTGCGGAAGACGGGTCAGTTTCCCCTGGAAGATCTGAACAAGATGACCGCATTCGCCGACTATATGGTTCCGGTGACTTTGCGATTGCTGGGAATCACCAGTTATTCACCAGAACTGGAGCAGGCGATCAACACGCACCAGATGGTTCCCCGCGACAGCCGACGGGAAGTGGAGATTCGGGCGCACTGCATCTACGCCACCGCGCTGCTGTGCGAAGAGATCAACAATATCCGGCCAAAGGATATGCAGATCGTGATCCCGCAGATTGATGCGCGGCTCTGGACGCACTACCACACAACCTGGTGGCCCCACCATTTGACCAAGACGATTATGTATTGAGTTCCGCCTCACAGGAATGGACATGAATCGAAGCCGCCGTCAGGTGTTGAAGGGTGTCTCTACATTGGGCGCGATTGCAGCGATGGGAGCAGAGCCATTGCTCGCCGCAAACCCCGTTAAGTCTCCCGTCTCTTCCGGTTCTCTGCCTTGGCCGAAGCCGATCGGCAGCCCGGTGATCGAAAGCCTGCGGCCCGTCATTGAGGGTTCCCGCGACGTGAAAACTCACTATGACAAGATTGTGGATGCCGCTCGCTGGATGGCCTACGAAGAGTTGCCCATGCCGCACATGGCAGTGCCCTATGGTCTGGACAAGAATCCCGACGTGGCCATCGATTTCATCATGGTGTCGAATACGATCAACTCGGCGTTCACCGACTTCAAAACCCACATCAAGTTTCAGACCGACTATGCCGACGCACGTTTGTCCGACTCCGACGCCATGGTGGCCTGCCTGAAACGGGCGATGGATAACGGCATCCCGATCCTGGATGGAAAATTCCTGGCCAAAGTGTCGCGGCCTGAGATGGAAAAACTTTTCGCGGGCAACATGGAAATGCCGATGCTTGACGAAAAAATGGCGGTCTTTCACCAGGCAGGCGAAGTCTTAGCGGCGAAATATGATGGACGCTACGTGAATTTTGTGAAGTCCTGCCCTCCGCGGCTTTATGACAACGGCAATGGGCTGGTGGATCGCCTGGTGAAAGAGTTTCCCCGATTCAACGACGTCAGCCAATTTGACGGTCACCAAGTGAAGTTCTACAAACTCGCGCAGCTTGGCTACTGGGGCATGTATTCCGGGTTGGGTAGGACGAGCGGTTTCAAACTGGAAGACCCGCAGAAGCTGTCGGCATTTGCCGACTATATTGTGCCGGTGGCGCTGCGCTTGATGGGCATGACCAGTTACTCACCCGCTCTGGAAAAAGCGATCAACAGTTATCAGATGATTCCCCGCGACAGCCGGCAGGAGATTGAGATTCGCGCTCACTCCCTCTACGCCACGGCGTTGTTAGCCGAGGAAGTGAATCGGCTCAGGCCCGCGGACCAGCAGGTGATCATTCCTCAGATTGATGCGCGCATTTGGACCCACTACCACACCACGTTTTGGCCGCACCACCTGACGAAAACGATTATGTACTGATCGTGGGCGATCGGACTGCGGCGGCAGCTACGGATGTGGGACGGATTCTGGTTTCGGCGGAGAGCGTTTCGTGGCGGCATCTTGCAGGACTTGCGCCGTACCTTTACCCTCCTCGATGCGGAAGAACGTGTTAACCGGCAAGTTCGAGATTGTCTCCTTCAGGCCGCTGGGCCACGAGATTTCGAGCGAGTCTACGCGGTCGTGCGTGCCAAGGCCGAAAAATATGCGCGGATCCTGGGCGGAGCAGTAGCTCATACCACCCTTGGTCTGGTCGTAGCTGGTGAGATCGCCGGCCACGAGTTTCAGGCGCGCCCCGATCGCGTCGCGGTTGCTTTTTGTGCCGACGAGTCGAATAACGATCCAATGATTGTTCTTGGTGGCGGGTAAACTGGCGCCCTCATTGTGAAACAGCTGCGCATCTTCGCCGTTATTGCTGACCAGAAAATCCTGCCACCCATCGTTGTCGTAATCGCCGACCGCCAGACCGCGCCCCACGCGCGGCGCGCGAAAGCCCGCGCCTTGTGATGGTGTGACGTCAACGAACCTGCCCTGGCCGGTATTGCGGTAAAGTTTCTTCTCCTCTTCGTAGGTTACTTCCGGATGGTAGATGGGGATGTTGTCGAGGATGTGTCCGTTGATGACGAGCAAATCACGCCACCCGTCGTTATCGAAATCGAAGAAGCGCGCCCCGAACGCGCTGTTCCGGAAGTTGGTTTGCCCGATGCCCGATGCAATCGTGTCGTCGGTGAACGTGCCGTCGCCGTTGTTACTGTAGAGGCGATCCAGTTCGTGATCAAGATGACTGACGAAAAGGGAAGGCAGCCCATTATTCTTAATGTCGGCAGCGTCAGCGCTCATGCCGGCTTCCGGGCGCCCATCTTCGCTGAAGCCGGCGCCCGATGTGTAACTTGCGTCCCGGAAGGTGCCGTCTCCCTTGTTGATATACAGAAAATTTCGCTGCGTATCATTGGCGATGAAGATATCGGGCCATCCGTCGTTGTTCAAGTCGGCAGTTACTACGGCAAGGCTCTTGCCGCTGTTATTCAGGAGCCCGGCTTGTTCCGTGACATCGGTAAAGGTCCCATCACCGTTGTTGTGGTAGAGCCGCGGTGAGGCGCCGGGAAAATTGTCAGGGTGGCAGTAAGAACTGACGTGGGGAACACCTTTGTAGCCGGGGCGGAAATCGCCGCACGTGATGGGGTGGTCAACGTCGTACTTTACGTAGTTCACGACCAGCAGATCGAGCTTTCCGTCGCGGTCGTAGTCGAACCACGCGGCCGCAGTACCCCAATTCCCCTCGTTACCCACTCCGGCTTTGGCGGTGACGTCGGTGAACGTGCCGTCGCCATTGTTGTGCCAGAGGACAGAATGCCGGTAGCCGGTCATGTAAATGTCGGGAAAGCCGTCGTTGTCGTAATCGGCGACGGCCACGCCAAAAAAGAAAGTACCGTCGGAGTGGATTTTGCTTTGGGCTGTCACATCGGTGAAGGTGCCATCACCGTTGTTGCGATAGAGCGCCGGCTGCGGGGGCTGCGGGGGATGGAATAGCGGAGTGTAGCCGCTGTTCACGAAGAAGGCGTCGAGGTAGCCGTCCTGGTTATAGTCAATCCAGGCCACGCCCGCGCCCATCGTCTCCACGTACATCTTCGTCGCTGAAGCGGCGCGTTCGTGGTGAAAGTGGATTCCGGCCGCGCGCGTCACATCGCGGAATTGCGCCTCGTCATGATGCGGACGGGCTGCCTCGCGTGTCTGCCCTGCCGCCACTTCGAAACCGGCTCCGGACCACAGAACCGCTGCAACCACGAGCCAGGGCACAAGGCTCACCCGAGACCGAATCATTCCGGACGCATTCTAGCATGTGCTGGGCGAGGGAGAGCTTCGCGATGAAGACGCGCGCTCGGATTTGCTCTTGACACGATATCCACGCGGGGGATAGCATCCGGCGACTTTTTGTGCCTATCTGGCTCGTGAGGATGACTGTAATGAGCGGAATTATGCATGACTGGAACATGAAGCGCATGGCCATGGGTTTCTCGGTTGCAATCTTGGGCCTCGCAACCGTTTGTGTGAGCGTATCCGCGGCTGCGGCTCCCGTTCGCAAGAAAGTCATCATTGATACGGACCCGGGGACGGACGATGCGATTGCGATCATGCTCGCGCTCAATTCGCCGGAACTCGATGTCCTCGCCTTGACGGTGGTTCCGGGGAATGTAACTGCGGCACAGGGGCTGGAGAACGCGCTGAAGATGGTTTCGCTGGCTGATCGCTGCGATATCCCCGTGGCAGCCGGTGCACAGCATCCTCTTTTTCAGAAGCTGATTACGGCGGAGTTCTGGCACGGGAGGAACGGCCTTGCCAACGTCGAGTTACCCCCCAGCAAATGCAAAGTTGACGCGCGGTTCGGTCCCGATCTGATCATTCAGATGGTGCACCAGTATCCGCATGAGATCACGTTGCTGCCCATCGGGCCGGAGACCAATATTGCCCTGGCGGTGTCGAAAGATCCCTCGATCATGCCCCTGGTTAAGGAAGTAATAGTAATGGGCGGCTCGATTTCCGGCGGAAACGTAAACGCCGCAGCCGAGGCGAATATCTATGGCGATCCGGAAGCGGCCCAAATCGTGTTTCAAGCCGGTTGGCCGCTGACGATGGTGGGACTTGAAATCGGCAACATGACACTTTTCACCCGCAAGGATATCGAGCAACTGGCCAAGACCCACGGACCGGAGAACGATTTCATGGTGGCGGTGAACCAGTACCTGGTTGGCATGTCGGAGAAGTTCGGCAGTGAGGGATCGCCCATGTATGACCCGACGGCGATCGGAGTTGCGATTGATCCAACCCTGGTGAAGACCAGCGCGATGCACGTGGACGTCGAAACCCGCGGCGAGTTCTCGCGCGGTGAGACGGTGGCGAATCGCCGCAACGAGATCGAACGCAACGTGCTTCACGGCGATCACTATGTCATCGAAAGCGTGGAAAAGGTGAATCCCAACGTGCAGGTGGGCACCAGCTTCGACGCAGAACGGTTCAAGAAACTGTACATTTCCCGAATTCAGGGCAAGTAGTTGCAACTACTCACTTTTTTGGGTTGACATCGCGCGGACTTAAGCAGTAACTTTCGGGACTTCCCGTAGTGCTTTTGTATTAGCCGTTCCGTTTTTCAGTGAACGAAAGAAAAATTGGGGGCGACAATGAAGCTTCGCAAGTCTGCGGTTGCTGTATGGGTAGTCATGGGGTTGATCTTTGCGGCTGGGATCGCGGAGGCGCAAACATTCGACCGCGGTGAAGTGCACGGTTTCATCTATGACACGACGCACGCAACGGTAGCGAAAGCGATAGTCACGATCTCCAGCGCGTCCACGGGATACAAGCGCGAAATCGAATCTGACCAGGCAGGGGCGTACGCATTTCCCCAGTTGTTGCCCGGCACCTACCAGATCAAGGCGGAAGCCGCCGGGTTTGCCGCAATCACACTCACGGATATCCATGTGAGCATCGGCGCCAGTCTTGCTCTGGATATCACGCTGCCGGTCAAGGGCCAGACCCAGTCGGTCACCGTAACCGCGGAGGTGGCGGCGGTGGACACCACCACTGCCGGCGTCAACCAGGTGCTGAACCAGAAGGACGTCGAGAATCTTCCGCTCGCCGGACGCGACTACCGCGATCTGGCGCAACTGAGTCCCTCGGCCGAAGTGGTTCCCGGTCTGCGCGGCGGTATCCGCATGGGAGGACAGCAGAGCGACTACGCCGGCCTGGTCATTGACGGCCAGGACAGCTTCAACAACTTCTTTGGCGAGTTCTTCGGCTCCCTAGAAACCAAGAACTTCACGGTGCCTCTGGATTCCGTGGAGGAGTTCCAGGTAGTCACCAACGGATTTGCCCCTGAGTTCGGCCATGCCACGGGCGGATTGATCAACGTGGTCACCAAATCGGGCACCAACGACGTGCATGGTTCAGCTCACTTTAATTCGCGGCCCGGGGCGCTCGCGGAAAGCGATTTCCTGGGAACACCACCCAACATCACCCAGCAAAATCAGTTCGGCGGCACCTTTGGATTTCCTATCCGCAAGGACAAGCAGTTTCTGTTCCTGGCCACGGACATGCAGCGGGAGCATGGCCCGCTACTAACCACGTTCTGCAACCCCGGTTCTGGCGAAGCCGCGTGCCAGGCTGCGCTCGCTGCTTTCACTGGGCCGACCTTCCAGGCCGGTCAGGTGCCCACTCCAGCCGGAAGTGTGCTGCCTTCGGCCTGCAAGGCTCCAACCGTGGGTGGGTCGATACTTCAGGCTTGCTTCGGAGCAGCCAACCTGGCTCAACTGGAAGGGGCTTCGAATCAATTCCAGGATTTGTTCACGCTCCTTGGCCACTATGACTGGCAGATCAGCAACGCAAACCATTTCAGCGTTCGCGGATACGGCACTCGCAACCACACCAGCGGCTTCACCGGCGGCCGGGGCCAGAACGAAATACAGGCCGGCTTCGGCAATACGGAAAACTTCATCAATCAAGGTATCAGCGGAGTATTTGCCCTCAATACCACTCTGGGCCGGAAAGTGAATGAAATCCGCGTTAGCCTGCAGGGTGAGACCCGCAAGCGGCATTCCAACGATCCGGGAGCGCCGCAGATTGTCATTGACGATCCTAACGTTGGGAGCGGAGTGACGCTCACAATCGGGCAGCGCTACTTCCTGCCGATCAACAATGACAACGGCAAACTTGAGCTACAGGATAACTTCGAGTACACCTTTGGCAAACATGACCTGAAGTTCGGCGGCGACTACGAAACCTTTGCCGACCGTAAGGATTCGTTCATAGGCTGGTCGTCAGGCGAGTGGGATTTTGGAAACTTGGCCGCCTTTGCCGCCAACAGTCCCGGAGATCTCATCCAAGGATACAGCTTGACTCCTGGAACACCCTTCCAACAAGCCGGCACACTGAACCCTGCGTATCAATCGGGTTTTGCTCTTTACGTTCAGGACAAGTGGGCGGCTACTCCAAGGCTCACCCTGACCTATGGGCTGCGTTGGGACGCCACGAGGAATCCTCAGCCTCAAACTCCATTCCCCTCGAATTTCCTTGTCCACTTCGGTGAAGGCGCTGGCACCAGAGTGGGTCCAGTGCCGCAGTCGGTTCCGGATGACTACGTTCAATTCGGGCCCAGAATTGGTGTTGCATACAATGCTGGGTCAGCCGGGCATACAACGGTGTTGCGCGCTGCCTGGGGCTACTACTACGATCAGTCTCCCGGGATATTCTTGCCCACTGGAGGCGGAGGAAAGACCAGCGATCTGTTCTGTTTCAATATTGGTGTCGGTGGTTGCCAGCCGGCCGGTGGATTTCCTTTCCTGTGGCCGAACAACGCGCCGCCCAACATCAGCGGTCTTGCGACGCCTCCCGGTATCAACTACGTTGACTCTGCCTTCAAGAACCCGAAGGTCTCAAATCTCACCGCTGGAGTCGAGCACGAATTGGGGAACGGTTGGGTGGCTACCGGAACGTTCACCTTTGCGCATTCCGAGCACCTCAGAACCGGCGGATATGGCACGGAGGAAGCTTGGGCTCGTAACTTCATCTCCGCCGGAACAGATCCGTACGGAAGAACATTGCTGCAAGGAACCTACACATACGTAAACGGAGTAGCCCAGGGTTTGACCGGGTCGGCCACGGGCCCTAGTGTCAACCCCTTCGACCCGGCCCAGGCCATAAGCCAGAACACGACGGCAAGCTTCGCTCACGGCAACTATCTTTCGCTCGTAGCCAACCTTACCAAACGCTTTACCAGTCACTTCCAGATATTCGCCAACTACATCTGGTCGCGGAATAAAGACAACGGGGCCAGCGAACGCGATACGGACACCTATTTTGGTCAGCAGGATCCGTTCAACCTCAATCTCGATTACGGGCGCAATGGCCTGGACATCACGCACCAGTTCAAAGCCGCTGGCGTATATGAGTTGCCGTGGGGCTTTGGTATAAGCTCCAGCCTGATTTATCACAGCGGCGTGCCGTATCCGTTCTACGTCAACACGGATCTCAACGGAGACGCAGTTTCCGACAACGGCCATCAAAACGACCGTCCTTTGTACACCGACTCGAGCGGCAAGACCTCGCTGCTCGGGCGCTATCCCTTTAACCAGCCGAACTACTTCGAGCAGGAGTTCCGGTTGCTGAAGGACTTCAAATTCCAGGAGAGATATCACCTGCAGCTACAGGCCGATTTCTTCAACATGTGGAACCATGCGAACATGTATTCGAACCCAGACACGGCGGGCACGGTTGACTACAGCGTGAGTGGCCTTCAGTGTGCACCCCTTGCTGCTCCGCCGGTTGCGGCGAACTTCACCGGAACGGCGGTTGGGCCGATTGGTTACACCTGTGCTCCATTCACCCCAGCCACCTTGCCGAAACCGGGGACGACTACTGCGGCGGGAACTTACCGGGCCATCAACCAGATCGCTCCGGGCAGTACGCCGTTCTCGTTCCAGGCGGGGGCCAAGTTCATCTTCTGATGAGTCCCATCCCTGGCGGGGTCAAGCGGCTCCGCCAGGATTTGAAAAGTTAGCCATCGCGGGCGCCGGAGGGGGATTCCCTCCGGCGCCTGCACTCTCACTCTTTTCAGAATTAATTCCTGCTGCGCCGGTCTGCGTGCCGGTCTCGCGGAGAACCGCATGAAAACCGAGATTCATAGCGTCTTTGTGACGGCATTGCTCTTTATAGCAACTGCTCTGCCACTGGCTGGACAAGAGAAGAGCAAAGTGATCATTGATCAGGATTGCGCCGGACCCGGTGGCACGGACTTGCAGGCTGTCCTGGCGATTGTCAATTCGCCGAAGACCGAGGTGCTGGGCATTACCGTTGTTACCGGCGACGCCTGGCGCGACGAGGAAGTGCAGCACACGCTGCGCTTGCTCGAAATCATCGGCCGAACCGACATTCCGGTCGTGCCGGGCGCCGTCTTCCCCATCGTCAACAGCAAGGAGTTTACGGCGCGCTGGGAAAAGATATATGGGAAGGTCGTTTATCAGGGCGCCTGGAATTGGGGTAAGCCGGTGCATGGCCCGTTCGAAGTGCCGCCTCTGCCCGAAGGATCGCCCAAAATCAAGGCAGCCGACGAAGATGCAGCGCATTTTCTGATTCGCATGGTTCGCCGGTATCCGCATCAAGTGACCATTTACGCGGGCGGCCCGCTCATGAATCTCGCGCTGGCGCAAATGATCGATCCGGAATTTGCGTTGCTCGCGAAAGAGCTCATCATCATGGGCGGCAGCATTCATCCCGAAACCGCCGACCCGGAATTCGCCACAACGCCCCGCCGGGAATTTAATTTCTGGATGGATCCGGAGTCGTCCTACCTGGTGATGCATTCCAGGTGGCCGCGAATTGTTGTCACCACAGTGGACATTTCCGTGAAGACGAATATGGACAAGAGGCTGATCGCGGAGATTGCCAAGGGCACTACTCCAGCGGCGCAATACGTCGCAAAATACGCTGCGCCCGGCTATTTGTGGGATGAACTGGCCGCGGTTGCGTGGCTGGATCCGAGCATCATCACGAAAACCGCGACACTTTATATGGACGTGTCGGTCGATCACGGCATGTCTTATGGAGACACGCTGGTGTGGGCTCCGGGCAGTCAGCCCGGGCTCGGCGAATAGGGTCTGCGCCAGACTATGAGCGCGCTGGCCAACTCCGGCACGGCGATCATCCTCGTGACCCACGAACTGGCCGACATCGTCCCCGAAATTCAGCGCGTGGTGCTGATGAGCCGCGGACGGGTCGTCGCCGACGGCCCCAAGGAAGAAATCCTGCAGGTGGAACGATTGGCGGCGTTGTTCGAAGTCAAGGTGGAAATGGTACGGCGGGATGGACACTACCTTCTGTGGTGAGCTAACCGCTCCGAACTGCACCGCCAACCATTGGCTGCAGCTCAATATTTCTTTGTTTTAGCGTGAGGAAAAACCTGCTCACGCCTTGGTGCGCTCTCAGCGACGACAGATCTTGAAATCTCGCAAGGAGAGCTCCAGCCCGCCGTATTCAGGATGATCATTGTGGCCGATGGTAAAGGCGATATCCACCGTATCGCCCGCCACAAGCGGAGTTTGCTCCAGGCGTTCGGCCATGTGCCAGCCCAGGGCGTCGAAGGTGATTTTAGTTCTCAGTTCCCGGTTCTCAGCTCTCAGAGGAGCGGCTGCGGCCGCAAAGCCTTCGGCAGTGGCAGCGGCTTTTCCGCTGCGCCGGATGGCTGCGCTGTCGGGATGGCAACGCGGGGTTGCCAGAATCGCCTCGGCGGACAGTTCCTGCGATTCGGCGAAGTTCTCTGCAGCCCGTGCCTCCCCCGCCCGCAGCTTCAGCTTGATGTGCTTGTCTTTCAGAATCCTCGGAGGCGCGGTCAACTGCACGCCCCGCGCGGCGAACACGGGCTCGGGATTCCCCACGCCATAGGGCTCCAGCAGCTGCAGCGACCGAAACAGCTCTGGAGTAATCTCGCCCAGCCACAACTCGGCGTCCAGATCCAGCACGGGGTCAAAGTCCGCCGGCGTAAGCCGCGTCCGGGCAAACGCATCCAGCCGCGCCCGCAGCTCGCCCACGTTGGCGGCGGGCATGGCAAATCCGCAGGCATGCGCGTGACCGCCGTAGCGCGAGAAGAGATCGCGACACGATTCAATCGCCTCCAGCAGATGAAACGCCCGAATCGAGCGTCCTGAGCCAAACGCCTCTTCTCCATCGCGCGCGATCACGACCGCCGGACGGTGGTAGCGCTCCACCACCCGCGTCGCGGTAATGCCGATGACGCCACGGTGCCAGCCGTCGCCATCCACCACGATGCAGTAGGACTCCGACAAAGACGGATCCGCCGCCAAGCGCTCCTCCAATTCGCCCAGGATTCGCCGCTCTTCTTCCTGCCGGTCGGCGTTGAGCCGGTCGAGCTTGGCCGCCAGTTCGCGCGCCCGCGCTGGGTCCTTCACGCTAAACAGCTCAATCACGTCGCGCGCCACATCCATGCGTCCGGCTGCGTTGATGCGCGGCGCAATGCGGAAGCCGACTTCGCCCGACGTCGGCGGACGCTTCACCGAAATCTGCGCCACTTCGAGCAGCGCCTGCAGTCCGGGATTCACCGCCCGGCGCAGCGCATCCAGACCGAGCGAGGCGAAAACGCGATTCTCGCCCGTCAGCGGCACGGCGTCGGCGACGGTCGCAATTGCCACCACTTTCATGAACGAGAGCAGCAGCTTATTGTGATCCTTCGCCTCCAGCCGGCGCTGCATCAACCCCTGCGCAATTTTGAAGGCCACGCCCGCGCCGCAAAGCTGCTTGTAGGGATACTCGCATCCCCTCTGATTCGGGTTTACCACCGCGAGCGCATTGGGTACGCCGTCCGGCCCCGGCAGGTGATGGTCGGTCACGATCAAGTCCACGCCCAGCCGACGCGCCGTCTCGGCGGGAGCGAAGGCGCGAATCCCCATATCCACGCTGATAATCAGGCGAATGCCCGCCGCGGCAGCGCGCTCGATCACATCGTCGCGCATGTCGTAGCCTTCGCGAATGCGATGCGGCACGTGAAAGTCGGCCGCGCCTCCGCATAGCTCAATCGCAGTCTTCAGAATGATGACCGCCATGGTGCCATCCACGTCGTAGTCCCCGTAGATCAGAATCGGCTCTTTGCGCTCGATGGCGGCGTCAATGCGCTCCACGGCCCTCGCCAGGCCGGTCATCTGGTTGGGAGCATTGAGATGGGAAAGGGAAGGCGAGAGAAAACACATGGCTGCATCCGCGTCGGTGATGCCGCGGCGGACCAGAAGCGGCGCGAGGATGTGAGCCGCATTGGCGTTGCCGCGCAGCGCCGCGTCGGTTTGCAGGCCCGAAGCCAGGCGTGCGACCAGTTCACGGTCAGCGGCTTTGTGACTCCATTGCATAGGGTGATGAAGCAGTGTACCTCGGAGGGATGCTGCGAGAGCTTGGCGAGCGCGGCCGCATTGGAACTTCGACTCGCTCGGGGGCAGGAAGGGCGAGGCGCCCGTCCCCACACATTCCCCGCTAGCTCTCTTCGCCCTGATCGGGCTCATCCAACGTCAGCCCGCCGAATTCATCGGAGACATCGAGCAGCCGCTGGTAGCGTTCGTACCACTCGGTGCTGACCTCGCACAGGAACATCGAGCCCTGGTAGGCCCAGCCCAACTGCAGATATCCCACCTTGCCGGCGTGGGCACGGAGCCAGCGCGCGTCTTCCACGTCATCTCCGTCAGTGAATTCCGAATTCGTGAGGCGCTCGACCAGTTCATCCAGCTCCTGGCGCTCCAGCGTCCATGAATGCATGGTGAGAAACGGAGCCCCCGCCGATTTCGCCAGTTCCACGAAATCCTTCCACCCATCCGGATTCCCATCCATGTCCCACGTGACGCACTGCACCTCTTCATAATCCACAAAGCCGTGGAAACGGCGCATGCCGTGGCCTTCGATGAAGGCAATCATGTCGTCTTTCACGGTGGAGAGATCGTCTGGAATGGGAGACATGTGGAGAGGACTCGTAAGGCAATATTGTATGCTGTTCGGGACTTGAGTGCCAGCATATCGCCGGGCAATGCATGCGCCAGGGCGGGAGCGGAATAGCGAACGATATGATTGCCCAAACTGCAGCGGCGGTCGCATGTATTGGTGGTATCGTCGTTGATCGCAAGGCGCGCGTCATCGAACAACTCCATCCCGGCACGTCCAATCCGGTCACGGTCCGTTCGTGCGGCGGCGGTGTTGGGTGCAATATCGCTCGCAACCTCTCCAATCTCGGTTGCAATACGGCAATATTCTCCGTCGTTGGTCGCGATGGCGACTCAGAACAGATTCTGCACGACTTAAGGTCTCCCCATTTGGACCTCTCGGGTGTAAGCCGAACATCCAGCCGGCCGACGGCGAGTTACACCGCTGTGCTTGACGAGTGGACGTTCAGTCGTAACCCGCGATGACGTTGCAACAGCCGCCGCCGAAATTCGGCGTTTAGGAGTTGGCACGGTGATCGTGACTCTCGGCGAAGATGGGATTTACCTGGATAATGGAAAACAGGGGAGATTTATTCGGGCGTTTCCGCCACGCAAGGTCAGCGACGTGACGGGCGCGGGAGATGCGCTTGTGGCCGGCTACGTTTATGCCATGATTGCCGGCGAAGCCTACGAACCGGCCCTCTGGGGGCTCGCCGCAGCGAGCCTTACGGTCGAGACGGAGGAATCGATCACGCCGAATCTAAGCCGCGAGTTAATGCTCGAACGGATCGAAGCAAACGTGAAACAGTCAGGGACCGCCAGAATATGAATCCGTATCTCGACATCCGCCCCGAAGTGGCTGCGGCACTCGCTTGCGGCGGACCGGTGGTCGCGCTTGAATCAACCGTGATCTCGCACGGCCTTCCCCGTCCAAACAATCTTGAAACGGCTCGCCGCATCGAGGCTGCGGTGCGCAAGCAGGGCGCTGTTCCGGCGACAGTCGGGCTGTCGAATGGGCGCTTGATCGTCGGGCTTTCGGATCAAGAAGTCGAACTGCTCGCCAACGCTGATGGAGTGCACAAGGTGAGCCGCCGCGATCTCTCTGCCGTACTCCAAACGCGAAAACTCGGAGCAACAACGGTTGCGGCTACTATCCTGATCGCTTCCCAGGCCGGGATTTCCGTATTCGCCACGGGTGGAATCGGTGGAGTCCACCGCGGCGTTCAAGAAACTCTCGACATCTCCGCTGATCTCACCGAACTGGCTCGGACTCCCGTAGCCATCGTCTGCGCCGGCGCGAAAATTATCCTCGATTTGCCCCGCACTCTCGAACTGCTGGAAACGCTGGGCGTGCCGGTTGTGGGCTATCGCACGAGCAGTTTCCCCGCATTTTACGTGCGCGAGAGCGGCCTCGGCTTGGACCTGCGCGTCGATTCACCTGAGGAAGCAGCTGAACTCATGTGCGTGCAGTCGCAATTGGGACTCTCCTCGGGAATCGTGTTCTGCAACCCGCCGCCGGAAGAGAGCTCGCTCGATCGCACCCACACGGAATCGCTGATTGAAGCAGCATTGGCATCAGCGCATTCTGCCGGAATTCGAGGAAAAGCTGTTACACCGTATTTACTCAGCTATTTGTCCCAGGCAAGCGGCCGGGCGAGTTTGAAGGCCAACATCGAGTTGCTGGTTAACAATGCAGGCGTTGCTGCTCAGATCGCCGTTGCCCGGTCAGCTCTCCACCAGTCGTAACTCCGGGAATGAACTTCTTTGTCGATCTCGGCTCCTCGGCTATTGGGCGCCCTCGCGCCGGCCAGGTGTTGCCCTTGTCATGAGATCGACGAACATCTTGTCGAATTTTTCGAGGTTTAGTTCCAGCGGCACATGCACCAGTTGCTCCCCAAGGCTGGGCTGGGTGCCCGGCACCCACGCAAGCGTATTACCGTAGCCCGCACCGTGCCAGTAATCAATGTCCATGTAGAGCTGCGTTTCTTTGGTGATGATGCTGGGGTCGAGCCACGCTGCCGCGGCAAGTTCATCCCAGCGGAACTCCTCGTCGGCGTACTTTGCCAGATACTGAGCGGCCGCGTTGGGCGATTTTGCGATTTCGGCGATCATGGCCTTCTTCAGCCAGGTCTTCACCGAGATGTCTACCGTGGTGTCCGTAATCTTGTGCCAAGGAGCCGTGTAAACGATGTGGACGGCCTCGGGATCCCACCAGAAATTGAATTCGCGGCGATTTTCAGGCACCCAATCTTCGGGAACGATGGGCGCAATGCTTCCACCCATGACAACGAGTTCCTGGGCAAGATCAGGAACTTGCGGGTCGATACTGATCGCTTCCGCAATATCGGTGAGCGGACCGCCAGCGTAGATCGTTACCTCATGCGGATATTTGTGGACCATCCGGATGATGAAATGGGCAGCGTCCTCTTGGGAGGGCTTCGTGGTCGGATTCCCTTCCACAAGCGGAGGCACCTCGTAAGGCCCGTGGTAAGTGCCGCGGACGCCGTCTCCGGTCGGCTTTCGATTCCATGCGCCTTTATAAGAGACCTTGCCGTAGATGGACTCCCATCGAATCATCGCTTCTTCGCGATTGATGAGCGGGAAGACCGCGCCGAGGACGACAGGGATGTCGGTGCGTCCGATGATCTCGAGCATGCGCAGCGTGTGCGCAACTTCTTCGTCACGCCACATATCGCCACTGACCACGGTGATGCCGAGCGTCTCGACATCGGGCGATTGCAGGAAAAAAAGAATGGACTGCTGGTCGGTGGTCGCCGGGCCGCGGGCGTCCTGGTCAACGATGACTTTCCGCTTCGGCTGAGCAGATGCGGACATGGCAATAAACAAGAGGAGAATGGCTGGCAGCAAGGTCTTTAGTCGCAAGGGTTCGAAGTGCTCCTTTGGGCTTGTCATCGTCGCAACTCACAAATGGAATGGCCCGGTTGCATGTTCTCACTTTGACCCAGCAACAGGATGAGCGCTGGGAGTCGGGCGCGTCATCAAGTCAATAAACATCTTGTCGAATTTCGGCAGATCGAGTTCCTGCGGCACATTGACAAGTTGTTCCCCGAGGCCGGGCTGCGTGCCGGGCATCCACACGATCGTGTCGCCGTAGCCGGCGCCGTGCGAATAGTCCATATCCATATACAGCTGATTCTGTTTGGTGATGATGCTGGGATCGAGCCATGCGGCTGCGGCCAGTTCGTCCCAGCGATATTCCTCGTCCGCATATTGGGCGAGATATTGCGCGCCTGGATTCTTGGATTTTGCGATCTCGGCGATCATCTCCTTACCCATGCGCGTCTTGATCGAAATATCAACCGTGGTGACCGTGATCTTATGCCACCCGGGGGCGCTGAGAACCATGTGCACAGCCTCGGGATCCCACCAGAAATTAAACTCGCGGCGGTTCGTCGTCGCCCAGGGGTAGGGCACCTCGGGGGCAATCGCGCCGCCCATAATGACGAGTTCCTGGGCCAGATCGGGCACCTGCGGGTCGATGCTGATGGCCTGCGCAATGTCGGTTAACGGGCCACCTGCGTAGATGGTCACTTCATGCGGATACTTGTGGACCATGCGAATGATGAAATGGGCCGCGTCTTCGTCTGCGGGCTTGGTTGTAGGATTTCCTTCTTTGAGTTGAGGAACTTCGTAGGGACCGTGAAAAACGCCGCGCTGGCCGTCGCCGATCGGCTTTTTGTTCCACGCACCCTGGTATCTGACCTTACCGTACAGACCTTCCCAGCGCTCGATCAGCTCCATCCGGTTGATCAGCGGATAGACAGCGCCCGGAACAACGGGGATGTCGGTGCGGCCAATGATTTCCAGCATGCGCAGCGTGTGCGCGATCTCCTCGTCGCGCCACATATCGCCGCTGACGACGGTGATGCCGAGCGTTTCGACTTCGGGCGACTGGATGAAAACCAGAATGGACTGCTGGTCGGTGGTTGCGGGGCCGCGCGCGTCCTGGTCAATGATCACTTTGCGCCTGGCTTGCGCCAACGCGGGCAACGCACAACAGAGGAATGCCAATACAAGGAGTGTTGATTTGCGATTCATTTTTCTAAGGCCTCTTTAGGGGCCACAGGCTTGACCCAAAAGTAGTCAGCAGGCTTGGCCAGGGCGCGGTTCGAAACAGTCATCGTAAAACAAGCAGCGTTTATAGTGGTCTGCTGGTGACGAGTCAAGGGGAAAATCGGCCCAACGTCGCACTTGCGTGCCTCGCGGACGCATCAACTGTGGATGTTATGATTTCGCGGATGCGTGAGAGCGATCATCAACGATTCGCAATGGCTTTGCGGGATCTCGCCGGGAATCAGATTGTGTGGGTGCTCTTTCTTCTGCGCATTGTTCTCTTGATGTCAGCGATCCAGATCCCGGCTCTTGCGTGGGAGGCTTCCGCGGACGAAGTTGCGAGGCTCAGCCATCAGGCCCGAGTAGCGGTCGCCAGCGAACAGTGGGAAGCAGCCGCGGAAAGTTATGCAAAAGCGATCCGGCTCGCACCGCAGAACACGAATCTGCGCCTGGAGTTGGGGGCGGTTCTCACCAAACTCGGCCGCCTTCCGGAAGCGATCGCGATGTACCAGGAGGCGCTGCGGATCGCCCCGCACGACTTGCGATCCGAGATCGCACTGGCCGAGGCGTATCGAGGCGTGCGGAATTTTGAAGAGGCAAAACGCATCCTCGAAAGATGTTCCCGAGAACATCCCCGTGCCCCAGAGCCGCTGGCAACTATGGGCGATATTGAAATCCAGCTGCAAACCTACGACGCGGCGATCACTCACTTGAAGGTAGCAGTCCGACTGGCGCCTGCGAACAGCGGAAATCGAAATCTGCTGGCGGCAGCGTACAAGGCCGAGGGCGATCCGGCCGGCGCGCTGGCCGAACTGGAGAAGGTGCTCGCGCGCGATCCGGAAAACGCGCTGACGCACTACCTGCAGGCTGAAATCTATGCCGACCGCAATCAGGACGACCTGGCTCTCATGGGAGCGCAAAAAGTGCTGGAATTACAGCCGAAGAATCCGCGAGGACGCCTACTGCTGGGCAAGATCCTATTGCGGACTCGGCCCGGAGAATCTCCGGCAGAGGTCACGAAACGATGCGCTGACGCGGCCGCGGCGCTCGAACCCGCGGCGGAAGGCCAAGCCATAGACTCGGGGACATTGTTCCTGCTGTCGCGCGCCTACCGCTGCGCCGGCCAAACGGAGCAGGCCGACAAGACGGTTCAAGCATTTGAAGCCGCTTCGCAAGATGAACGGACCGCCAAAGAAGGCGAAGCCCAGTCGCGGCACCTGGTGCAGCAGGCGAACGATGCCGCACTGAAGAACGACCGCGCGGGGGCGCTCGACCTGGCACAGCAGGCGTTGGCGAAGAATCCAAATGAAGGGGCGGCTTATTCACTGCTGGCAAAGATCTACTATTCGTCCGGCAAGATTGACGAGGCCAGCGCTGCCATCACCAAGGCGCTCGAGCGGGATCCCTATCATCCGGACTTTCTTTACGTGCAGGGCAAGATTTTGCAAAAGAAGGGCAAGCTCGACGAAGCGTTGGCAGCGTTTGTCCGGACGACGATGGTAAATCCCAAGGAATCGGACGCGTATTTCGAAATCGGGGCGATCTATCAGCAGCGCAACGACCTGCCGCGAGCGCTGGCCGCGTACAAGAAAGCCGTGGAGCTGTCTCCGGACGACGCGGACTATCGGCGGGCGCTGGCGTCCGTTTCCCCCGCATCGGGTTCCAAGCCCTGAAGTCCCAACAACTCCTTACTAGTTCGCTCCCGGCGTCGGGCGCGTCATGAGCTCGACGAATTCTTTGTAAAACTTGGCCTTGTCGAGATCTTCCTGAACGGTCACCGGCTGGGGCCGAGAGATCCAGCGAGTTGCAAGGCTCGTCAAACAGCAGGGCACGAGGCTTGTGGACCAGAGCGCGCGCGATCAGTACGCGGCGGGCTTCCCCGGACGACATCTCGCGCACAGGACGATCGGCCAGGTGCGCGATCTTTAGCTGGGTGAGCGCGGCATCGGCCGACTTGCGCTGCTTTGGATCCACGCTGTGGTTCTGAAAAATGCTGATGCTGGAAAAAAAGCCCGACAGCACGACGTCCCGTCGGCAGGCGTCGCCCGTGCAGGAGAGCATCAGGTCGTTGGACACGATGCCCAGGCGGGCGCGCAGGTCGAACACATCCCAGCTCTCTTCCCCGAGAATCGTCATCGAAGATCCCTCACGAACCACCGGATAGCATTCGCGCGTAATGGTCTTGATGAGCGTGGACTTGCCGCAGCCGTTGGGGCCGAGGATGGCGACGTGCTCATCGGCGCCGATGCGCAGGGTGAAATCGTCCAGAGCGATCTTCTGGCCGCGCATGACGCGCAGGTTCTGGAAGTCGAGCAGAGGCGGTGTGAATCCCATGTTCGTCGTATCCCTATTCCCTGCATCCAAGTGTAGATGAGGTCCGAGCCACTAAGGCTAAGACTAAGACTGAGAACTGAGAACTGAGAACTGGTTTTGGCATTACACTGAAGCCAGATGGCGCTTCCAATCTACCGTTTGCGACGCCTGCTGCTGGCGACTGCCGTGCTGCTTACGGTGGTGGTCGCGGGGATGTATTTCTACGCGCGCATGCGGGCCACGAATGTGCTGAAGGCAATCCCCGGCAAGATCGGCTACGAGCTCAAGCAGACGGCGCAAGGGTTCCAGTTTTCCAAGTCCGACGGGGGACGCACGCTGTTCACCATCCAGGCCAGCGATCTGAAGGAGTTCAAAATCAACGGCCGGGCTGAGTTGCACAACGTCAGCATTGTGCTCTACGGGCGCGATTCCTCGCGCTTCGATCAGATCTACGGCGACGATTTTGCCTACGATCCGAAAACCGGCGACGTTACCGCCAAGGGCGACGTGCAGATTGATCTGGTGGCCAATCCAGCGGGTCTGGCGAGCCCGGATCAATCCACGCCAAAGGAACTGAAGAATCCCATCCATCTGAAAACGCGCGACCTGGTCTTCAACAAAGATACCGGGAACGCGGTCACGGCCGGCCGGGTCGAGTTCCAGACGCCGCAAGCGTCCGGGTGGGCCGTGGGCGTGAGGTATGCGGGCAAGAACAATACCCTGACGTTGTCGTCGCAAGTTCATGTGACGGTGAGCGGAGCCAACGCGGCAGTCATCGAAGCGGAGAGTGGCACGATCACGGGCGAGCCGCGCCAGATTGCGCTGGACCATCCCCATCTCGACCGCAAAGGTGGAATGCTGCAGGCCGACCAGGCAGTGTTTTATCTGGGCACCGACAACAACGTGCAGCGGGTACTGGCCACGGGCAACGTCAACTCAGAAACCTGGACGGTGGAGCAGCGGGGGCGGCGCGCGAGCCCTTCGCCGGTTCCGGAGCGTTCCGGGGAACTGCGCAGTACTGCAGACCAGGCTGAGCTGCTGCTGACGGCAAAGGGAAATCTGCTGCGTACGACGACTCTCAGTGGCAAAGTTCACTTCCAGCAGACCGGAACTCAGCCCATGCAGGGTGACGCTGGCCGTGTGATCCTGGAATTCGCCGGCCAGAACCAGTTGGAGAGAGTTCACGCGATGGAGGGAGCGCGCCTGGCGCAGAAAGCCGGGGGATCAAGGACGCCAACGACAACGGCAACCGCGAAGCCCGGGACCGCTTCCTCCGGGCCGCAGGATTTCGAACTTACCGCGCCGGTGATTGACTTCAGCATCGCGCAGGGACATATCCTGGAGCGAGCCGTGACCTCGGGCGCGGCCCAGATCGTGATCGTACCCACGCCGGATCCCAACGCGGCCACCGCGCCAACTTCCGCCGCGCAGCGAACCGTGGTGACCGCCGTCCGATTCGAGGCGAGGTTTGCCGCCGACGGGCCGGGAACGGGCGTTGCCCGCAATCACCTGAGCTCAATTCACGGAGCGCCGGACGCACGCATCGTCAACTCGGCGCCCGGACAGCCGGATCGGGTCAGCACCAGCGAGTCGGTGGATGCGACCTTCTTAGCCCAGGGAGGGATGGAGGCGATCACCCAGCAGGGGACCGTAGCCTACGACGACGGGCAAACGCCCGACAAGCGGACGCAGGCTTTCGCCGGTCGGGCCCGCTATACCCCTGCCGACCAGATGCTGGTGCTGGCCGAGGGACGCGTGGTGAACGGCTCGATGGCTACCACGGCGAAAACCATCCGCATTAACCGGGCGACCGGCGATGTGGTGGCAGACGGCGACGTGAAGAGCACTTACAGCGACCTGAAAGAGCAGCCGGACGGAGCGCTCCTGGCGTCGGCCTCCCCGATTCACGTTACGGCACGCACCATGACGGCGCACAGCAATCCTGGAGTGGCCGTGTACACGGGCCGTGCCCGTCTCTGGCAGGATGCCAACGTCATCGAAGCGCCTTCGCTGCAGTTCGACCGGGACCGGCGGCTTGTGACGGCACAAGGCACACCCGCCGAACCGGTGCAGACGATTCTGGTTCAAGCCGAGAAAGTTCAAGGTGATGGGATCCCAGCAGGGAAAGTCCAACCCTCGAAGGTGAGTCCGCTAGCGATCACGGCGGCGCAGCTCACCTACGCCGATGCCGACAGGAAGGTCCACTATGAGGGCGGCGTGCTGGCCAAGTGCGCAGACTTCACCGCGACTGCCAAGACCGCAGATGCCTACCTGCTGCCCCGGAGCCAAACCTCCAATCCAGCCCGAAATCAATCGTTTGCGGGGCCCGGGCAGCTCGACCGGATGGTCGCCCAGGGCGACGTGGTGATCCACCAGCCCAACCGCCGGGCCGAGGGGCAACAGCTGGTTTACACCGCAGCGGAGGACAAGTTCGTCCTCACCGGGGGGCCTCCTAGCATTTTTGATGCCGAACAGGGCAAGATTACCGGGGTTTCGTTGACTTTCTTTAGACGCGATGATAGGGTGCTCGTAGAAGGCGAAGCAAGTACTCCTGTGGTAACTCAAACGCGAGTGGCCCGGTAAATGGCAAGATAAATGCGTACCCTAGCCACGGAAGAAATTGGCAAATCGTATCGTGGCCGGCGCGTCGTGAACGGGGTCAGCCTGCGGGTCCAACAGGGCGAAGTTGTTGGATTACTTGGACCTAACGGCGCGGGCAAGACCACCACTTTTTACGCCATCGTTGGCCTGATCCCTCCCGATACTGGCCGCGTTTTGTACGACGACCAGGACATCACCGACGTTCCCATGTATCTACGGGCCCGCCAGTATGGCATCAGTTATCTCCCACAAGAAGCTTCGGTTTTTCGCAAACTGACGGTCGAAGAGAACATCCTCGCGGTGTTAGAGGCGCAGCCGATGTCCTGGCACGAGCGCCGCGAGAAGATGGAAAAGTTCATTGATGAGCTGGGGCTGGAGCACATCCGGCAGAACCGCGGATATGCCCTGTCCGGTGGGGAGCGGCGGCGCGTTGAGATTGCGCGCTGTCTGTGCATCAGTCCCACCTTCATTTTGCTGGACGAACCGTTTTCCGGGATTGACCCGATTGCCGTGCTCGACTTGCAGAAGATCATCAGCGGCCTGCGCGCGAGCGGCATTGGAGTGCTGATTACGGATCACAACGTGCGCGAAACGCTGTCGGTGACCGACCGGGCCTACATCATTGATGACGGCAGAATTTTCCGTCAGGGACAGCCCAGCCAGTTGGCGGGCGATCCGGATGTGAGAAGAGTGTACTTGGGAGAGAGTTTCTCGCTGGTGTGAGAAAAGCAGGTTTCAAAGTTTCAAGGTTTCAGAGTTTCAAAGACTGGGAAAATGCGAAATCCTCACATAAATCTTTGGCCTCCATCGATGTGGTTCACGTCGAAGCACATTTCTGGGGTGCAATGGAAACCCGACATGACTCCCGCAGAAGCAGCAGCGGTTGTCGACCGATTTCTGCGGGAAACGCCAGACTCGATAGAGTGGTGCGATTTTGCAGAAACAAGACGACAAGACCCAAGGGTCGAGAAATACAGAAAGCGCTGCGACAAGCTCAGTCCTCTGGTAAATAGACCCGGGGAGATGGATGAGGGAGCAGTTGCGGAGCTCAGGGCGATCATTGAAGAGTTGCGATCTATGAAGACCCCTGAAACTTTGAAACCTTGAAACATGGTGTTATTACAGCACAAACTGAGCGTCAAGCTTTCGCAGCGCCAGATCCTTACTCCGGGGCTGGTGCAGATGGTCTCCGTCCTGGCGCTCAACAAGCTTGAGCTCAAGGACATGATCACCGCCGAGATGGTCGAGAACCCGGTTCTCGAAGAGCTGGAAGACTCGGTTCCTCTGCTCGATGAAGTCGGCAAGAAAGAGGAAGACCGCGAGCGCGCCGCTGCTGCCACCAACGAAGAAAATCCCATCACCGCAGTTGAAAAGAAAGATCCGTTCGAAGAGATCGATTTCGGCTCGTTCTTTCAGGATTACCTCGATCCCGGATACCGCACCCACAGCGAGATGGAGGAGATCGAGCGGCCGTCGTTTGAGAATTTCCTCTCCAAGCCCACCAATCTGACTGACCACTTGTCGTGGCAGCTCGGCGCGCTGAGCCTGCGGCCCGAGGTGCGCGAGGCCGCGGACCTGATCGTGGGCAACCTGAATGAAGACGGATATCTGATCGGCAGTGACGACGAACTGCTGGGCGTGGCGCCTCCGGCATCGCCGGAAGTTGACGCCGAGACGGCCAAGAACATCGTGAGCGAAGCGCAGGCCCTGGGCCTCGCCGACATCGTCAAAGAGTCAGCCCCGGAAAGTTCGGGAGGGATCGCCGGTCCGGAATTTGAGCTCGATGAGTTGGAGAGGATTGGCCCCCAGAAGGTCAGCCTTGGGGACGCCGGCCTTGGCGATGACGGGGAAGTCGCATCATCGCCTGAGTCCGGAGCCGAGTTCACAGAAGGCTCGCATGCGGCGGGCTTCGGGGATGCTGCCACGGCTGCCGCTCCCGCGCCGGGACCGGCCCCGGCCCCGCCAATGCCCGCTTTCCAGCCGCGATTCTCTGCTGCGGATCTGCAAGAGGCTTTGGAAGTGGTCCGCCAGTTGGATCCTCCGGGCGTCGGTTGCCGCGACTTAAGAGAGTGTCTGCTCTGCCAGTTGCGTTACCACCAGGCCCAACTCGCGCTGCACAAGAACGGCAACGGCACGGCGCAGGTTCTGGCGGACGCGACCGCGGTGGTGGACCATCATCTGCGCGACCTGCAGAACAAGCGGCACAAAGAGATTGCCAAGGCCATCGAGCGCCCGGTAGAAGCCGTCGAGCAGGCCCTCAATTACATCCGCACCCTCGATCCGCGCCCGGGGCTGCGTTACAACAAGGTCCAGGCGCGCCTGATCGAGCCCGACGTCGCCTTCGTCAAGCACGGCGACGAGTGGCTCGTCCTGATGAACGACGAAGACCTGCCCCAGCTTCGCCTGAACCCGGCTTACAAGAAGCTGCTCACCCGCGCCGACGGCAACGACAAGAACACCCGCGACTACCTCAAAGAGCGCTACAAAAGCGCCATCCAGCTCATCAAGAATATCGAGCAGCGCAAGCAGACCATCACCAAGGTCTGCTATTGCATCGTCGCCCGCCAGCAGGATTTTCTGGAACGGGGAATAGACTCTCTCAAACCCATGATGATCAAGGAGGTGGCCGAAGAAATCGGCGTGCATCCTTCTACGGTAAGCCGTGCTGTGGCCAGCAAATATGCCCACACACCGCAGGGCGTATTCGAGCTGCGCTACTTCTTCAGCGAGAGCGTGCAGGGCCCCGAGGGTGGCGGAACTTCGTTGCTCATCCTCAAGCGCCGCGTCAAGAAGCTCATCGAAGAAGAAGACCCCAGCCGTCCGTTGACCGACGAACAGATCACCCGGATTCTGCAATCGCAGGGCATTCAGGTGACCCGCCGCACGGTGGCCAAATACCGCGAGGACATGCGCATCCCGAGCACGCACCAGCGCCGGGTAAAGAAATAGAAACGTCGTTGGCCGTCGGCAACAGCGATACGTCCATGAGGCCGAGCTAACGGCCGAAGACCAACGACCGAAGACCAACGACCAAGGACCCTAAATGCAGTGCCCGTTTTTGCTCAAGGATAGAATCTAAGGAGGGGCGCTCATGAACGTGGAATACACGGGAAGACACTACGAAGTCACTCCCACCATCCGTAAGGAAGTCGAAACCGGCCTCGCAAAAATCCGCAGAATTCTAGGCGACCGATTTGAAACCAAGGTCATCCTCGCCGTCGAAAAGCACCGCCACAAAGCCGAAATCACCATCAGCCCGCGCAACGGCCCGCTGGTCGGCCTGGCTCAGGCCAAGGACATGATGATCGCCGTCAGCGAAGCCCTCGACCACCTGGAAAAACAGGCGATCAAGTACAAGACCAAGTGGCAGGCCAAGAAGCGCTCGGCGCGCAAGAGCGAGGAAGTCAAGAAGTGGAACGGCGGGCATTCGTCGCCTCAGGAAGAGCTGCAAACCGCGGTCGGCCTGTCGGAGAAGACCGCAGTCCCGGTCGTGGTCCATAAGTATCCCGCCGTGGCCAAGACCACCGAAGTTCACCTGGTCCGCACCAACGACGCCGTCGCCATGCGCCCCATGACGCTGGAAGAGGCGATCAAAGAAGCCCACTTCCGCGACCGCGACGTCTTCATCTTTCGCGATCCCAAAGGCAAAGTAATGGTTCTGCACCGCGCCCGCGACGGCAAAATGCAGTTGATTGAAGTGCCGTAAGAATAAGGTCAGCCGGGTGCCCCGTCCTGGTCTCGCCGCTCTTGGCGAGACAAGGCGGGGCTTTTGATCTTCGGGTGCTGTGGAGCGGACACTCTTGTCCGCTGCCTTTCACTTTCGGAAGCCGCGCCTCTAAGAACTCCCGATCAACACGCCAGTGATGAACACCAGCACACCACCCAATCCCACCTGCAGCGCCGCTGAAACCCAGGGTGTATCCATGTAGCGCTTGCGGATCCACGTGATCGCGCCCAACTCCGCCACTACTACCGCTCCGGCAGCCCACAGTGCAAGCCGGAAATCCTTCAAAAGAAATGGCAGAGTGTGTCCGATCCCTCCCACGGCTGTCATGGCCCCGCAAATCAAGCCGCGAAACCAGGGATGCCCGCGCCCGGTAAGGCTTCCGTCATCCGAGAGCGCCTCGGCGAAACCCATACTGATGCCCGCGCCCGCTGAGGCCGCCAAGCCCACCAGGAATGCATCCCCGCTGTTCTTGGTCGCGAAGGCGGCGGCGAACACCGGCGCCAGGGTAGAGACGGAACCGTCCATCAGTCCCGCCAGCCCGGGTTGCACGATCTGCAATACGAATAAGCGGCGCTCGGCCCGCTCTTCATCCTCTTTCACGTTGGCCGGCAGTTTCTCCTTGTCGAGTTCCTGGGCGCGGGTTTCATGCGTACGTTCTTCGTTGGCGAGATCGTCAAGCAGTTGCCGGATGCTCGCGTCCTGGGTGCGCGCCGCCGCCTTCTCGTAGAACCGGCGGGTCTCGACTTCCATGGTGCTGGCTTCCTTGCGCACGGCCTCAATGCGCAGCGGGCGCACCAGCCACAGAGCCGGACGCTCCACGAATCCGCGCACGTCCTGGCGGCGGATGAGGGGGATGTGCTCGCCGAATTTCTGGCGGTAGAGTTCGAGCAGGCGGCGGCGGTGTCCCGATTCTTCCTCGCGCATGCCTTCGAACATGGAAGCGGTGCCTGGGTAGTCCTGGCGCAGGCCCTCGGAAAAGTCGGCGTAAACCCGTTCGTCTTCTTCCTCGAGCGAGATGGCCAGGGCGAGCACTTCGCGTTCGGTGAGGTCTTCGAATTTTTTCATGCCGCACTAGATTACCCGCCCGCACGGGATGGAGACAAACTGGTTTTGCGATTCTTGGATTTCTCCGGGAAACCTGCCTTTGGCGTCGCTGGACCTCGCACCGTCACCATCCCGCTGGTATCACAGTTGGCAATCGCCGAGGGAAAGCCAGGGGGCGGGCTTCGATGCTACTATCCAGTGCATGGCGCCCCGGAAGTCCCCAGGACAGACGCGAAAGAGCTTAAAGGGCGGCGGGAAAAAGTCTTCCCGCACTGCCGCGCCCGCCACACCGCACTCGCCCGAACTGGTCATCATCACCGGCATGAGCGGGTCGGGGAAGGCCTCGGTGTTGAAGGCCTTCGAGGACCTCGGCTATTACTGCGTGGACAACCTGCCAGTCGAATTGATCCCGCAATTTGCGGAACTGGCGGTGCAGTCGGCCGAGATTCGTCGCACGGCGCTCGTGGTGGACGTGCGCGAAGGCTCCAAACTGGAGAAGCTGCCCGGGATTCTGAAGTCGGTGCGCCGCATGATTCCGACCAAGGTGGTCTTCCTGGAAGCCTCCGACACGGTTCTGGTGCGGCGTTTCAGCGAGACCCGCCGGCCGCATCCTCTGGGCACGGATGCGCCGGTGAAAGCGGCGCTCAAGGCGGAACGGCGCCATCTGGGCGCGATCCGCCGCTTCGCCGACTTCGTCATTGACACCTCCAAGTTCAACGTTCACGAACTGCGGGCGCATATTAATGAGCGTTTTCACGAGCAGTCGCCGGAGAAGGGCATTCTGGTCTCGTGTGTCAGTTTCGGTTTCCGCCAGGGAGTGCCGGAGGACGCCGACCTGGTCTTCGATGTGCGCTTCCTGCCCAATCCACATTTTGTGCCCGAGTTCCGGCCGCTGACGGGGCGGCATCCGCGGGTGGCCAAGTACATCCGATCGTTCCCGCAAACCCGGGAGTTCGTCTCGCGCATCTCCGATCTACTGATTTACCTGCTGCCCCACTACATCCATGAAGGCAAGAGTTATCTCACCATTGCCTTCGGCTGCACTGGCGGGCAGCATCGCTCCGTCATGATCGCCGAGGAAGTGGGCAAGCAACTGCGGCGCGCTGGATACCGCGTGAAAGTTGTGCACCGCGACAGCCCGAAGTAGACAGCCCGAAGTAGAAAGCAAACGGAAGCCGGGTCGCCAGCTCTCCGAGACAGCGACTCAAGTAGAATAGGCCCTTGCACCTCATGCCTACTCGATCGGCAGCCAGCGATTGCGCCCTGATCCGCCTGGGAGCCCCATGCGGCAACTGACGCGCCTCCTTCGCTACGTGTTTCCCTTCCTAGTGCAGTTGTTGCCAGGGGTGGTGCTGCTGGCGGGAGTCGGCTTCCTCGAAGCCTTCCGCTTGATCCTGCTCAAGCCGGTGCTCGACCGCGTGTTGAATCCCGCCTCCGGTTCGGAAAACATAGTTCTTTTCACGATTCCCAAGATCGGGAAGGTAGTCTACCTCCAGTCGTTCGTCCCGTCCCACTTCCACAACGCCTGGACCATCGTCGCTTATGCCTTGGTGGCCTCAACCGTGCTGAAAGGGATTTTCGATTATTGCGGCACCTACCTGGTTAGCCATGCCGGGTATGGGATGATTACGAACCTGCGCAACGATTTGTACAACTCGGTGCTGCGGCGGTCGGCGGCATTCTTCACCAAACACACGACCGGGACGCTGATTTCGACCATCATCAACGATCTGGAGCGCGTGCAGTTCGCCATGTCGAGCGTGCTGGCGGAATTTCTGCAGCAGTTTTTCAGTTTTGGGTTTCTTGCCATCGCCGTCATTATTATGGGGAGGAGCCTCGGTTGGGTCCTGCTATTATTTCTCCCATTCATCATCATTTCTTCGGCGAGGATCGGGCGCAGGGTCCGTTCTACGACCCGGACCGGGCAGGATCAACTTGCCGACGTGCAGAACATCCTTCACGAGACCATCACCGGCAATCGCATCGTCAAAGCCTTTGGCATGGAATCGTGGGAAGTCGCGCGATTTCGCAAAGCGGCGCAACGATTGTTCCACGCCAACCTGCGTTATGTGGCGGCGGCCGCGATCAGTTCTCCGCTAATGGACATCTTTGGAGCGATTGCCATTGCGTTGCTGTTGTTGCTGGGGCGCAGCAAAATCGTTCACAATGAATTCACGCCGGGCGATTTCGTAACCTTCGTCGGCCTGGTCCTCAGCATGTACAACCCGGTGCGCAAGTTCGCAATCTTCAACAACAGTTTTCAGCAGGCTCTGGGCGCGTCGTCGCAACTGTTTGAGTTCATGGACACCGAAGATGCTCTGGCGGAAAAGCCGGCCGCGAAGCGGCTTCCGCGATTTGGCCAGAGCATCCGCTTCGAAGGCGTTTGCTTTTCCTACGAAGGCAATGAAGATGGTGGCCGCGAAATCCTGAAGAGCATTGAGCTTGAGGTAAAGCGCGGCGAGGTTGTGGCCGTGGTCGGCTCCAGCGGCGCGGGCAAGAGCACGCTGGTCCATCTGATTCCCCGCTTTTTTGATGTGACCGGCGGGCGCCTGCTCATTGACGGCCACGACGTGCGCGACGTGACCCTGGCCTCGCTGCGCGCGCAGGTGGGCATCGTGACCCAGGATACGATTTTGTTCAACGACACGGTGCGCAACAATATCGCCTACGGCCAGCCTCACGTTCCCATGAAAGAGGTCGAAGCTGCGGCGCGCGCGGCCTTGGCCCACGACTTCATTCTGGCCCTGCCCTCGGGGTACGATACGATGATCGGGGAACGTGGCGTGCGTCTTTCCGGAGGTGAGCGTCAGCGCCTGGCCATCGCCCGCGCCCTGCTGAAGAACGCTCCCATCCTGATTCTGGATGAAGCGACTTCGGCGCTAGACAGCGAGTCCGAAGCGTTGGTACAGTCCGCGCTGCACAACCTGATGAGCGGACGAACCGTGCTCGTGATTGCCCACCGGCTTTCTACTGTGCGCCGCGCCGACCGCATCGTGGTGATCGAAAATGGCACGATTGCCGACGTCGGTGCGCACGAGGAACTGATGCGCAAGCTGGGCACCTACCGGCGGCTTTACGAACTGCAGTTCGCCAATATGGACGCGCCCAAGGCAGTCGCGAAAACTTGAGGACAAACAACGGCCCTATGCCCATACGCTCCATGACAGGTTATGCCCAGGTGAGAGGTGAAGCGCAGCGGGAAGTGCAGCGCTCGAACGGCGCCAACTCGGCGGCTTCGGCTCAACCCCACGCGCGGCTCGCTTTCACACTTTCCCTGAAGTCAGTGAACCATCGTTTCCTGGATTTGCACTTTCGGCTTCCTTCCGGCACCGACTCGCTCGAGATGCAACTGCGCCGCCTGCTGAAAGAGAAGATGGCGCGCGGCCACGTGGAAGTGACGTTAAGCCTGGAGCGCACCACCAGCGATACGTTCTCGCTGAATCGAGAACTGATCGGCGGTTACATTGCCGCCTTCCGCACGGCCGCTGCCGAGTTCGCTCTGCCCCCGGATCCCGATCTCAATGCAGTTCTGCGCATTCCCGGCGCGCTGGATTCGGCCGGCGAAACTGCCGATGGAGAAATTGAGGGCGCCGTCATGGCCAAAGTGGACGAGGCCCTGAGCCGGCTCAATGAAATGCGCGAACAAGAGGGCCGAGGCATCACCCGCGAACTGCGCGATCGCATGGCGCACCTGCAGGAAGCCAGCCGCAGCGTGCAGCAGCATCGCCGCGCGGTCCTGCAGAACTACAGCGAACGGTTGCAGTCGCGCTTGCAGGATTTGCTCGGCGCCAGCGTGGACCGGGAGCGCATTTTGCAGGAAGCCGCGCTTCTGGTGGACCGCAGCGACATCCAGGAAGAAATCGTACGTCTGGAAACCCACGCGCAGCATTTCCTGGGGCTGCTCGACGAAGGCGGTGAGGTCGGCAAGAAACTGGACTTCCTGCTGCAGGAAATGAACCGCGAGGCCAACACCCTACTTTCGAAGACTTCCGGCCTGGCCGGCGAAGCGTTGAAAATTACAGAAGCCGGCCTGGCCATGAAGGCCGAGATCGAAAAATCGCGTGAACAGGTGCAGAATCTGGAATGATCCCGCCGCACAAGCCGCTCGTCTACATTATCTCGGCCCCATCCGGATCGGGGAAGTCCACCCTGGTCAACGAACTGCTCAAGCTGGTTCCGGATCTCGACTTTTCCATTTCCTACACTACGCGCGCTCCCCGCGGCAGCGAGCAGAACGGCAAGCAGTACCATTTCGTTCCCCGCGAAGAATTCGAACTGATGATCCGCGCCGATGAGTTTCTGGAGCATGCCAATGTCTTCGGGAACTACTACGGCACGGCGCGGCGGTTCCTGAAGGAAGCCGAGGCGAAGGGGCACGATCTCTTGCTCGACATTGATGTGCAGGGCGCCAAGCAGGTCCAGCACAAAGTGCCCGCCGCGGTCAGCATCTTCGTGTTGCCGCCCGACCGCAAGACGCTGGAGTGGCGTCTGCGCAAGCGCAGTGAAGACGCCGAAGATGTCATTCAGCGCCGCTTGGTCACCGCCAGTGGTGAGATTGAGAACTACGACCGGTACAACTACATTTTGATCAACGACGATCTTGAGGAGTCCGTCGAAAGCCTGCAGGCGATTGTCATGTCAGAACGATGGCGACAGGCGGACCGCAGCCTTTCCCCGGAGGAGCAGGGAAGCGCGGACCTGGCCGAGCGCTGCCGGTTGGCCAACGTAGCCGACCGGGTGCGTCCCATTCTGGCTTCCTTTGGGGCTGCCTCCTCGGCGCGCAGTTAGGATTCGCGGTATCATCTAGACAACGCCCGGCTAGAGAAGGGTCGGATGTTGGGGCCGGAAGAAAGCAAGCCGCGGGCCAGCCGGACGCCTGGTTGACCTCTGGGAAATTCGTCGAACGCTCGGCACTGATTCAACTGCAGACCTAATCATCGAGGGAGAGTCAAATGAAGTTGATTGAAGGCTTCGACAGCAACTACCGGTACATTCTGGTGGCGGCGCGGCGCGCGCGCCAACTTCAGTCTGGCGCGCCGCCCGTGGTGGATACCAGTTCCCGCAAGCCCTGCCGCATCGCGCAGGATGAAATCCGCGCCGGCAAAGTGAAGTGGGAGATTCCCGAAACCCGCACCGTTGCCGAGCAAGCGGCCGAAGCGCTCGACAAGGCGCTGGGCCAGGACTAAGGGATTTGTTGATTTCGTGAGCGTAGTTGGTTGATTGCGAAACCGCGGGCTCGGGATCAACGGTTTTGAATCAACAATCAGGAATCAACAATCAAAATTTCATGAAGATTGCTTTCGGCGTTACCGGCGGAATCGCGGCCTACAAAGCAGCGGAAATTGTCCGCCTGTTGCAAGACCGCGGCATTCGTGTGCAGGTGGTCATGACCCGCGCCGCCCAGGAATTTGTAAGGCCTCTCACCTTCGCCGCCCTTTCCGGAGAAAAAGTCATCACGGGAATGTTCGCGCCGGGCGAAAATCCGGGCGAAGGGCAGCAGCCGAATATTGACTCGGCCATCGAGCACATCGCGGTCGCGCAGTCCATTGATGCGCTCGTGGTCGCCCCTGCCACGGCCGATGTGCTGGCCCACTTCGCACAGGGCATCGCTACCGATTTTCTGACGACGCTTTATCTGGCGACTACCGCGTCCGTGGTTGTGGCGCCTGCGATGAACGTCAATATGTGGAACCATCCAGCCACGCAGGCGAATCTCGCGATTCTGCGCCAGCGCGGCGTCAAGGTAGTCGAACCGGGCTCAGGTTATCTGGCGTGCGGTATGACCGGAGCGGGACGGCTTGCCGAAAACGAGACGATCGTCGCCGCGGTGCTTGAGACCCTTGGTGCGTCGCAGGATTTGAGCGGCGAGACCCTGCTGATCACGGCCGGTCCCACGCGCGAAAAAATCGATCCCGTGCGTTACATTACGAACCGCTCGAGCGGGCGCACGGGATACGCCCTGGCGGAAGCCGCGCTGCGCCGCGGGGCGCGCGTTCTTCTGGTCAGCGGACCAACCTCGCTCACCGCGCCCGGGGCCGCGGAAGTCACGCCCGTCGAATCTACCGAGGAAATGCGGGACGCCGTACTGAAACTGCTGCCGCAGGCTAGTATCGTGATCAAGACCGCGGCCGTCTCCGACTATCGTCCGAAAGTTACTGCCGGGCAGAAGATCAAGCGCAAGGGCCCGATGAATCTGGAACTCGAGGCCACGCCCGACATTCTGAAAGAACTTTCTTCGAAGAAGACTTCGCAGATCGTCGTTGGCTTCGCTGCCGAAACGGAAAATGTCCTGGAGAACGCCCGTCAAAAATTGGTCTCCAAGAACCTCGACGCCATCGTCGTCAACGACGTTTCCCGCGAAGGCGTGGGTTTTGACTCCGACCGCAATGCAGTGACCATCATCAGCCGCGACGAGGTCGTCGAGGTGCCCGAAACCACCAAATGGGAAGTTGCCCAGCGCGTCCTTGACCAGGTGGTGCGCCTGCGCCAGCAGCGCCGCTCGCCTGTGAAAGTCTGACCGCGTTTTCCTCACGCATCTGCATTACAATCGGGAAACCCCATGACCCAAAGTCTTGACCCGGCTCTGCGGCGCGCGCTCTCAGAGCGCCTGCGCTATTACAACGAACTGGGCATCTACGATTTCTACCGGCGCGAGCCGCGAGCTGCGGACTCAACCGGAACGACCGCAATCCAGATCGAAGTCGCAGACTCATCTTCCCTGTTCCAGCCAGAATTGCGAGAGGAAATGGCCCTGAGAAAATCCGCCGTGGTCGCAACCGTCGCTGAGGAAAACATCTTTGAGGTTCTGACCCCCAAACCAGAGCAGGGCGTTTCTGATCCCGTGGCCGCGCTCCAACTGATCCGTGAAGATCTGGGCGACTGCACTCGCTGCAAGCTGCACAAGCAGGGCAGGAAGCAGATTGTTTTCGGCGTGGGCAATCCGCGGGCGGAACTGATGTTCGTGGGTGAAGGTCCTGGCGCCGATGAAGACGCCCAGGGAGAGCCATTCGTGGGCCGCGCCGGCCAGTTGCTCAACAACATGATCAAGGCGATGGGCATCCGGCGCGACGATGTCTACATCGCGAACGTGGTCAAATGCCGTCCGCCGGGCAACCGCACGCCCGAGCGTGACGAGTGCGAAACCTGTTCGCCGTTTCTCATGCGGCAGATCGCCGTTATCAAGCCCAAAGTCGTCGTGGCGCTCGGAGCGGTATCGGCGAAAAACCTGCTCGCCATCAACGCGCCCATGTCGGAACTGCGCGGCCGCTTCTACGATTTCCTGCCGGCAGGCTCGCGCGACGCTTCGTGGCCGGGAGCTCGGCTGGCCGTGACTTACCATCCTGCGTTTCTTCTGCGCGATCCGCGCCAAAAGGGCGAGGCCTGGAAAGACTTGCAGATGGTGATGAAATACCTCGGTCTGGAACCGCCCAAGAAGGCCGCGGAATAAGAGCGCTTCACCTTTCCTCGGGCGTCGCTGCTATCCGCGGATTGCCGTTTCACTGAGAAAGAATGCCCGAATTCTGCGACGTTGCCGTGCCCGTGCCGCTCGACATGGTCTTCACCTACCGTGTTCCGGCCGGCGCCACGCCGGTGGTCGGCGGGCGCGTACTCGTTCCGTTTCGCCAGCAACGCACAACGGGCATCGTGGTCGAGGTGCACGACCGCAAACCTTCCGTCACCGCGAAAAATATCTTCAGCGTGCTCGATGCCACGCCGGTGCTCGATGCGCAACTGTTGCGGCTCGGCCGCTGGATCGCCGACTACTACCTCGCCCCGCTCGGCGAAGTTTTCCGCACCATGCTCCCTCTGAACGCCGAGTTCAAACGCTCCATCGCATATCGCATCACAGAAGACGGCCAGCTGGCGCTGCACCTCGCAGGCATGTCCGGATCGTCCGCGCGCTCGCGGCGCACGCCGGAGGAGCAGGCGGCAGAGTTCCGCGTGCTCGACTATCTGGCCGCCCGGGCCGTACAAGAAGAATTCAATTCCGAGCGAACGGCTGGGGATGGCGCGGCCCGGAAGCGAATGCCTGGGCAGGGAGCGGCGGGGGTGGAAACGGCCGGGGCGGGCACGAACGGGAAGGGCACGGCTTCAGCCGTGCCGTCAGAGTCTGCCGGAAACAGGGCTTTAGCCCCTGAGGGAGCCGCTCTCGTCCGCGAGGAAACGCTTCGCTCCGCCACCCGGGTTTCCCGCGCGATCCTGAATGGCATGGTCCGCAAGAACTGGCTCGCCCGCGAAGATGTGTCCGCTGCGCAGGACGCCACGCGCACCGTCAAAATCGCCGTGCTCAAGTCCGCGGACGGAAAGTTGAACGACAACCAGCGCCAGATCCTCGACACGCTCGCCGCTTCCGGCGGCCGGGTACCTATCGAGACGCTCCACGCGCTCGATGTTCCGCGCACCACGCTCAGCACGCTGGTCCGGCGCGAATTGGTCGAAATCGTTGAGCAACCTGCCGACTTCACCGTCTCGCGCGCGAAGCCGCGCCCGTCTCCCTTTGACTTCGATTTCAGCTACGCACAAACTTCCGCGCTCCAAGCACTCTGCGGGGGAGTAGAGGCGCGGAAGTTTTCCGGCATGTTGCTGCACGGCGTAACCGGATCGGGGAAAACCGCCGTCTATCTGGCCGGCATGCGTGCCGTGCTCGAAGCCGGGCGTTCAGCCATCCTGCTCGTCCCCGAAATCGGCCTGACCCCCGCCGTCGCCGCCGATCTGCACCAGATCTTCGGGGATGAAGTCGCGATTCTGCATTCGGCGCTCTCTGACAAGGAACGGGCCGAGCAGTGGCATCGCATCAAGCGTGGCGCGGCGCGCATGGTGGTGGGCACGCGCTCGGCAGTGTTTGCACCGGTGGCCGATCTCGCCCTCATCATCGTGGACGAGGAACACGACGCCTCGTACAAACAGGAGGAAACGCCGCGCTATCACGCCCGCGACACTGCCGTTATGCGCGCGAAAATGGCGAACGCGGTTGTCGTTCTCGGTTCGGCCACGCCGTCGCTCGAGTCCTACTTCAATGCTAAGAAGAACAAGTACGCGTTGATCGAACTGCCCGACCGTGTCGAGCAGCGGCCACTGCCTGAAGTCGAAATCATAGACATGCGCCAGGAGTTCCAGGAAACCGGCCACGAGCAGGTCATCGCGCGCAAGCTCGCGGCTGAAATTCAGGAACGATTCGACCGCAAAGAGCAGGTCCTGGTGCTGCTCAATCGCCGCGGATACTCTCCGGTCGTTCTCTGCCGCACCTGCGGCAAGAAGCTGGAATGCGCCAACTGCGCCATCGCCCTTACCCATCACAAACGCGAGCACAGGATGATCTGCCACTACTGCGGCTACACGGCGCCCGTGCCCAAGGCGTGCGCGCATTGCGGCAGCGAGTACGTGTATTTTCTCGGGACCGGCTCCGAAAAGCTGGAAGAACTGCTGCACGGCCTGTTTCCGCAGGCACGCATCGCGCGGCTCGACCGGGACACCGTGCGCGGCCACGAATATTTCGAGCGTACGCTGAACGCGCTGAACGAAGGCGAACTCGATCTCGTCGTCGGCACGCAGATGATCGCCAAGGGCCACGATATTCACGGCGTGACGCTGGTGGGCGTGGTCGGGGCCGATGTGGCTCTCGGCCTGCCCGATTTCCGGGCTGCCGAGCGCACGTTCCAGTTGCTCACGCAGGTGGCCGGCCGCGCCGGGCGCGGCGCGTCGCCAGGCAAAGTAATCCTGCAGACTTATTTTCAGGATCACTACGCCGTCCAGTACGCCGCGCAGCACGATTTCGCCGGCTTCTACGAGAAGGAATTGCGCTTCCGCAGCTGGATGCACTATCCACCGTATTCCGCTTTGGCCAACGTGCTGGTGCGCAGCGCCAAGCTCGAGGAAGCGCTGCAGTGGTCAGGAATGCTGGGCAAGTGGTTCGAGACGACGCGCCACGAAGGCGTGCGCGTGCTCGGCCCTGCGGCCGCGCCGATTGTGAAGTTGAAACGCGATTACCGCTACCACTTCGTCCTGAAATCTCCCAGCAGACAAAGGCTCAACACTACTCTGCGCGCTATGCTGGTCTACGCCGCCCAGCAGAAGATTCCGCGCATCCAGGTGATCGTGGATGTGGACGCGCTGTGGCTGATGTGAAGAACGCTCTTGGCTATTAGCCTTGGCTCTTGGCGTGTCGTCTTGGATGCATTCCCTTTTCCTCATCGCGAGCCGATCATTCCCCGAATTACCGTCACTGAAGCAGCCGGCAATTCATACAAAGTGTCCTTGCCCACGTTCATCTTCGAGTGCGCAATCGGCCCATCTGGATCGGCCCAGCCCTTAGTGTACGCGGTGACCGTGCGCTCGGCGGCGTGCTCGGCGTGCGCCATAAACCGCGTGTGCGCTGGATGCCACTGATACTGCGCGCTCCCGAACGTCGAGATTTCCACGGGCCCGCTGAAAGTTCCTGCCGGGCCTCCCTGGCCCTGAAATGCGATCCGCAATTTGTGCCCGGCTTGCTGATCGCGGTTCACGATCATCAGTGACCACTGATTGTCCGGGCGTCTCACTGCATAGGCCGTCACCAGTTCGTGACCGGCGCCGTCTTCAATGTCTGTCTTGGCCGAATACACCTGGTGCTCCGCGGTGCCCGGCTGCACCCACTCCAGATTGATCAGTTGCGCCACAAAGAACTGCGCCAACGGCTGCTGGATTTCGTAGTTGCCGTTGATGGTGAACATCCCAAACGTTCCCGGCGAACTGTTGCAGCCCGGTTCCATGTGGAGCGGCAGATAGTGGAAGAAATAAACGCCCTTCCCTCCGGCGTTCAGAAACGACCCGATGTAGTCGGCCAGCCACACGCCCGCAAACATATCCTGAAACGTTTCACTCGATCCCGATGAAAGATTTCCTTCCGTGATGAACATCGGCATGTCGGCCGGAATGCCGTCCTCGTGCCACACCTGCATGATGTGGCTCACCAGTTCCGGCTCGTCGTAGAGCACGCCCCAAGGCGTTTTGCAGGGATCGTAGGGATAATGCTCGAAGGAAAAGAACGCCAGATCGTTCATGCGCCCGTGCTGCTTAAGATAATCCACAAACCGCCCGGTCCACGAGACCTTTCCGTTCGCATCGGGCCAGACCTCAATGTCCTTGTTCACTCCCTGAAACGATGGCCCGCCCAGCTTCAGCGCAGGATCAACCTTGTGCAACGCCGTGGCCCACTGTACGTACAGGGCAGCGTAATCTTCGGGTAGCATGTACTGGCCGTCGGCTTCCTCGCCCATCTCGACGTAGGAAATCGGATAGTTGCGTTTCTTCAGATAAGCGATCTCGGCAGCGGCGTTCTCCGGCGTCTCGTAGATCAACGCCACGGGAATCATTGCCGGCAGCCCGCGCGTGACGCCGCTGGTAAAGAACAGATCAAATCCCACCTGTGCCTGCGTGGTCGAGCCCAGGTCGGAAGGCTGATGCCACGGATCAACCGATGAGCAATAAGTCGTGGTCTGCTCCTGATCGGGCGTGTGCCGCACGATGTCGTGGAAAACTCCGTCACTGCTGGCCATACCCAGATAGATTTCGCGGATGGCATAGCCCACGCAATTGCGCGGATCGGCCGGCCCGTCGGCGTCGCAGGTGTTTGAAGACTCCGTCATCCAGATGCGCACAAACCGCACCGGCAAGGGGCTGCCGCTCAGCCGCACGGTTTCTGTTCCGCCCTTTCCAGCGGTGATCGTACCCCCGGCGAACGTTTCCCAGACTCCGCGGGTGGGGGATTTGATGGGGTCGTCTCCGGTCCAGTACTGTACCGCGTATCGTTTGGCGTATGGTTCGCCCCACGCGATGCGAATGCTGTTGGCCTGCTGCGTCTGAGCGAGGTCGAGCACTACCCACTGTGGATGCACCGCATCGTTCTCTCCCGTGAAGCGCTCGCTGAGATAGGGATTGCTCTTCCAGAAACTTTCGAGATCGCCATCGGTGAGCCGCGAGAAGCCCGCGTTCTCGGTGCCGTCATTGCGCGTGAAACCGCGACGCGGCAGGCCGTAGCCGTAAGAGTAGCGAATCGTCTCAGTGGGCGTCGCCGATCCGGTGAAGTAGCCTTTGCCGCTGGGGTCGCTCCAGGCGCCTTGCGGGTTCCAGTGCCAGGCCTCAACCGCGAGCTCAGTATTCTGGCGGTAACTCACCGGCTGCCAGCCCGAGGCCTGTGTCTGCCCGAGCGTTGGCTGGACCAAGTCCTTGTCAATCGCCTCGACCGCAATGCGGTCCACGCCCGCGCCCAGAGTCTCATTCGGCACGAAGCGATTGGTGGGGCGTGTGGCGTCAACCTCGACAGTCTGGGCGACGCCCCTCGAACTGAGCGCTAAGGATGCCATAAGACACAACAAAATCGGGGCCTTGGTCTTCACGACAAACCCTCCATTAAAACGATTGAATAGGGGCAGTATACGAGAATCCACGGGCGAGCGCGAGTGCGAGCACGGTGCGTCTTCGACTATCTCCCTGTGATCTGGAAGGGTGTGACTGTAATCGTCAGGGCCAGCATGATGCCCGCCAGCGCCGCCAGCGCCCACCGGTTCGACGGAAGCTCGGGATACTCCGGCGCCTGCCGCTGCCGCCAGGTCAGAATATTCATGGCCGTGATCAGCCCGGCCCACATCCACCATCCGAAGCTGAAGCGCCCGAGATAAACCAGCGCCAGCACGGTCATCCACGAAATAGCCCGGTGCGCCCGCGGCGCCAGCGCGTACACCAGGTGTCCTCCATCCAATTGTCCACTGGGCAGCAGGTTGAGCGCCGTGGCATACATGCCCACCCACGCGGCTACCGCCGTCGGATGCAGATAGACCCGCGTCAACGGCAGGCCGGCAATCACATAGCCCGGCATAACCCTGCGCAGCAGGTCGTGCATCACGTAGAAGATTGCGGGAAATCCCAACTCCAAGGACGAGGATCCCGACCCCGGCGCCAGCGCGAGCGGCTTCGAAACGCTCAGCGCTACCGCCAGCGTGACCACAGCCACAACAAACCCCGATATCGGTCCTGCAATTCCGATATCAAACAGAGCGGCCCGCGAGCGGATCGGCGCCTTGATGCGGATCACCGCTCCCAGCGTGCCGATCATGGTGGGCGCGGGCAAAAAGAAGGGCAGAGTGGCGTGCACCCGGTAATAGCGGCAGAACAGATAATGCCCCATCTCGTGCGCCAGCAGAATCCCCAGCAGAGTCACGGAAAACGGAATCCCCAGAAGCAGCCGCGAGGGGTGGGCCAACGCCCACTCCAGCGGAAAGAAGGGCAGGAACTCGTCGCCCGCGGTAAAGGGCGGCAGATTGTGCAGGAAGTTGAACTCCATGCGCGCTCCCACCACTAGCGTGGTAAAGACTGTGGCCAGCAGCAGCAACACATGCAGCCAATAGCGCTGCCGTGGCGGCGGCCCCACGGGCCGGGGCAGCGCATGGTAGTACTCCAGCGTGGAAGTGGGAATCGGGGGACTCGGTTCCGTCATGCGATCTTTTCTTGCCGCAAGTTCATGGCAGGCCCGTTCTTTGATGCTACTACGAGCGGCGAAAACGCGGGGTTCGCGGCGATTTCAACGCGTTCTGCCCAAGGCGTTTTACCTGGAAACCGGTCCGGGAGGCTTGGGAATAGCACTTTCGGGCTATTACGGGAGGGCCATTTTGGGCGCATAAAAGAGGGCCTAGTATGTCACCAGGGCTTCAGTAGGCTATCCGGACTTTGTTGGCTAGTGATCCCGGATCGGCCGGGGCTCCTGACGCCGTAAGTTGTCCCCCAGCGGCAGTCGTTTTTCCCGGCACTGAGTTGCAGACATGAGTCTGGTTACCACGATTCCTGAGATCGAGGTGCGGTCCGACGTCCGGGCCGGCGCGCGCTCCTCACCCGCCACAGTCACTGCGGCGTGGTTCGAAGTGCGCCATCAGGATTTGCGGATCTGGAATGACGTGCTGCTGGGCAGCGAATCTTCGCTTTATCAGTACCCCTTCTGGAACGAGCCGCATCGCCCGCTCTGGCTGACCCCGCGGTACCTGGCTTGGGGCACGCAAGACCGCCCGCTCGCGTTTATCAGCATTCTCACCGTGGGCTTTGGGCCGGCGAAAATCGGGCTGGTTTTCCGCGGACCTGTCTGCCTCAACCCCGAACTGGAGTTCTCGCGGGAGGTCATTGCCGAGTTGCTGGCGTGGGCCCGCTCCCAGGGATACATGTTCATCCGTTTTACCCACTCCGACCCGCAGGTTCTCCAGCAGCTTGCCGCGGCCGGCCACGCCGAGGAATTTGACGCATTTCCTTATTTCCTGGATTATCCCGTCCGCTGCCCGGACTACATCGTCGAGCAGTTCGAGAGTGAAGACCAGACCCTGGTCAGCTTTGACCGTGAAGCGCGGCGCAAGCTGCGCCGGGCCACAGAAGCGGGCTACGAATTCCGTTCCGGAGATTCCCCCGAGGCTTTGGCCGAGTCCTGGCCGCTTCATCAGCAGTGCGCACGGCGCAAGCATTTTCGCCTGGAGCGCCCGCTCTCGGTCTACATGGAAACGGTGCGGCTGGCCCAGGCTCACAATTGCGTGCGTGTTTATTCCGCTCATCGGGACGGCAAGATGGTGGGTACAGCTTTGGTCTTCCGCGACCGCGGCACCGCGCACTGCCTGCTGGCGGCGTTCGACGCCAGACACCGTCATGCCGCCATCTTTCTCCACTGGCACGCCATGCGCGACATGTACCACATGGGCGCGCGCCGCTACAATCTGGGGCCCGGCCCCGGATCGCTGGCGCGATTCAAACGGCAGTTCTGCCAGCACCCGGTCAGCTACCCCGGCGCACTCACGCTGGTTCTGAAAGAAAATTTGTATCGGACGTGGAAAGCGGTCTTTCCCGTGGCCAAGAGCTTGCGGCCGGTGCTGCGCTTGATGGTGTCTTGCATCCAGCGCTGACGCCGCGCCCGCTCGTCAAGCACCAGATCAACTAGTCAATCGACTGCAATTCCTTGCCCGGTTTGAACCGCACCGCCCGGCCCGGCGGAATGGACACCTCAGCCCCGGTGCGCGGATTGCGCCCGATGCCGGTTTTGCGCGGCCGCACGTTGAACACGCCAAATCCCCGCAGTTCAATGCGGTTGCCCCCGGCCAGCGCCTTCTTCATGCTCTCGAAGACAGTTTCCACGGCCATCTCGGCCTTGGTCTTGGTGATGCCGGTCTTGGCCACCACTTCGTTGATAATGTCGAGCTTGATCACGACAGGCTCCCCGTTGCAGGCGCAAGATGATGCTTCAAGTTATTGATGCTAGGGGAGATAACCGAGATTGTCAACGGGAGCATCTATCCCGTAAACTGACATGCACCCAGCCAAAGCAGATTGAGTCATTGGGTGATCGGGCGATTGTGTTCATTTTGTTGCTCAAGACATACGAAGCGATCGCACCGAGACTTCCCAAATCACTCAATCACAGAATCACCCAATAACTCAATTATTAAGGGAGCTCCATGCTGAAGAGTGACCGCTGGATTCGCAAGATGGCCATGGAACACGACATGATCAACCCCTTCTCTGAGAAGCAAGTTCGGGAAGGCGTGGTCTCGTTCGGGCTGTCGTCGTACGGCTATGACCTGCGCGTGGCCGACGAATTCAAGATTTTCACCAACGTCAACTCCACCATCGTTGACCCCAAGCACTTCGACGAAAAGTCGTTCGTCACCGTGCAGACCGATATCTGCATCGTCCCGCCCAACTCGTTTGCCCTGGCCCGCTCGGTCGAATATTTCAAGATTCCGCGCAGCGTGCTCACCATCTGCGTGGGCAAGAGCACCTACGCGCGTTGCGGCATCATCGTCAATGTCACGCCGTTCGAGCCGGAGTGGGAGGGTTTCGTCACGCTCGAAATCTCGAACACCACGCCGCTGCCGGCCCGCATCTACGCCAACGAAGGCCTGTGCCAGATCTTGTTCTTCCAGTCCGACGAAATCTGCGAAACCAGCTATGCCGACCGCAAAGGCAAATACCAGTCACAAAAGGGAATCGTGCTGCCCAAGCTGTAGGAACGAAAAAGGAATGCAAGAACCAGGAAGGGCACGGCTTTAAGTCGTGCCGCTCAGGTCGGCGCAAAGCTTTGTGCTTCAACGAACAAAGCCGGGACCTGCCCCTCGAATCCTGATACCTGCCTCACTGAAGTGGGGCTCAACAAACTGGACCTTAGCTCCTCCCGGTTCTGTGTCGCTGACTCCTCTTGACGACCTCAACGGTTAAGGTCCGAGTATGGACCGAAGGGCTGCCCCTCCAAGGTGGGTGCGCAGTGGATTCATGGCTTTGGCGACAGCCGTCTTTTCATCTGGATCCTAGTTCACCGAAACCCGGCGAGAATGCTGCTCCCCGCGAGGCGATGCCAATTCCGAGTGTGCGTAGTGAAGTTGCTTGGCCGCGTACATTTTCCGGTCGGCCTCGGCCAGGAGCTTTTCTGCATCCGGCCCATCCTGCGGGTAAAAGGAGGCCCCCACGCTCAGGGACAAGAGATCTTGGCCGCACACCTGGTGGCCAGCCTGTTGCGCCAGGGCGTTCAGAAGAATAGCTTTTTCTCTGACCACATCCGGTGTCATGTTGGGTGCGATGATGACAAACTCGTCGCCGCCCATGCGGGCCACATAGTCGTACTCGCGGCACACGTCCCGCAGCAGGTTGGCGAAGAGCTTGAGCGTCTTGTCTCCTTCCAGGTGGCCGAAACGATCGTTAATCTGTTTGAATCCGTCCAGATCGCACACCATGACGGCGACATTCGAATTTTCCCGCTGGCCCCGCGCAAGCTCCCGGTCCAATTGTAGGAACAGTGCCCGTGCATTCGGGAGCCCGGTCAGGTAATCGTTGGTGGCAGAATTCTCCGCTTGGCTGGCTAACTGAAGCCGAACATGGCGCGCCGCAAGACCCAACACTTGCGGCGCGGTTCCCCGTCGGCAAGTTCGTCCATCTGGGCGTCGCCAAAAGTTCACCTGTTAGGCAGGGAAATCACGACTCTCGGCGAAATCATCTGGGGCACGATTTGCTCCACGTACTTCGGGGACAAGCTTCTGGGCGCGATCCTAAGGCGCGCTTTGCCGCCGGCTACGTTACCCGTAAGTACGTCGAATACCCCTCCTCCCCAATCGCCGTAAACGGCAGCATCTTCATCGCCCCACTCCCCGTTTCTACCTGCCAGCTCTGCGCTCCGGTCTTCTTCGCCGCCAGCAACTGAGCGCGCGTCACCTTGGGCTCTGCGTCGGTAATTGCAAACAGCACAACCGGCCCCACCAGCAGGGCCACTGTCTCCGAATGCTGCGGATCAATCGCTTCCAGCCGCGTCGTGATGGGAAGCTCCAAATCAATCCGGTCTCCGTTCTTCCACTCTCGCTCAACGCGCGCGAAGCTCCCGGCCCGTGTCGCTCCAGGTTTGCCATTGACCGATACCGATGCTCCCTCCGCCCAAGCCGGAACCCGCAGATTCACCGCAAACTCCGCCGCCCGCGACGCCTTTACCTCAAACTGCACGTGCGCATCGTACGGATAATCGCCCTTTTGCGTGAGCGCGATCTGTGTTCCGTCCTGTATCCACCGCACCGTCGAAGGAATGTAGAGATTCACGTACACGCCGCGCGCATCCCGGAAGTAGGCATTGATCCGGTAGTCGGCCGCGACTTGCGGCAAGGTTCCCGAACAGCACGCCCACCGCTGCTTGTGGTACACCTTCCGCCCTTGGAAGTTGTAGTCCGAATAGTAGTACGTTCGCCCATCGGCCTGGAGCGGCAACGATCCCAGCACTGTGTTGTACATCACGCGTTCCATACTGTCGCCGTAACGCGAATCGCGCGTTACCCGCAGCAGGTAGCGTGTCAGCTTGAAGTGCGCGTACGAACCGCACGGGGTCTCAAAACTGGAGTGAGTGCCGGTGAGGCTCTTATAGATTTCGGAACTGCCGGGGGCGCGGAGCGTTTCGTCTGGCCCCCAGCCGCCGGTGGCGAAGCTCTGCGCCGCGATCATGTCAAAACCATTCTTCGCCGCCCGCAGATGCTTCTCGCTTCCGGCTGTCAGATACGCCTGCATCGCCGAGCACAGCGAATTCACGTGGCTGTAGGCATGGCGTCCTTCCAGGTTGCTTCGGCCCTCCGCCAGCGGATCGTAGTACACATCATCAAGGTACTGAAGACCCAGGGCGCGATATTTGTCTCCGGCGCCGCGCTGGTAAGCCAGAAACAGGTTCTCGGAGATCGTGTACGACTCGTCCCAGGTATACGACTCATCCGGGTTCGATCGCCATCTTTGCCCGTGCTCCACGGCCTTCTTCGGTAAGTGGGGCAACGCCGTTTTGGTGGTTTCCTCCAGGATGGCCAATGCGTCAGGATCGCCGGCGTACTTGTGCGAGTCGATCAGACCGCAAACCACCTTGTCGTAGGAATAAGCGGGGAATCGGGTGTTTTCGTAAAAGTCGCCCGCAATGGTCTTGGCGTACAGACGATTCAGCCTCAGTACCTTTTCGCGCGTCTCTGGTGATCGGTTGATGGCATAGGATCGCGCCAGCGCAGAAACCCACTGCCCGAACGTGCATCCGGGGGCAAAGCCGATTTCAAAAAGATAATCTCTGTTGTGGGCATCGTACTGATACCAGCCGCCCAGGTCCTCGCCCGGCGCTGGTTGCCCGACCATCTGCCGAAACGGCTTGAGCAGGCTGTCTTCACTCAGTCCCATGAGCAGGTCATGGGTCTGCTGAAGTTGCTGCTCGTGCCGGGCACTGTCGAGCGCGACATCGCCATAGCTGAACTCTTCGAGGGGATCGGTGTGAAGCGAATCAGAGATGGCGGCCGAGGCCGGATTGCGCAAGATGGGAATCATGCTCGCGGCCGAAGCCAGCGCGACCGACTGCAGGAACTTTCTGCGGGAGACTGCTTGCGAGGGAGACATTCTTCCTCCCGGCTTTCGGGAACGACCTACGTGGGTCGCGGAAGCTACCGCTGGTTTTCCCCTTCTTTGTACATGTACTTGATGGCCGGTTTGTAGATCATCAGGTTGGGCTCGCCCGAATCACGGTTCACCTTGAGGCAGTTTCTGTCGTACCACTCGATGATGCCGTGCACTTCCTCGCCGTCGCGCAAAACGATCACCATGGGCGTGCGGGCCTGCATCTGCTTCTGGTAGTAGAAATTTTCCGCGTTGGTCTGCTCCGTGGGCGCAGGCTTCTTGCCTCCACCGCCGCCCATGGGACGATCGCCGCGCTCATGCCGTTCCGGGCGTTCCCGCCGCTCCTGCACGGGCGCCGCCGCGGGATTGTGGTTGCCGTGATTCTCTGTGCGGGGCAGGGTCGGCCGGATCAACTTCCGGTTGGCGAAGCTCTCTCGCTCAGCGGATTCGCCGGCTGGCAGGGGTTCCATCGTTTCCTTCATCGTGGCGCTACCTCGCATACACGCATTCGCACAAACCGGCACGCTGGGGACCAGGGAATGGATCAACGAAGGCGTGAAATTTTACCTACCGTAACACAGGAACCTGCCGCTGACAATCCTTCTGTAGTGGGGTGACGAATCTTGCATACCCCAACAATGTGCCGCCCGCGACGGTTCGTCGATTTGTTCCGGGTTCTGCAAGCTGACCTATGTGCCCGACAAATCTGCGCCATGGCGCTCCCGGCCGCTCCAGGTGACCACGGCCACCAGACTGGCCACCAGCAGCACCGTCCACGCCAGCACCGGGGCATAGCTGCCACCGTAGCGCATCTCCGCCAGCTTGGCTTGGATCACGGAATTTCGCGACGAAAGCAGGTTCCCAACCTGATAGGCGAACCCCGGAAGCGTTCCGCGTACGGCAGGCGGCGAGAGTTCGTTCAGATGCGCCGGAATTACTCCCCACGCGCCCTGCACCATAAACTGCATCAGGAACCCGCTCAGCGCCAGCATTGGGACGGAGCGCGAATACGCCCACAGCGGAATGGCGGGAATCGTCAGCAGCGCCGCGATCACGATAGCCCGCCGCCGTCCGATCCGCTCCGACCAGGTTCCGCCCACAATCCCCCCGAGCAGCGCTCCGATGTTGTAAACGATGGCGATGAAGCTTACCGTCTGCGGCGTGAACCGTAAGTTATTTTGAAGAAACGTCGGATAGATGTCCTGCGTGCCGTGACTCAGCGAGGTGAAAGCGAACATCAGGACTACCAGGGAAAGAAAAATGCCAGCGTGCGGCAAAATATCTTTGCCCAGGCGATTCTCAGTCTTTTGTGCCACGCGCCTTTGCCGCCAGGCCGGCGACTCATCCACTTTGGTGCGGATATAGATCACCAGAAATGCCGGCAACGCTCCGATGACGAACATACCGCGCCAGCCAAAGACGGGGAACAGGCTGCCGTACACCAGCCTTCCTGCAGCAGGCCGGAGAAAAATCCGCGTCCCTCGGCCGGCAGCGTTTCGAACGCCAGCGCCGCGCCCACGCCCCACTCGCCGCCCATCGCAATGCCAAACAGCGCGCGCATGAGGAGGAAGATCTTGAAGGAAGGGGCGAAGGCCGAGCCCAGCTCAAATATCGAATAGGCGATGATGTCAATCATCAACGTCGGCCGCCGTCCAAACCGGTCGGCTATCAGCCCGAATAGGAATGCCCCAACCGGGCGCATCGCCAGGGTGAGAAAATTCGCCTCCAGAATCTCCGAAGGCTTCATGTGAAACTGCTTCGCCAGTGCGCTGACGCAGAAGACAAGGATGAAGAAATCGAACGCGTCCAGCGACCACCCCAGAAAGCAAGCGATAAAGGTATTCCGCTGTGCCGGAGTCAATCGCCGAAAGTGCCCGATGAATTCCATGCCCGATTTCTGTCGTGGATCCCTCTGTGCTCCCCTGTGCCCTCTGTGGCGAAACGTTTTCCTGGCGCCGCAAAGTCTTGCGGATGCTAGCATAAGCTTTCCATCGGCAATCTGAAATCAACACTAACAATTCTCCATGCCCGAACTCGACCTCCCGCAACGCCAGGCCACCGATACGCTGATGCTTACCGGCTTCTGGTATCGCGCCCTGCCCGCCGATCGCATCCACCGCAATCAACTGAGCAAGGCGACGCTGCTCGAGATCCCGCTCGTCGTTGGCCGCGACCGCATGGGCAAGCCCTTCGCCCTGCGCGACGCCTGCCCGCACCGCGGCATGCCTCTCGCCAGCGGGAATTTTGACGGAGAAAACCTGGAGTGTCCCTACCACGGCTGGCAGTTCGATGTGCACAACGGACAATGCCAGTTGATCCCCTCCCTCACTCACGATCAGACGCTGAAGGTCGATCGCATTTACGCTGGCAGTTATCCGTGCGAAGAGCAGGATGGTTTCATCTGGGTGTACATCGCCGATCCCGGCTTGGCCGGCGCGGGTTTTACCGCGCCTGCCGAGGCTCCTGACCCCGCGCCGCTAATCGAGAAATTCAGCAGCAAGTACAAGCTCGCCTACCTGCAGGCCGAAATGCCCGTCAGCATTGACCACGGCATCATCGGACTGATGGATCCCGCGCACGGACCGTTCGTCCACCAGGCCTGGTGGTGGCGCACGCAGCGCAGCATCCATGAGAAGAGCAAGAACTTCGAGCCCATCGCCAACGGCTTCCGCATGAGCGCGCACACACCCAGCTCGAACTCCGCGCCCTACAAACTGCTGCGCCTCTACGCCGCCGCCGACTCCATCACCACCACCATTGATTTCGTTCTGCCCAACGTCCGCACTGAGACCATTCGCGCCGGCAAGTACTGGTTCTCCAGCCTGACGACGGTCACGCCCATCACCCGCAGTCACTGCCGCATTGACGTGGTCGCCGCGTGGAACATTTTCCGCTGGATGCCTTTCGGTCCCGACCTGCTGAAATTCGTTTTTGCGAAGTTCGTCGAGCAGGATCGCCGCACCATGGAGATGCAGGCCGAAGGCCTGAAGCACAACCCGCACCTGATGCTGATTGACGACGCCGACCGTCCCGCCAAGTGGTATTTCCAGCTCAAGGCCGCACACCTGGAAGCCAAACGTACCGGCAGCCAGATGAAGCATCCCCTGTCCGGACCAGTCACGTTGAAGTGGAGAAGTTGAAGGGGATGTTGGGGAGCTAGGAGCTATTCCGTGACCAGCCAGTCCATGGCCTCTTCTCGCGTCTTGAAGGCGGGAAAGTCGCGCTGGGAAAAGCTCTTGAAATTTTCATAGAAGACGTGCGGCAGGCTTTCGACCCCGACCCATGCTGATCGCTTCACAAACGGGCGGTTCAGCACCAGCACTTCCTTGGCGTGCGTGGCCACGTTCTTTTCGAAGTGCGATCCCGTAAAGTCGGCGAGAGTCAGCAGGGAGCCTGGCGCATGCCGCGCCACATCCGCCCGCACCTGATCGAGCAGCAGCATCATCTCCTTGGCCGGGCAGTGGCTGAAGTCCACCAGATAGATGACCTGCCCCTTGTGCTTGATGAATCGCAGCCTGCCGTCCAGAGATGGGTCTGAGGTCATTTCAGAATTTCCTCCACCACGCTATAAGCCCCGTCCAGCGCGGCATCGAGCGCCGTGGCGTCTTTGCCGCCGGCTTCGGCCAGATCCGGACGCCCGCCGCCCTTGCCCCCGACCTTCTCCGCGACTTTGCCAATCACCTTCCCCGCCTGCACGCGCGCGGTCAGATCCTTGGTGACGCCCACGATCAGCGCCACGTTGCCATTCGACGCCGAGCCCAGCACTACCACGCCCGAGCCCAACTTGTCGCGCAACTGATCCACCAGCGTGCGCATCTGCGCCCGCTCCAAGTTGTCCACGCGGTGCGCCAGCACCTTCACGCCCTTCACTTCCTTCACCTTGTCGCCGATGTTCGCCGTGCCGATTGATGCCGACGCCGACTTCATCCGCACCTGGTCCAGTTCGCGCGTCAGCCGCTTGATCTCCGCGTCTTTCCTCTCAAGCTCCGCCTTCAACGCCGCAGCGGGGGAGACCTTCTCGGCGTGGGCAGAAATCTCATCCGCGGAGGGTGCCCCATCTTTGCGCGGTTTTTGCGCAAAGGTGGGAACCACGAACGCCGACACCACCGCCTCTAATTCGTGATCCTTTCGGAAATGCGCCAGCGATCCCTCGCCAGTCACGGCCTCCACCCTCCGCACGCCCGACGACACGCTGCCTTCTTTCAGAATCTTGATCAGCCCGATCTCGCCGGTCGCGCCCGTGTGCGTCCCGCCGCAAAGTTCGGTTGAAAAGTCCCCGATGCGGATCACCCGCACCTTGTCGCCGTACTTTTCCCCGAATAGCGCCATCGCATGATACTCGTTGACGGCCACATCAATCGGCACATCGGCAATCGTCTCGACTTTTCGGTTGCGCAGCACTTCCCGGTTGATGATGTCTTCAATATCCTGCAACTCTTCGTCTTCCACGGCGATGAAGTGCGAGAAATCAAACCGGAGATGATTCGGCGCCACCAGCGACCCGGCCTGCTTCACATGCTTCCCCAGCACCTCGCGCAACCCGGCATGGAGAAGATGCGTAGCCGTATGGTTGCGCATGGTCGCCTCGCGAATGTCGGTGTTAACGACGGCATCGACGCGATCTCCGACGCGAAGGGTGCCCCATTTCTCGCGCGCCCTTTGCGCGAGAAGTGGGGACTTCACCACAACCTGATGCGCCCGCACTCCCTGTATCGGGTAATAGCATCCCTTCACCTCGGCAAGCACGGTGTTGTGATCGTCTGAGTAAAGCCATCCCCGATCCCCCACCTGCCCGCCCGCCTCCGCATAAAACGGCGTGTGATCGAGAATGACCTCGCCTTCGTCGCCAGCCTTGAGTTCCTGCGTGCCCTGCCCGTTGTGAATGATGGCCAGCACCTCGCAGCCCTCCGACCGCGTCTGCCGGTATCCTTCGAACTGCGACTTCGGCAACTGCTGGTACGCGGGATTGGCAGTCTGCTTGGCAGCGCCTTTCCAGGAGGCGCGAGCGCGAGACTTCTGCTCCTCCATCGCGTGATCGAAGCCGGCCTGATCGAACGCGATACCCTGATCGCGCGCCGCGTCCTGCATGAAGTCGAGCGGCATGCCAAATGTGTCGTAGAGTTTGAACGCCACCTCGCCTGCAAGAGCCTTATCCGCTAACGTATAACCGACCGTGTTGACTAAGTGGATCGCTTCTTCGAGTTTTTGCAGGCCCAGGTCAAGCGTGTGTGCGAATCGCTGCTCTTCCGCGAGGACCGCCTTGGACACGCGCTCCGCCGTTTCGTTTAACTCCGGATACCCATCCTTAATCAAATCGCGCACCGCAAACACCATCTGATACAGGAACGGCTCCTTCTGCCCCAGCAGTCGCCCGTGCGTAATCGCCCGCCGGATGATCTTGCGCAGCACATAGCCGCGGCCTTCATTCGACGGCAGCACGCCATCCGAAATCAGAAATGTCGCTGCACGGGAGTGATCCGCAATCACGCGCAACGAAGCCGCCGACTTTGCTTTGGCCTCTTTCTCCAATTCCTTAGTAAGCGACGTTCCGGTCAACTCCGCCGCCCGCTTGATCAGCGGCGTGAACAGATCCGTCTCGTAATTCGAAATCACGCCCTGCAACACCGACGCCACCCGCTCCAGCCCCATGCCCGTATCAATCGAAGGCTTGGGCAGCGGATTCAGCTTCCCGCTGGCATCCCTGTCAAACTGCATGAACACCAGATTCCAAATCTCGACATACCGCCCGCAATCGCACCCGAACACGCAATCCGTATGCCCCTGATCCGACGCCGCCACGCCCATGTCATAGTGAATCTCGCTGCACGGCCCGCAGGGGCCGGTGTCGCCCATCTGCCAGAAATTGTCTTTCAGGCCCATCTCGTAGATGCGATCTTTCGGCACGCCCTGCGCCGCCCACAAGTCATAAGCCTCGGCGTCGCGATCAACCCCGGCTTCGCCCTTAAAGATCGTCACGTACAGATTCTCCTTCGCAATCCCAAACCACTGGGGCGAAGTAATCAGCTCCCACGCGTAAGCGATGGCATCCTTCTTGAAGTAATCGCCAAACGAAAAATTCCCCAGCATCTCAAAAAACGTGTGATGACGGTTGGTGAACCCGACGTTCTCCAGATCGTTGTGCTTGCCGCCGGCCCGCACGCACTTCTGCGAGGTCGTCGCGCGCGAGTAATCGCGCTTCTCCAGCCCGAGAAAGACGTCTTTGAACTGGTTCATCCCGGCGTTGGTGAACAGGAGCGTGGGATCGTTCGCCGGAACGAGCGACGAGGAGTGCACTTCCTTGTGCCCCTTCTGCACAAAGAAGTCCAGGAATTTCCGGCGGATTTCCGAACCGGTCGGCATGAAGGCTCAATTCTAAATGAAAACCGAAAAGAACAAACCACAGAGGACGCAGAGAGCGCAGAGGTCGGACGATGTTCCTCTGTGCTCTCCGTGCCCTCCGTGGTTGATGGATTTTCGTTTACTTCGTGGTATCGGCAGGCTTCGACGTGTCAGCAGGCTTCGGCGTGTCCTTCTTTCCGCCCAGGCTCTTCACGCCCTTCTTGACGGCGCCGCCGGTTTTCTTGGCAGCAATCCCGGTATCTTTCCCGGCGACCTTGGCGCCCTTCTCCGTGTCCTTCGCTGCGACTTTTGTCCCCTTCTCGGTATCCTTGGCCACAACTTTTGTACCCTTTGCCGTACCCTTGGCCGCGACCTTCGTGCCCTTAGCTGTATCTTTCGCTGCGGTCTTCACGCCTTTTCCCGTATCTTTGGCCGCGGTCTTCATGGCGCCGCCGGCGCCGCTGGATTTGTCGGCACTGCCCGAGTCCTGTCCGTAGACGAACGGCGCCGCCAGCAAAGCAGTCACAAGAATGGCCGCCAATTTTGTCTTCATAATCTTCTCCTCAGTTTGGGGTGGGATGCTCTGCGAGTATGCAATATGCCCGCACTCAGACGCAAACGTCAACGCCTAGTCTCTTGAGATGCGGAATCCCAGCGCCAGGATTGCCTTTATCGTCTCCATCGCCGTGGCCCGGTCATATATTTGTTCCGATTCAGGCAACTCCTCATACGGAATCAGACTGGGATGCTGCTTGCGCGCGTCGTCCCGCGCCGGGCCTCAGCGCCAGCCGTCGGCCATGCGTTGTCGCGCCCAAATATTGGGCGTGTTGCGGGCCCGCCGGTCGGTCAAACTCCTCCATTGCCTGCGGTAGAGCCGCACTCCAGAGGTATCAATCGGATGAGGCCGGTAATTGTTCGGATTCATGCGGTTTCGCTCTCCAGTGCGCTGAGAGTTTCGTCGTCCACATCCCACTTTTTCAGAATCGTGGAGATCGTCTTGGTGCCGAAGCCGGCCCGTGCCAGCTGACGAAAAACGCGCGCCGCCTGCTTCTGATCTCTGGGTTTTTCCAGGCGCTTCTTGCGCAGATACTCCCGCGCCTGCCTCTCTTCGTTGACGCCATCGAACGCCGCATCCACAGCCTTCTCGATGATCGCGCCGTGTACGCCTCTAGCCTTCAAGTCCGTGACAATCCGCATCCGTCCGAATCTCTGATTGTCGCGCCGGAGCGATGAAAACGACGCCGCGTATTGCGAGTCATTCAGATATCCCTGATCTTTCAGCCGCCGGACCACCAAGTCCATCAGCGTCTGGCCATATTCCGACTCGGCGTCTTCCACCCGCGCCCGCATCAGCCGCTTCAGTTCGGCCACGGTGCGCATGCGCCGCGCCAGCGCGCCTACGGCATATTCATACAACCCGTCTTCGGAGTAGCTTTTCTTCTTGGGACGCGGAAACGCCATACGCTAACGATAGCGCAAATCAGCGCCGAGTACCCACTACCGGATAAAGAAGAAGAAAAAAGGGCGCGCAAGAAGCGCGCCCATCCAAGGAGACGACCTAGTTACAGAAGGCAAATCTCTCGAGTTTCCGAAAAAGTGAAACCTTGAAACGTTGAAACCCTGAAACCTGTTTTATCTTCCGCCAAACCCTGCCGATTGCATGGACTGCCGCGAAACTTCCGACGTCGAAGCAATACCCTGCATGCGCAGCTTGAAGTCATCGGCGTTCGACGCGTTCTCGATCGCCGTCTCGTAGTTCACCAGGCCCGCCTGGAACAAATCCCACAGCGACTGGTCAAAGGTCTGCATGCCATATTGCGACGTGCCCGCCGCGATCGCGTCGCGGATGGATCGCGTCTTTTCCGGCACCAGAACGCATTCCCGGATGTACGCCGTGTTGATCATCACTTCCACCGCGGGCACGCGTCCTTCGGCATCGGAGCGGCGCACCAGGCGCTGGCTCACAATGGCGCGCAGCACAGCCGCCAGCTGCATGCGAATCTGCTTCTGCTCCGGCGGTGGAAAAATCGAAATCACGCGGTTAATGGTTTCCACCGCGTCCAGCGTGTGCAGGGTCGAGAACACCATGTGCCCGGTTTCAGCCGCGTGTAGAGCGGTCGAAATCGTTTCCAGGTCTCGCATTTCGCCCACTAGAATCACGTCCGGATCCTGGCGCAGAGAAGCGCGCAGCGCCGCTCCGAACGAGGGCGTGTCCACGCCGATTTCGCGCTGGTTCACGTACCCCTTCTTGTCGCGATGTAGAAATTCGATGGGGTCTTCAATCGTGATGATATGTTCCGCCCGCGATGAGTTGATGCGGTCCACCATCGCCGCCAGCGTCGTGGATTTACCGGAACCGGTCACGCCCGTCACCAGCACCAGCCCGCGCGGCATGTCGCAGATCTGCTCCACTACCTTGGGCAGGAACAGTTCATCGAGCGCGCGAATCTTGGTGGGGATTACGCGCAGCACCAATCCCACGTTGCCGCGCTGCTGGAAAATGTTCACACGGAACCGTCCCAGGCCGGCCACGCCGTAGGCCATGTCAATTTCCGTGGTCTCTTTGAATTTTTGCTTTTGCCGCGCCGACATCATGCTAAACGCCATGTTCAGCATGTCTTCAGCGCTGATGCGCGGCTGGTCGGTCAACGGCACCAGGTCGCCGTCAATGCGCAGGTGAGGATAGTTCCCCACCTTCAAGTGCAAGTCGGAAGCTCGCCGTTCCGTCGCAATCCGCAGCAGGTCGTCAATATTCATCGCGGAAGTTTTCCCCGTGGAAGCTCCTTGCATGATGACCCGAATCGTCACCTTCCCCAAGATGACCTAGGTAATGGGCCCCTTCGGCACGTGGACACAGTCTTAAGTTTTGAATAGCTAGGGGTCCAAGGCCAATGACCTTGGGAACTTGGTAGGCCTCACTGGGGTCTGTCACGATTAAGGCTGCGAAGTCTGTGCGCGAGCGCAGGCGGACTCAGATTTATGGGACTTTGTGACGTTTATCTCCGGCCGCTTCGCGCCCGCTTGGCGTGTTCGAGCACCATGTTGCTGGGCGCAATACTTTTGTTCCACGGTCTGTTGCCAAGCGGATATGCTCAAGACGCCGATGCCGCAGCTCCGCCCGTAAATTCCACGATAGAAGCCAAGACATACAGCGTATCGGGAACGGTGGTTAATTCCGTGACTGGGGAACCGGTCCGCCGCGCCGCCGTACAAATCTCTGGTCCAACCGAACGCCTCACCCTAACCGACAGTGCTGGCCATTTTGAGTTCGATAAGCTGCAGGAAGGCCGCGTCGTTGTGATGTTAATTAAGCCTGGTTTCGTCGGTAGCGCGACGGCGCCCAGCGAGCAAACGACGTTAAACGTTGCTCCTGATGCCTCTCCCGTAGTTTTGAAAATGGCGCCGGCCGGCGTGATCCTAGGGCATGTGACCGGCCGCGACGAGCAACCGCTCGAGGGCCTTCAAGTCCAACTCGCCACGAAACAAAACTTTGACGGCCGCCAAACCTGGCTCGACCACGTCTTCCAGACCGTAACCGACGAGCGTGGTGACTTTCGCATCGGTAATCTGTCTGCCGGCACTTACTACCTCGCGGTTGACCAAAGTCAGGAGACCACCTTGGCCCAGCCGGGAGTCCCGAACGGCAGGGAACAAGGCTACGCCAAAGTCTTCTACCCGGGCCTTTCAGATTTTGCCGCAGCGGCCCCACTCGAGTTGCGCGCAGGGCAGCAACTCGTGGCCAATTTCAGTTTGACTCCGGAGCCGTTCTATCAAATATCAGGCTTGATGAACGCGCATGAAAACGGGCTAGCCTCACTGATGTTTTCAAGAAAAGCTGGTGAGGGCTACGATCTCATCGAGGCTGCTGAACAGCAGGATGGAAGTTTTCACGCTAAACTTCCCCCCGGGTCCTACATCGTCACCGCATTTTCGGCGAACGGAATGCAGTTCGCCACCCCGGGCGCTTCTGTTGTCATCAGCTCCGACAGCCCTGATGTGCAGATTCCGCTGAGTCGGATGGCCTCCATTCCGGTACAGGTGCAGACCGAGCGCGTAGCGGGGAGCCCACAGCCGGTAGCGGAGGGTCAGATCGGATTACCGCCGATGGCCCTGCACTTATCGTCAGCCGAGGCCTTCCCCCGCCCACCTCATTGGTGGAGACCGGCATTGCCTGAGATTCAGAACGTCGAACCGGGCGTCTACACGGTTGAGATCAATCCCGTGGCGCCGTGGTGGGTGAAGGCTGCGCACTGTGGAAGCGTGGACCTGTTATCCGACAATCTCACGGTGATAAATGGTGCTCAACCCTCGCCGATTGAAATCACGTTGCGAGACGATGCCGCGTCGGTGAGCGGAACCGTCGTGTCCGCGGAGAACTCGCAGCAAGTGACCGTCTTGCTGGTGCAGACCCATGGACATCGCAACCTGGTAGCAACCGCCGTAGCAGTCGAGGGCAAATTCCAATTCAATGGCGTGCCCCCGGGCGATTCCGCGCTGCTGGCAGTGAATCACGCGGAACAACTGGAATACAAAAACCCCGAAGTCCTAACTCCCTATCTTTCAAAAGCAACCCACATTAACCTGCAACCGTATGGCACCTCAACCGTGAGCCTCACTCTTATCCCGATAGGACAGTAGAGCATGGCGCCCCGCATCACATTGTTCGTGTTGATCATCCTGGCAGCGGTCGCTTACCCGCATGCACAGGCCGCGCCAACGAAGTTCCGCATCAGCGGAAAAGCCTTCAACGCCGTCACTGGTCAAGCGCTGGCTCGTACCGAGATCGCGATCGGCAAACCTGAACAATTTGATACGACTGCACAAAGGCTGCTCACCGGCGACGATGGAGCTTTTGCTTTCACCGGTCTGGAACCGGGAAAGTATCTTTTGTTGGGGCAAGCTAATGGTTTCCGCAAACAAGCCTACGAACAGCACGGCGGCTTCGTTACCGCAGTAGTGACAGGCCCGGGCCTCAATTCCGAAAATCTCGTATTCCGCCTTCGACCTGATGCCCGCATCGCGGGAACGATTCTCGATGAGGAAAGCGAACCCGTCCCCGGCGCTGCTATTTATTTGTTTCGCACCGATGCGGCCAGCGGGCTCAGGCGAACTTCGCTCGTGACTCAGGCCATGTCAGACGATCGCGGCTACTATCGCTTTGCTCATCTCGAACCCGGCTGGTATTTCCTCGTTGTTTCTGCCCAACCCTGGTTTAGCCAACTCGCCCGGCAACAGGATAATGAAGACGATCACGTTACAGCCACCAACGCCGGGCTGAATCTCGCTTTTCCCACCACTTTCTATCCCGGAGTCACCGATCCCGCGGATGCGTCGCAGATTGTGCTGAACGATGGAGAAGATTTCACCGCGGATTTCAATTTGCCCGCCGTCCCCGCAGTTCGCCTGCGCATTCACCACGTGAACGCGGATCCCGAAGACCCCAGGGGCGTGAGCTTGAAACAGAAACTATTCGGCATCTTGATCGATCCTCCTTCACAACGACAATCCACAGTTGAGGATTCCGTCGAAATCGAAGGAGTGCCTTTGGGCAAGTATCTGCTGCAGGTACAGTCCTACGGGCCGACCGCTGCTGCGCGGTCTACGGTTATTGACCTCAGCGCCGACTCGGACCTCACCGCCGATGACGGCTCGACCGTCCCGCTCATCTGTGGAGTCGTTCAGATGGAAGGCGGCCTGGATCTTCGTCCCCAAGCTTTTGTTCGGCTTTGGCACACCGGCACTGATGACGTGCTCGACACGCAAGTCGCCGGCAATGGCGAGTTCAGTTTCACACCGGAATTTCTGACGCCGGGGAACTATTCTCTCTTTGTGATGAACGGCGAGAATTCGATCATTGGCACGCTGTCGGCCACCGGCGCCAAGGTTGACGGGCAGACCATTCAGATTACGGGCAGCAGGCCAGTCAAGTTGAACATCACATTGCCGAAAAATCTGTCCACCGTTAACGGAACGGCGCGCCGCGACGGGCAGCCATTCCCAGGAGCTATGATCGTCTTAGTTCCCGAAAATCCGCAGATCAACCTGCCGCTGTTCAGGAGAGACGAAAGCGACAGCGATGGCACATTTACCCTGCACGACGTTTTGCCCGGACGATATCGCATCCTCGCCATCGAGAACGGCTGGGATCTCGAATGGGCCAACCCTGCCCTTCTCGCCAGCCGCCTCGAACATGCCCAACCCTTAGAAATCCAACTGACCAAGACCTACCAGACGGTGGTTAATGTGAACTGAGCGCACGGTCACACCCTCCTACCAGACCAACAACGAACGAGAGCTATGTCTCGTGTCCAAGAATGCGCAAAGCGCGACGCGAAATAACCAAGACGTGAATAAGCAGTGTGTGCTCTTGCCCGCCGTAATTGGGATTACCGGCGGCTCGTGCAGCTAATGGTGGGGCCCCCAGCCGGATTGCACCCACAGAAAAGCCGCCCGTAATTCGGGCGGCTCTCTGATGCTGAAGGGCAAACCTTAGGCAGCAGTTTCGTCTGAGACTGCGGGCGGCTGGAACGGCTCGTCGTAGCTGCCGCCGTAGATCGAAGGCACTTTCGATCCCATCGGCCGCAGATACGTCGCCAACTCGCCGCGGTGATGGATGCTGTGGTTGTTGACGAATCCCAGATAGAACACTGCCGGGAAATTGAAGGCGCCGAAGAAGCTGACCGGCGTCATCAACTGCTCCGCCGTCATCGCCGCCACGCGCGCTAAGCCGCGCTTCATATGTTGGTCATACCACGCGGCGGTTTCGGCCGCGGTCTGCGGCTTGTGCTCGGGCGATTCCATGCTGAACTTCAGGTCGGCAACGCCATCCAGAAACTGGATATCGCTGTTCGCCAGATGCCACATCAGTTCCTTCGCCGTGCGGGCGTTGGGATCGGGTTTGTAGTGGGAGTTGGCGTCGGGCACGGCGGCGATCACTTTCCGGGTGGTTTCCGCTTCACGCGTGAGGCCGTCGAGCATCATGGCGCGATAGCCGAGGGCAAATTCAGGAGTCAGGCCTTGCATATTTCCTCCTCGTGAGGGTGTTATGTGTTTTCCGGGCTGAAAGGGCCAAAAGGGGCGCGGAGCGCCCCTTTCGAGTTTACGGACTGAAGGATTATACCCCGACCGGCTGCTTGCTGCCGGCCTTGCTTGTGACCGGGACGGGCGTGAGCCAGCCGTGGCGATCGGCCTTTTCGCCGCGCACGATGGCGTAGAACTCCTTCTGCAGCGCCTTGGTGATCGGACCTACGAATCCTTTGCCGACCTTGATCTTGTCCACCGAGCGGATGGGCGTAACCTCGGCGGCGGTGCCGGTGAAGAACGCTTCGTCGGCGATGTAAAGCATCTCGCGCGGAATCATCTGCTCGACGATGGCAATATTCAGATCGCGCGCCATCTGCAGAACCGAATCGCGGGTGATCCCGGGCAGCACCGAATTGCCCAGCGGCGCCGTGATCAGCTTGTCGCGGTGCACAATGAACAGGTTCTCGCCCGAGCCTTCGCTGACGTATCCATTCACATCGAGCGCGATGCCTTCGACGTAGCCGTTGACGATGGCTTCCATCTTGATGAGCTGCGAGTTCATGTAGTTGGCGCCGGCCTTGGCCATGGTGGGCAGGGTGTTGGGGGCCAGCCGGGTCCAGGAGGAGACGCACACGTCGCAGCCTTCACTCTCGCCGCCCAGGTACTTTCCCCACGGATAGTTGATGATGTAGACCTCGGTCGGCGAGTTGAACGGGTTGACGCCCGCCTCGCCGTATCCGCGCAGCACAATCGGACGCACGTAGCACGGCCACGCCCCGTTATGCGCCACGGTTTCAAGCATGCCCTTGACGATCTCGTCGCGGGTAAAGGGCACTTCGATGCGGTATACCTTGGCCGAATCAATCAGCCGCTGAATGTGTTCCTGGGCGCGAAAAATGGCCGGCCCAGTGGGCAACTGGTAGCAGCGGATGCCTTCAAAGACCGAAGACCCGTAGTGGACGACGTGCGACATCACGTGAATGGTCGCGTCGTCCCAATTGATGAGCTTGCCGTTGTGCCAGATCTTGTCGGTCTTCTGAATGGCCATGCGAACTCCTTCGGAACATTATAGCCGGACAGCGGCGTTCTCAGTTCCGGGGACCGGTTCTCGGTTGTCAGTTCTCGGTTCTCGGCTAGCCCCCTTTGGAGTTCATTGCGGCCTTGGTTTCGGCTGGGAGTCCCTGGCTGGCCGGGGGTTTGCGGAGGGATGGATCGGGTGCGGCATTGTTGTTGATGATGGCCTCCCACGCCCGGGCCAGTTCAATGGGGGCCTCGGGCAGCGCGGCGGCTGCGGCAATGGCGGGATCGGGCGCGGGCGGGGCGGGGTAGTCGGGGACCTGGTGGACCATGCTGTCGGAGTCGGTCTCGAAACGGACGCGGCGGGCGTTCCTCACAGCGATGTTGAGGGCGCGGAGAATGAGCTGGGCGCGGCGCAGGTCAATGGTGTTGCGGGCGAGGGCATTGATGACCTCCATGAGAGAGGCCTGGATGGCCTCCTCGCTCTCGATGAGGGCGATGGGATGCAGGCGGGCGTCGGGCGGGGTGCGGACGCCGCGCATCATGCGCTGATGGAAGTAGCAGAACTGCTCTCCGCGGAGAGCGGGGGAGCCGCAACGGATTCCGGTGACCTTGATGTGAGTGCAAACCCTGACGCTGGGACGAACTGGCATATTGATACCTCTTGAAATGTGATATCTTTGAGCTAAATACTTTGCCATCGCGGAGTTAGGCTCGGCGGATATGACACCCTGCGCGCAAAATATTGCAAACTCAGGGTTTATATGGAAAATATTGCGGATAAAGGACTTAATGTCGGCGGCGAGGTTGCCGGTCTTTCCCATTTTGGGAATGATCACGGATTTCTTGTAGCTAACCATTTACTGCCATTTTATCATTGGTGTTTGGCAATTAGTGTGCAGGGAAATTTGTATGAGGTTGGAAGGGAAGGGGATAAAAATATTTTGGGGGGCTTGACAGGAAGATTGCGGGGGCGGGATTCCCGGATTGGGGACTCGCGTTGCTTCAGGTCACGGGATTAGGCCGTAAATTTGCGCCCTGCGCTTGAAGGCGTCCTCTGAGCCTTCGAGTATCTGGCAGGCCATCCTTCTTGTCGCCGCGTCGTCGATCGATCCTCGTGCGACAATCGATCCCTTATCGCTGGTGCTCTTAAGTGCCACTATTTGTTCGGCATCGCCCAGTACTGCGATATTTGCGTTATGAGTCACGACTATGATCTGGCGGCGCTCTTTCGCACGGCGAAGGACTGGCACCAGGGAGTGAAAAATGAATTCCCCGTCAAGATTATCCTCTGGTTGGTCGATTATTAGGGGACATTTGCTGTCCGACGAGAGCATCAGGGCGAGCAAAACCGATTGCTGTTGGCCCATCGATAGCTTGGCGAAGTCCTTGGGTATGAATCGCTCTTTTCCCCCCTCGACTATCTTTTTCGTGACGGTGATTTTAGGCCGGTCTTGGATCACGCATCTCTCGAGTCCAAATCGGTGAGGTTCTTCGCCGACCTTCCTGAGTATTTCCAAAGCGTCGTTTCTAGAGAAGACCTTCACTCCAGCTGACTCCAGTTCCATCAGGGGGGTGGGATCGTTTTTTTCGATTAGGTCAAGCAGCCTTGGGATAGTTACGCCTTCTGCAATGAGCGCCGCCCTCGGCACTTGAGCAGTACGCCAGTCCATTACCCGCTGAATGATTTCAGCTCCTTCCGTGGAAAGTCCGGCCTCCACGAACTTGACGCTTACAGTAAGGTCGCCCAAGGCACCCTCGAGTGCCTTCGAACTCTTCAGGGCGTATGCATTTCGCACGACAAAGATTCTGCTTAGCAGTGCCCTGCGATCCTTCAGAAGTTCCGAACGCGACTGTCGGCGTGCCTTGAGTTCCTTTTCCCCGTCGGCGAGAGTCGCGAGTGCTTTGGTGTATTCCGCCTCGTCGTTTGCGAGTTTCCGTATGTTGGCCAGGTCGAGCTTGACGCCTTGCTGGGCAAGGTCCCTCCTTTTCTGCTCGATGGTCCCGACTGTGGCCTGTTCCCGCGTCTTCCACCCATCCAGGTAGCCCTTCACTGCTGTCGAGAGCTGGGCGACTTCTTCTAAGGTCCATTTCTCCGCTTTCTTGAGCTTTTCTTCGAAGGCGCTGAGCAGAGCCACGATTTGGGCGAATTGTTCCTTGCCGACTTCTAAGTCGTCAGGCCTGCTAAGCATCTTTAGCTGACCCACTTGGGCAGAGAGGGTGTTTGTCCGAATTGCATTTGCGAGATTCTGGATGCGCTTATCGACTTGCTCCCTTAGGCTTCGTTCCTCGGCAACCTTGCGTTCCAGTGCAACTACTTCCTTGGCATTTGCTTTTTCAAGGGCCACGAGTTGCTTCTTGGTTAGGTCAAGGACCTGCTTGTAGTAGGGTGTTTTGTTCACCTCGATCTGAGCGCGCTCGATGCTGGTTTGGTTCTCCAATAGGCTCTGCCTCAGTTGCTCATCTTCGGCAATTAGCTCACTGACGGGTACGAACTTGTCCAAGTATTCGAGCAGCGATGTCGGGTCCTGGCGTGCTCTGGCGCTCGTCTGTGCTGTCTCGCCTTGGCCGTAACTCTCAATGGCAAACTTGGTAGGCCCCCAGTCGGGATCGTCAACATTCGTCGGTGTATCTTCGATTCTGCGTCCTATTGTGTGCTGGTGCGCAGCCTCATCCACCCAAACAACGTGGAGAGTTTCGGGCCAGATGTCCGAGTCGATGAGTTTGTTTTCGCCCTTCTCGGGCGCTATCACGCGGACACATTCGAACACGGTCGACTTGCCCGCGCCGCGGCCGCCGATGATGCAGTTCAGGTTGCGGCTGAAGTGCACGGTCTGACCATCGAGAAAATTTCCCTCGATTTTCACACCCATCACATACGGGACGGAGGCCGGTATTTCATCTTCGAGCCGTATCCGAGCGTCGGCGTCTTGGAGCGCGACTTTTAGGCCGTGGAAGGAGGGGGTATCCATTTTGACCCGAGTGAGCCGTTTTGCACCTTGGGCGTTCTTTCCTAGGGCCGTCAAAGCATGCGAATCCGAAAACATGACACGGGCCAGGAACTGCTTCTCGCCGAGGTTCAGAGCTTCCCGCCGAAACTTGCCGAGCGCGGCGCGGTCGGGGTTTTGGTCGTCGGGTGAATACGTTATTTGAGCAGCTGCTGACTTGACTTCGAATCCTAGCAAGGCCTTTTCGCAGAATACGTCCTTCTTGTGGTTTACAAGCGTGGGCAGCTTGTCCTCTATCCCTCCTTCCCCGTCTATGTGCGAGAATCGCGAAGCCTCTTTTCGGATCGATGTTACGGAGGCACTCAAGCAGAGAGGTTTGGCAGCGCGAGTTTTGGGTTCCAAGGTCGGCGAAGTTCAGCTTCCCCCAGTAGGCTTGCAGGTACATGAACTCCTCGAAATACACGAGAAGATGGCCTTCGGGCGTTGAGAGTTCTACCCCTGGCACGACCACGACGGCCTTGCCGTGAGCCGCCCTGATGGTCTCTTGGACGTTGGTTATCTCGTTGTGGTCCGTCACTGCGATCACGGAGAGTCGCTCTGCGACGGCGGTTGCCACTATCCCCGCCGGCGTCATCGAGTTGTCCTTCACATCATGCGACGCTCCGAAAGAGTGAATGTGGAGGTCGGCGCGCCAGAAGCGGGCGCCGGAAGGGAGCTTGGCGATTTCGTCTGCCGGAGTTGTCATTCTGAATGCTCCAAACAAGAAGGGCCATGGCGCGGCTGCGCCATGGCCCCCTCATAGTCGAGTCCTTTTTACACCTGTTGGGGAGGGGTGACAAGGGGGGTGGGGCGGGAACTCCTTGCGGCGGTTGCGCGGGGGCGGGGAACGCAAGGTCCTTCGACTGCGCACGGCGGCTCGCTTCGCTCACCGTCGTGCT
>DATFNP010000048.1:0-28900 GCA_035266345.1 Candidatus Sulfotelmatobacter sp.
GAACCTGGAGCAATACGACTGCGTTCTAATCGTCACCGATCACTCCGATTACGACTATCGCGCTATTGTGGAGCAGGCGCAATTGGTGGTGGACACTCGCAATGCCACGCGCGGCATCGAAAGCAGCAAAATCGTGCGCTGCTGAGACCGGGCCTGCGGCCTTATTTCGTGGCTCGTTTCGAGGCTTCGCACGTGGGAAATCTATCTACGCAGGGTGTAGTTTTTTGCATGGCTTGGCCCATAAAACCGGTCCGGCTCCTGCCAGGATCGGCGTAAAATACTGATGAACAGTCATTTACACCTTTAACCTCCCCGTGGAAAGTGGCCTCTCTCGTGCAGGCTACGCTCGGGGTTGTACACTTGTCTGGAAGCAGGCTCCCAGGCTTTTTCCAGATTCAAAAAAACCAGGTTCAAAAAACGAAGTTCAAGAAAACGAACGAACAACTTTTGCAGCCTGGCCTGGGTTATAGCCGGTAACGGCCAATAGCGATTATGGGATCTCTCGTGCGCCAATCAGACCTGTTCACGCCCCTTCCGAAATGGAAGATGCCGTGGTCTGAGTTTGTCTTCAGTTATGGCACTCAGGCGGTCGTGATTGCCATCTTCATCTGGGTTCCGCTTCTGCACCCCGAGATTCTGGAGAAACCGGTGCGCGATTATCACGCCATCGAACTGGTCCCCACGCCCGTCCCGGTCAACCACGAACCGCAGCGGCAACTGCCCAAGCGAGTGCTGGTGGCCGAACTCGATCCGCCGCCGGCGGCCTTGCGTCTGGCTGCGCCGCTGCCGCGGACCCAACCGAAGACTGAGGATGTTCCTGCTCCTGAGGTGAAGATCGCCGACAAGAAGCCGGATATTCCGCTTCCGGCAACGCCGGCAATTCCCAAACAAATTGTGCGGACGAACGTTTTCTCTACCGGCAGTTCGGCGCCCCAGACCATCGAGCGCGCCCCGCAGCAGGTGCAGACCGGCGGATTCGGCGATCCCCATGGCGTGCCCGCTAAGCTGAACACGGGGAAATCCCCCGTTAATATCGCGCAATCCGGCGGGTTCGACCTTCCCACCGGACCCGGCTATGGCAACGGCACGGGCGGCGCCAACGGCGTTCGCGGCGTGGTCGCCAGCACAGGTTTCGGAGGTGGCACCGCCGTCCCTCAGCGACCGGCCGCCCCGCGAGGAGTGGTTAAGCAGGGCGGGTTCGGGGATGCCGACGTTGCCGCTCCTCCCACAGTGCAATCGCGTCCGGCCGCTGCGGCCGCAAGAATTGTTCCCGCGGAAATCCTTTCCAAGCCCACTCCCATCTATACCGACGAGGCTCGCGCCCAGCGCATCGAGGGCGAGGTGCTTCTCGAAGTAGTGTTCGAGGCGACAGGGAAGATACATGTGTTGCGGGTGATCCGCGGGCTGGGGCATGGACTCGACGACGCTGCCGTGCGCGCCGCCGAACAGATCCGTTTCAAGCCCGCTTTGCAGGATGGCCAGCCCTCGGATTCGACCGCGGTGCTGCACATCATTTTTCAACTTGCCTGATTCTGTTAGCCTGATTTGATTGGCCTGGTTCTACTAGCCTGATTTTGTTGGTTTAGTTTTGTGGTGAAGGTTCTTATGCGAATGGTTCGTTCGGGCTCCGCTTTGTTGGTTTTCATCGTGGCTTGCTTCCTGCCGGCTGTTTCCCAGGACTCTGCTCCTGCGGCGGCTCCCGCGAGCGCCTTGACCGCACCTTCCAGTCCTGCTGTGCAGCCCCCAGCGCAGGCCCCGGTGCCAGTTCCAGCGGAACCTGCCGCACAGGGCTCGTCGTCGCTGCCCCCGGCCGGTCCCACGCTCAATGATGTCCTCGACCGCGTCGTGCAGCGCGAGCACCTCTTCATGGCCCAAATGCGCCACATGCACCCCATGGTGGAAACCTACCTGCAGGATCTCCGGGACGACAGCTCCAAGAACCCGATTCCGGTCAAGGATTCCTATTTTCTCGGCCGCCTCGACATGTCCGACGGCCCCGACGATGTTTCCTTCGTCGGCCAGCCCGGCTTCGGCCGCCGTCTCCTGCTCAAGCTGACCGGAATCTATTCTCTGCATTTCCTTCCCCTGGGCTTCGCCCAGATGGTCGTGCTCGACACCGATTTCCAAAGGAAGTACTACAACTTCAGTTTTGTGCGCCGCGAATTCCTGGGTGATGTCCGCTGCCTCGTCATAGACGTCCAACCCAAAGAGGGCCAGAAGAATGCCCGCTTCATGGGCAGAATCTGGGTCGAAGACCAGGATTACAACATCGTCCGCTTTAACGGAACCTACTACCCGCAGCCCAAGATCAATTTCTTTTTCCACTTTGACAGCTGGCGCTTGAACATGCGCCCGGGAACGTGGCTGCCGGCCTACATCTACACCGAGGAATCCAATCTCAAGACCGGCCTGAGCAAGACCCTGCATTTCAAGGCGCAAACCCGGCTCTGGGGTTACGATCTCCACGGTCTCGGCAAGAATGAGGAGTTCACCCAGATTCTGGTGGATTCTCCCCAGTCGGTGCGGGACCAGACCGACGCGGCCGCCGACGCGACTCCGGTCGTCGCCGAGCGCATGTGGGAGAAGCAGGCCGAAGACAACGTCGTGGAGCGGCTCCAGAAGATCGGCCTGCTCGCGCCTTCGGGAGAAGTGGACAAAATCCTCTGCACGGTCGTGAACAATCTCTTGCTCACCAACAACATTGACTTGCAGGGCGACTTGCGCTGCCGCGTGTTGCTGACCGCTCCGCTGGAATCTTTCACCATCGGCCACACCATTGTCGTGAGCCGCGGCCTGCTCGATGTTCTCCCCGACGAGGCTTCTCTGGCCATGGTGCTGGCGCATGAACTCGGCCACGTCGTGCTGGGACACCGCCTCGATACCAAGCTCGCCTTCAACGACAAGATGTTCTTCCCGGACGAAGAATCTTTCCGGCGCCTCGACTTCAAGCGCAATCCGGCCGACGAGGAAGCGGCCGACGCCAAGGCGCTCGAACTGCTGAAGAACTCGCCTTACAAAGACAAACTGGGCAATGCCGGATTATTTCTGAAGGCCTTGCAGCAGAAAGCTCCCGATCTGCCTAATCTGATTCGCCCTCACCTGGGAAACAGCATGGCGGAGGGCAAGAGCATCCGTATGTCGGGCCTGCTGGCTTCGGCCCCCGCGCTCGACGAAAAGCGCCTCGACCAGATTGCTGCCCTGCCTCTGGGCGGCCGCATCAAAGTCGATCCCTGGACCGATCAGGTGGAATTGTCCAAGGCCAAGGCCGTGATCCTCAATTCGCCTCACGAGAAGATGGAGTTTGAGATCACTCCCTTCTTCCCCCACCTCACCCGGTTTTCAACCGGCAACGTCGAGAAGGTAGCGCTGACTACCTCGTCGCCCTCCGCACCTGAGCAAAAGTAAACCTGCGCGAAAGTTGAAGTATCTTTCACCGCTTCCTTTTTTGCAGGTATCCTAGCTGGGATCCTTCATCGAGATCTCATTCTCAGGTCGCGGAGCAGGCATGTCCACACAGATTACCGGGGTTGTGGTGATCGGCGGTGGAGTCGCCGGACTCGCCTGCGCGCAAGCGCTCTGTGAAGCAGGCGTCCGGGTAACGATTCTAGAAGCGCGGAGCCGTGTCGGTGGGCGCGTCTGGACTGCCCATCCCTCGCTGGCAAACGCGCCGATCGAACTGGGAGCAGAATTCATCCATGGCCTGCCGCGCGAGGTATGGCAGATTGTGGAGCGCGCTGAACTGCCGACCTATGAGCTGACGGGACACCGGTGGCGCCTGGAGCAAGCCCGACTTGCCCCCGCAAGCGGTTCCTGGGAGGCGATTGACAGTATCTTTCGCCGGATTGATGAATTCGCGCCCGATCAATCATTCCAGGAGTTTCTCGACCACACTTGTGCCGGTCTGCCTCGGCACACCAGGACCGAAGCCGCCGCCTACGTTGAGAGCTTTCACGCATGCAACGCAAACCGTATCAGCGCTCATGCGCTCGCCCGCTGGCATCGCAGCGACCGGGAAATCCAGGGACATCGCGGCTTCCGTTTCCCCAACGGAGCCGAGGGTCTGGTGAAAGCACTGGTGGCCGCCTGCAAACCTGATCTGCTCACCGTGCGGCTGAACACCGCCGTGACTGAAATCGCCTGGAATCCAAACGCGGTCGAGGTAGTGACCCAATCGGCCGACCTGCAGCGCGACGCCAGGATTCGTGCGCAAGCTGCCGTGATTACTTTGCCCCTCGGCGTTCTGCAGGCGCTCCCCGGAACCAGCGGCGCCGTCTCCTTTCGCCCGGAGTTGACGGAAAAGGCCGAGGCCCTCAGCCAGTTGGAGATGGGCGACGCCATCCGGCTCGTCCTCTGTTTCCACCATTGCTTCTGGACCGACCCGAAGCTGGTGCAATCCCCCATGCCCGACATGAGCTTCTTGTCATCCCCGGAAGAATCGTTCCCCACGTGGTGGTCGTCGGTGTCTCCGGGAACCGCCGTGCTGACCGGTTGGTGCGGTGGAGTCCGCGCTGAGCAACTCTCGGGCCGCGGAAGTGCAGCCATCCTGGAGCGCGGCTTGGAAGCCTTACACCACGTCTTCGCCGTACCGCTGGAAACCTTGCGGGACTTGTTGCAAGAATCCTTTGTTCACGACTGGCACTCCGATCCTTACTGCCGCGGCGCCTACAGTTACGCTCTCGCCGGCAACCAGGAGGCTGCGCGCCGGCTGGCTGCGCCGGTTCAAAATACCCTGTTCTTCGCCGGAGAAGCGACCGATTTCAGCGGACACAACGGGACCCTGCACGGCGCCATCGCCAGCGGTCAGCGCGCTGCTGCGGAACTTCTCGCCTGGTCTTAGAAATACTCCAGAGCGTCTTGCAGTTGATTTGTGGGATGGGGCTGGAAGGGAAACTCCAGACGGCGTTGACCACCGATTCTTCGCCCTCCGCCTTGTCAGGGGTTACGCGTCGCCGGCTGAAGGCCGTGGTTACTGAATGGCGCTGCCGACTTGCGAGAAAACAGTGTTGGCGTTGGACCCGATGAGGCGGATCGTACCCACCACGATCACCAGAATTACGGCCAGCATCACCGCGTATTCTGCAATATCCTGACCTCGATCATCGCTCCAAAGCTGCTGCAGCAATCGTGCCAAGGGCTCCCTCTTTTCTGACTTCGATTCGCACTAACCCACAATCACGGGGAGTCATCCACCGATCACACGCGGGCACAGTGTTCTCAAGCTATTGGGTATTTCCGCCATCATAGCCTCCGAATCCGCGCCAGCCCATAGCACCAAGGTGCCCCCAGTGCTCGGGCGCCCAACTCAAGTGATGCTTTTCAGCGGCAGGGCCTGATTGACTGCAAACAGCGCCAGCTCCAGCCGCGTCGAGACCCCCAGCTTGTCAAAGATATTGCTCAGGTGGTGCTTCACCGTATCTTCGCTGATCTTGAAGTATTCCGCTATTTCCTTGTTAGAGTACCCCGCGACTACGGCGGAAACGATCTCCAGTTCCCGCGGCGTGAGGCCGAATTTCTTCTGCCGCGCTTCGTCGTTGGAGGACTGCATCAGCGTGCGCAGGTACTGCACCAGGTTGGAGACGCTCTCCCGCCCCACCCAGTACTCCCCCGACATCACGGTATGAATCGCTTTCAACAGAAGCTGGGTGGCCGAGTCTTTGAGCACGACCCCGCGGGCGCCCAACTGCAGCGCTTCCACGATCTGGCTCTTCTCCGCGGCAGCGGTCAGAAGAATCACTCGCACCGGAGCCGCGTTCGGCGCCACGCTCAAATCCCGCAGCGCCTCCAGGCCCGGATGCTTCGGCATCGCCAGATCCAGCAGCAGCACATCCGGCTTCAACTGCCGCGCCAGCTTCACCGCCTCGGCGCCGTCGGAAGCTTCCCCCAAAACCTTGAGGTCCGGTTCGGCTTCCAGCAGCCGCCGCAGACCATCCCGGAAAATCGGGTGGTCATCGGCAATGACAATGCGAACCCCCTGCGCTTTTCTAAAATTCATGAGGCACTTCCAAGCCGCGAGGCACGGTAACTTCCAGTCGAGTTCCCTGCCCGGGATTTGATTCTACAGTGAGTTCAGCGGCAATCAAACGCACACGTTCCTTAATGATCATAGGTCCTTTGCCAACCTCTTCCATCTGGTCGTGATTCAGTCTTCCGGCGAAGGCAAAGCCTTTGCCGTCGTCTTCAATCGTAAGATTCCATTTCTGCGGCGCAGCTCCCAGCCGAACCAGCACGTGACGCGCGCCGCTGTGCTTCCGCACGTTCACCAGCGCCTCCTGCACAATGCGCAGCACTTCGCGGCACACCCGCTGCGGCATGTCCAGTTCCTCCAGGTCGGTAACGAAGCGGGCGCTGATGCCCGTCTCCCGCTGAAAGCGCTCGACCGTGTCGGTTAAAACCCCGAGCAGCCGCTGCGCGTCCACATCAATGGATTTCATTTGCTGCATCAGCTCCCGCAGCTTCAGGACCTCTTCGCGCAGCAGTCCCTGGATGCGGCCCAATTCCCCGCCGATGGGTTTTTCCGCCTCGGCCTGCCGCCGCAGCACATCCACCTGCATCTCCACCGCAATCAGCGACTGTACCGCGCCATCGTGCAGCTCGCGCGCGAACCGCGCCCGTTCCGCCGCTCCCGCCCGCCGCCGCAAACGATGCAGCAGGTACACGTTGTAAACCGCCGGCCCCACCTGCCGCATCAGGTCCAGCAGAAAGCGCAGCTCTTCCTGCTTCTCGCCCCGCCACGTGGGATCAAACAGGAAGATCCGGCCTCTCCATTCCTTTCCAAACAGAAATCCCACCGCGATCAGCGAGGTAAAAGTCTGGGCCTCGCGGAGTCCGGCGATGGACGCAGGGTCCGCCGCCGGCACCTGGTTGCCGTTGCCATCCAGCGCCAGAACCTTCCAGCCCTGCCCGTTGTTCCAGGCGTAGCAGACGTCTCCCGGGAAGTCATCCAGATACGTCTTCGCATCCTTCGGTCTGGCATCCAGCCACTGGAATTCCGCAGGCGCCCCGTTGCTCGAGTTGTCCAGCTCACCTAGAAAGAAACGATGGCTGTGCGCTTCCTGGGAGGCAACGATCAACCGCGACGCCCCGTACATGGACATGGCTTCGTGAAAGATCTGCTGCATGGTTCCGGTCAAGCCGGCTTCCACCCGCACCCTCGACAATATCCCGTTCACCACCGCCTTCTCTGCCCGCAACTGCTTCTGCTGCTCCGCCAGATAACCCAGCAGCAGCCCCATCACAATCAAGTAGATAGACAACATGAAAAGGCGCTGCGGTTCGAACGTGCCCACATTTACGCGCAGGCCGCTGAGCACCTGCCAGGGCAGCGCCCGGCCCGGCCCCAACGGCGCATGCAGAAGGAAAATGCTTTCGATCCACAGCAAGGCAACCTCAGCCGCGGCCGTGCCCAGGGTTTCCCACAATCCCCAGCGGTAGGCGGCCGCCGCCAGCACGAAAAAGAAGAACAGAAAAAACGGTGTCCTCGGCCCTTCCGAAAATATCGAAATCAAGGCCGGCCACACGATGTCCGCCGCGTGCACCAGAAGTCGGAATGCCGGCGTGGACCGCTGCCTCCGCCGCAGCAGCATCATGATGAGAATGCCGTTCGCCAGATAAAACACGAACAGGCCGTACGCCGCCCACGAATGACCCAACTCCGTGGGGTCCATGCGGATCGCCACCAGCGTTGAAATCGCCAGGAATACGCGCGCCGTCGCTAGCCACCGCTCAATGCGGCGGGTCTCGCCCGGGTCCGGCGGAATCCGCAATCTCCACGATTGTTGGTAGCGGTCGCTGCGCAAACGCAATCGAATCCTCTCCAAATAGTTCGGGACGCAAGTTCGGGAGCGCAGGTTCTAGGGCGCGCAACTCCTCCCGTTCCACGCGAACACGGCCCTTAGGTTACTACAGTAACCATCTCCCCTCGAATATCCAATCTAGAATCGAGGGTGAGGCGGAGTCTTGAGCACCGGTTCCAAACTCTGGCTGGCCACGGTGACGGCGGCTTTTGTCGCCCTGGTTTCGGCCGCCTTTCTCCTGCCCCAGTCGTTCCGGCTGGCCGCCTTCAGTGACGTCATTCAGTGCTTTTTGCTTTTGTCCGGCACTGCTTCGTTCATCCCTTTGATCCTTCGCTCCCGCGGCCGCCTGCGTCTGTTCTGGTCGCTGATTACTCTGGGCGTGGGCTTCTGGCTGTCGTATCAGCTGCTTTGGACATATTACGAAGTAGTGCTGCGCCGCGACGTGCCCGACCTGTTCGCCGGCGACGTAGTTCTTTTCCTGAATATCGTCCCCTTGATGGCTGCCCTGGCCTTGCGCCCTCACACTGCGCAAGACGAATACGCCGCCCGCGTGGGCCGGCTTGATTTTGCCCTGCTCATCATCTGGTGGCTGTATCTTTATGTTTTGATCGTCATGCCCTGGCAATATGCCGTGGCGGAACTGGCGGCCTACAGCCACAACCTTAACTCAATTTACCTCGTCGAAAAAATTGCCCTCCTGCTCGCTTTGGTTGCCTGCTGGATCGGCAGCCGCGGCCACTGGCGGAGATTCTACCGCTCCCTGTTCGGCGCCTGTTTGACCTACGCCGTCAGTTCCTACATTGCCAACTGGGCCATCGAGCGCAACCAGTACTACAGCGGAAGTCTTTACGATATTCCTCTGGGCGCCGCCATGACGTGGATCACCTGGATCGGCTTGCGGCAAGAAAGTGCGGCTCCGGAGACCGAAGGCGGAGCGGTATCCACCGTTTACGGAGTCTGGATTGCCCGCGGCGGCATGATTGCCGTGTTCTCGCTTCCGCTGTTTGCCTTGTGGTCGCTCTCCGAAGCTGGGGTTCCAGCGCGCGTCCGCTTCTTCCGCCTGGTGGTGACGCTGGCGGCGGCGCTGCTCATGGGCATAATGGTATTCCTGCGCCAGTACCATCTGGACCGCGAGTTGATCCGGCTGCTCAACCATTCGCGGGAGTCCTTTGACGCCCTGACACGGTTACAGGCACAGATCCTGCAGTCGGAAAAACTGGCTTCGATCGGGCAGTTAGTGGGGGGCGCCGCGCACGAACTCAACAATCCCATCACCGCCATGCTGGGCTATTCGGATTTACTCCTCAGCACTCCACTCACGCCCGAACAACAGCCTCTGGCCGCCAAGATCGGTCAATACGTTCGACGCACCCGCTCGCTTGTCGCCAGTCTCATCAGCTTTGCCCGCCAGGGGCCCGCGCCCAAGACTCCCGTTGATCTCAACACCCTGGTTCGCACCGCCATCAAGCTGACCCAACCGCAGTGGGAGCCCCTTCACCTTGAAATTCGCACCCGCCTTGACACGGCTTTGCCCAAGGTCCTGGGCGACTCCAACCAGTTGTTGCAGGTCTGCCTCCAGGCGCTCGGTGATTGCCTGCACGTCATGGGTGAGAGAGGGGGCAAAATCCTGAATGTCAGTACCGAACGGGAAGCTGGCATTTCGCTGCTGCAGATCGCCACCGAACCCGTCTTCTCCGCTCCAGCCACCGCTCCAACCCAAGCCGCCTCCCCGAACCCGTCAGTTTCCTCGCTCGATCCGGAGGATGGCCTCGGTCTCAGCGCATGCCAGGGAATTCTGCAGGAGCACCACGGCCACATCGCGCTCACGCGCCGCCAGGATGGCGGTATCCTGCTGCGCATCGAATTGCCCGCTGCCCAACTCATTCCGGCAAAACCCCAGACCGCTACCGTGCCGGTGCTGTGGCAATCTCAACCGTTCGCTTAAGCTGGCCACACGCGGCGTAAATGTCCCGTCCCCGCGGACGCCGCACAAACGCCGGAATCCCCGCCTTGATCAACACCTGCTGAAAAGCCGCCACCCGCTCCTCCGCCGGCATCGAAAACGCAATCCCCGGCCCCGGATTCAGCCGGATCAGGTTCACTTTGCACCGCATCCCGCGCAGAAGCTCCACCACCTCTTCCGCATGGTGAGTCGCGTCGTTCACTCCCCCCAAAAGCACATATTCGAATGTGATGCGTTCCCGATTCCGCAGTGGAAACTCCCGCGCCGCCGCCATCAGCTTCTCCAGGTTCCATTTGCGGTTCAGCGGCATCAGTTGCGTGCGCGATTCTTCATTCGACGCATTCAGCGAAATCGCCAGCTTCGGCCGGATCGCCTCCTGCCCGAAATCATGAATCCGCGGCACAATCCCGGCGGTCGAAACCGTCATGCGCGATTCCGCCACGCCGACCTCCACCACCAGCAGCCGCACCGCTTTCATGAAATTGTCGTAGTTCAGGAACGGCTCCCCCATTCCCATGAACACAAGATTGATGCGGCCCTCGGGCGGCGACACTTCTTGATCCTCCAGAACCGCACACACCTGCCCCACAATCTCGCCCGCCGTCAAATTCCGCTTCACTCCCAGCAGCGCCGTCAGGCAGAACTGGCAATCCACCGCGCACCCCACCTGGCTCGACACGCAGATCGTCGCGCGCCCCGGATTCGGTCTCTGGTCTGGTCTCTGATCTTGGGTGGCGCAGCGTTTCAACGCTGCGATCGGCTGATCCTTTTCTGACCGGGCTTTAGCCCCCGAGGTACTTGGGCTGGAGTTCTCCCTGAACGGTTCCACCAAGTCGCCCGCCTCGGTTCCGTCCCCCGCCTCCCCGCCGTCGCCTTCCGGCATCCAGACTGTTTCAACCGTCTGCCCGTCCGCACAACCAATCAAGTACCGCACCGTTCCGTCCTGCGACAGGAATTTCTTCTCGATCCGGGGTAGGCCGACCGAAACGCCTTCCTCCGCCAGCCGCACCCGAAGCTGCCGCGGCAGAGTGGATATCTGTTCCAGCGACTCCACCCGCTGCCGATACACAGCATCCAGCAACTGCTGCACGCGGAAGCCGGGCTCGCCCATGCTTTCCACCAGGGCAGACAATTCGGCCCCATCCATACCCATCAGCGCGACTTGCGAAGAATTTTCCATGACCCGCTGTAGCCCGCATTCCACGCCCAAGTTTCAGCCTGGGACCACACTTAACCCACTGATTCTAAATAACTAAACTATTCTCGCACACCCACCGCCCCTATGTCAGAATAGTAAAGATTCTTCCCAAGCAGTCTCACCGGGGTTTACGCCATAGTATTGAATAGCAGGAAGTAGCGATGGCCCAGGAAGTCCGCAATATTCGTCGTCAACAGCTGCCCAACGGGCTCACTGTCATCACTGAGCAGATGCAGCACATCCGCTCCGCCTCCATCGGAATCTGGCTGCAGACCGGTTCGCGCGACGAAGACGCCGAATGGAACGGCATCTCCCACTTCATCGAGCACATGGTCTTCAAAGGGACCAAACACCGCACCGCCGAAGAAATCGCCCGGCAGGTGGATTCGATCGGCGGCAACATGGACGCCTTTACCGCCAAGGAATGCATCTGCTTCAACGTCAAGGTGCTCGACGAACACATCTCAACCGCGCTCGACATCCTCAGCGACCTGGTTCTGAATCCCGTCTTCGATGCTGCCGATATCGCCCGCGAACGGGGCGTCATTCTCGAAGAAATCAAGATGGACGAAGACAATCCCGACTATCTCGTCCACGAAATCTTCACCCAGAATTTCTTTAAGGATCATCCTCTGGGCAAGCCGATCCTGGGCACAAAAGAAACCGTGAAGCGCTTCGAGCGCAAGCCGGTCGTGGACGCCTACGCCCACCGCTTCGCCCCCGGCAACATTATCGTCTCCGCCGCCGGCAATCTCGATCACGACCGCTTCGTCGAACTGGTCACGCGCCACTTCGAGCACATGAAGCCGCTGCAGAACGGCTTTCATTCCGCCGCGCCCAAAATCGTTTCCCGCATCATCCTGCGCAACAAGAAGGCCCTCGAGCAGGTGCAGCTTTGCATCGGAGTTCCCGCTCATCCCATCGCACACGCGAAACGCCACGCCGGCTACGTTCTCAACACCCTGCTCGGCGGCGGCATGAGTTCGCGTCTGTTCCAGAACATTCGTGAGCGGCAAGGCCTGGCCTATTCCATCTACAGCGATCTCAACCCTTACCGCGACACCGGATGTCTCGCCGTCTACGCCGGCACCTCTCTCGCCTCGGCCGCCAAAGTCGTCCAGTCGGTGGTCAGCGAGTTCCGCAAACTGAAAAGCGAACCCGTGCCGGAAGAAGAATTAAAGCGTTCGAAAGCCCAACTCAAGGGTAGCCTGATGCTCTCTCTCGAATCGAGCACCGCCCGCATGTCGAACCTGGCCCGCCAGGAAATGTATTTCGACCGCTTCTACGACCTCGACGAACTGATAGATAAAATCGAAGCCGTAACCGCCGACGATCTCTCCTCGCTGGCCAACGAGTTCTTCAAAACCGAATCGGTCGCCGTGACCGCCCTCGGCAACCTTCCCGGCCTGAAAATCACCCGCGACCAACTCGCCTGCTAACCAAGCAAACATAGCCCGGAGATGCCCTTCGTGTACCTTCGTGCCCTCCGTGGTTAAAGATTTGCCCTGCCCTGTAACTTCCCCCCGCCCGGCTCATCTCATCGTTATTCGCAGGCAGGGTTTTGCCTGCATACCATAACCTCATTCAAGGAGAACCTATGAAAAAGACTTTCGGCACCTTCACGCTCGCGTGTGTTCTGGCTGCATCCCTGGCCGCCTTCGCGCAGGACCAGATGAAGCAGGACACCATGAAGAAAGACGACGCCAAGCAGGACACGATGAAGAACGATCAGATGAAAAACGATCAGATGAAGAGCACCAAGAAGCCCAAGAAGGCCGCCAAGAAAGACGCCATGAAGAAGGACGACAGCATGAAGAAGGACGATATGAAGAAAGACGATATGAAGAAAGACGATATGAAGAAAGACGACAACATGAAGCACGACGAGATGAAAAACAACTAACGTCCTACCGTGCCCCACCCATTCGTCTTCGCGTCCTTCGCGAAACCTCAGCGACCCTTGCGGTTCAGTTCTCCTACTCAGAAAATTCTGAACCGCAAAGGTCGCCAGGACTTTTGGTCCCACAAATCCAAGCAAAGAACCCTAAGCCAGGACGACCCCCCTACTGCCCGCCGCGGTGCGGGTCTTCATCCGCATCCAGATCGGCATCCGCTTCGGTCCCCGGCCCGCTCCGCCCGAGCGACGCCGTCTCCAGGTATTTCCGCATGCAGCGCATACACGGCGTGTAGCCCTGCTCGATGGCTTGTTTTGCGGTCAGCGTCCGCACCTTGTCTTTGTCGTGAATGAAGGGACATCCCGCAACATGAAAAATCTTGCTGCCTGCGGCGACCACCACCACCATATCCGGCGGAATATTGTGACCCGGCTGTGCGTGTTCCACCTTGAGTGGAGGGCTCAACGTCACCGAATTTGCCAGCCGCAACCCGCCCGCAATCAGCGCCAGCGCCGCAACCGGAACCAGCCATGCCGACAACGAAGACCACCGGCTGCCGCCGGCCCGCGCACTCTGCGCCAGCTTCTTCTCCAGTCTCCGTCCAAATCCCGCCGGCGCCTCGATCATGCGCTCGTCGCCATACAACTGGATCACATTTCTCGTCCCCGCCAGCACCGACGCGCACCGCACGCACGTATGGAAATGCTCGTCCATGGCCGCGCGCAGGCCGGAGTCCACTTCACCGTCCACGTAATTGGAAATCTCCCGCCACACCTGTTCGCAGTTGACGGCTTCTCTGTTCACCATGGCTTGGTTCCCTTCTCGAAGGGCAGGCGGCTAAACCAGCCCTGTTCCCATCCTCCGGCGAGCAGATCGCGCAACATCAGCCGCGCCCGCAGCAGCCTCGTCTTCACCGACGCCACCGAAATTCCCAGCGCCTCGGCTGTCTCCTGAATGTTCAACTGCTCCATGTCGCGCAATACGAACACTTCCCGGTATTTGCGGTCGAGCGAGGCCAGCGCCTCGGCCAGTTTCTGCCGGACCTCTTTGCGTTCCAACGATTCGGAAGGAATCTCGCGCCAGTCGGCAAAATCTCGCGGCGCGTAATCGCTTTCTTCGTCTCGCCGGTCGTCAATGCCTTCCATGACCACGGTTCGCTCCCTTCTTCGCCGCATGAGCGCTTCGTTCACGGTGATTTGAATCAGCCAGGTGCTGAACCGCGCCTCTGCCCGAAACTGCCGGATGTTGGCAAACGCCTTCAGCATCGCTTCCTGTGCCACATCCTCCGCGTCGGTCTCGTTGCGCAGAATGGCCAGCGCCGCCGCGTACACCCGCCGTTCATACGGCCTCACCAACTCATAGAACAATTCGTTCTGCCCGCGCTGCACTCGCGCGATCAAGTCCTGCTCGCGTGTCGTGCCCGCCTGCCCCGGATTGTTCAAGACCACATTTGGCTCGGCCATCGTGTCCGCCGCGTCAGTACTCCGGATCTTTCTTCCAACCCGTCAGCATGGAATAGAAATTGTTCCATCCGTGCAGCACCACCATCACCAGGTGCCCCAGCACGAACCCCAAAATCGCCCACATCACCAGGAAATGCCACAGCCGCGCCCAGTGAAACCCGCCCATCAGCCACGCCAGCCACGAAAATTGCACCGGCTTCCACACGGCTACTCCAGTCAGCACCGAAAGCACGCCCAGCCCGATTACGCTTGTGTACGCGTGCTTCTGCAGCGGGTTGTAAGCTTCGCGCGCCTCCGGCTTCGGTCCGAAGAAGAAATAATGCCGCACCATCGGCCACACGCCGGGAATATCGCGATGCGTGAACAACACCTGCCGGTAATTTCCGCTGAAAAGCTGGTAGCCGAGATAGATCAATCCCGTCGCGACGTAAATCCACACAAAGGTCAGGTGCCATTGCAGCGCCCCGCCCAGCCATCCGCCGATGGCAAACGATTTCGGCCAGTTCAGCAGATCTTTCTGCGGAATCTTGGCGCCAAAGCTGGGGAACGCCCGAAAAATCTGCAGCCCGCTGCCCACCATCACGAACAGCGAAATCGCATTCACCCAGTGACAAAGCCGCACCACCAGCGGATGCTCATACACCGCCCGCGCCACGGTTTCGGTTTCCTCGTCCTTGGTCCGCGTGATTTCGACGACTGCACCGCTCATCTGCAACTCCAGGTTTCAAGGTTTCAAGGTTTCAAGGTTTCAAAGTTTCTCTGTTCCTTGAAACCTTGAAACTTTGAAACCTCTTCCTTACAACCCATAAAATTCCGAATACCCCTGGTCTTCCCAATACCCGACCCTGTCGAGCACATTCGTCACTTTCAGGTCCGTCAGATACTTGGCCTGCTTGTAGCCAACCTTGGTGGGCACATTCAGCCGCAGCGGCGCGCCGTGTTGGCGAGTCAGCGGCTTCTCGTACATTTCGTAACAAAGCAGCGTCTGCGGATGCAGCGCCGTCGCCATATCCAGCGATTCGTAGTAATCGTCGGCACAACCCACGGTCAGGAATCGTGCCGAAGTGTCCGCCCCGATCATGTTCAGAAAATCCGACAGCCGCGCGCCTCCGAAGCGCCCGATCACGTCCCAACCCTCCACGCACACGTGGCGCGTATTCTGGCGCATCCGCGACAAGGCCTGAATCTGCGCTAGCGTGTAGTCCCCGGGCTTCTGCACCGCCCCGCTGACGGTGAGCGTCCAGTTCTCAAAAATCACGCCCGGATCGTCCACGTCGTAGCCGTTAATGGGAAACTTTTCGAACGGAGTCAGATCGGAATCTTCAAAGGTCGGGGCTAGATGGTTGTGGCGGAATAGCACTCCCGAGGCCCAGTCGCTGAAGCCCAGGCCTTTCTTGAGCAGCGTCTCCTGCACGCCAGGAATGGCAAATGCCCCCAGCGCGATCACCGGCGCGACTTTCAGCAATTCCCGCCGCGTCACCTGCCGAAACTTGCCCTCTGTCATTGTGGGATCAATGATTTTGGCGCGCGTTGTCCGCGGCTTGCTGCTCGCTTCCATGCCCTACCCCCACAAAGTCCCCACGATAGGATTCGCAAGGCCCCGGAAAGTTACGCCTAGTTACCGCGCCCCGCTTTGCACGCCAAGATAGCACGAACGGGCCATGCCGAGGTCGCAAAAAGCGCCGCTTTTGCTGGCCTTTCCCCGCCTTTCAAGGCATACTATCCTTATAGTCGTCCCCCCAGGGCAGCTTGGGGGATATCCATGCTTGAATCCAGGTCACTAGTGCGGAAATCAGAGCGTCCTTTCCTGACCTCGTCGCCCCCGCGAAGGCCGGCGGAGAATCGTCAACGCCGCCTGATGATTGGCGCCCTCGCTTTGCTGCTGATGGCCCTGGGATTACTTCTCTACAAAGATCGCGACTTCTGGTTTCCCGACGAGACCCAAGCCGACGAATTATCCAATCAGCCAGCTCCCACCGCAGCCGCAACTCCGGCCGCTCCTGCCTTGCAGGCTCTGGTGGTCGCTACTGCCGCCCCCACCACCGATAAGAAGCATTCCGCCTCCAAGCCGCAACTGAAAGAATCCGCTCAGGCCGAGCCCGCTGTCCCGCCCGTCGCCACCGTGACCCGCAGGACCGTGCTTCCTCCGCTCGAAGTCGAGGTCGTCGCCGGAGACATTCATCGCACCGTTCACCCGGGCACAAATTCTGTCCACGTGGATTTGCAGCCGGGTTCGCCGCCAAGGCCGGTCACCGAAGCTGCTGACGCCGCCGATACCGCCGCCAGCCTCAGCAACGCTGCCGAGCACGTGCAAATGTCGGCCGACACCGCAGAAGTCGTAAGCCGTCCCGTAAAGCCCGGGTACCCCTTGCTGGCCCGCCAAATGAAAGTACAGGGCTCGGTGATTTTGCAGGCGCTTATCGGCAAGGATGGTTTGATCCAGAATCTCCGCGTCGTGAGCGGACCGCCGATTCTGGCCGGCGCGGCCGAGGAAGCCGTGAAGCAGTGGCACTTCAAGCCCCATTACCAGGGCACGGAAGCGGTCGAAACCCAAGCCAAAATCACCGTCAACTTCACCATCTCCACGAATTAGCAGTTTTCTAACTCGATTTTGGGTGGCGCAGCGCTTTCAGCGCTGCGATGAGGCTTCCCTTCTCTGTGGGGGCTTTACCCCCTGAGGTCACCGAAGCAAGTCTTCCGCAAACTGCTAGACTCTCCGCAGAGGCCGTTTTGCAATCGCCGCGACACCCCGGAAGCCCTGCCTGGTTCTCCCCTGGAGGCCGGCTCCGCCTGTGGGCGGCCGCCGCGGTTGTCCTTGCCGCCTTGATCTCCATAACAGCGTTGCGATCCCCAGCGTTCGCAGGCTCATCCTCGTCCCCGGATGGAGGAAAAATCGTGTTCACTCTGACCAGTGCAAGTTTCGCCAGCGGCGGCGCTATCGCGCGCCAGTTCACCTGCGACGGAGCCGATGTTTCTCCCCAACTTTCCTGGACCGACCCTCCTGCTGAAACCAAGTCCTTTGCGCTTCTGGCCGACGATCCCGATGCCCCTGTCGGAAACTGGAACCACTGGACCTTGTGGAACCTCCCGCCAGACCTGCGCGGACTCCCCGAGGGAATAAGCAAGCAAGCGCGCCTGCCCGACGGCACCCAGCAGGGCTCCAACGATTTCCGCCGCACCGGCTACAACGGTCCCTGCCCGCCTCCCGGCAAGCCGCATCGCTACTACTTCAAACTGTTTGCTCTGGATGCGAAACTGGAACTTAGGCCCGGTTCAAGCAATAAGCAACTGGAAAGCGCCATGAAGGCACACATCCTGGCCCAAGCCGAGTACATGGGCCTTTACGGGAGATGAGACGCCTGCTCTGCGAGATGAGCCCCCCACTCGCCCACAGCTGAAATGCAAAAACCCGGCAAGAGCCGGGTCTGCGGTCAACTCGTAATTCTAAAATTTCCACCCAAAAATTAACGAGCGTCCTGAAACTCTATAAGAGTCCAGGACGCCCGGGCAGCCCTCCCCCAGAACTGCTCACCGAAGAAATTAAACGTGGAGCGCTTTCCTGCCTATGGCACTTCCGTGCCATCCCCTCCCGCTAAAGTGCCATACGCCTATCTCGTTGCAACCCAGCAACTTCGGCCTGTTTGCCCGCTGGGCTTGGGTTCTGCCACCCTGAAGTCGTTGTGGAATTTGCCGATGGGACGCTAGTGATGTGGCGCCCGACGCGACCCTGGTCAGGCCCCGCACCGGCGCCGTCGAGCTATGTCTCCATTCCAAGATCCCGAGATCCTTCGCAGCATCCTGGAGAGTCTGCCCACGGGACTTTGCATCCTTGACATGCAAAAAAAGCTCGTCCTGTGGAGCGCCGGGGCGGAACGCATTACCGGCTATCTTCGCCACGAAGTCCTGGGCCACGGCTGCGTGGGAGAACCTCTGCTCCACTGCGATCAGCAGGATTGCGAGTGGTGCAACGAAGATTGTCCTCTGGCCCGCGCCATCAAGACTGCGCACCCCATCGAAGCCACCGCCTTGTTGCGTCACCGCGCCGGATGCGAAATCCCTGTCCGCGTCTGCGCCGTTCCCGTGCACAACGCGCACGGCTCCATCATCGGCGCCGTCGAAACTTTCGCAGAACTGCACGCCGCCACCGTGGAACAGCGCGAAGCCAGCCTCACAGTCCCCGGTTCCGTGGACGAACTCACCGGAGTGGCCAGCCCCGCCCTCACCCGTTCCTACCTGCGTGAAAATCTCGAGACTCTCACCGAAGCGCGCGTGCCCTGCGCCGTGCTCTGTTTCCGCCTCGAGGGCCTGGATCATTTTCGCGCCGCCTGCGGCCCCGAGGCCGCCCTCGCCCTGCTGCGCGTGGTCGTCCACACCCTCGAAAGTTCGCTCTGGAAAACAGACTTCGTCGGGCGCTGGAGCGACGATCAGTTCCTCGCCATTCTGGGCAGTTGCCGTGAAGAAGCGCTGCCCTGGGTGGGCGAACGCATCCGCCGCCTGCTGGCCGGCAACGGCATCGAGTGGTGGGGGGAAAAGCGTGCGTTGCCGGTCTCCATCGGCCAGGCCACGGCGCAGCCCGGCGACACCGTCGAATCCCTCATGGGGCGGGTACAAGAATCTCTCGCCGCCGCCGCGCCAGAGCGGGCCCAAGCCGCGGCCGCGCCGCAACCGAACCATTCTTCCGGGAGCTAGCCATGTTCGCCATCATCGGCATCGTCGTCGTTTTCGGTTGTGTGGTCGCCGGCTATCTCATGGAGCACGGCAACATCAGAGTTCTCACCCAGCCCGCCGAGTTGGTCATCATCGGCGGCGCTGCGGTGGGCACGGTCCTGATCGCCAACCCGCTCTACATCATCAAGAAAATCGCCGGCGGCATCGGCGGCGTCTTCGGCAGTTCCAAGTTCGGCAAGCACGCCTACATTGACGCCTTGAAAATGATGTACGAACTCCTCAACAAGGCCCGCAAAGAGGGCCTCATGGCCTTGGAAGCCGACGTCGAAGAGCCCGAAAAAAGTCCCGTCTTCTCCAAGAACCCCGCCTTCGTCAAGAACCATCACATTCGCGACTTCGTCTGCGACTCCCTGCGCATGGCCATTACCGGCGTGGACGTCTTCGAGCTTGACCAGATGCTCGACCTCGACATGGAAGTTCATCATCACGACTCCACCCAGCCCACCGCCGCTCTCAGCACCATGGCCGATTCCCTGCCCGGCCTCGGCATCGTCGCCGCTGTTCTCGGAGTCGTCATCACCATGGGCGCGCTCGGTGGCCCGCCCGAAGAGATCGGGCACAAAGTCGCCGCCGCCCTGGTCGGAACCTTCCTCGGCATTCTGCTCTGCTACGGACTTATCGGACCCATCGCCGGCAACATGACCAAGGCCGCCGAGGAAGAACACGCTTTTCTCAACGTCATGCGCGTGCTCATGGTTTCGTTTCTCAAAGGCAGCGCTCCCATCATGGCGGTGGAAGTGGCGCGCCGCGCCGTTCCCGGACACGTGCGGCCCTCCTTCAAAGAACTCGAACAAGCTTGCCGCGGTGGAGGCGCGGCCGCCGCTGCATCCGCCTGAGCGCACCGAACAAAGCACATGGACAAACCGCGCCCCATCATCGTCATCAAGAAAAAAGCCGGCCACGGCGGCCATCACGGCGGCGCCTGGAAGGTCGCTTACGCCGACTTCGTCACCGCCATGATGGCGTTGTTCATCGTCCTCTGGCTGCTCAACTCCAGCAAACAGATTCAGGTCGCCGTCGGCGGATATTTCAAAGATCCCACCGGCACCTCCAAAAAGGTCGGTTCCAACATGGTCGGTGCGGGAGAAAACTTCGTCCTCACCCGCGACAACATGCCCAAGCTGAAAGAACAATTGCAGCAGGCCATTCGCCAGATGGATGACTTTGACAAACTGAAGAGCCACATCGAGATGACCGTCACCGCCGAAGGCCTGCGTATCGAACTCTCCGAATCCGCCAATGGCACCTTCTTCGACAGCGGCAGCGCCAAACTGAAAACCGACGGACGCGACCTGCTCGGCACGCTCGCCAAGGAACTCGGCAGCCTTCCCAATAAACTTTCCATCGAGGGCCACACCGACTCCCAGCCCTACGCCGCCTCCGCCAACTACGGCAACTGGGAGCTCTCTGCCGACCGCGCCAACGCCGCCCGCCGCGTGATGCAAACCAGCGGCCTTCGCGCCGACCAGGTCACCCAGGTGCGCGGCTTCGCCGACCAGCGCCTGCGCAAACCCGACGCCCCGCTCGATCCCGCCAACCGCCGCATCTCGCTCATTGTGCAATACGTCGTCAAGAACGCCGACGACGAAGACGCCAAGCCCGCCGTAGAAGGCAAAACCGAAAACAAACCGGAAAACAAACCGTAGAGACGTAGCTTGCTACGTCTCTCTCGCCCCATCGCCCACTCACGGGTTGCTTTGGACATGTCTGGTTTGACCCCCCGGAAAGACTGTGCCACACTGCTCGCTGCTGTCTCATGCTCTGTCGCCGCGCCATTCCGCTGTGCCCCTCCGCGCGGCTCGTCTGCGTCCTTCTCGCCTGCTTGCTCGCCGCCACCGCCTCGGCCCAGTCCCCGGGGGACAACCTGAACGGTCAAGGTTCCTTAATCGATCAAATTGCGACGGCGAGGTCCCGCAGCACCGCCCCAAACACCGGAGTCCTGATCTTCAAAGTGTTCGCCGAGCGCCACAGCACTCATCTTGATCGTCAGGCTCTGCTGAAACTGGTCAACCTCGAGACCCAGTCCTCCACCTGGCAAACCACCGAGAACACCTCCGCAGACGCGTTCTCTGAGAGCATGCCGCTGGGCATCTTTACCGACGTCCCCTACGGCAACTACGACGTCGAAGTCAGTGCCGTCGGCTATCTCAGCACTCATCAGGAAGTGAAAGTCACAAGTTCGCTGGTTCAGCAGCAGATCGAAATTGTGCTGCACCAGGACCCGGCCGCCGTCAATCTCGACCTGGCCACCGCCGTCATCTCGCCGAAGGCCCGCAAGCAGACCAAGCGTGCGATCTCGGAACTCAAGTCGAGCAACTTTAGCGAGGCGCAGAAGCACCTCGAGGAAGCTTATAAAGCTTCCCCGTCCGACCCTAGTCTGAACTTTCTGCTCGGATATCTGTATTTCCAGAAGAAGAATTTCGCCCAGGCCACCACCTACCTGGGCTCCGCGACCAATCTCGATCCCCACAACCACCAGGCCCTCACTCTGCTGGGGCGGGCAGGCCTCGAACAAAAGGACTATCCCGCGGCTAGATCAGCCCTCGAGCGGGCGGTGCTGGCCGATCCCGAGAACTGGCTACCGCACGATTTGCTCGCCGATACCTACCTGCACGAAAAGAACTACGACAAGGCTCGCGACGAGGCCCAGATCGCCCTCAATAAGGGCAACCACTTTGTCAGCTCCGCCCAGCTTGTGCTCGGCCAAGCCCTCCTGAATCTGGGCCACGACCAAGAGGGGATTCAGGCGCTGAATGTTTTCCTCGAACAATCTCCCAGTCATCCCGTCGCAGGGCAGGTTCGCGCACTGATCGCAGAAATCCAGGAACATAACTCCAGCTCTCCGGCAAGCTCCCAAGAAGAAGGAGCGTCCTCCGGCAAGATCAGTCTGTCGGGCGTCGATCCCCTGTTGGCCCTTCCGGCAACGCAGTTGTCCGTGAAGGCATGGCAGCCGCCGGGAGTGGATGAGGTTAAACTGGCCGTCGCGCCGGGCGTCGCCTGTCCCACGGAAAAGGTAATCGAAGAATCGGGCAAGCGCGTGCAGGAACTGGTGCAGGACGTGACCCGCTTCGCCGCCGTCGAAGATTTATTTCATCAGGCGCTCGACGAATATGGCACCCCCGTCCGCACCGAAACCCGCAAGTTCAACTACGTGGCTTCGATTTCAGAGCCGCAGCCGGGATTTCTCTCCGTGGATGAATACCGCGCCGATAAACTCACTCTCGCGGACTATCCCGATCACGTTGCCAGCACCGGCTTTGCCGCGCTCGCCCTCGTTTTCCATCCCCACATGCGCGACAGTTTCGAACTGTCCTGCGAAGGCCTCGGCGATTGGCATGGACAGGCCAGCTGGCTGGTGCACTTCCGCCAGCGCAGTGACCGGCCCAACCACATGCTGAGCTATAAGGTCGGCAACAACTACCACGCCGTAAGTCTCAAGGGCAGAGCCTGGATTACCGCCGACAAATTCCAGATCGTCCGCATCGAAGCCGAGATGGTCAGCCCCATGCCCGAAATTCAGCTCGCCAGCGAGCACCAGGTCGTCGAATACGGCCCCGTCCCCTTCCAGAAGAAAAATACTTCCCTCTGGCTGCCCAAGAGCGCCGAGATTTATTTTGACTTCCGCAAACACCGCTACTACCGCCGCCACAGTTTCGATCACTACATGCTCTACTCGGTGGATTCCGAAGAAAAACGCAAGGAGCCAACCGTCAAGCCCGCGGAAGAGAAGAAGTCATAGAGTCAGCAATCCACGTATGTATAATGGCTCCCGCCTATGGCTCAAATACTTGTTCTCTACAACGCTCCCGCCGACCCTGCCGCCTTTGATCGCTACTACCAACAAACCCACGTTCCGCTCGCGAAGAAGATTCCCGGCCTGCGCTCGTATTCGATCAGCCACGGGCCGGTGCAGGCCCTTGCTGGGAACGCACCGTATCTGGTCGCCATCCTGACCTTCGACTCGATCGGCGACCTCAACGCGGCTCTTGCGTCTGCCCAGGGTCAGGCGACGGCGGCCGATTTGCCGAACTTCGCCTCCGGCGGCGCAACGGTGCTGATCTTCGACAGCAAGGCAGCTTGACCCTTGAGATAACTTTACAATCTGTAGTGGGCTACGTTTTTGAGACGGCCGGCGCACGTGGCATACTTGGCCGGACCGGCAGTGGCGCGTAGAGGATTTGGTTGCTCCCCGGGACGCCTACGAACAGCGGAGGGCGGAAAGACAAATAGCTTGAGGCGATGATCTTATGATTAGGCTGCCAATATTGAAAGATGAATTGGCCTTTCTAGAAAAGCACCTGCCAGAGTTGGAAAGCAGGGCAGATTTAGGGCAGTTGGCGAGTGAGTTCAAAAAGCGGATTGCCCAGATTCGCCGAGAGATTAACACCCTGGAGCGCGACCAAAAATCAAAGTAGCCCACTACCTTACAATCGCTTCCGCCGCCTCATCGCATAGCCGGCTGTATAATCGCCGATTGACTTCCTCTCAGGAGCACATCATGAAGCGGTCTACTCAACTCTTCTGTTCTCTCGTTGTCTTCTTGTCCTTCGCTCCCGCCGTCTGGTCTCAGTCGCAGGAGAAGGTTGATCTCGAAACCATCTCCCGCATTCGCTACGAGGGCTTCCGCAACTCCAAAGTCATGGAGTACGCCTCCGGCCTGATGGATTCCATCGGCGAGCGCCTCACCGGCTCTCCCAACATGAAGCGCGCCAACGAGTGGACCCGCGACCAACTCACCGCCATGGGCCTCAGCAATGCTCATCTCGAAGCCTGGGGACCGTTCGGCCGCGGATGGGCCAATCAGTACGTCAACGCCCGCATGACCTCGCCCGACGTCGTCCCTCTCATCGTTTACTCGAAAGCCTGGACTCCCGGCACCAGCGGCGTCGTCACCGGCAAGTGCATTCGCGTCACAGTTGAGAAGAAAGAGGACTTCGACAAGTACAAGGGCAAGCTCGCCGGAATGATCGTGATCTTCGGCCCCGACGCCGACGCAAAACCCATCACCGAAGCTCCTTTCAAGCGCTACAGCGACGACGATCTCGCCAAGACCGGTGAATATGAAATCCCCGCCGACCGCCAGCCCTATCGCTTCGCCGAGTTCGCCAGACGCCAGCAGTTCATGAAGGAATTAAATCAGTTCTTCGCCGAAGAAAAAGTTCTGGCTGTCATTGACCACAGCCGTGGCACATCCGGCGGCGGCACCGTTTTCGTCCAATCCGGTGGTTCCTACAAGCCCGGAGAAACCACCACGGTTCCTCAGCTCACCATGGCCTCCGAGCACTGGAGCCGCATCGCCCGTCTCCTGCAGCAGAAGAAAGAAGTCACTCTCGAACTCAACGTCACCAACACCTTCTACGACGATGACCCCATGCAGTACGACACCATTGCCGAAATCCCCGGAACCGACAGGAAAGATGAAGTCGTCATGCTCGGCGCCCACCTCGACTCCTGGCACGCCGGTACCGGCGCCACCGACAACGGCGCCGGCGCCATCGTCATGATGGAAGCCATGCGCATTCTCAAAACTCTCGACATCAAGCCCCGTCGCACCATCCGCATCGGCCTGTGGAGCGGCGAAGAGCAGGGCCTGCTCGGCTCCCAGTTTTACGTCCAGCAACACTTCGGCTCTCGTCCACCCATGGACGACCCCGGGATGAAAGACATGCCCACTGTCACCCGGCGCCAGGCCGGACCCGTCACCGTCAAGCCGGAACAGGCCAAAGTTTCCGCCTACTTCAACGTGGATAACGGCACCGGCAAGATTCGCGGCATCTACCTCCAGGAAAACGAAGCCGTCGCTCCCATCTTCGAAGCCTGGATGCGTCCCTTCAAGGATCTCGGCATGACTACGCTCAGCATGCGCAACACCGGCGGCACCGACCACCAATCCTTCGACGCCGTCGGCATCCCCGCATTCCAGTTCATCCAGGATCCCATCGAGTACGAAACCCGCACTCACCACTCCAACATGGACGTCTACGACCGCCTGCAGCCCGACGATCTCAAGCAGATCTCGGTCATAGTAGCCGCCTTCGTCTACGACGCCGCCATGCGCGACCAGATGCTCCCCCGCAAGCCCATAGAGAAACCTCTACCAAAAGAGCCTGAGAAGAAGGACGACTAGAGCTTTCGGAAAATAGCCGTAGGAAGTCAGTGGCTTACAAAAGAACAAAGAATGGCTCCTCAGGTAGGACGGTTCTTTCTGGACACCCCGATTTTCTCGGGAAAACCTGGGGGAAACCTGGGGACAGACGGGTGGAGTGCACCCCTGAGGTGAGACAAAGAAACTGGGGACAGTTATTTTTGCGCAAACCGGGGGAAAAACCTGGGGACAGACGAAAAACCTGGGGACAAAAAACCTGAAAAAACCTGGGGACAGACGGGACGTTCCCTGGTTTCTCGCCAAAACGGCCGCCCCTTGCTTGGTTTCAGAAAATTGGGGAACGTCCCGTCTGTCCCCGGTTTTCTCGGAGGCCATCTTGTCAGCGGGTCACTTCGAGGCATACAACTACTGGCTTTTTAAAGGTGCGCGTGCTGAGGAGTTCAGTGAGTGGATTAAGAGCCACCAAGACCAGTTCCAGGCTTGGCTCGACTGGCAGAGCAAAAACAAGTTCGCGGTGGAAAATCCTGACTTCCAGCGGCCTGGTCGTCGCATCGGTTGTCAACGATGAGGGCGAGCAGGTCTACCCGCGAAGGTGGAACCACGACTTTGTCGGGATGCCCATCATCGACAAGAGCAAACAGCACCGTCCCACTGTGACCGAGACAGAGGTCGGTGAGATCACATCACACTCCTCCTTCCGGTTCGGCGTTCTGTTCACCTTGCTCGCCGGGACGGGGTTACGCATAGGCGAAGCCCTCGCTCTCAAGGCGAGCGACTTCACCGATGACTTCCGGGTGCTGCACGTCACGCGAAGCATCTGGCATGGTCGGGAACAAGACCCGAAAACCCCCGCTGCTGTTCGGGAAGTGGATATTGCAGAGCCACTTGCTGAGATGCTGCGGGCGTTCGCGAAAGGCAAGGACGGGTATCTGTTTTCCACCCGTTCGGGCCGTCCCATCGGTCACCGCAACGTTAACAGGGCTGCTGGAATCGGCGTCCACGCGCTTCGACGCTTTCGCATCGAGACGCTACGCCGCGCCAGAGTTCCTGAAGAGCTCATTGGGCTCTGGCTCGGGCACGCACCGCGCACAATCACCGACCTGTACGCGGAAGGGCTGAAGCGTGACCGGGTCTGGCGGCGTGAGTGGTGCGAGAGGGCTGGACTCGGACTTTCGTGGTCTGGGCTATATGGGGCTAGAAACGATGCGGCGGTTGCGTTGCAGAAGGCCGCGTAAACCTAACGCAGGGCGGGAAATAAAGTGGCTCCTCAGGTAGGACTCGAACCTACAACCCTTCGGTTAACAGCCGAATGCTCTGCCATTGAGCTACTGAGGAGTGTCTGGGCGGGGCGCTGATGGCTCAACCCATGTTTAACATTCTCATCATAGCATTACGACTCGAAACTGAAAACACGTTCGATTGCTCCCCTCGTTACGTCGGATCATGCCGTTGGTTTCTGGTACGCTAGGCCCTTGGCCGCTCCGTTCAAGGCGAACCGGCGTCCATTCTCCGAGGTGCTTGTGACAGGAGGTCTGCGTTTGCTTTGGTCTCTTTCTTCGTTCTTTCTGCTGGTTGGGGCCGTGTATGCCGCTGACGATTCACCGTCCCGGGCCGCGCAGGCCGGGCTGCCTGTGCCGTCTGCGCCGCCGAAAACCGCAGTCAAACCCATCGCCGAGACGCTGCACGGCACCAGGATCGTGGACAATTACCGCTGGCTCGAGGACGGGAAGAGTCCCGAGACCCAGAAGTGGGTGCAGGAAGAAATGTCCTACACCCGCGCAGTGCTTGATCCCCTGCCCGAGCGGGAGGCGATCCACAAGCGCCTGACCGAACTGCTCTCGACCGGCAGCGTCACTCCGCCGCAGATCGCCGGCCGGTATTACTTCTACACCCGCCGCGAGGGCATGCAGAACCAGCCTGTCCTTTATGTACGGGAGGGACTCAACGGCCCGGACCGCGTTTTGGTGGACGCCAACCAGCTCGCCGCCGACGGCACCGTCGCACTTGACTGGTTCGAGCCCAGCGAAGGCGGCCGGTACGTCGCCTATGGCACCTCCGCCAGCGGTTCCGAGATAAGCACGCTGCACATCGTCGAAACCAAGACCGGCACGATGCTGCCCGACACCATCGAGCGCACCCGCGCCGCCTCCATTGCGTGGGAGCACAATAATCACGGCTTCTATTACACCCGCTATCCCAAGAAGGGTGAGGTTCCCGAAGGCCAGGAGGTGTACAACCGCCACGTCTTCTATCACCCGCTGGCAGCCGATCCCGACAGCGACGAGCCCATCTTCGGCGAGGGCCGCGATCCGGAAGACTGGCCCAGCGTGCATCTTTCGAACGACGGCAACTGGCTGGTGATCGAAGTCGAGCAGGGCTGGACCAAGTCCGAGCTTTTCCTGATGGACCTGAAGAAACACACGCCCCCGACCCGCGTCACCACCGGCAAGAATTTTCTCTATCGCGGCGAAGTCTACCAAGGCAAGCTCTACCTCACCACCAACGAAGAGGCCCCGCGCTACCACGTTTTCGTCACCGACGCTGGCGACTACGAGCGCGATCACTGGAAGGAACTCATTCCCCAGGCCGACGCCGTCCTGCAAGGCACCGCCGTCTTCGGCGGCAAACTGTTCGCGCAGTACGAACAGAACGCTTCGTCCCAGCTCAAGATTTTCGATCTCGACGGCAAGAAGCTGACTGATCTTGCCCTGCCCGCCCTCGGCACCGTCTTCGGATCCGGCGGGCGCTGGAACCGCGACGAGATATTCTACGGCTTCGAGTCCTTTACCTTCGCGCCCTCGATTTACCGCTACGATCTTAGAGCCAACTCCACCTCGCTCTGGACCAAGGTGGACGCGCCGTCCATCGATCCCTCCGCCTACGAAGTACATCAGGAATGGTACGCATCGAAAGACGGCACGCGCGTGCCGATGTTCGTGATTTCGAAGAAAGGTGTAGAGAAGAACGGCCACAATCCCACGCTGCTCACCGCCTACGGCGGGTTCAACATCAGCCTGACGCCCGCCTTCAATCCCCCGGCTTATCTTTGGCTGGAGCACGGCGGCGTCTTGGCCGTGGCCAACCTGCGCGGCGGCGCCGAGTTTGGGGAAGACTGGCACCGTGCCGGCATGCTCGACAAGAAGCAGAACGTGTTCGACGACATGATCGCGGCCGCCGAGCACCTCATCGCCGAAAAATATACCGACCCGAACCACCTCGCCATCCGCGGCGGCTCCAACGGAGGCCTGCTGATGGGCGCCATGATCACGCAGCGTCCCGACCTGTTCCGCGCCGTGGTCTGCCAGGTGCCGCTGCTCGACATGCTGCACTACCAGAACTTCCAGATCGCCAAGCTGTGGATTCCCGAGTACGGCAGCGCCGACAATCCCGACCAGTTCAAGTGGCTCTACGCCTACTCCCCGTACCACCACGTGAAGCCGGGCGCGGAGTATCCCGCAGTCCTATTCATGACCGCGGATACCGATACTCGTGTGGACCCCATGCACGCGAAAAAGATGGCGGCGTTGATGCAGGCGGAAGCGAAGAATGGAGCGAGTAAGACGCGGCCGATCTTGCTTCGGATCGAGAGTAAGGCGGGGCATGGGGCTGGGAAACCGGTGACGAAGCAGATTGAGGAGTTTACGGATATTTATTCGTTTTTGTTTTGGCAGTTGGGGGTGAAGGAGTAGGTGTCGGTCCGAGGTAGGTCGTAGCGTATACTTCAGGCGCGAACCGGCCGTCAGGCCCGGGAGTT
>DATFNP010000049.1:0-3546 GCA_035266345.1 Candidatus Sulfotelmatobacter sp.
CCGCGGTCGCCCTCGTGGCAGCCGCAACAAAACCACATTATTGGCTCAGGAGCTCTTGGATAGTTACGCCGAACCTCTGGTGCGCAAGTGTTTGCACATGGCATTACAGGCTGACCCGAAGGCGATGCAGCTTTGCATGGATCGCATCCTGCCAGCGCGTCGAGATTTGCCGGTCAAGATCGGCAAGCTCCCGATGAGCACGGCCGCGGAGTTGTCCAAAGTATCCGAGATGGTTTTGCAGAAAGTTGCCTCAGGCCAGATCACGGTGACGCAAGGACTGGGATTCTCCGAGTTGATCGAAAACCGCCGCCGCACCATCGAGACGGTGGAGGTGGATGCGCGGGTACGGGCCCTGCTGAAAGGGGAGCTTCACCCTGGGGAACACCCCGCGATTATCGATCTGCCGCTGTGGCGAGAAGTGCAGGAGCGGCTGAAAGCAGGGAAGCGCTCCAGGCTCGACCAAGCCGGCCAGCCGCAAGACGCTCTTTTGCGCGGTTTGCTGTTTTGCGAGGCCTGCGGGACACCCATGGTTCCAGCCTGCACAACGAAAAAAAACCGCCGCCATCGCTATTACGCCTGCCTGTCCGCGCAGAAGAAGGGTTGGAAGACCTGCCCGAGTCGGGCGCTGCCAGCGCGCCGCATTGAGGATTCGGTGATCGAAAGACTCGGTCAACTCAGACCCCTAGGAGCAGACCCAGCGCGCAGCCCAGATAGAAGGTACCTGATGGAGAACTTGGTCGAACGGGTCACCTACCACGGCGGTACAGGCCAGGTCCGTATCACCCTCACCAAGTCTGGCCCGTTGCCGAAGGGAGGAATACATGACTGAAGTGGAGCGGCGCACCATCGTTTTCCATCTTCCCTCGAAGACGACGCCGCCGGCGAGGAGGACCAAGACGCGGGCGGGACGTCTGCCGCGGATCGCGCGGCTGATGGCGCTGGCGATTCGCTTCGACCAGCTTCTGCGGAGGGGGACCGTGAAAGACTACGCCGACCTCGCGCACCTGGGGCGGGTCTCTCGGGCGCGCATCACGCAAATCATGAATCTGCTGAATCTGGCGCCGGATATCCAGGAGGGCCTCTTGTTCCTGGAGCCGGTACGCAGCTGGCGGGATGCGCTCCATGAGCGCGCCGTACGGGAGGCGGTCAAAGAAATCTCCTGGGCGCGGCAAAGAAAGATCTTCGCTGGCCTGCTCTCGCGACAGTCCGGGGTTGAACGTAAGCGTGCGGAGGAATCGGACCGATAGCAGCACGGGGCGTTGCCGGGTGGCCTCGTGACGCGGTGCATCTCCTTCCACCCCACAACAGAGGATTGCTTACTTGCGGGACTTGCGCGGTTTTCCCGGTTGGCCGGGGTCCATCGGTATCACGGGAGCCGGCGCTGGATTGAGCTTCGTGATCTGGCTGTAGAAGTCAAAGGCCAGCCTCTGCCTCCCGATGCTTAAGATCACCCGCTGACGCCGCTGGGCAAAAGGATCGGGCTCCGGAGGCGTGTCCGGGGTGGAAAAGGGAACAACCTTGTTGTCGGTCATGACAAGTGACTGTACCTCGGAGTCTTGCGGATAAGGTGGGGGCCAGCCGGTTACTCCCCATCGCCTTCCCTTCGCCGGCGGCGAGTCTCCGTGCGGAATTCGCTTGCACTCTGGCCCGGGATGAGGGATGGATGTGGTGACCCTGCGGCCATTACTGCGCCAGGAGGAATTACTAGATGACGTCCACTACCGAAGAAACAAACAACGCCCGGCCGACCATTGCACCCGGCAGCCCAGCGCCGCCCCGACGGAGCCGTAAAGCGGCGGCACCGACGAGCCGCACCGCGCCGCGCACGAAGACGCCGAAGGCCGCGAGCGCCCGCAAGGGGAGTAAGACAGCCAAGATCCTCGCGCTAGTAAAACGGCCCGGTGGCGCGGCTTTGAAAGAGTTGATGAAGGCCACCGGTTGGCAGCCGCATTCGGTTCGCGGCTTCCTCAGCGGCGTCCTTACTAAGAAGATGGGCCTAAAGGTCCGCTCCGTGAAGGGCGCTTCCGGCGAGCGTCGCTATTCAGTCAAGGCCTGAACTCATCCCGCAGCGTTTAATTGGTCCGCCCTCGGACGAAGCCCGGTGGCATTTCCAGGCAGCTCGTCAGGTTCCGCAGTCGGTGCTGCCCGAGCCCAAGCGGGAATCCAACACGCAGTGCGGCTAATTCTCTGTCCCTGACTTTGGAGGCGGCTTTTGCCGATTCGGCGGCGGTGACTGTTCCTCGGGATGCCGCTCTAGCTCGCATTTCAAACAGATCGGAACGCCACCGCGATACAGTTCCGTAAGGGCTCCGCAAAACATTCCCGAAGGAAGTAGAAAGGTCCCGGCGTCTGCTGAACGGCCCGCCTTGTTTTTGAATCGACCTGAGTCTAGCACACCTGCAAGTGGTAACTCTCAACGGAGACAAGAGCGGCGCCGATCGCCGCGGCGTAAATGGCGATGGCCCAGCGCCCTGTGGCCTGAGTGCGATAAAACGCCAACGCCAGATACTCTCCGGTCGTCTCGATCCACCGGTGCCAAGTCACCGCCGGCGTGTACGCGGGTTGACCGTGCATGGGGCTCTTTGACGTGAGCGTCGTCCAGCTGAAGAACAGTACGATGGGGACGCTCCACAGCACGCCGCGCCACTCGCCGGTGGCATTCAGCGCATTGCTTTCTCATGCTCAGATTTTTTTGCAGTCAGTCGCCTCTGACAGATTTGGTTAGTATCGTGCACACATGGAAGAGTCCATGTCAGAAGCTGACGAAAATCCGGGAAGCATCGTTGATGTAATCCAGGAAGAGAACGCCACTTCCATCAACAAGATAAGGTCTCTGTTCGTTGATCTTGCTATTCCTGCTCCGCAGCTCGGTGATGCAGGAACTGCAGTTCCTGTGGAAGAATTCCCGGCAGTAGGTGCAGAAGCCGATGTTCGCAGCCAGGCTTGACACGCGCCCGCACCAAATAGCGCAGTTGTTCCCGTTCTACGTGCGGCGAAGGTCGCTAGGGTCCCGCCGCCGTCGGCCTATCCAAGGAGAAGGTGAGGATGACAAGACTGGATCAGAGTGGGCGAATCCAACTTGGAGTAAATCGCATGCTTAGTACTGGCAATCTCCGAACATCTGTTTTGTCCAGCGTCCGTCGCGATGTCGGAACAGCGCTCTTGTTCGCTTTGTCGGCGGGGTCCCTTTGCCGGGCCCAATCTGTAGTGCTCGCGCTTTCGTCAGGCTCCGGCGCCGCCGGAAGCTCGGTAACGTTGAACCTCAAGTTGAAGGTAGCTGCTGAGGAGCTTCCCGCTGCGGTCCAATGGACGCTTGCCTATTCGGCGGCGGATTTTAGTTCTCCCACAATCGCTGCGGGGCCCGTCGCGACCGCAGCGCAAAAGCGACTTTCCTGCCGCAACAGTGCGGGGTCGTCGACGTGTCTCATCTGGGGGCTAAACAACACCACCATTTCGAGCGGTGTTCTTGCGACCGTTTCGCTTCCGATAAATCATACTTCGGATTCTTCTTCCCAATTGCAACTTACGAGAAGCTCTGCCGCTAAC
>DATFNP010000050.1:0-32015 GCA_035266345.1 Candidatus Sulfotelmatobacter sp.
CCCATTTCTCGCGTTCTTTGCGAGAAGTGGGGCTTTTGTTAAGGCAAGAATTGAGAACTATTCCTTTTAAGCGCATTCTTCTGAGGCTTGGATCCCAGCAGGCGGTGAAACCGCCTCTGGAACTTTGACCGGCGTCGCGCGCTCTCCTTTGCGGATCAGCACGATTGCTCCCAGAATCGCCACCGACGCCAGCACCACCCGCAGAGTGAGCGCCTCGGAGGCCAGCAGCCATCCCAATAGCACCGCGACCACAGGATTGGCGTAGGTGTGCGTCGCCACCAACGCTGGCGGGCAGCGCTGCAGTAGCCAGGTGTAGGCCGTAAACGCCACCACCGATCCAAACGTGATCAGATAACCCAGCCCCAGCACCGACTTCAGGGAAATGCTGGCCCAGTGCGTCTGCTGGAACTCACCCGTCACTCCGGCGGCGATCAGCAGCATGGCGGCGCCGCAGATCGTCGGCAGCGCCGTCCGCCCCAGTGCATCAGACGGCAGCTTGAGTCTCGGCGAAATGACCACCCCCGCCGACCACGACAGCGAACCTACCAGCACCGCCAGCAATCCCAACAGGCTCGAGCCCTTCACCGTGAGTTCCGCCCCCGTGAGCATACCGACGCCGATCACGCCCAAACCCAGGCCCAGCGCGCTCAGACGGCTGATCTTCTGCCGGCTCACGGCCCACGCCAGCACCACAATGAACATAGGCTCGGTGGCGATGAGCAGCGCCGCGAGTCCTGACCCCACATACTGCTCAGCCCAGTGCAGCGAGCCGTGGCCGATCAGAAAGAACAGCGCTCCCAGCACCAAGCCGGAAAGCCAGTGCTCGCGCGTGGGACGGAACCCGCGCGCCCACGCCCAGGCCATCATGATCCCACCCGCCACCGTGTGCCGGATGCCGGCCGCGACCAGCGGCGGAATCGTCTCCACCGCATAGCGGATGGCGAGGTAGGTCGAGCCCCAAACGATATAGATCGCCGCGAAGGCGAGCGCCAGTTTGATAGCCTCGCCGCGGCTGCGATCGGTCTGCGATTTCAGTGAATCCGATTTCGGTGAAGTGGGCACGAGCACGGGCCTGCCTCCTATGTTTACCATCCGGCCGCTGCGGATCAGGGCCATAATTTGCGTGGGCTGATGATTGATCATTACCTAACCTCCAAATGCACGTTCAGTAGTTAGGCCGATCCTAGCCCCAGAAATCTAACTTGTCAAGAACCATTTAATGGTTAGATAATGGACATGGCAGCCGGGTTTTGCCCGCTCGCCTACTATGGGGAACATCACCACCGATAAACCAATCGCTAAGAGAAGACCGCCGCGGTTTGAACTGATCGCCGGGGCGCTGTGCCTCGACTTCATCAACACACTCGACGATCGCTTCAGCAAGGAACCCAAGGAACTGCTGAAGCACTATGTGGACTTGGCGCGATTCGCCGAAGACACGGGCATCCTCGACGGGGCGCAGGTGGACCGGCTGATGGAGCGCGGCTACGCCAGCGCCGGGGCGGCGCAGCGCGCGCTGGCGGCCGCGGTTGAGTTGCGGGAAGCGATGTGCGCGGTTTTCTTCGCTATCGTGAACAAGAAGACTGTGCCGCAGGCGGCGCTGATTACGCTGAACCAGTACCTGCAGGGGGCGGCGCAGCACTCACGGCTGGTGCCGGTCAACGGTCGCTTTCAGTGGCGCTTCGATGCGGTGCCCAACAACTTCGAGGCTCCGCTATGGCCCATCGCGCGCTCGGCCGCGGACTTGCTGGCTTCCGAGCAACTGGGCTATGTTCGCGCCTGCGCGTCGCAGACTTGCCTGTGGCTGTTTCTCGATGAGAGCAAGAACCACCGGCGGCGCTGGTGCGACATGACCAAGTGCGGCAACCGGGCGAAGTTCCAGCGGTTTTATAGCCGCAAGAAGAAAGCTTCTGCATAGGCGGCGATTGTCCAGTCCCGATTTTGCTTTAGAGAAAAGCAGCACGCTCCTGTCTCGCGGTCTATTCAAGTTCGTTGGGGTTCCAGTTATGTCTTGACGCCGAAGAGCTGTCTCACGCACCATGATGCGTCCATTGGAGATGATTCGTAATTGCGTTGAATTCTCGGACTGTCCTGGCGGCGTGGGGACTGCAGTCCCCACGCCGCGTTGCAGACCGACGGGGACAACTCGTTCGCAGAAGACTTGGGTTCACCTTCAGTCAAGAGTTATGAAGCGCCACGCGGGAACGGAAGCATGACTCTGAAGTCCAGGTCGGTAGGGGCTTTGCTCTGTCTGGTTCTATGCGCGCTTCCCCTGTTGGCGCAGACTTCTGGCTCCTTCACCGGCACTGTTGCCGATGGTACTGGCGCGGCCGTGGTGGGGGCGCAAGTATCCGTCAGCAATCCCTCCACGGGCCTCCGCCGAAAAGCCACGTCCAACTCAGATGGCAACTATCTGGTTGCCGGTCTCGACGCCGGCAGGTACGACATCACCATCGCGGCGCCAGGCTTTAGAACATTCGTAGCCAAACAGCTCATTCTCCGCGTCGGCGAAAAGATCAGGGTTGACACCAGTCTGCAGATCGGCAAAGTGACCAGCGAAATTGTGGTGGAAGGCAGTTCGGTCGGCAAGGTCGAGACGCAAACCTCGGAACTCGCCGGGACCATCACCGGGGAGCAGATCACGCAGCTGGAGTTGAACGGCCGGGACTTTGCCACGCTCATCAAGTTAATTCCGGGAGTCAGCGATCAGACCGGACAGGATGACGGGACGGTGGGGCCGGCGGGCAGCGTCTCTTATGCCGTCAACGGGGGACGGACGGAATTCAATAATTGGCAGATCGATGGTGGCGAAGTTCTCGACTCCGGCAGTAACGCAAACATCAATGTTTACCCCAACATTGACGCACTCGCGGAAGTCCGAGTCCTCACTTCCACCTACGGCGCCCAGTACGGACGCAACGGGTCGGGCACCATCGAGGCGGTGACCAAGTCCGGAACCAATCGATTTCACGGTGACGCCTTCGAGTTTATCCGCAATGCCGCGTTCAACGCCCATAACTATTTCGACGTACCTGGGCAGGCGAAAACCTACTACAACAAGAATGATTTCGGATACATCATTGGCGGACCCATCAAGAAAGACAAACTGTTCTTCTTCTGGTCGCAGGAATTTCGCCGAGAGAACGTCCCGTACGTGTACAACAACCAGACTCTATTTCTTCCTGACACTGCGGAGCGCGGCGGAAATTTCGGCGAGGTATGTCCGGCGGCCGGCACTCCCTTTGTGAGAGCGGGCGTCGTTCCCGTCTCCACTCCGAGTGGGCAGGAGGGGGTGAGCGTCAACTGCCCCGCCTATACGTTGCTGGGTCAGGATTCGAATGGGAACAACTATTATCAGGGATTTCCCGACAACATGATTCCATCGAATCTGATGGATCCCGCCAACACCAATCCCCTGGTCGCCAATATTCCATTCCCGAATGACGGAGACAATTTCATCGGAACGTTTGCCGCGCCCATCAGCTGGCACGAAGAGCTGATCAAGATTGACGATCAGATCAATCCTAAACTGCGGGCGAGTTTCCGCTTCATTCACGATTCCTGGACGCAAAAGTTCCCTTTCTCGCCTGGTACCAGCAACACGACCAACGTTCCGGCGATCGGTGGCACCGTGCAAGGTCCCGGAATCAGCATCGTGATGAATTTGACCGCTACGCTTTCTCCCATCCTGATGAATGAGTTTGTCTTCAGCTATGGGTCGAACCACTTGCATCTCTTCAATACGGGAAGCGCGTGGAAGCGTCCAGCCAGCATGACCATGACGGGCATTTTTGAAAATGGTTTCAACGGCACCATCCCTCAGATTGCGCTGAACGGTGGAAACTTCTATTCCTCGGTGGATCCCGGTTATTTGCCGTGGACCAATTCCAACCCGACTTACAGTTTCCATGAGAATTTGACCTGGATCAGAGGCAAGCACAATTTAGCGATTGGAACCTATTTCGAGGCCATCGAAAAGAACGAGCCCGCGCTCGAGGAGCCCAACGGCAGCCTGACCTTTTACGCCAATCCGAACACCGCTTACAGTGAAGCCAACCCATCTAAGGGGCCCTTCTCCAGCACGGGCAATGCCTTTGCCGATCTGCTGGTCGGCGCCATCAACAACTTCGCTCAACCCAACCAAAACCTGAAATATTACAACCGCTATAAGGTGGTGGAGCCTTTTCTGCAGGACGATTGGCATGTGACCCGGAGGCTGACCTTGAACCTGGGCGTGAGAGTGAGCCTGTTCGGCAGCTACTACGAACGCTATGGCCACGCCTACAATTTTGATCCCAACGCCTACGTTGCGGCCAACGCACCCGTGGTGGATCCGAATACGGGAGCGCTCGACTTTGCTCCGGGACAAAGTGTCAACACCATGACGGGCATGGTGCACTGCGGTTACAACCGCGTACACAGCAGTTGCATGTCGGGGCATCTGTTCAACCCGGCCCCGCGGTTCGGCTTCGCCTTCGACCCGAAGGGCGATGGGAAAACCGCGTTGCGTGGAGGCTACGGAATTTTCTTCGAACACGCGAACGGGAACGACGCCAATACCGAATCGCTTGAAGGCAATCCTCCCGGCATCATCGCCCCGGTGCAGTTATTCATCTCGGGCTATACCAACATTGGCGGCACCTCGCCCAGCGGCCAGCCGCTGCTGTATCCGTTGGGCGGCGGCAACTCTCAGTTGACCTCCATCACTACGAAAACGCAGTGGCCTTACGTTCAGCAATACCACCTCGACATTCAGCGCGAAGTGGCGCGCGACACGATGGTGGTGATTGCTTACGTAGGGAGCAAGGGAACCCATCTGTCGCAACAGTTGGATCGCAATCAGTTGCATTCCGTTCCGGCCAGCCAAAACCCGTACGCGCCGGGACAATACATTACCGGCGCGGACTGCAACAATATATTCAACACACCTCCCACGCTGGGCAATGGAACTCTGGTCACTGGTCAGGCCCTGATCAATCTCAACGTGGCGTGCGGCAACGTCAATACCGATATGTTTCGGCCTTATCAAGGGTACGATTCGATCTACGGCATCATCGGCGGAGCAAACTCAAGCTACAACGCGCTGCAAGTTTCGGGCAGGCGGAATGCGGGCGGTCTTCAACTCACGGTCGCCTACACCTACAGCCATTCCATTGACAATTCTTCCGACCGCTACGACAGCGCGTTTGTCGATTCCTACAATCTGAACTCCTATCGCGCGAGCTCCGCGTTTGATCAGCGACATATTTTTACAGTGAGCTACATTTACAATCTGCCGATCTTCCGGCACTCGAAGGGGTTGACGGGATCGCTGCTGGGAGGGTGGCAGGTCTCGGGCATCACAACGGCTCAGTCGGGAGAACCGTTCAGCATCGTTAATGGGGGGGCTTACGACAACGCCGGGGTGGGGAACAGTGTCGGTTCAGGCTCCTATGCCGATCTGGTGGGAGATCCGCACGGGCCTAAGCCTAGCTTCAGTCAGGTCCCGGGTGTGGTATACGGTCCCTTGCTTTACAATCCCGGAGCTTACACGCAACCCACCGGCCTCACTTTTGGCGATTCGGGGCGCAATTCTCTCGCCGGACCAGGGCGTCTCAATTTCGACATGGGCGTGTTCAAGCGCTTCAGGATTACAGAGTCGAAAGCTCTGGAGTTCCGTGCCGAGGCCTTCAATGTGTTCAACCACCCGCAGTGGACGGGCGTAAACAATAGCAGTTGTGGATATGTGACAGACTCCGGCTCGGCAAACTCGGGATCGAACGACTGCGTGAATGGGAACGCGAATAATGGAGAAGCCCCCAGCAATTTTTTGCATCCCAGTGGAGTTCATATTCCGCGCATCGGAGAGTTCGGGTTGAAGTTTATTTTCTGAAAGTTCTGCCGTTGCTCTGCGCCGCTCCCCTACCGCCGCGGAATTTGATGCTAGCGGTTACAATCACGAACTGAATGGGAATCGGGTTGCGGAGGATGCTTGTGATCGCCCGTCTTCGAGCAGTTCTGCTGTTTATCGTTGCCACCATCACTATCACTGCAAGTTGGCCCGCCTTCGCGCAGAACGTGGTCCACTACACCACCACCAACGCCAACGTGAAATATCTGTTCGCCACGGCGGAGCCGGTGGCGCGGCTGAAATCGGGGGACATTCTCGACACCAACACGCTCGACTGCTTCGGCAATGCGATCCGCAAGCCGGGCGATACGCTGAGCATGGCCAAGGGCGACAATCCGCTGGCCGGGCCGTTTTACGTGGAGGGCGCGGAGCCGGGGGACACGCTGGCGGTGAAGATCCTCGACCTGCAGGTGGATGGGGACACGGGCGTGGGGGCGTTCTCTCCGGGATTCGGCGCGTTGAATGGGACGCACTACACGCCGGTGCTGGAGGCTCCGCTGCCGGAGCGGGTGTGGCTTTATCCCATTGATCACGCGGCGAACACAGCCACGTTCAAGGCGCTCGATTCGGATTTTTCGGTGAAGATTCCGATGCATCCGTTCTTTGGGTGCATTGGCGTGGCGCCGGCGAATGGGGAGGCACGCAGCTCGATTGTGCCGGCGGAGTTTGGCGGGAACATGGACTCTCCCGAGGCGAGCGTGGGGAACACGGTGTATTTTCCGGTGAATGTAAAGGGAGGACTGCTCTATCTGGGCGACGGGCATGCCGCCATGGGAGACGGCGAAGCGGCGGGATCAGCGATCGAGGTGCCGTTGAAGGCGCGGGTGCAGCTGAGCGTGATCAAGGGGCGGACGATTGACTGGCCGGAGTTTGAAAATGACGACGCGATCATGACGGTGGGCGCGTATCGTCCGCTGGACGACGCGTTCCGCATTGCGTTTACGGAACTGGTGCACTGGATTCATCGCGACTACGGGCTCTCGGAGATGGACGCCTACGAGTTGTTGTCGAAAGTGGCGAAGGTGCATCTCAACGAGATGGTGGACCCGAATTACGTGGTAGTCGCGGCGATTGAGAAGAAGTATTTGCCGAAGAAGAAGTAGTGGTAGTGACGGCAAAAAGCAGGTTCCTCACCGGCTGAAGCCGGTTCGGAATGACAAGAGGGAATGGCGCCCGGCTTTCCCGCGCCCAGTCGAGCTCCGCTCGACTGGACAGCCGAGGGCGGCTGTCCCCACATCGTTGTCGCCTTCTAATGCTGCGCGGAATTCTTGTGCGGTGAGAGCAAACCGAAAATCTGCAACTGCTTCACGCTGGCGACGAAGACCTGGCCGTTGGCGACTACGGGGACGATGTTGGCGTCATTGCCGGGGTTGGGCCAGGATCCCGCGCTGGCACGAAACAGCTCCGTCATGGGGTTCTTGCCGGAATCGGGATTGAAGGCAAACAGATAGACCGTGGGGCTGGACCCGGAAACGGGCCGGTTTACGGCCCAGATGATGGGATTGGAGTTGCCGTTCGACGAAATGCTGGTGAACGTCCCGGGGTATTGTCCGCCGCCCATGCCAGGGGACTGGGTCACCGGGGAAAGAGCTACCTTGGGAGAGGTAATTACCTTCCAGACCTTGACAGTTCGTCCGCCGCTGCTGACGACGCGCGCCGCGCCGTCGGGATCCACGAAATAGGACTCGCCGCACCAGCACGGACCGGCGGTGTAAATGCCGAGCACGTTGTTCTTGGTGGAGGAGTACCTGCCCAGATTGTCCTCGTTCATCAGAAACATGTGCCCGTCTTTGCCCGCGGCCACGGCCAGGTGCGGGATGGAGCCGGGCTGGTCGGGCAACACCATGACGCCGCCCGAACCAAAATCCAGGTCGTCGAGATCCAGATCATACTGATTGTCCGGAGTGAACAGGTCGAGCACGGAGTTCAGCGTGGGAGAGACTTTCACGACGCTCTCCTGAATGTTGCTGACGCCGTCGTAGGTGCCGAACTGGGAATTGCCGGTGACGAAGAGGACATTTCCGGCATCGTCGGTGGAGGGGCCGTAGCCCGACATCCAGATGGAGGAAAGAAAATAGTCTCCCGGCGCACTTGACTGGGTGTCAACGAGTTCGTTGGTGGTGAGCGGAACGAGCGAAGAGGCGGTCCAGCCCAACAGCCAGCCGCGAGACTGGGCAGCCTGGCCATCGCAGAAGCTTCCGAACGCGGCGTAGAGGTTGCCATTGGCCAGCAGCAGGGCGGGACGCTGGCGCTGGTAGAGGGCATTGAAATGCAGCGTAGTGCCATTAGTCAACGTATGAGAAGCGGCGACCGGCTCGGGCGCAGTTTTGTCGGTAAGACTGCCGAGGTCGAGCGCATGCACCTGATAGACGGGGCCTTTCGCGGTCTGCGTGTAGGCCAGCAGATACAAGGTGTTGCTGCCGGGGTCAATCACCGGGGTGGAATGAATGCCGAGCTTGGGGGTGGGCCCGCAACTGGGGTTCGGGGCGACGGGCGGTCCGAAATTGGGGTTCAGGAGGACGGCGCCGGTGTCGGAGTCTATGGCGTAGACCGTGTTGTTCTCGGTGGCGACGTAAACCACGTTGTGCAGCCCCGGGTACTGGCCGGCAGTGATGAGGACGTTGGGAACGACCAGAGGCTGGCCGTCCACCTGGGCATCGAGGACCACGTTGTGTAGGAGGCCGAAGGACTTGCTGTTGACATTGGCCGGAGTGAGCACGGTTTCGGTCTGGTTCCAGCCGGTGCGGTAGTTGTCGTAGTGGTAGGTGAAGATTCCGGTCTGAGCGCCGGCGCGGATGTTGGGAAAAGTGAGGACGAGCAGGAGTGCGGCGGCGCGCAGGAAGTGGTGCGTCGAACTAACGTACATTCAACCCCCAAAAGGGCGCTTCTTTCAGCGCGGGCCATGACATTTGGGGAGGTCGGGGGAGGGCCTCGCGGCCGGCGCTTGGGGAAGCGGGCCAGAGCCTCGACTGTATGTCATTAACGTGTGGATTGTAAAGTTATTTCCCGAGGACGGATGGGTTAATCCGAGCGGAGTAGCCCGCATCCCTCAGGGGCCAAAGCCGGTCAAACAGAGGGCCTTTTCGCAGCGCTGAAGCGCTGCGCCACCCAAAACCCCCACTTCTCGCGCAAAAGGCGCGCGAGAAATGGGGCACCCAATCTGAGTAATCTTCCAACCAATCTCACTAATTTATCTAGGCTTTCTCAGCTTTTATCCTTTCACGATCTTCTTTGCGGCCGGGTCCCAGACGGCTACTGACTGGTTGAAATAGGCGAAGTTCGACAGGTGGCAGCCGATGGCGGCGTGGTTGCCGAAAATCTCGTTCTCGGTCACCGGCTTGCGGCTGCGCACGGCGTGGAAGAAGTTGGCCTGGTGGTCCACGGTGTCGCTGTATCCGGGAGGGTTGGCGTAGGACTCGCCTTCGGCGTCGAGTTTCGACGCCAGGGCCGCCGGTTTGGGATGTTCCTTGTGCCACTCTTCCAGATACTGCTCGCGGAGTTCCTTGGGCCAGCCGAAAACCGAGTAGCCTTCGGGTTCGGGACGCGTGTCCTGCGGCTTGTAGGTCAGGGTTGTGTCTTTAATGATCATGGTGCCCTGGGTGCCGTAGAAGCCGATGAATTCTCCGCCGTCGTTGTTGAGGTTGCAGCGGAGGGTGACTTTGAAATTGGGGTAGTCGTAGAGAGTTTCGATGAGATCGGGGAACTCGCGGCCGTCCTTGAAGTGATAGAGGCCGCCGCTGGATTGCGCGCGCTGGGCGACGGTGTTGGCGCCGGTGATGAAGTGGATGCCGGAAATCAGGTGGACAAAGAGGTCGCCGGCCAGGCCCTCGCCGTAGTCCTTGAAGCAGCGCCAGCGGAAAAAGCGGACGGGGTCGAAGGGGTGCTTCGGGGCGTCGCCGAGGAAGGTGTTCCAGTCAATGGTCTTTTCGCTGGCGTCGGGAGGAATGGGATAGACCCAGGCCCCGCTGGGCGAATTGCGGTCCCAGTAGGCGTTGATGGAGAAGACTTCGCCGAGCTTACCGGAGTCGTAGATTTCTTTGGCCTTGGCGTAGAGGACGGAACTGACGCGCTGGCTGCCGATCTGGATGATGCGATTGTTCTTGTGCGCGGTTTCGACCATGGAGAATCCGTCTTCGACGGTGTGCGACATGGGCTTTTCGCAATAGACGTCTTTGCCGGCGGCGCAGGCGTCTTCGAAAATGTGGCGGTGCTGGTGGTCAGTGACGGCGATGATGACGGCGTCAATGTCTTTGCGGTCGAGAATGGCGCGATATTCGCGGGTGGCCGTCACAGTGGGTTTGCCCACGGCTTCCCGGGCGGCGGTGTGGCGGGTGTCGTAGAGGTCGCAGACGCCGACGCACTCAACTCCGGGCACGTGGGTGGTGGCCTCGAGGAGTTCGCATCCGCGAACCCCGGTGCCGATGGAGGCAAAGCGCACGGTGTCGCTGGGCGCGACCCGCGTCGCGGCGGAGAGCAGGTGAGGCTGCAAAATAGTCTTGGCGACGGTGGTGGCTGCGAGAGCGCCGGAGCCGATCTGCATGAATTGACGACGAGACAGGGGATTCTTGGCCATTGAGAGTTTTCGCCTCGAAAGAGTTTGGGATGAGTTCCGGGGACGAATTATCCCACAGGAGCGGGGGAGTTAGTAAAACGATTTACTTGTTGTTGGGGAGTCAAAAAAGGTGGGAAAAAATTAAAAGGGCCGTGACATTGGTTATGCTCTAGCCGCCAGCTCCTGCGAGGGAGCCAACAGCGTGGAGGCATGTACCGTCACAGCCCCTTGATGCGATCACTGCTTTCGCAGTCCCAAACCCCAACTGCCCCTCGCAGAGCCGTCGGTTTTTTCAGGTCTGGCGGCCTGGCGGGTTACCCCACCCGGCTGATCACTCAGTCTACTTTGGACCGGCTCAGTATTATTGTGCCAACCCTTTCGACCGTCGACGAAGCAAAGTTAACAGAGCATTCATAAAAGTCAACGCAAACTTTTGGTGCAATGCCTGATTAAAAAGCTGTGCATAACGGAAAATGCAAATTGTTGCAGGGCGAAGAGTTATCAAAATAGGATTCTATTTTGTCCTGTTTTTGCACAAACGTTGCACAACCAGATTAGAATCCGCAAAACCTTGAAAGCGAACCAAATAATCATCTTGACGCAGGAACGAGATGGGCGCATCTTGCAAAGAGTGAAGATCGGCGGAAGAAGTCCCTACTGATGTCAGAACTCGTTGCCTATGTGGACGGCGGTTGCCTGGGGAATCCCGGGCCCTCGGGCATTGGGGTGGTCATCAACGGCGGCGAGGACGGGCCGATCCGGATCGCCAAGTGGATTGGCCATCAAGATAACAACGTAGCCGAGTACGCGGCGCTCATGGAAGCGCTGCAGTACGCCGTTTCGCTGGGGGCGCGGAAGTTGCACGTGTATTCGGATTCGCAAGTGGTGGTGCGGCAGATGACGGGCGAGTACGCCTGCCGCAGCCCGCGTCTTTATTCGCTGCACTGGACCTGCCGCAAGCTGGCGCGGGCGCTGAAGTTCTCCATCTCGCACGTTCCCCGCGAGAATAATGCCGAAGCCAACCGGTTGGCGCAATCGGCGCTGCGGCGAAGAGTTTCCTAGTCCCTCAGGGCTCAAGCCCACATCTCTTGTTGGCTCTAACGGCACCCTTCGGCTCGCCTGCGCTCGCTCAGGGCAGGCTAAAACTGAAGCTGTGCCCTTCCCGATGTGCGATTGATGTGAGCCGATCTAGCGTCAACAGTAGCGGGCAGGAGTGCCCGCTCCACATAAGCCACGCCTCGCTTCGCTCGGCTGGACAGCCGAGGCGGCTGTCCCCACATGGGCTTTCTTGTTTTCAAGTTTACATTCGGATGCTGTTCAGCGGTGCGGGTCTAGCGGTGCTGGTCGCGGCGGCGGAGGTAGTCAATAAACATTTGTTCGACGGGCTTGTCGTAGGCCATGAGGACGTGGCGGACGGTGTGTCCGCTGACGAAGTGGCAGACTTCCTCGGCGAGGTTCTTGGCGTGATCGCCGGCGCGCTCCAGCGACTGGGTCATGAAGATGACCTGCAGGCTGGCCTGGCGGTGCATGTTCTCGGGGTTCTCGATGTGGCGCAGAAAGATGATGTTGCGCAGGCGGTCCATCTCGGCATCGGCGCGGAGGACGTCAATGGCCTTGGCGATTTCGCGCTCGGAGAAGGCGGAGCCGCAGTCGGTCAGCATTTTCTCAAGAATGGTGGCCATCTGGGTCAGATCGCGGGTGTCCTCGGAATCGATGCGTCCACCGGCGGCCTGCGCGCTGTTGGCGAAGCTGAGCAGCAGGTCGCCGATGCGCTCCAGGCCGATCATGAATTTCATGCAGGCGAGAAGCTCGCGGGCTTCGGCGGGGCCGACTTCGGTGATGGCGGTGGTGACGCCGTTGTCAATTTCGGTGTCGAGCGTGTCGAGTTCACGCTCACGCTGGCGCAAGGAGTTGAGCAAGGCGCTGGAGCCGGTGGCGATGCCTTCGGCGGCAGCAGCGGCTGCGTCCCGGGCCAGTCGGCAGGCTTCGACGGTGCGGCGCACGATGTACTGGTGAGCCGGTTCGGGATCGGGCGTCTTGATCGCGGTGCTCATAACAGGGTCCGCCGCGCGGGAACGCTTGCGGCGAAGGGAGTTTGCGGGCCCGTCGTCGCGGTTCTGCCGCTCATGGGATGGGATGGCCAACGCCTAAGCATAGGTTTTCTTTTTGAGACCGTGGTTAAAAAGCTGTGAATTTTCGGTCATTTTTCATAAATTCTAAATCCCCACCCTAGCCGCAAAGAACGCGGCAGCAATGGGGCACGGTGGCAGCGCCTCCGGGTGCAGCCGGGCTTCGCCCAGGGCTGGACGGCCGAGGCGGCCGTCGCCACATGAGTCTATCGCCACCCAAGATCACTTTTTTCAGCACCTTGCTAGGGAGTGGGGAGGGTGAACAGGAAAGTGCTGCCGTGGCCGAGTTCGCTTTCGGCGCGGATGGAGCCACCGTGAGCGAGCATGATGTGTTTGGCGATGGCGAGACCGAGGCCAGTGCCGCCGGATTCGCGGGAGCGGGCTTTATCCACGCGATAGAAACGTTCGAACAAGCGCGGCAGGTGCTCGGAGGAAATGCCGGCGCCGAAATCCTGCACGTAGAATTCGATGCCGCGCTGGGCGGGGCGGGCACCGAGGACGATGCGGCCGCCGGCGCGTCCATACTTCATGGCGTTGTCAATCAGATTGGAGAAAACCTGGTGGATGGCTTCGCGATCGGCCAGCACCAGGGGCAGGGATTCGACCGAACCGCTGCCGCCCACCGCATCCATGATGTGCAGCTCCACGCCCTGGCCGCGAGCGATCTCGCGGAAACTTTCTTCGGCGTCGTGCAGAAGTTCGATGGGCGGGGCGGGCTCGGTTTCGAAGCGAGTTTCGCCGGATTCCACCCGGGCGAGGGTTAGCAGATCTTCAGTGAGGCGCGACATGCGGGCGGCGTTCTTGCGGATGATCTCGAGAAACTCGCGCGTGGGACCGGAGTTGTCGGAGGCGCTGTCGAGCAGGGTTTCGGAATATCCCTGAATGGAAGTGAGGGGAGTGCGGAGTTCGTGGGAGACGTTGGCGATGAAATCGCGGCGAGTTTTTTCCACGCGTTCGGTTTCGGTCAGGTCGCGCAGCACGGCGACGGCGCCGCCATCGGGCAGAGGCGCAGCCGTGACATCGAAGGCGCGCCCGGGGACGATGGAGGTGGCGCGCGCGGTCTTTACGGCCTTAGTGGTGGTGGCTGCCCTGACTGTGGCGAGGAAATCGGGATCGCGGATGGTTTCAACCACGGGCGCGTTGAGGCGGGTGCGCTGGGGCACAAGACGGTCCATGGGCTGGTTGGCCCACTGCACGAGGCCGTCGAAACTGATGGCGATGACCGCGTCCTGCATGCTGTTGAGCAGGGTTTCGAGCTGGCGCTGGCTGGAGCGGACCGCGGCAAAGCTACGCTCGACCTGGCCTGCGGTTTTGTCAATGGCGGCGGCCACGCGGCCAATCTCATCCACGGCGGAGTCGTCCACGCGGGCACGCAGATCGCCGCGTTCGATGCGGGCGGCGACATCCACAATGTGTTCGAGGCGGTGCGCCGTCCAGACCGAGGCCAGGGCGGCAACGAGCAGGGCGATGAGGAAGGCCAGGGCCGACCCCCAAAGAAGGCGGCGGCGGACCTGGGCCTGGACGGCTTCGACGTCGGAGAGAGGGTAGGCGAGGCGAACCGCGCCTCCAGAGACTGAAGCAGCCACGTAGAGAAACGGAATGCCGAGGGTGGCGCTGCGGCGCTCATCCAAGCCCGTCTTACCGGCCAGAGCAGCGGCGAACTCCTTGCGGGTGGCGTGGTTCTCCATGCCGTTGGGGTTGGATTCGGAGTCGGCGAGCACTGTGCCGGAGGCGTCAATGATGGTGGCACGAGCCCCGGCGGCCTGCGCTTCCTGCGCCACAATTTCGCTGAGCGGGTGGGTATGATCGGTCTCGACGCGGTGAGCAAAAAGCTGCGTCTTCTGCTCCAGGTTCCGCTTGATCTCAGTGCGCAGGGAACCTTCCCAGGCGCTGCCCAACATGAGGTCCAGAGTCGCGGCCGTGCCAGCGATCACCACCAGGAAAGCGGCCAGCAGTTTGAAGAAAATCCGGTTCTTCACCTTCTCCTCATTTGGGGACTTCGAAGCGGTAGCCGGCGCCGCGGACCGTCTTGAGGTAACGCGGGTTCTCCGGGTCGGGCTCTATTTTTTCCCGGATGCGGCGGACGTAAACATCCACCGAGCGCGGAGTGACGTAGGAAGTATCGCGCCAAACGGAGTCGAGCAGATGGTCGCGGGTGAAGACGCGCCCGCGATGGCGGGCAAAGTAGTCGAGCAGGCGGAACTCGGTGGCAGTGGTGGGAACCAGAGCCCCGCGCACGGTGAGGGTCATGGCCGAGGGATCAATTTCGATGTCTCCGACTTTGACCGGGCTGGGCGGAAGCGGGCGCTCGAAGCGGCGCAGCACGGCCTTGACACGGGCCACGAGTTCACGGGGGCTGAAGGGCTTGGCGATGTAATCGTCGGCGCCGAGTTCGAGTCCAAGCACGCGGTCGGCTTCGCTGCTCTTGGCAGTCAGGAAGATGACGGGCACGGGGGCGAGTACGGCGGTCTGGCGAATGGTGCGGCAGATTTCGAGACCGTCTTTGCCCGGCACCATGATGTCGAGCACGAACAGCGCCGGGCGCTGGCGTTCGGCGTCGGACAAAACGTTGGTTCCGGTGGGATAGACGCGCACGGTGAAGCCTTCGTTTTCCAGATGATGACGAACGAGGCGGGAAATGTCGGGATCGTCTTCAACAACAAAGATGCTGGGTTTCACGGAATCATTGTAACGAACGGAGTACCGAGTACCTAGTCAGAGTGCGAGTTTCTCGGCCTGGAGCAGAGGTTTTTACCGGATTGTAACAATCAGGTTGCCGGCGCGGTCGAGGTGGAAGGGCTTGGCGTGTGGGATCACTGTGGTAGCGCTGTATTCGGTGATGATGGCTGGACCCCGATATTTTGTGCCAGGGCGGAGTTGGTCGCGGGAGTAGATCTTCGTGGGAAGTCTCTTGCCATCGAAGAGGACTGGGGCTTGGGGTGGGAAAACCGAGCTGAGCTTTGCTCGGCGGACAGCCGAGGCGGCTGCCCCCACATGGTCCATCTTCCCCGCATTGGCTCTGGTAATTTCCAGTTGCGCGGATTTCACGACGGCCCGGAGCCGCAGGGTTACGATTTCGATCTCGCGATTGGGGTGGGTGTAGCCGTAGCGGCGGTGGTGTTCCTGCTGGAAGTCGCGCAGGAGATTTTTTGTCAGCGGGAGATTGAGTTCGTATCCCTGGCCGCGGTAGCGGAGATCGGCGCTGCGGTGGTAGCGCACTCGTCCCTGCCAGGCTTCGCTGCGGAAATCTTTCGCGGAGGTTTTTTCCAAAGCAGAGAATTCACGGTCCAGTTCTGCTTGCGGAACTTTGCCGGAAACGCGCCAGAGGACGGTGCGGGAGTAGTCCTTGACGACGTCGCTGGCGAGAATGCCGAGGGCAGAGAGCGCGCCGGGATATGCGGGAATGATGACGTGCGGGATGCTGAGGGCTTCGGCGAGGGCGCAGGCGTGCAGGCCTCCGGCGCCTCCGAAGGCGACGAGGGCGAAGTGGCGGGGGTCGCGTCCGCGCTCGATGGAAACGACGCGAATGGCCTTTTCCATGGTGGAGTTGACGACGCGGATGACTCCGGCGGCGAATTTATCGAAAGTGAGATTTGAGCCTTGCTGCTTCAGCCACTCGGCGGTGATGCGGCGGGTGCGGTCGAGGTCGAGAGTAAACTCGCCGCCGAGAAAGCGCGTGGGGTGCAGGCGGCCGAGAAGAAGATTGGCATCGGTGACGGTGGGCTGCAGGCCGCGTCCGTAGCAGATGGGACCGGGATCGGCTGCGGCGGATTCGGGGCCGACGCGCAGGACTCCTGCGGCGTCGAAGCGAGTGAGCGAGCCTCCTCCGGCGCCGACGGTGTGAATGTCGAGCATAGGGACGCTGACGGGGAGGCCGGCGACGTGGGCATCGGTCGCGGTGGTGATGGCGCCTTCGACGAGGGAGACATCGGTGGAAGTGCCTCCCATGTCGAAGGCGATGATGTGGTCGAACCCGCTGGCGCGGGCGCTGGCGGCGGCGCCCACGACGCCTCCGGCGGGGCCGGAGAGAACGGTGCGGACCGGTTCGCGGGCAGCGGTGGAAAGAGCGGTGATGCCGCCGGAGGACTGCATGACGAAGATGCGTCCCTCGGGGGCTAAAGCCCCGTGTTTTCCGCAAGTTTTCGCGGCCCTAAAGGGCCGCTCTTCCACAGGAGCACGTTTCGCAGCGCTGAAGCCCTGCGCCACCCCAAGGCTCGTATCCCCAAGACGCGCGGGCGAGGCGCCCGCGGCCACACGGTTCGTGCTCGTGGTTAGAGAGACGTTGCCAGCAACGTCTCTACGGGAGCGAGCTTCCAGATTCTCCAGGTAGCGCTGCATGACCGGTTGCAGGTAGGCGTTGATGACTACCGTGGAGGTGCGCTCGTATTCGCGGAATTCGGGGAGGATCTGATGGGAGATGGAGAGCGGCGCGCCAAGTGCGATGAGCGATTCGGCGACCGCCAGTTCGTTCCTTGGATTGGCGAACGAGAAAAGCAGGGAGATGGCGATGGATTGCGGGTGCCTCGCGGTAAGTCGCTCGGCGAGCGATTTCAGTTCTTCAGCCGTGGGTGCGGTCAGGATTTCTCCGTCGCTGGCCGTGCGTTCGCTCACGCCGAAGCGCAGGTCGCGGGGGACGAGCGGCTCGACGCGGTCGAAGAAGAAGTCGTAGAGCCTGGGGCGGGCCTGGCGTCCGATTTCGATGGCGTCTTCGAATCCGGCGGTAGTGACGAGGGCGGTGCGTGCGCCTTTGCGTTCGAGCAGCGTGTTGGTGCCGACGGTGGTGCCGTGGAGGAGGACGAAATCTTTGCCGGGCGCGATTTTGTGGAGCGCTTCCACGATTGCCTGCGAGGGATCGGCAGGCGTGGAGAAGACTTTGAGCATGCGCAAGCGGCGGGTCGCGGGGTCGATCCAGACGCAGTCGGTGAAGGTTCCGCCGGTGTCAACGGCGATGCGGAGGGGTTGGGGGCGGCGGGGCATGAGTTATTGGAGAGTTAGATTAACACCCGGCAGACACCCCCACGTCTCGCAAAGTGCGCGGGACATGGGGCACCCGCGTTGAAAACGGCTGCCCGGTGGCTACAGCAAGCGGGCAAGAGTGCCCGCCCACACAAGCCTCGCCGAGCTTCGCTCGACTGGACAGCCGAGGGCGGCTGTCCCCACATGAACATTCCTACTTCGTGGTGAAGGCCAGCGCGAGCAGGGTTTTTTGTTCGACCTCGTGGGCTTTCGAGCTGCCTGTTGCGGGGCTGGGGCCGGCGCTGCGCTTTACGCTTAGGATGGGGCGGTCGCCGGCGATTCTCTTCAGGCGCGTCAGCATGTTGAAAAGTGCGCCCATGTTGGCCGGCTCTTCCTGCACCCAGACGATGTCGGCGTTCTTGCCGTGACGATCGAATTCGGCGACGACTTCCTGTTCGGGGAAGGGGTAGAGTTGCTCGAGGAAGACGATGGCGGTGGTGGTGTCTTTTCTTTTCTTGCGTTCGTTCTGGAGTTCGTGGCCGATTTTGCCGCTGCAGATCAGGATGCGATCGGCTTCGCCGACGGTGGTGTCGGGAATGACGTTCAGGAAATTCTTATGGGTGAAATCATCTTTCTGGAAATCTTGGATGGGCGAACCGGCGTCGGGATGGCGCAGCATGCTCTTGGGCGTGAAGACGATGAGCGGCTTGCGCCAGTGACGCAGGGCCTGGCGGCGCAGGAGATGGAAATACTGCGCGGCGTTGGACGGCTGCGCGATCTGCAGGTTGTGCTTGGCGGCGAGTTGGATGAAGCGCTCGATGCGAGCGCTGGAGTGTTCCGGTCCCTGGCCCTCGTAGCCATGCGGCAGCAGCATGACCACGCCCGAGAGCAAGTTCCACTTGGCCTCGCCGGCGGCAATGAACTGGTCCACGATGGCCTGGGCCACGTTGGCGAAATCGCCGAACTGGGCTTCCCAGAGAACGAGCGATTCGGGATAGTCGCGGCTGTAGCCGTATTCGAAGCCAAGGACTCCGGCTTCGGAGAGCGTGGAGTTGTAGATTTCGCAGCGGGCCTGGCCGGGCGCGATGTTTTCGAGCGGCACGTATTCGTTTTCGTTCTCGATATCCACGAGAACTGAATGGCGCTGGTTGAAAGTGCCACGGCGGGAGTCCTGGCCGCTGAGGCGCACGTGCGTGCCCACTTTCACCAGGCTGGCGAAGGCGAGGGCTTCGGCCATGCCGTAATCCACCAGGCGCTTGCGGCTGCCCATCTCGGCGCGTTGTTCGAGAAGCTTCTTCACCTTGGGGTGAATGTGGAAGCCCGCGGGGTAGGTCGTGAGGCGCTCGGTGAGTTCGGATAGTTCCGCGGGTGAGAGGCCGGTTTCGACTTCGAATTCGGGACTGTGACGGCCGCCGAAATACTTGTCCCAATATCTGGGAAGCTCGCGCATGGTGGGTTTTTGCTTGATGCTGCCGGCTTTCTTCTGCGCGGTCTCGAACTCGGCGCGGACGGCTTGGGCACGGGCCTGCGCGTCGGCGGCGCCGGTGTCGTCGGCGTAAATCTCCCAGAGCGGCGGATGTTCTTTGATCTTCTTGTAGAGCAGGGGCTGGGTGACGGTGGGGTCGTCCACTTCGCTGTGGCCGTGGCGGCGGTAGCCGATCAGATCGATCACCACGTCGGTGCCGAACTTGTAGCGGTATTCGACGGCCATGCGGGCGACGCGGACTACGGCGTCAACGTCTTCGCCGTTGACGTGGAAGATGGGAATGGACTGGCGGCGCGCGATGCACGCGGCGAAGCGGGTGGAGTGCTCTTCCAGATAACTGGTAGTGAAGCCGAGAAGATTATTGACCACGACGTGGATGGTGCCGCCGACGGTGTATCCGGGGAGGTCGGCGTAGTTCATGGTCTCGGCGAGGATGCCCTGTCCGGCGAAGGCGGCGTCGCCGTGAACGAGGAGCGGGAGATATTTCTCGCGTCCGCCTTCGCCGGTGCGGTCCTGTTTGGCGCGAGTGCGGCCAACAGTGACGGGATCCACGGCTTCGAGGTGGCTGGGGTTCGAGACCAGATGAATGTGAACCTTGCCGCCGCTGCGCGTAGCGTATTCGCCGGTGGCGCCCATGTGGTATTTCACGTCGCCGGAGCCGAGCACGCTGCGCGGGTCCACGTCTTCGAAGCCGGCGAAGATTTCCGCGGGATCGCGCTGCGCGACGTGGGCGATGATGTTGAGGCGTCCGCGATGGCTCATGCCCATGACGAGTTCGATGGCACCGAGGCGGGAAGCGGTGTCGAGCACTTCGTCCACCAGGGGAATCAGCGCGGTGGTTCCTTCCAGAGAGAAGCGCTTGCTGCCGAGATAGCGCTGCTGCATGACCTGCTCGAAGATGTCGGCGCGGATGAGCAGGTCGAGGATATGCTGCTGGGCTTCTTCCGTAACCTCGTATGCTCCCGATTCCATGCGTTCGTAGATCCAGCGGCGGCGCTCGGGAGCGTAGATGTGGTTGATCTCGACGCCGATGGTCGAGGAGTAGATGGCGCGGGCCTCGCGGGCGTACTCGCCGTCTTTTTCGAGCTCGGGCGTGGGGCGTGGGCGGAGAAAGCCGAGCGGATCGAGGTCGCCCTCGAGGTAACCCCACTGGCGGTAGGCGCTGAAGACGCGCTCGCGCTCCGGGTTGGAACCGTTGCTGGAAGTGAGAGCGCCGGGAGGCTTGATGGTCTGGGTCGGCATAAAGGCAGCTACTAGGATAATGGATGCCGGGCGGGCGTGGGGGATTCGGGGCGCCTTCATAACTGGCAAACTCATAACCACAGAGGGCACAGAGGTACACAGGGAAAGAACGTGTAGACTGCTGGGTCAGCGCTGCGCGCTGATCACATGACGGCCAAAGGCACTCCTGTTCTCATCGGAATCCCGTTTGATGCTTACTCTTCGTATCTGCGAGGGGCGGCCGAGGCTCCGGCGAAGATTCGGGAAGCTCTGCGGTGTGATACTTCCAACTCGTGGACCGAGTTGGGAGTGGATCTGGGCGCGGCGGGGGCTTACGAGGACGCAGGCGATCTGGAGTTGGACGAGAGGGATGCCTTCGCCGCGATTGAGGCCGGAGTGGGCACAATGCTCGACAAGGGCAAGCGGCCGGTATCTCTGGGCGGGGATCACTCGATTACCTATCCGATCGTGAAGGCGTTCGCGCAGCGCCATCCGGAACTCACGATTTTTCATTTCGACGCGCATCCGGATTTGTACGAGGAATTCGAGGGGAACCGGCTGTCGCATGCGTGTCCGTTCGCCCGCATCATGGAAGCGGGACTGGCGAAACGGTTGGTGCAGGTTGGCATTCGTACGATGAACCGGCATCAGCGGGAACAGGCAAAGAGATTTGGTGTGGAAGTGGTCGAGATGCTGGCTTTGCCGGCCCATGACAAGTTGAAGGCGGTTGGGCCGGTCTATGTGACGTTCGATATGGACGTGCTGGATCCGGCGTTTGCGCCGGGGGTTTCGCATCGCGAGCCCGGCGGGATTTCGGTGCGGCAGGCGATCGGCAATCTGCACGCGATCGGGGGAGAGATCGTCGGGGCGGATGTGGTCGAGTACAACCCGGTGCAGGACGTGGCGGGGGTTACGGCGACTGTGGCGGCGAAGATCGTGAAGGAGTTGCTGGGAAAGATGATTGGGGAGGCTTAATCCACAAAGCGGGCGCAGGGCCGATTATTTTGCGTCCTCAACGGGCTGGAGGAATCTTTAGATCAGGGTATGACGCGGAGGGGGGTCGCACGTCCAATACAAGATGGGGCGCGGCTTCCGGATTGGTGGGTCGGCGCGGTAGAGTACTAAGGGTCGAAGTTTGGGTTTTCTCTTTATGGCAAACAGTCTTTACGAGTACGCGGCAAAAGGGTTACTGGCAGCGGGTCTGGCGGCCGCCGGCATCGCGGTAGGCTGCTCCACAAATGCGGCGCAGAATGCGCAGGCCGGCGGGCCTCCCGCCATGCCGGTCAAGGTGCTGGAAGCGAAGGCGGTTCCAGTGAGCGAGGCTACGGAATACGTGGCCACGTTGAAATCGCGCGACTCGGCGGTGATTATGCCGCAGGTCGAGGGGCAGATCACGCAGATCTTCGTGCATTCCGGCGACCGGGTTCAGGGTGGGGCGGCGTTGATGGAAATTGATCCGCTGAAACAACAGGCCACGGTGAAGAGCCAACAGGGGGCGCGGGCTGCGCAGCAGGCGAACCTGAACTGGGCGAAGCAGCAGTATGAACGCACCCAGGGTCTGGCCGCGGCGGGTGTGGTGAGCAAACAGGATCTGGACCAGGCGAAAGCGGCGCTGGACATGGCTCAGGCGCAGATGGATGCGCTGGATTCTCAGGTGCGCGAACAGGAAGTGCAGCTTCACTATTACAAGGTGACCGCGCCGAGGGGCGGAATTGTAGGAGATATTCCGGTGCGAGTGGGCGACCGCGTGACCACTTCGACGCAGCTCACGACCGTGGACCAGCCGGGCAGCCTCGAAGCCTACGTGTATGTTCCGATCGAGCACTCGACACAGCTCAAGATGAATCTGCCGGTGCAGGTACTCGACAGCGACGGCAAGGTGCTGGCCGACACGCGGGTCAGCTTTATCTCTCCGCAGGTGGACAACACGACGCAGACGGTGCTGGTGAAGGCACGGATCGCCAACGGCAACGATGCGCTGCGGCAATCGCAGTTTGTGCGGGCGCGAGTGGTGTTCGGGACGCACCTGAATCCGGAGGTGCCGATCCTGGCGGTGTCGCGGCTGGCCGGACAGTACTTTGCGTTCGTGGCGGAGGCGCAAAAGGGCGGCTCGTTCGTGGCCCGGCAGAAGGCTTTGAGGATCGGGCAGACGGTGGGCAACGATTACGAAGTGCAGGAAGGGATCACGCCCGGCGATAAGGTGATTGTTTCCGGGACGCAGTTTCTGCTGGACGGGGCGCCGGTGATTCCTCAGAGTTAGCAGTTAAACAGCTATGAGCAGTGAGCAATGAGCTGGGAGCGAACACGCTTGCTCACGGCCCATAGCTGGTCGCTCAGAATTCCAACTTAGCAACGAACCTTACGCAGCGGTCCAACCGCCGCAAGAGCGCGGGATTCTCATGTTTGTTCAGTTCTTCATACGACGTCCGGTGTTTGCCTCGGTCTGCGCGCTGCTGATCATTCTGGGAGGCGCGGTGGTGATTCCGACGCTACCCATCGCGCAGTTTCCGAATCTGGCGCCGCCGCAGGTGGGCGTCTCGAGCTTCTACATCGGAGCCAGCGCGCAGACGGTGGAGAGCGCGGTCACGATTCCGCTGGAACAGCAGATCAACGGCGCGGAAGGGATGAAGTACATCACTTCGACCAGCGGCAATGACGGATCGAGCAACATCACCGTCACATTTGATCTGACCCGCAATCCGGACCTGGCGACGGTCGACATTCAGAACCGGGTGAACACGGCGCAGGGGCGGCTTCCCGGCGCGGTGAAAGCGGTGGGCATCACCACGGCGAAGAGTTCGCAGGACTTCGTCTTCGGCGCGGCCGTCACTGCCGACAACAATAAATACACCACGTTGTTCATGAGTAACTACCTGGACGTTTACGTAAAGGACTCGCTGAAACGGATTCCGGGAGTCGCCGACGTGGTGATCTTCGGCGAGCGCAAGTACTCGATGCGGCTGTGGCTGGATCCGGTGCGGATGGCGGGGAGGGCCCTAACGGCTCCCGACGTGGTGAATGCCCTGTCGGAACAGAACGTGGAAGTCGCGGCCGGACAGGTGGGCCAGCAGCCCGCCATTGCCGGCCAGCAGTACCAGGTCAGCGTGCGGGCAGCGGGGCGGCTCAGTGAGCCGGCGCAGTTCGACAACATCATCTTAAAGACGAATTCCGACGGAACACTGGTTCGACTGAAGGATGTGGGGCGGGCGGAACTGGGAGCCGAGGACTACAGTAACGATCTGCAGTTCAACGGGCAGGATGCGGTCGGAATCGGGGTCACGCAGCTTTCGACGGCGAACGCGCTCGACGTGGACCGGAGGGCAATTGCCGAACTAGAGCGGCTGTCGAAGAGTTTCCCGCCCGGAATGCGGTACAAGCTGGCGTTCGACACGACCGACGCGGTGAGCGAATCCATCCGCGACGTGCTGTTCACGGTAGGTTCGGCGATCCTGCTGGTCATCCTGGTGATCTTTATCTTTCTGGGCGACTGGAGGACAACGATGATTCACTTCATCGCCACTCCGGTTTCGCTCATCGGCACCTTCATCTTTGTGAAGTTACTCGGTTTCTCCATCAACACGCTGACGTTGTTCGGCATCACGCTCGCCACCGGACTAGTGGTTGACGACGCTATCGTCGTGATTGAAAACATTGAGCGCCATATGGCTGAGGGCGAACACGACTCCCACAAAGCGGCGGCCGCAGCCACCGCCGAGATTACCAGTGCCGTCATCGCCACCTCGCTGGTGCTGGTTGCCGTGTTTGTGCCGGTTGCGTTCTTTCCCGGGACGACGGGGATTCTGTTTCGCCAGTTTGCGCTGACCATCGCATTTTCCATTGCCATTTCCGCCTTCAACGCGCTCACCCTGGCTCCGGTGCTGGCGGCGATTTTTCTGAGCGGTGGCCACCGGCAAAAGTGGTGGTGGCTGCAAAAGTTCGACCAGGGCGTCGCTGTCCTCACCAGTGGGTACCGTGCCCTGCTGCATCACCTGCTGGAATACAAGCTGGCGATGGTGGTGCTGTTCTTCGCCGGGCTGGGGCTCACTTATTTTGTGTTCACGCGGGTGCCCACGGGGTTCGTGCCGGATGAGGATCAGGGATATTTCATCATCGTGATTCAGGCGCCGTCCGGGGCGTCGCTGGAATACACGAAAGCGATCGGCAAGCAGGTTTCCGACATGCTGGCGGACGTGCCGGAGGCGGAAGGAACCTTTTCCGTGGCCGGATTCAGTTTTTCCGGGGCCGCGGCCAATCAGGGACTTATTTTCGTTCCCCTGAAGCCCTATGAGCAGCGCAAGGGTAAGGCGCATAGCGCGCCGGCGATTGTGGATCGGGTTCGCCCGCGCCTGTTTGGGGTTTCAGGAGCGATTGTGTTTGCGACGTTGCCTCCGGCGATCCAGGGCCTGGGACAGTTTGGCGGTTTCCAGTTCGTGGTGCAGGATCTGGCGGCGCACAAACTTGAGGAACTGGCGGGCGCAACCCAGGGCCTGATGCGGCAATCGGCCAACCGCAAGGAAATTGTGGGGCTGTACACACCGTTCACGGCCAACGATCCGCAGTATCTGATTACGATTGACCGCGAGAAGGCCAAGAGTCTGCACGTGCCGCTGTCACAGATCACGGACACGCTGGGCGTGTTCATGGGTTCGGCGTATGTGAACGATTTCGACTTCAACAACCGGTCGTACCGGGTGTATGTGCAGGCCGACAAGCAGTTCCGCGCGAAGGCGCAGGACATGAAGCAGTTTTACGCGCGCTCCGACAGCGGGGCAATGGTTCCGCTCGATAACCTGATCAGCATCGCACAGACGACGACGCCGCAGGTGATCAGCCACTACAACCTGTTCCGGTCGGCGGAGATTGATGGATCGGCTTCGCAGGGACACAGTTCCGGCCAGGCGATCGCGGGCATGGAAGATCTGGCGAAAGCGATGCCGCAGGGCTTTTCCTACAGCTGGACCGGATTGTCACTGGAGGAACTGCAGGCCGGCGGGACGTCGCTGATCTTGTTTGGACTGGGCACACTGGTCGTGTACCTGACGCTCTCCGCGCAGTATGAGAGCTTTGTGCTGCCGTTCATCGTGCTGTTGGCCGTACCCATGGCGCTGCTGGGCGCGCTCGGAGCGCAGTGGATTCGCGGGCTGCAGAATGATGTGTTCTGCCAAGTGGGATTGGTCATGCTGGTCGGGCTGTCGAGCAAGAACGCGATTCTGATTGTGGAATTCTCCGAGCAGTTGCGCGAGCGCGGGCTGCCTCTGATGGACGCAGCCGTGCAGGCGGCGACCATCCGTCTGCGGCCGATTCTGATGACGTCCCTGGCGTTCATTCTGGGCGTGGTGCCGCTGGTCCTGGCCACGGGTGCGGGGGAAAACGGGCGCCACTCGGTGGGCACGACGGTGTTCGGCGGCATGATCATGTCCACGGTCTTGAATTTGTTCTTTATCCCGGTGCTGTATCTGATCATCGAAGGCTGGCGCGAACACGGAAAAGCGCCGCAACACCGCTGACGCCCTGGGATCGAACAGTCGCAGTTTCTGCCTTGTGCATTTTGGCTTGATTTTCCCTTCGTGGACGTTTCACAATGCGTGTCGCTAAGCTGCGGCCCTGTGCCGCGCTTCTCCCGTTCGATTCCAAAAACGCAGATCACCAGGCCGAACCCTCGACAAAAGTCTGCAATGGATGAATTTCCTGGAGTTTGGGGACAGGAAAACCATCCCGGAGGAGGAGATTATGAGGAATTCACTGTGGAATGCGCTGGCGACCAATGCGACTCTCGCAGCCTTGGCCCTGACCCTGAGCTGCAGTTGCCTGTGCCGTCAAAGCCCGGTGGTAGGCACGGCTTCGTTTCGGATCCCCGGGCAGGATGCCAGTGGCAAAGGCGAGGTTTGGCGCTTTGCGGTTTCCGGAGACTCCCGTAATTGCGGTGACGTGGTCATGCCCGCCATCGCCGCTGGGGCCAAGAAAGATGGCGCCCAGTTCTACTGGCACCTGGGGGACTTGCGTGCGATCTACGACTTCGATGACGACATGCGGCAAGAGTCGAAAATGGCGGGCAAGGAACTGACCATCCTCGATTATGAAAACACAGCCTGGGACGATTTCTACAAGAACCAGGTCGCCCCTTTTCAAAACATCCCAATTCCCTTTTACCTCGGGATTGGAAACCACGAAACGATGCCTCCCAGAGACCGCTGCCAGTTCGTCAAACGCTTTGCCGATTTGCTGGACCGGCCGGAGTTCGAGGAAGGGAAAAAAACCAAGGCCTCTCCCTCCGAAGGCAACAGCAAGATGGCCAGCTCCAAGGGAAAACCATCCGGCGCCAGCGAGAAGAAGTCTGCCCAGCCCCAAGACAGCGAAGTCTGCGGGCCGGTGGAGTCGAAGACTTATTATCACTGGATCAGGGCCGGGGTGGATTTCATCTACCTGGACAACGCCACCAGCGAGCAGTTTGACGACAACCAGTGGAAATGGTTCCAGGCAGTGATCAAGGATGCCGAGGCAAATAAGGACATTCACACAGTGGTTGTCGGCATGCACAAGGCTCTGCCGTGGAGCGTTTCCTGCGACCACAGCATGAACGAATCTGCGCAGGGAATCGCGGGCGGCGTTAAAGTTTATCGGGCTCTGCTCGACCTGCAGAAAAAGGAAAAGAAGGTTTACGTCCTGGCCAGCCACTCGCATTACTTCATGATGGACATTTTCAATACAGGGCACTGGCGCAAGAATGGCGGAATCCTGCCGGGTTGGATCGTGGGCACGGCAGGAGCGCAGCGCTATGTATTGCCAGCGGGAGCGGACCTGGCGAAATCAAGGGCGAACGATTACGGATATCTGCTGGGGCGGGTGTTTTCCGACGGGACGATTGATTTCGAGTTTACCGAACTGAAGTCCGCAGACGTTCCCTCCAACGTCAGAGATCACTACGGCCGGAGATTTGTGAGCGAGACTTGCTTTGCGGAGAACCGGCTGACGGTGCCGCCACCGGAAAAGGATTACTGCAAAGAAACTCCCTGAGAAGCAACTTCCGCGACAATCTCTAGCGAAGCTCTCCGCCGGCAGACTGTCTGCTTGGGGAGTTGCCTGGGGCTTGCCCGGAGGCCGAACGCCGCTCCTTGGCTGCGGCCCGGCGGCGCATCTTGGCCATCCACTCGCGCGAATACATGGTGCCGCGGCACTTGGATGAGCCGCAGTAGCAGGGTGCGGGGTCTTCGTCGTCGTAGAGGTTGTAGTCCCAGAGGAGTTCTTCGCCGGCAGCAATGTCCCGCAGGGCAAAGATCCAGACACGGCCCTTGATTTCGTCCACTTCGCAATTGGGATCGCAGGAGTGGTTCAGATAAGCGCCCAGGCCTTCGCCGTCAATGACAGTCCTGCCGTCGTCCAAGCCATACAAATAGGTGCGCGAGGAGCCGTCATAGAGGCGGTCGGCTTCTTCGGGAGTAATCCGAGGACCGGTGTATTCGACCACACGAGTCCCCTTGCGAATCGGGGTCGTGGTGTAGACGCCGACGGAATGAATGGGCGAAGGACGAACGACTAAAGGCACAGGATAATTTCGCATGACTGGGCGGTGGGGGGGAATAGCCAAAACGTAATGGCACGAAACGGCCAGGGGAGGCGGTGGGCCGGTGATCGCCAGAGTCTCGCAAAAGCCGTGCCGGAAGCCGGGTTTGGCGGACCGCTAACATAAAAAGGCTGCCGGAGAAGCCGCTTGCGTGGTAGACTCACGCGGCAACGGAAACGCTGGCCAAGTCAAACGGTCAACAAATCGAATAATCACGGGGGGGAGTTCATGCGGGCGACGCAAGCGATGGTGAGAGCTGCAATGATTCTGGTTCTGTTGGGGACAGCATTTCACGCGGAGGGCCAGACCACCGCATCGGCGGCCAACGCGCCTGCGCCCGGCGGGTGGGTCGGAGCTTACTGCACGGAATCGGGCGGGCTGGTGGAAAACAGGCAGGCAGTGTACGGCACGAATAATCCGCCGCAGAATTGGCTGCGGCTGGCGGCGGTGCAGGATTTCTGCCAGTACACGGCTTCGGACGGATCCCGCATTCACATCTCCCTGTTCACACTGGACACGACCAAGCCCACGCTGGCGGCGCTGGCTTATTACGCGCAGGTTCCGTGGAACGGCCAGGGCAATGGCAATCCGGCTTCGTTTTATTGCAGCCAGCTGGGCGGGGCTGAAATCGGAGCGACGGATGCCGCGGGCGGAGCGTGGGTTTCCAAGGGCGGCATTGACATGCTGCTGGAGACCTGTGTTTTCCCGGACAATTCGACGATCGATTCCTGGGGACTGCTGTATCACTCGGTGGGCATCATTCGCGGGATAGATTTGTCCACGGTGTTGAAGTATGCGAATCCGTACACTGCCAAGAAAGAGTAACTAGCCGGGCAGAAGGAAAAACGCCGCCCCTGCTCCGACGGGCAGGGGGCGGCGTTCTTGTGTCTCGGCAGAGAATTTTCTAGGGATCGTAGACGGAGCTGCCAAAGCCCTGTTTGCGGGCCAGTTCCTGCACATCCTCCAGGCGCTTCCGCATTTGTTCCAGTTGCACCTTCATGGACTCGACCTGGTCCTGCTTCTGCTTCTGGCGCTCGTTCCACTGCACGCAGCCGGAAACGCAGTTGCCCCCGGCATACTGAATCGAGGCATTGACGCTCTCGATTTCATTTTGCAAGTTAGCGATGTTTTGTTTCTGCAGCAGAATCTGATCTTTCAAATAATCGGCCGGCGTCTTGCCTTCCCCGTAGCTGGGTTGGGGGTACACCATGGGGCTCTGGTAAGGAGACATTGATGTCCGGGTGGGGCCGATGTGCTCGGGGATCTCGTCATTGGTGATGACCCTCTTGGTGGTCTTGGCCGGCTGCGCGTCTTTGGCGACCGCCGGCTGTCCGTTAGTCTGGGCCGATTTGGTCGCGCCGACCTTAGATTGACCGTCTTTGGGCTGACCGTCTTTCGCAAAAGTAGCTTCCTGCTGCTGCTTTTGCAGACGGGTCTGGCGGGCAACGTCTCCCAAGGACGGGGGCGAGTCCTGGGCGTGGGCCGCGAGGGCAAACGCGAACGCGCAGGCCGAAAGCAGCGCGGATAATCTGCGCGATTGCGGCATAAAGAAACCCTCCCGCATACATCCGCCGGGGAACGGAGTGCTCAGATTATGGTATCCGCGGAGGCACTGCCCCCGCTGATTACGTTGGTACAAGCGACCAGAAGTCCGTCTTAAGCGCCAGTATAGCGGGCTATCAGGGCGTCCATCTTCTGCAGCAGGGCGCCGTTGCCCTGGCGGGGATATTTCGCCAGATTCTCGCGATAATGCGGCAGGTTGTAGAGAAAAGCCTCAACCCGCTCCTTGTTCAACTCCTCCCAGTAAGCGCCGTAGCCAGATTTCTCCAGCCAGTAGGCATTGAAAATCTGCTCGAACTGGTGACTCACCGGAACGGCAAGATAAGGCTTGCCCAAATGCAGGGCCTCGGTGACCAGGGAGAAGCCGGAATTGGCCACGATCGCCCGGGCGCTGACCAGGTCCGCAAAGAATCCGTCGAGCGAGGGGTTCTTGTAGAGGATGTTCCCTTCTTCATTCCTGCCTTCGCGGCGGAAACCGTATGCGATGAAGCGGCAGCGGACCGAACTCAACAACCTGGCAAGAGCGGGAGCAGGCGAGGTCACGTAGACCAGGACGTGATCGCCCTCGCTGGGTACGGCATGGAGAATTTGCTGGCGCAAGAGCGGGGGAAACAGGAACGAGTTGCGCTTCCGGAGGGGCGCGTTGAAGAAGGAAATCACGAGATACGCGTTGGCATGCGGGGTCATCAGGCGCGTCACCAGCTTGGCGGCTGCCGCATCGTGCCGGTACTGCTTCGGGTAGGAGACGACGGCGTTGGTGAGGCAGTGCTGGTTGTCAATGGAAATGACCGGCAGCCCTTTGCTATGGGCGACGTGGCAGGTGAGGGGCTCGAAGTCGGTGATGACCAGGTCAATCTTCTGCTCGTCCACAAGATGCCTAAGGCGGGCAAGGCTTCTTGCGGCCTGGGGAACTGTAAGGAGGTTCCTGGCGATGGTGCGTTTGTAGCGCACACGGTTGTTCACGTAGGCAAAACGAAAACCGTAAATCTCAGTGACGTCGAACTGGTCCTGGAGATTCTGCAGGCCGCGGTCGAAAGAAGCGACCTGAACCTGGTGTCCGCGGGCGACGAGATGGGAGAGAACTTCTTTGGCGCGAGTCGAGTGTCCCGCGCCCTCTCCGTTCACACCGTAGAGGATTCTGGCCATGGCAATGGAATGAGGAGTATACCGCAGGGCGGCGCGAGTTCTGGGGGAGTCAGGAGGAAGTCAAAATCCCCACCCTCTCGCAAAATGCGCGAGCAGGGCGGGGCACCCGTTATTTCTTCTTCTTTTTTCCTGCCGATGGCTTTGGTTTTGCGGAGGTGCTTTTCTCCCCGAAGACGCGGGCGAAGATCTTGTCCACGTTCTTGAGCTGGCGCGGCAGGTCGAAGGCGTGTTCGATCTGGGGGCGCGGGACACGGCTGGTGATTTCTTTGTCAGCTAGAACCTGCTGGTGGAAGTCGAGGCCCTCTTTCCAGGCGCGCATGGCGTGGGATTGCACGAGGCGGTAGGCGTCTTCGCGGCTGACGCCGTGCTCGACCAGGTCAAGCAGCAACTGTCCGCTGAAGATCAAGCCGCGCGTGCTCTCGAGGTTGGCGCGCATGCGGTCGGGATAGACGAACATCGTGTCAATCAGGTTCGCGGTCTTCGAGAGCAGGTAGTCGGTGAGCGTGGTGGAGTCGGGCAGGATGACGCGCTCGACCGAGGAGTGCGAGATGTCGCGCTCGTGCCACAGGGCGACGTTTTCGAAACCCGCCTGGGCGTTGCTGCGCACTACGCGGGCCAGGCCGCTGATCTGCTCGCTGGTCACGGGATTGCGCTTGTGCGGCATGGCGGAGGAACCTTTTTGCTTTTCACTGAAGAATTCCTCGGCTTCGCGGACTTCGGTGCGCTGCAGGTGGCGAACTTCGGTGGCGATCTTGTCGAGCGTGGAAGCGATCACGGCGAGCGTGGCGAGATAGTGGGCATGGCGGTCGCGCTGGATGACCTGCGACGAAACCGCAGCGGCGTTCAATCCCAGGCGGGCGCAGATCTTCTCTTCGAGCTCGGGAGTGAGATGGGCGAAGATTCCGACCGCGCCGGAAAATTTGCCGACACGCATGTCTTCGGCGGCGGCCAGGAAACGGGCGATGTTGCGCTGCGTCTCCGAATACCAGTTGGCCAGCTTGAATCCGAAGGTGATGGGCTCGGCGTGGATGCCGTGGGTGCGGCCGACCATGGGCGTGTCTTTGAACTCCCAGGCGCGGCGCTCGAGGACTTCGGCGAGGCGTTCAAGATCCTGCGCGATCACTTGCGACGCCTGCCGGATGAGCAGGGCCTGGGCGGTGTCCACGACATCGTTGGAGGTAAGGCCGTAGTGGAACCAGCGGGCGTGCGGACCGACAATTTCGGCGACTGCGGTAGTGAAGGCGATCACGTCGTGGCGGACTTCGGCCTCGATCTGGTGGATGCGTTCGACGCTGAAGTCGGCACGCTCGCGGATGGCCTGGGCGGCGTCCTTGGGGACGAGGCCGGCTTCGGCGAGAGTTTCGGTGGCCGCGACTTCGACGGCCAGCCAGGTGCGGAAGCGGTTTTCGTCGCTCCAGATGCGGGCCATCTCGGGGCTGGTGTAGCGCGGGATCACGGTGCGGTCGCCTCCTGTGCTGCGGGTGGAAATGTGTGGACAGAGGATTCTAAATGGA
>DATFNP010000051.1:0-11370 GCA_035266345.1 Candidatus Sulfotelmatobacter sp.
AGTCGAGCCATCCAGCGCGAGGCGGCTCGAAATCGACGGCGGGTATCAGTCCTCTTTGAGTGAGTGTCGATCACTTCAGATAGTCTAGACCCCACTGAAAGTCCCTGAGTTCCCTGCACAAGTGACGTAACCAGGCCATAGCACTCAAAACCCCGCGTCCGCGAGTCTGTGATGGGGATCACAATTTAGGATAGCGCCCCACATTTCCACCCCCGCCCGAAGCTCATTTATACTTACCAGTTTGCCTGCGGCTTTCTGAAGCCGCCGAATGAGGAGTCCTTCTCTTGAAAATCCTGGTCTGTATGAAGCAGGTGCCGCAGAAAGATGCACCGCTCAAGCTCAACGATAGCGGCACGTGGATCCGCGAAGACGTTTCTTACGAAGTCAACGAGCCCGACGCTTACGCCCTCGAAGAAGCGCTGCGCCAGAAGGAAAAGCACACCGGAGAAGTCGTGGTCATTACCAGCGGCCCGGCGCGGGCCCAGCAGGTGCTGCGCGAGGCTCTGGCCAAGGGCGCAGACCGCGCGATTCATCTGGAAGACGAAAAGTTCGTGGGCCTCGACGCGCTCAATACCGCGAAGGCGATCGCGGCCGCGATCAAAGACGAAAAGTTCGACCTGATCTTCACCGGCTTGCAGTCGGACGACTACGGTTACGCGCAGACGGGCGTCATCCTGGCCGAGTTGCTGGGCTGGCCGCACGCGACCATCATCATGCAGATCGAGAAGACGGCGACCGGGATTCGCGTGAAGCGCGAACTGGAAGCGGGATACTTCCAATATGTGGACATGCCGACGCCGGCGGTGCTGACGATCCAGTCGGGCATCAACAAGCTGCGTTACGCCACGCTGATCGGCATCAAACAGGCCAAGAACAAGCCGATGCGGAAGGTCGCGCTCGGGGAAGTGGAGGCGGCGGTCGGCGAGAATCTGCAGAAGATCGAGCGGCTGTACGTGCCGCTGAAGACCAAGAAGACGGAAGTGATTGAAGGGCCGCCGGCGGAAGTGGCGAAGAAGCTGGTGGACAAAATGCGGAACGAGTTGCGGGTGCTGTAAGGCCGAGCTTCGCTCGGCGGACAGCCGAGGCGGCTGTCGCCACATGAGTGTTGCCGCGGCGCAGGCAGAAAGCAGGTTCCTCGGCGGGCTTTGCCCGCTCGGAATGACAAGTTTGAGAGTGCAGGAGTAATGCCGTTTATGGCTGATACGATTTTAGTCGTCGTCGAACAACGCGAAGGCAAGCTGAATCGCGTTTCCTGGGAAACCATCACTGCGGGGCAGGCGCTTGCCGCGGCCACCGGCTGGGGACTCGAAGCTGCCGTGGTCGGCAGCGGGATCGCCTCCTTCGCGGCCGAAGTCACCGCGAAGAAAGTCGCGAAGGTTTATGCAATCGATTCGCCGAAGCTTGAGCCTTATACGCCGGACGCTTTCGCGGCGGCGCTCAAGCAATTCCTCGCCGCGAAGCAGCCGAAGCTGGTGCTCATGCCGCATACGTACCAGGTGCGCGACTTCATCCCCAAGCTGGTTACCGCCATGGGACGCACCGTGATCAGCGACTGCATTGGTTTCAAACACGAAAGCGGGAAGCTGCTGTTTACGCGCCAGATGTTTCAGGGGAAGCTGGCCGCGGACGTGAGCTTTACCAGCGACGGTCCGTGGTTCGCGACGTTTCAGAACGGCGCGTTTCGCGGGGACAAAGCCGAAGACGGCGCGAGCGCGGCGCCGGTCGAGACGGTGAGCGTCGAGATTGCCGAAGGCGTGGTGCGCAACCAGCCGCAGCCGGTTTTCAAAGAAGCCAAGCAGGCGGTGGATCTCACACAGGCGGAGATTATTGTTTCGGTGGGCCGCGGCATCAAGGAGCAAAAGAATATCGAACTGGCCAAGCAGTTGGCCGATGCGTTGGGCGGCGAACTGGCGGCGTCGCGTCCGATTTGTGACTCGGGCTGGCTGCCCATGGACCGGCAGGTCGGCTCCTCGGGCCAGACGGTCGCGCCCAAGTTATATCTGGCTTTGGGCATCTCGGGCGCGATTCAGCACATTGTGGGGATGAAAGGCTCGAAAACAATCGTCGCGGTCAATAAAGATTCGGAAGCGCCGATTTTTGAAATCGCCGACTACGCGGTGGTGGGGAACCTGTTCGACATCGTCCCGCCGCTGATTGAAGAAGTGAAGAAGGCGAAGGCGGGAAGCTAGACTTCTTGGCCACGGATTCACGCGGATTTTCACCGATCAAACCTAGAACTTGATTGATCAGTGTAAATCCGTGGCTATTGTTTTTCTGCTGCTTTCCCAATTGCCGCTGCTGCGATCTGAACTACGTCCAGCAACTCCGGCGGCGTCGCCGAGTTCGCGGCCAGGCCGTCGCGCAGCATGGAATTGCAGAACGGACATGCTGCCGCGACCACGCTGGCTCCCGTTGCCGCCAGTTCCTGGGCCCGCTCCAGATTGACGCGCTTGCCGGTTTCCTCTCCCAGAAACATCAAGCCACCGCCTCCGCCGCAGCAGAAGCCACGTTCGCGGGCGCGGGGCGGGTCCACGACTTTGCCGAAGCGCGAGATCACGTCGCGGGGCTCCTCATAGATGCCGCGGTAGCGGCCGAGATAACACGCGTCATGAAAGACGACGCTCTGCCCGTCGCCGCCGGCCGGCAGTTTGTTGCGGAAGCGCGCCAGCAGTTCGGTGCTGTGCTCAATCGCGACATTCGCGCCGTGCTCTTTCCAGTCTGTGCCTATGGTGCGCACGCAGTGCGGGCAAATCGAGACCATTTTGGTGACTTTGCTCTCGCGAATCTGCTCCAGATTTCCCTGGGCCAGTTCGCCGAACAGATAATCGTTGCCCAGACGGCGGACGGGATCGCCTGAACATTTCTCCTGCTGCAGAACACCGAAACTGATTCCGAGATAGCGCAGCACTTCAGCGAGCGCCAGCACGATCTTGCGGCCGTTGGGATCGTAGGAACCGAGACAGCCCATCCACAGGCAGTATTCCTGTGAGCCATCGAAATAGGGCAGATTGTTTTTCTCGATAAATTTCTGGCGCTCGGAGGGTGCGAAACCGAGAGCGTTGCCGTGGCGCTCGAGGGTTACGAAGAGTTCGCCGCCGTGACTGTTGTCCCACTTGCCGGTATTCACCGCGCCGCGGCGCAGGCCAATAATCATGGGCAGATGCTGAATGCCGACGGGACACTGATATTCGCAGGCGCCGCAGGTGGTGCACTCAAACGTCGCTTCCATGGAGATGTGCTTGCCCAGCAGCAACTCGCCGCTTTTGGGGCCGAATTCGTTCAGATAATGCCGCGTGCCGAGAATGATTTCCTTCGGATTCAGAATTTTCCCCGTATTGTTGGCCGGGCAATGCTCGGTGCAGCGGCCGCACTCCACGCAGCTATAGGCTTGCAGGCTGGCGATGCGGGTGAGGTCTTTGCCGGTGTCCAGGCCGAAATCCTCGTCGCCGACCAGCGGTGGGATGCGGCTGAATCCGTCGCGCTCCAGAAAAACCGTAAACGGGCTGAGCACCAGGTGCATGTGCTTGGTTTTGGGAATGAGCGGCAGAAACATCAGCAGGAACAGCGTGTGCGACCACCAGAGCGCCAATTCGGCGGTAGTTCCCCCCGGCACCCAGAAGGCGGCGAGGTAGGTGATCATGAGGCCGAAGATGAGGAAAGCAATGAAACCCGATTCGATGGACAGCGGTTCCAGCCACTTGGGGCGGATGACGAACCGGCGGAAGGCAAGTCCTGCGATGGAAATGGCAACCGCCACGGCGAACACGCCCGCAAACCAGAAATAGAAGCGCCCGAAGCTGCCGTCGCGCGACAAAAATGCCAAGCCAAACGCGGCGGCGAAGTGGTTTAGCGTGACCAGGCCGAACACGCAGAATCCCCAGAACACGAAGGCGTGGGCCAGGCCGGGAAGGGGGCGCTGGGCAATGACCAGCCCTTGAGCGCCGACTTCCCACAGCACTTTGCGGATGCGCGGGCCGAGGGGCCGCAGTTGAAAGTCGGCGTCCGGCTTCGACTCGCGGATGATGCGCAACACGCGGCCGAATTTCTGCCAGAACAGCGAGAGAGAAGTAAGGATGGCAAGCAGCAGGACGATTCGTCCCGTCCAGTTCATAAGAGCGGTCTCCCGGACAACGGGACAGTCTACACTGCGGCCCGCCAAACTTCATGGCCACGGATTCGCGCGGATTCACAGGGATCGAACCGAAGTCCCCACTTCTCGCGCACAGAACGCGCGAGAAATGGGGCACCCGGAGCGGTCGTTGCCAGCGCGCGTTAGCGCCGGACCGACGCGACGAGCTTATGAACCACGTCTTCATCGGTGAGTTGCTCGTAGGCGTGTTCGCCGTGGAGCGACTCGTCGAGGCCGATCTCCTCCGATGCCTCGCTGACCTTTACCGGTGTGAAGGCATCAATGATGCGCAGCATGCCATAGGTAAACGCGAACGCCCAAACCGACGAAAACGTCACGGCGGTTACCTGCTTGAGCAGGAACACCGGATCGCCATAGAGCAATCCATTGGCGCCCTCGGGATTGAATTGCTTGTTGGCGAAGATGCCCAGCATGACGATGCCCAGGAAGCCGCCCACGCCATGCACTCCCCAAACATCGAGAGCATCGTCCCATTGCAGCTTGTTTTTCATTTCGACCGCGTAGTAGCACACCACGCCGGAAACGATGCCGATGATCACCGCCGTGGTGGGAGAAACGTAGCCCGCAGCCGGAGTGACGGTAGCCAGTCCGGCGACCGCGCCGGTGAGCAAGCCCAGGAACTTTGGCTTCTTCTCGTTCAGCCAAGCCACTGCGAGCCAGGCGATCGCGGCGAAGGAAGCGGCCACATCGGTATTCAGGAATGCAGTAGCCGTGACGGAATCCACGCGCATTTCACTGCCGGCGTTGAAACCGTACCAGCCAAACCACAGCAGTCCCGTTCCCAGGGCCACCAGCGGAATGCTGTGCGGGCCGCGGTCCTGCACACGGCGCTTGCCTACATAGATCACAGAAGCCAGGGCCGCGACGCCGGCAATGTTATGCACCACGATGCCGCCGGCAAAGTCCTTCACGCCCCACTGCTGCAGAAATCCTCCGCCCCACACCATGTGGACGAACGGAAAGTAGACGAAGGTCAGCCAGGCCGTCAGAAATAGCATGTAGGCCTTGAACGTGACGCGGTTGGTAAATGCTCCGGAGATAAGCGCAGGAGTGATGATGGCAAACATCATCTGATAAGCGATGAAGACGAATGCAGGAATGGTGTCGTTAGGCGACGGCGTGCTGAGATTGATGCCGCGCAGGAAGGCGTAGTGGAAGTTTCCGATGACTCCGTGCCAGTCGCCGCTGAAGCACAAAGAATAGCCGTAGAGGTACCAAATGACGGTGGTCCAGCCCATGGAGACGAAACTCTGAATCATGATGGCCAGAACGTTCTTGCGGCCCACCAGGCCGCCATAAAAAAACGCCAGTCCGGGCGTCATCAACATGACCAGGCTGGTGCATAAAATCATGAAACCGGTATTGCCGGTATCGAGATGGAGCATACGATCCTCCGAGCGAGATCGAGATCGAAATGTAGAAAAGTAAGCTCGCGGATAGCGAGCAGGGGTCCGCTGGAAACGCGCGCGCGGGTGGAGGGCCCCTGAGACCCAGCCCGCGCGGAAAGCGCTATTACAGTCAGAGGCTGTACCAGGGCGGGGAGAAAGGCAGTGCGGCATGTCACGGCAGGGTGTGACGGGGGACACACTTGGGATGGCTAAGTTGGGGCGCGAATGGGGCGTGAAAGCGCAGACTAGAAATTTTCTTTGACCCGGACTCGCGGGAACCATTTTGGGAAGATACCGGTCAGAAAAATGATCACGAACGCAGCGATGGGTTTTTGAGCCGCTACAATTTCGCACGAGCTGCTGTTTTGGGTTCGTGATGCCGTACACCAAGACAATTGTGTGCCTGGCGAATTCACGCAAGCTGACTGGACGCTGCGTGGCAGGCAAAGAGTGGGACGGGCAGAAATTTGGGGCGTGGTGCCGGCCTGTCAGTGCTCGGGACCGCGGGGAACTCACCGCCGAGCGATGGTACCGCAAGACGTGGCGCGACCCGCGATTGTTGGATCTTGTCGAAGTGGGTCTGCTGGCGCCGCGACCGTCCGGGTGCCAAAGGGAAAATCACCTGGTCGATCCGAGCGTGCGATGGAGGTTCGCCGGGTGCGTCACGGTGCGGCAGTTGTTGGCTGCGCTCGATCATCCGGCAGGGCCTTTGTGGATGAACGGCGACTCAACGGTCAGCGGTCACAACGACAGAGTTCCAGCTCCGATCGCCGAGCAGGAGCAGTATTCTCTGGTCCTGGCGCAGCCGGAGCGGTTGAGGATCACAGTCGGTACCGAAGGAGCGGATCGCGGGAACCCGAGGCGCAGGGTTCGAGGGCATTTCTCGCTCGCCGGATGCGATTACATTCTGGCCATTACTGATCCCATTGTCGAAAAACAGATCATGTCCAATCCTGACGGCTTCAGCACTGAGTTGCAGAACCCCATTCTGTGTATTAGCCTCAGTGAAAAGTTTGACACGCAGAACGCCTGTTACAAACTGATCGCGGGTGTGATGCGCGTTTCGCCATGACGCAAACCGTTTACACCATTGGGCATTCGAACGGCACCGCCGAACATCTTCTGGCGCTGCTGGACCAGCACGGCATTACCGCTGTCGCCGACGTCAGGTCACAGCCTTATAGCCGCTTTAATCCTCAATTTAATCGCGAGACTCTCGCAAACGTCCTTAAGGGATCCGGGCGGGACTATGTTTTTCTGGGCCAGGAACTGGGAGCGCGTTCTGAAGATCCAGCGTGCTATCGGGACGGGCGAGCGCAATATGCCCTGATCGCGCGAACGGCACTGTTCGGGCGCGGGATCGAGCGTTTGCTGGCGGGGATGGAGAAGTTTCGACTTGCGATTCTGTGCGCCGAGAAGGAGCCGCTTACTTGCCATCGGTCGATACTCATTGCCAGATACCTGCACGAACGAGGTATCCGCGTGCGCCACATCCTCGAAGATGGCAGTCTGGAAGGTCACGATGCTCTGCTGCTCCGGCTGCTGGCTCTGCACGGGATGCAGGAGAACAATCTCTTTCAGACCAGGGACGAGCTTGTCGCCCTCGCCTACGAGAAGCAAGCGGAGCAAATTGAGTACACCGCAAGTCAGATGCCGCAGCCGGCATAGCCGGCCGAGGGGCCGTGTCAATGAAGGTCTTCACCATCGGGTTCACGAAGAAGCCAGCGCGGGAGTTTTTTGAAAAGCTGCGGCGTCCGGGACTGGCGCGGCTGGTGGATGTCCGGCTGAACAACGTTTCGCAGCTGGCCGGATTCTCGAAGCGGGACGATCTGCAGTTTTTTTGCGAGGCGATCCTTTCCATCGGATACCTGCACCTGCCCGAACTGGCGCCCACCCAAGCCATGCTCGACGGATACAAGAAAAACCACGGCAACTGGCCAGAATACGAGGAGAAATTTCTCGGGCTGATGACGGAGCGCAAAGTGGAAGATACCGTAGCGCGGGAAGCCATTGACGGTGGCTGCCTGCTGTGCAGCGAAGCCACGCCAGAGAATTGTCATCGCAGGCTGGTGGCGGAGTATCTACAGAGCAAGTGGGAAGGCGTGGAGATTGAGCATATTCTGTAGGGGCTTCGACCACCTGCAAGATCATCGCGGTTCTGCTTGACCTGCTCACAAACTTCGCAAACCCGTTCCCGGAGGCAATGTGTACTCGAGAAGTAGTCGCTTCATCCCGCAATTCACAGCTGTACTATTGCTCGCTCTCTCTTCTCTCGCTCAACAGCCACAGCAGGCGCAGCCCAGCATTCCGCCCACCGGGTTCCCGGGACTAGATCAGTACCGGGCATCGCGGGTTGCCGTGTTCACCGACGATTACGGGCAAGTGGCGCGCTATCGCGACGCCAATGCGGCGCTGGCGGCGCGGGCGGCGGGCGAGAAGCGCGTCGTCTTCTTTGGCGACTCCATTACCGACGCGTGGAAGCTGGCGGACTATTTTCCCGGCAAGACGTACGTCAACCGCGGCATCAGCGGGCAGACGACGTGGCAGATGCTGGTGCGCTTCCGCCAGGATGTGATTGATCTGCATCCCAGGGCGGTGGTCGTGCTGGCGGGCACGAATGATATCGCCGGCAATACCGGGCCCATGCGGAATGAGGACATTGAGGCCAACTACGCGTCCATGGCTGATCTGGCGCGCGCGAATGGCATTCGGATTGTGTTTTCGTCGGTGCTGCCGGTGCACAACTACACGGACAAGGCGCAGGATTTTTTTGCCCAGCGCTCGCCCGCCAGGATTCTGGCGCTGAATAAATGGCTGAAGTCGTACTGCGCCAAGAAGCGCCTCATTTATCTCGACTATTTCAGCGCCCTGGTGGATGACAAAGGATTCATGAAGAGAGAACTGGCCGAGGACGGGCTTCATCCGAACGACGCGGGCTACAAGATCATGGCGCCGCTGGCGGAGAAGGCGATCGCCAAGGCGCTAAAGTAGCCGGCGGCCGGTTGGATAGAATCGCACCTATGCGTCTGCTTGCGATCGTGTTGCTCTGCGCGTCTTCCTTGTATGGCCAGGCGGAGTGGCCCAAGCCGAACTGGGAAAAGATGGAAGAGCTGGGCTGCCGGCGGTCGGGCCAGGCCGTAACTTCTTCGGTCGGCAAGTACGAGGTGCGGCTGGTTCCGGTTGTCGACCCCAAGACTAACGATCGCTTTTGCCGGGCCTCTCTGGTGGATCGCGCGGGGAAGCAAACCGTGCTGCTCGAAGACTGGGAAGTCTCCATCTACCAGGGCACGGGCGAGGACGTGTTTGGGGATGGGCATTCTAGTCTGATTCTGGAGGGCTTTTCGGGCGGCGCGCATTGCTGTTTCACCTACAGGATTGTCAGCCTGGCTGAGCCGCCGGTGATTCTTCGCGCCATCGAAAATGAATCGCCGTTTTACTTCTTCAAAGACAAGGCGAGCGGCCAGTTCCGCATCATGACCAGCGACGGCGCATTCGATTACTTCGACGGTATGTGCCATGCGTGCGCGCCGTTTCCGCGGATAGTTCTGCAGGTCACAGGCCGCGGGCTGCGCGACGTGAGCTCCGAGTTCGTCGAGCAGTATGACAGCGAGATCGCTCTGGCTCGGGCGAAGGTCGGCGAGGCCGGGATCGGCAAATTCCTGGCGGCGGATTTTCAGGATGCGAAGGCGGTGGTGCTCGAAATCGCATATTCGTACTTGTATAGCGGGCGCGAAGCGCAGGCCTGGCAAACCCTCGACGAGATGTGGCCCGCCGACGACCGGGAGCGCATCAAGAAGCTGATTGTGCAGACCAGAGCGAAAGGCATCCTGTCGAAGCTGGGACAAGCGGGGCTGGGTAACACGAAGCCGTAGCGTTTCTATACGTCCCTGTTCTGCGCGCTCTATAATGAAAATCAAGTTTCCGACCGCCCTGGCCTGGGGCATACCCGAGGCCGCGGCGGCGAGGGAAAGGATGCGGGCAGGAGTCCCTTCGGCTACGCTCAGGGCAGCGTCCGCGCCACACTTTTCCGAGGGTGCGGGTGGTGACGCCCGCGCCTCCCGCGCCTTGTGGGGGCGCATTGGAAAGGAAGCGGCCTGCCGGGAGATTCCCGTCTATTCGTGTCTTTTCCTAGATCAGTTTTTGGCTCTTAGCTTTTGGCTCAACCACGGGGACGATGGAGCACGACCTAAGGGCCAAAGGCTAAGGGGTAAAGGCTGAGAGCTAAAGGCCAAGAGCCAAGAGCTTGCTGCTTCACGACAAATTCGGGCGCGCCATCACCGATCTGCGGATCTCCATCACCGACCGCTGTAACTACAAGTGTGTGTATTGCCGCACGGGGAATGAAGGCGCGCTGTACGGCGATTTGCCGTTTGCGGATTATCTGCGCATGGCGCGGGTGCTGGTGGGGATGGGGATCCGGAAAGTTCGTCTCACGGGCGGGGAGCCGTTGCTGCGGAATGGCGTGGTCGAGTTTGTCCGCGAACTCGCGAAGCTGCGCCCTCAGGGGCTAAAGCCCCAGGTTTCAAGGGGCGATGACGGCACGGCTAAAGCCGTGCCCTTTCAAGGATCTTCCCAAGATCTTTTGGACGGCGATGAGCGCCTCGACATTGCACTTACCACGAACGGGCACTTGCTGGCCGATCTGGCGCAGCCGTTGAAAGAGGCCGGCCTGACTCGCGTTACGGTCTCGATGGACGCGGTGGACCCGGACCGCTTCGCGCGCATCACGCGGGTGCCCGGCGGATATGACCGGGTGCTGGCAGGCGTGCGGGCCGCGCGCCGGGCCGGGCTATGGCCACTGAAGGTGAACTGCGTGCTGATGCGCGGGTTCAACGAAGACCAGATCATTCCCTTCGGCATGTTCGCTCGCGAGGAGGGCCTCACGGTGCGCTTCATTGAGTTCATGCCGCTCGAAGAGGGGCGAACCTGGTCGCCGGCAACGGTGGTCACGCTCGACGAAATTCTGGCGCGCATGGCCGAATACCGGCCGCTGGTCGAAATCCCGCACGGGCGTTCGGAAACGGCGCGGCGCTACCGCTTTGACGACGGCGTCGGCGAAATCGGCATCGTCGCGCCCGTGTCGCATCCGTTCTGCGGCCACTGCAGCCGCATCCGTATCACCTCCGACGGCAAGATTCGCACCTGCCTGTTCTCGGTGTGGGACCATGACCTGCACGCCCAGATGCGCCGCGGGGCGTGCGATGAAGAGTTGGCGGAATTCATTCAGGGAGTGGTACAGAAGAAAGAAGAGCGGCACCACATCGGCGAGCCGGATTTTGTGCCGGCCTCGAGGACGATGGTTCATATTGGCGGGTAGCCATCAGCTCTCAGCCATCAGAAAATACATTCCACCGCCGAGACCGCTGGGTCCGCCGAGAATTCGGGGGCAGACGAATTCGGGCGACCCACAACGTCGCGAAGCGTATAGACTGTCATCGGCTTGAGGTCTCAGGGCCGAGATCCTCGTCTGGAGCACACTCCGTGATCCACCAAGTGCTCATCAAAATCCTAGGGCTGATTACGACAATTGGGCTGCTGGCGCCGCCCGGCTGGTTCCAGCATCTCTCCAGCCTCGACCGCGAGCGGGCACAAGTGATGTTGCAGTACGTTGCTTCCGACGTCCGCAAGTACTACTACGATCCGAAGCTACATGGGGTGGATTGGGATGCGAGGGTCAAGGAAGCCAAAGATAAGATTGCGGAGTCGACTTCCCTGGAGGCCGCCACTCTCGAGATCGCCGCGCTCCTCGAAACCCTGAATGATTCCCATACGAATTTTGCTCCGCCACGCGATCCCATCCCACAAGAATACGGCTGGCGGTTTCAAATGGTT
>DATFNP010000052.1:0-16927 GCA_035266345.1 Candidatus Sulfotelmatobacter sp.
CGAGAGGCAAGGGACTCAAACGCCGTCCCTTGCCCCTCGCGCTCCCCCATCCCGGCTCAAACCGGAGATGGAAGGGACGAAAGTTGTCGTATTCTTACGTGAACGAAAGTAGGGGGCAGGTCATACGAATGCAGTGACCGAATCGTCGTCTTCCAAAGGGCACGGAAGCATAACGAATGGTTCTGACATACAAGCAAGTCGTTAGGAGACTTCGTCATGACACGTGACCTAAACCTGCTGTTTCTGTCAGTGCTCCTCCTCTTCGGCTTGGCGCGAGCACAGCAAGACCCATATTCCGAGCGCTTGGTGCAAGACGTTCTGACGAGCCATGTGATAGCGAGTCAGATGGAGAAGGCGATCAGCGGACTGGGTGACCGGGCGGCGGTTGCGGTAATTCGGTCCCTTGCCGACGGGGGCATGCACGACCCCGCTGAACTCAAGAAGGTGCTGTGGCTCCTTCGGACGGCGTTTTCGGTCCCGCAGAAAATAGCTGAGCCGGCTGACCGAGCCCCTAAAGCCAGTTTGTTCCTCCTTCGCTGCATGAGTGAATCGCCCGCGGGTAGTGAACTAGCAGACGATATCAAAGAAGACGAGGCGTACTATCCTGTCTGCGGCGTCTAGGGCGCAACCTAGCGCCGAATGATCCTTCGCCAGTTGCGCGAAGGACGGGGCCCCTCTTCAAGTAGCTGTCCAAGCATGGGCCAAGCGCCTCCGCGGCGAACAACTGGCGAAACGATGCTGTTCTGCAAGAAAAAGTTGCATTTTTAGGGGTGACCAAAGTAATATGCAACTTAAGGGGTGCAATGTTGCATTCCCGGTTAGTTTGACCCTGTACCGCCCGGTTTCCAACTTCCACAATCGCAGTACAAGCTTTGGCGAAAAACTCGACGTGAGAGGCGGCCCGGTTCGCCTCCATCCCGGTTCGGAGAGTTCAACATGGCGTGGTACGCGTACTGTCTCACTGAGCATCAAACCCTCCCCAATGGAACCCGCACTCGCCGCCCTTTCCTGTTAGAAGGCGTTCAAGGAGTGAGCGGCGCTGCAGTTCTGAGCTATCCCAGTGGTGAATTTGCCGTGATTGTCAGCGAATTTGATCACGCAACCGGCAAACTCGACCACGCAACCGCCATTGAACATGCACGCGTGGTCAGCAACTGCTTCCGCAACTCCACCGTATTGCCTTTCAAGTTCGGAACCATTTTTGACAGCGATGATGCGCTGCGCCAGGCGGTCCGGGTGAACCGGCGCGCTTTTGGCGTGAGCGTGGCCAAGCTGCGGGGCAAGTCCGAGATGCACATCAAGCTGGTGGTGCGGGATGGTTCGCTGCGCGAGGCGATGATTGACATCGAACTGCCGCATACCGTGGGCGGCGATTACCTGTCCAAATTGAAGGTCAAGGCGTCGCGCGAGCGGGAACGGCAGACGAAGGCGCGAGCCCTGTCGGTCCAGGTGCACAAGCTGTTCAACCCGCTGGAAGAGGAAGTGAGCTGCAAGAAAGTGGCTCCGGAGGGCATGCTGATTGACATTGCCCACCTGATTGACTCCAAGAGCGTGGAAAAGTACCAGAACCGCTACTCGACCGCCGCCAAGCAGTTGAAGAACTGCGAAGTGGCGATCAGCGGTCCCTGGCCGCCGTATCATTTCCTGCCCGGGAAGCTGCGCACGGTGGCGGGCAACAGCTAAGTCACCGAATTTCTACTTTGAACCGAGAGCCCCTGGTCGGCCAAAACCCGCCAGGGGCTTGGTGTTTGGCGGGAAGGGCTGCGCCGGGGAAGGTGCACAGGAAGGTGCGGCATTCGCGGAAAGGGTGCTGCATTCAATGTGCATTGTTCTTCACTTTGGCGGGACGGGTTGGGGGCGAGGCGGGGCGTGGCGGAGGCCGGGGAGCGACCATAAGCCGTGAGTCTGCAATAACTTAAGCTCAGACGGGACGGGGATCACCCAGTTCTTGGGCTTTGGTGCGGGAAGTGCTTTAGTCCTGAGTACTAAAGAGGCCGCAAACTCTAGTATGAACAACACTCTCTTCGCCACTCCGCGTCACTTCCCGAAGGGCCGTTCGATTTGGTTGAACGGCTTCTTGCATCGCCTATCCTAAATCGCCTACCACTCCGTAGCCTCTTGGATCTGGCCCCAGCAATGGGGCCATTTTTATTGGCTGACTGAATAACTCAGGATCCGCCGTTTACGGGAGCAACACTCCGTGCAACAGGAAATCTACATATTGATCCGCGATCCGACCCAAATCGGACTTGCGTGCGTGCTGGAGCTGAGTGGCCGCAATCTCATCGAACATACCGAGCATAAAATGGCTTGCCAGTTGCGGAGAGATGGAGTGCCGATAGAGGCCAAGCCTCTGCCGGTGAGCGAAGTTTTCGGCTATGCTCGATTTCACTGCCCGTCGTACAGCCTCCCTTTTGCGAGTGGCCGATGGGTCCACCATGTTTGCGTCTCGGATGACGATTTTGGCCGCGTCTAGATTTCTGAAATAGAATTCCAGCCAACGCAAGACTGAATCGCGGGTTCGCATTCGCAGATTATCGCGAGTGGCGTGGAGATCCTCCTGATCGGCCAGGATCAGAGGCTTCTCTTCTTCACGAAAGTTAGCGACGATGGCGGCAAAGATATCCTGCTTGCTGCGGAAATAAATGTAAAACGTACCGCGAGCTACGTCTGCGGCCTGGATGATGTCGTTAATCGAGGCCGCCCGATAGCCTCTGCGGGCAAAAACTTGGGTGGCTGCTTGCAGCAGTTCCTTACGGCGCTTGTCTCGGGCTCGAAGTGCGCGCTCAGTCTGACGTTGAGGCATGATATGTGGAAGAGTCTACATCCCCCTAGTGAGTGCCAGTCCTTTTGCCAGCCGTCTGGTAGAGAGATTCTGACGGAAGATGAGCGATGGCCGCCAGCTTTCTGTATGCCCAAATCGCGACGGTCCCCAGCAAGACCACGGCTCCCACGCTCATCCAAAATGAACCATCGGGACCAGATTGCCAGATCAGCCGTTCTGGAGGGGCCGCTCCAAGTCTCCACACCGCAAGAAATCTGCAAGCATCAAGCGCGGCGTGCAGCACCATGCCGGGCAGAATCGAGTTGGTCAGGTATGCCAAGCCGCCAAGGATGATGCCGACGAGGGAATAAACAGGCAGCCAAAGCAGTTCATGGGAGCCATTGGCAAGGTGGACGCACCCGAAGAGCACCCCGACAACGGCGATGGCAATCTTGGGACCATACCGCCTTTCGATGGGCGCCTGCATGTAGCCGCGGAATGCCGCCTCCTCAACGATCCCGGCCTCGGCGGCGGCCGCCAAAAGTATGCAGAGCACCGTGAAGAACGGGTAGCGGGAAAGGTCCTGAAGCGGGAGATGAGGTACTCGGACCAAGCGTCCAAACACGCCCTGCAACACAACCGCACTGAGCAGAGCTGATGTGCCGGCGATTAGCGCCCAAGCCCAGACCCGGCCAGACAGTGCACGAGCACGGAAATTCCTGTGCCGGGATTCTGCAGTGTTGCGCGGCCAGCCTGCGCCATCGAGATAGCGCCAATAAATCCAAAGAAACAGAGCCAGCGTTGCGGCAGCCCAGGGAACCGAGCCTGTCAGTTTGAGGTTTATGACCAGCATTACGGTCCAGGCGAACGCCCCAACGAACAAAACGAGGAGTCCCGTAAGGATTGCCCGGAGGATTATTGGGAACCGGTCCCAAATTGCCGACGCAAACTTCATAAGCTCTCCGATCTGGCGCGTGTTCCATCCATTCGCACCGAGAGCGAGGGGGAGAGGTTGCTTCCTTCAATAATAGACTGACATATCAGTCTAGTCAACTGGAAACCCGTTGACAGGTTTCGTTCCCATGCCGCGGTCAGATACACTTGAGCTCCGACCATGACCAAGACTACCTTCCGCCCGAACCTTTTCGTTGCCGTGTTCTTTGCGCTCATTCTCCTGACCACTGCCTATGCCCAGAACCAGCAGCCCAAGCCGCCGCAGAGTTCATCTCAGACTTCATCCCAGACCTCGTGGGCGGCGGCGCCGCAGATGACGGCGGCGCAGATGGAAAACTTTCCGCCGCAGTTGCTGGGCGAGCTGGAGGCAATCAAGACGGCGGCGTTGTCCGATGACTACGCCTACCGTCAACTGGCGCACCTGACCGAGAACATCGGACCACGGCCCAGCGGGTCGGCTCAGGCCAGGGCGGCCTCGGAATATGTGGCGGCGGAGATGCGCAAGCTCGGTCTGGAAGTGCAGATGGAGGAAGTGAAAGTGCCGCACTGGGTGCGGGGAGCCGAAAGCGCGGAACTGGTGGAGTATGCCGGGCAGGTTGAGGGCACCACGCAGAAAATCGTGCTGACGGCCCTCGGCAACAGCACGTCCACACCGGGCGACGGAATTACGGCAGAAGTGGTTGTGGTCAACAATTTTGACGAACTCCGGGCCTTGGGCCGCGACGGGGTTGCGGGCAAAATTGTGCTGTTCAACGAGCTCTTCGACAAGCAACAAGCCGCGGCGGGCCTGTCTTTTGTGGCGTATGGGGACGCGGTCCGCTATCGCGGGGCCGGACCGAAGGTGGCGGCGGAAATGGGCGCCGTGGCGGCGCTGATTCGTTCGGTGGGCAGCGCAGACTTCCGCCTGCCGCACACGGGCTGGAGCGCTCCGGCGGGAATCCCTGCCGGCGCCGTCACGGCGGAGGATGCCGAGTTGATGGCGCATCTGGCGGCGCAGGGCAAAGTGCGCATGCGCCTCACGCTCGTGTCGCAGAAACTGCCGGACACGACGGGCTACAACGTGATTGCCGACCTGAAAGGCAGCGAACATCCCGAGCAGGTGGTGGTGGTGTCGGGGCATCTGGATTCGTGGGACCTGGGAACGGGGGCGATTGATGACGGCGCGGGAGTGGTGGTGGCGATGGAGGCGGCCGAGATCGCGCAGAAGCTGCATCTGCGGCCAAAGCGCACGCTGCGTGTGATTGCCTGGATGGACGAGGAGACCGGCGGGGCGGGCAGCCAGGGTTATAGCAAAGATCATGCGTCCGAATTCGGCAATCACGTGGCTGCGATCGAATGCGACGCGGGTGCGGCGCATCCGCTGGGCTTTGATACCAAAATAAGTCCGCGTGCGGCGGAGTTGTTGCGGCCGGTGCTGGGAGTGCTGCAGAGTTTTGGGGCGACGGCGATGCAGCCGAGTGTTTATCCGCCGGGAGCCGATATTGCCGCCATGTCGGAAGCGGGAGTTCCGGCGCTGGGGATTCTGCAGGACGGGCGGCTGTATTTTCACTATCACCATAGCGCCGCCGATACGCTGGACAAGGTTGTGCCGGGCGAACTGCGGGAGAACGCGGCGGCCATGGCGGTCATGGGGTACGCGCTGGCGAGTATGAAAGAGCCGCTGCCGCGGTAACTACCGGGAGCTAGGCGGAACGTGCGACCGGGGTTGCTGGCCGTACCTTCGCCATACGCCGAAACTGCACATTACCTGGCTTCCCCGGCTTGCTTCCCGGGCATCCGGCCTCATATACTCTGAACGTTTGCCCGCCTCCGACCGGGAGTCTCCCGGCGCCGGCCTGCATGGACCTGCAATTATTCCGGAGATGACCCTTATGACGACGATGACCACCGCACCGCACGTGGACAAAGAAGCCAACCCATGGGAGTCGCAACGCGCCCGCTTCGACCTGGCCGCGCAGAAACTCAACCTGGATGAAGGCTTGTGGCGGGTTTTGCGCTACCCCAACCGCGAGATCATCGTCCACATTCCGGTGCAGATGGACGACGGCCACCTGGAGGTTTTCACGGGCTTCCGGGTGCAGCACTCGATTGCGCGCGGTCCGGCCAAGGGCGGCATCCGGTACGCGCCCGACATCACGCTCGACGAAGTGCGGGCGCTGGCCAGCTGGATGACCTGGAAGTGCGCGGTGGTGAATATTCCGTTCGGCGGGGCGAAGGGCGGAGTGATTTGCGATCCGCACAAGATGTCCATGGGCGAAGTGGAGCGCATGACGCGGCGCTACACCTCGGAACTGATCGAATTCATCGGCCCCGAGAAAGACGTGCCCGCCCCCGACGTGAACACCAACGAACAAACCATGGCCTGGATGATGGACACCTACTCCATGCACATGCGCCAGACGGTCACGGCGTGCGTGACGGGCAAGCCGATCAACATCGGCGGCTCGCGCGGACGGCGCGAAGCCACCGGCCGCGGCGTGATGATCGTTTGCGACGAGGCCTGCAGGAAGCTAGGCATTGACCGCGAGCGCGCGCGCGTGATTGTGCAGGGCTTCGGCAACGTGGGGTCGAATGCCGCGGTGCTCATGAGCGAGGCCGGTTACAAGATCATCGGCATTGCCGAGGTGGGCGGCGGGCTGCAGAACAAGAACGGGATTGACCTGAAGGCGCTGGTCGAGTTCCGGCAGAAAAACGGGACGGTACACGGATTCCCGGGGGCGGAAAAGTGTGACGCTGCGGAACTGCTCACCACGGAGTGCGAAATCCTGATTCCGGCGGCGACCGAGAACGTCATTACCAGCCGCAACGTGGACCGGGTGAAGTGCCGCATCCTGGCGGAAGGCGCGAACGGGCCGACGACCTCGGCCGCGGATGATGTGCTCAGCGACAAGGGAGTGTTCGTGATTCCCGACATTCTGGCCAACGCGGGCGGGGTGACGACTTCGTATTTCGAGTGGGTGCAGGACCGCCAGGGCTACTTCTGGAAAGAATCGGTGGTCAACGAGCAGCTCGACACCATCATGAAGTCGTCGTTTGAAGACGTGGTGCGCTATGCGGAAACTCACCATGTCAACAACCGCATTGCGGCCTACATGCTGGCGATTGACCGCGTGGCTTATACCATCCGGCAGCGCGGCATTTACGCATAGCAGCGGTGGGAACCTTTCAGGGCCTTCACTCCGGTGGAGGCCTCTTCGTTTTGCGGCTTGACCGATGCCGGGAGGACTGGCATCATGGTGGACCGTAATTCCGGTACCTCGGAGCGCGTTGCGCGCGACTACGTTATTTCTGGCCAAAAAATCGCCGGGCTGGCTCAGTTCTGCGAATGAAAGTTTAGGAGAAACTCCTTTGAACAAGAAGACTGTACGATTCAGTTGGGGCGTATCGCTGTGTCTGTTTCTGGCGCTGTCGGCGACGGCGGTTTGGGCGCAATCTCAAACCGGCACCACCGGCGACCAGGCTGCCACTTCCACCACCACTACCAGCAAGAAGGCGACGAAGAAGTCGAAGAAGGCCGCGGCTGCGGCTGCGGATAGTTCGGCAGCGTCGTCGGCGATGTCGTCCGGCAATTCTTCCGGCACTTCCGCAGGGAAGAAGTCGTCCAAGAAGAGCGCGAAGACGGACGCCATGGCGGCGCCGGCCTCCGGGACGAGTTCAATGGCGGCTCCGGCCGCGAAGACCGCGACGACACCTGCAGCAACTGCGGATGCGGCCGCCGGCAAGAAGTCGTCCAAGACGAGCAAGAAGGCGGACTCTGCGATGGCAGCGCCGGCTTCCGCTCCGGCGGCAAGCTCCATGGCCGCGCCCGCAGCCAGTTCAGCGCCGGCCTCCAAGGCTGCTCCGGCAGCGGCGCCGGCGGCCAGCAGTGCCCAGGCTCCGGCGTCGGGGTCCACCATGGCGGCTCCGGCTAAGGCGTCCACCAAGTCGGCTCCGGCTCCGAGCAAGAACGCTTCTGACGCGGATATTGCCGCCGCCAAGTCCTCTGGCAAGGTGTGGGTGAATCTCGACAGCAAGGTCTACCACAAGGGCGGACGCTGGTACGGGACAACCAAGAGCGGCAAGTTCATGACCGAGGACGAAGCCAAGGCCGCCGGCTACAAGGCTGCCCAGGGCGACTAATTCATTCCTAAGGAGGAAAGTATGATACGCAAGAATCTGATCACCCGTATTCTGTTGATCCTGGCCGCCGTAACCCTGCTCAGCACCTGGAGCGTGGGGCAGGCCTCGTCGGGATCCACCACAAAAGGCGGAGCAATGGCGCAGGCGCCAGCGGCCGACCTGCTCGACATCAACTCCGCCACCAAGGACCAACTCGATGCGCTGCCGGGCATCGGGGCGGTGTATTCCCAGAAGATCATTGATGGCCGCCCGTACAAAGCCAAAACCGATCTGGTGAAGAAGAAGGTCCTTCCTCAGGCCACATACAACAAGATCAAAGACAAGATCATCGCCAAGCAGAAATAGGACGCGAAGGGCCGGAGGGTTCCGCGAGGGCGCTCCGGCCCTCTCTCCGTCGTCAGTCGTCAGTCCTAGTGAAGCGCTTCGCTCGTGACTGGCAACTGATGACGGACGACTGAAACACAACTCCCCGTCATCTTCCACCGGCATCTGAACCAGCATCCTGAACCGACGTTGCAAAAGGAGTACTTATGGGTCTTCTCGACAATCTCGAAAACATGGCGATGAGCAAGGTCGCCGGCTCTAATCCCGCGGCGGCGGGAGTTCTGGAAATGATTCAGAACCATCCCGGCGGAATCGGCGGGCTGGTGCAGGCCTTTCACAGCAACGGCATGGGAGAAGTGGTGAACTCCTGGATCGGAAGCGGGGCGAATCAGCCCATCACGCCCGATCAAATCCAGAAGGTGCTGGGCTCGGGCCAGGTGCAGGCGCTGGCGCAGAAGCTTGGCGTCTCGCCGGAACAGGCCAGTTCCACGCTGTCGCAATTGCTGCCGACGGTGATGGACAAACTGAGTCCCAATGGAGCAGTGCCCGAGCACTCGAGCCTGCTGCAGATGGGGGAAGGACTGTTGGCTTCGTTGGGCAAGACGGGGACTGAAGGGTAGACCGCGTCCCCCGAACCAAGACAATCAACAATCAGCCATCAACAATCAGCCATCCTCTGCCCGGCTCCGTGGTGAAATGAATGTCCCATGGCGAAGCGGGTGAGTGTTGATCGCTGGCTGTTTAGCGTGAGCATGCTGCTGGTGTTTGTGGGGCTGGTGATGGTGTTTTCCGCGTCGGCGGTGATGGCGCGGGAGCGGTTCGGCTCGCCGTATGCGTTCTTGTCGAAGCAGGTGATCTGGGCGGTAGCCGGGTTGTTGGCCATGGTGGTCACGATGCGCGTGGACTACCGGCGCTACAAGCATCCGGCGCTGGTGTTTTCGCTGATGGGGCTGACCACGCTGCTGCTGATTTCCGTTTTCTTTCTGGACCGCTCGCACAACACGCATCGCTGGATTCATGCCGGCGGGTTTTCGTTCCAGCCGTCGGAGTTGGCCAAGCCGGTGCTGATTCTGTTCCTGGCGTACTTCCTGGAGAGTCGCGCCAAGGCGATGGACGACGTGCGCAACACGCTGCTGCCGGCGGCTGCGCCGGTGGTGGTGTTTCTGGGGCTTATTGTGCTGCAGCCCGACCTGGGCACGGCGATTGCGTGTGCCGGCATTGCGGCGTGCGTTCTTTATGTGGCCGGAATGCGCCTGCGGTATTTCGGGTATGCGTTTGCGGCGTCGCTGGTGCCGCTGTATTTCCTGATTTTTCATGTGAGCTTCCGGCGCGACCGCATTCTGGCCTTTCTGAATCCCTATGCCGACCGGCAGAGGGCCGGATTCCACATTATTCAATCGCTGATCGCGGTGGGCACGGGCGGCGTGACCGGCATGGGCCTGATGGAAGGCAAGCAGAAGCTGTTCTATCTGCCGGAGCCGCACACCGACTTTATTTTCGCCAACATTGCCGAGGAACTGGGGCTGGTGGGCGCGGTGTTTGTGGTGACGCTGTTCGCGATTTTTCTGTGGCGCGGGATGCGAGCTTCCTGGCGCACGGGCGATCTGTTCGGGCGCTACCTGGCGGTGGGGATCACGAGCATGGTGGCGCTGCAGGCGTTCATCAACATCAGCGTGGTGCTGGGCATGATGCCGACCAAAGGAATTCCGCTGCCGCTGGTGTCGTACGGCGGGTCGTCGCTGTTTGTGACGCTGGCGTGCGTGGGCGTGCTGCTGAATGTTACGAAGCAGGCGGAGTGAAGATCGATTTTAGATTTTAGATTGCAGATCTTACAACCGCCGCGACACAATTTTTCAATCTGCAATCTGAAATCTCAAATCTGAAATCCGAGTCTCCTGTACCTCGTAGTTTATAGTCACATCATGCGGGCCATTCTGGCGGGCGGCGGGACGGGCGGGCACGTCATTCCGGCGCTGGCCATCGCCAACGAACTCAAGAAAAGTTATGGGGCCGAAGTGCTGTTCATTGGGACGGCGCGCGGCATTGAGAACCGGCTGGTGCCGGCCGCTGGATTTCCGTTGCAACTGGTGCGCGTGGGGGCGCTGAAAAATGTCAGCCTGATGACGCGGGCGAAGACGGCGTTCGACTTGCCGCGGGCGCTCTGGGATGCGGGGCGCATGCTCAATGAATTCGCGCCCGACGTGGTGATTGGCGTGGGCGGATATGCGTCGGGTCCGGCGATGCTGGCGGCGCTGGTCAAGCATATTCCGACTTTGGCGTTTGAGCCGAATGTGGTGCCGGGGTTTGCCAATCGCATAGTGGCGCGTTTCGTTTCAGCGGCGGCGGTGCACTTTGAAGAGACGGCAGACTACTTTCGTCACGCGGAAGTGGCGGGCGTGCCGGTGAGGCAGGCGTTCTTTGAGATCGCGCCCAAGCGCGGCGGGACGCCGACTGTGCTGGTGTTTGGCGGAAGCCAGGGAGCGCACGCCATCAATGAGGCGATGATTCGCTGCCTGCGCGTGCTGCGGCGCGAGGCGCCGGGGATTCACATCATCCACCAGACGGGTGAGCGTGACTATAATGACGCGCTGGCGGCGTATCAGGCGCTGGGAGAGTCGGCCGGGTTGAAGTTTGAAGTTTTCAAGTTCATCGAAGACATGCCGGCGGCGTTTGCCCGGGCTGACTTAGTGGTTTGCCGGTCGGGGGCAAGCACGGTGGCGGAAATTGCGGCGGCAGGGAAGCCGGCGGTGTTTGTGCCGTTCCCGCGCGCGGCGGACGATCACCAGCGGGTGAATGCCGAGGCGCTGGCGCGGCACGGCGCGGCGGTGGTGGTCGAGGAGTCGAAACTGGAGGGAGTCTGGCTGGCGGAAACGATTGCGGTGCTGCTGCAGGATCCCTCGCGCCTCGAAAAGATGAGCCGGGCGGCGCGGGAGTTGGCGCATCCGAACGCCGCGCGGGATATTGCGGCCATGGCGGCGCGGCTTGCCGGGGCTGAAGAAAGCTAGCCACGGATTAACACGGATTTCCACGGATACTTCTTTTTTTGTTTTTCTATTTTGTGGGTTTATCCGTGTGAATCGGCGTAAATCCGTGGCCAAGAAGTTGACTTATGTTTGCCAAGATTCAGCGCATACATTTCGTGGGCATTGGCGGGATCGGCATGAGCGGGATCGCCGAGGTGCTGCTGAATCTCGGCTACAAGGTTTCGGGCTCCGATCTGAAGAGCTCCGCCGTTACACAGCGGCTGGCGGGGCTGGGGGCTGCGATTTTTGAAGGACATCGGGCGGAGAACGTCGCCGGGGCTGAGGTTGTCGTCACGAGTTCCGCCATTGCCGCGGAGAATCCCGAAGTCATCGAGGCGCATAAGTTGCATGTGCCCGTGATTCCGCGGGCCGAAATGCTGGCCGAGTTGATGCGGCTGAAATACGGCATCGCCATCGCGGGCATGCACGGCAAGACGACCACGACTTCGATGGTGGCGGCGGTGCTGGCGGCGGGCGGGCTTGATCCGACCGTGGTTGTGGGCGGGCGCGTGGACGCCATGGGATCGAATGCGCGGCTGGGCAAGTCGCAGTATCTCGTCGCCGAAGCGGATGAGAGCGACCGGTCGTTCTTGAAATTGACCCCAATACTTTCAGTCGTGACCAACATTGACCGAGAACACATGGACTGCTACCGCAACATGCGCGACGTGAAGAAGACGTTTCTCGAATTCATGGATCGCGTGCCGTTCTACGGGATGGTGGTGGCCTGCAATGACGATCCGCTGCTGCGGCGGTTGCTGCCGGAAGTGCAGCGGCGGACTGTGACGTATGGGACGAAACGCGGGTCGGATTTCCTGATCAAAATTCCCTTGTCCGGTGAAAGTCAACACCCCCACCCTGTCGCAAACACCGCGACAAGGGTGGGGCACCCTATGAGTTCTTTTCGCGTTCGCTATCGCGGCGACGATCTGGGCGAGTTCACGCTGCATGTGCCGGGAGTGCACAACGTTTTGAATGCCACCGCGGCGATTGCCGTGGGCGTGGGGCTCGACGTAGGCGTGGAGGCGATCCGCACGGCGCTGGATCAGTTCCGCGGTGTGGACCGGCGCTTTCAGTTGCGCGGGCGGACGGCGGGCGTGAGCGTGATTGACGATTACGGGCACCATCCCACTGAGATCAAAGCCACGCTGGCTGCGGCGCGGCAGTGCGGGTTTGGCAGGATTCATGTCGTGTTCCAGCCGCATCGTTATACGCGCATGCGCGATCTGATGGAGGAATTCACGACCGCGTTCGGCGACGCCGATTCGCTGTTCGTGCTCGATATTTATGCAGCCAGCGAGAAGCCGATCGAAGGCATCACGGGAGAAATCCTGGCGCAGCGGATCCGCGAAAAAAGCGGCAAGAGCGTGCAATACGTAAGTTCCTTTGCCGATGCGGCCAGTTCAGCCGCGGCTGCGGCGCGGGATGGCGATATGATCCTGACGCTGGGCGCGGGCAGCGTTTCGCAGTTGGGGCCGATGATTCTGCAGGAGTTGAAGGAACGGGAAGCGGCGCAGGCGGGGCGCTAGCTAATCTGCTCTAAGCCTCAGACCCAGCGATCCGTAACCTCAGGCTGGGTGATCGCAGCCGGGTCCTGATTACAACAGTTACGCCGTTTCCCACACTCGGAGCGGGTGCGAACATTGTGCCGGCTCTACGAAGTGGGATCGAGTCGATACTTATCGATGGGTTTATCAGCGGCATCGCTTTCAACGATTTTAACTTGAACGTTATCGCCCACATTGAGAGGCTTTTGGTTTATCCAGTTGACGTGCTCTTTTGTCTGGCTAATCAAGCCGCCCACTTGTAGGAAAAAACCGCCCTCGGTATGCCGCGCTGCCAAATGCACGACGGTGGTTAGAACCCCGTCATCACCGATCCCCGCCAAGCAGAGCTTCTCGCCGTTAACCGAAACCTCGAATGCTCGCATAGGGATACGATTATACTTGCCTGTGATTGGCCTCAAATCGCTCATTGACCGACTATCCTCTGGGACCTAACAACCGCTTTTCCCGTATTTTCCCTTGCTAACGGATTTCTGTGGGGTTCGTCTATTTGGGAGACGGAGCGAAGGCGATGAAACCGATACAAGCGTGGGGATGGCTGGCGGCAGGGGTGCTGGCGCTTGGGCTGAACGGGGCTTATCAGGATGGAGCGGCCGAGTGGGCCCGTCGAGCGATCGAGCCGGTGGTTCAGCGGACGACGGCAGTGCTGGCCCTGGCCAGCGGGCGAGCGGATCAGTTTTTGGCCGAGGCGCGGGCGTTGATGGCGCGGGATGAGACTGTCTCCCCTCGGCGCGCTGCGCTTGCTCAGGGCAGGGACTGCCGCCTGGCCACGGCTCTGGCGCAGGTTCAGACTTCAGTTGCCCGGTCCGGCGCTGGATTGGCGAGGGTCGAAACCCTGTCAGCCCGGCAAGAGGCCCAGTTGACGCGGCTGGAAGCGAACCGGGCGCGCATGGAAGGACAACTGGCGTCCAAGGCGGCACGTTTCCGCGCGGCGACGGCGAGTTTCAACTTTTCCGATTTCGATTCGATCAAGAATCTGAGCCGGGCGCAGGGTTGCACGCGGGTGCGGGTGACTGTTCCGCGGCCTCCGCTGGTGCGGATTCCGGTTCCGGTGATTCATGTAGAGGTGGCGGGCTTAGGCCCGGCGTAGAGAATCGGAAATCATCAGGCTTCTAATCGGCAAACTTCATTATTCCAATGTCTCCTGAAGAAGAGCGCGGAAAACAAGCCGCGCCCGGTTTATTGTTTGGGCCTCTTCTTCTGATTCGGGCCAAGGGGAAGTACCGTCGAGCTTCGCTCGACGGACAGCCGAGGCGGCTGTCCCCACATAAGTCTCTTCGTCCCTTCCTCCCGCACCGGTATCCAATCCGGTTCCTGGTTGTGCAAAAGAATCCATTTTTGGTCTATCTCGGAACAAAAAATGCGGCTATATTGAAAAGGCTCAGCGATTTCCTGACGACAACTGACCTGAACTGATGGCGCGGAAAGAAAGCCCCACCATCCTGCAGGAGGAGTTGTATCCACCGGCCAGCGCCGGGCACTGGCGTGCGGAAATGGCGCGCGAGGATCTGGACGACGCGCGCCTGGTGGATCTGGACGTGGACGAGGAATCGCCCTTTCTGCGCGGGCAAAAGCGGGTCTCCGCCCGGCGCAGCACTCTCCCCAAGAAAGCGACGAATGGACTGCTGTGGGCTTCGGTCGCGGCCGCGATTCTGGGCGTTGCGACGCTCATCGCCGCGGGGCTTTATCACTACGGCGAGCATTCGTGGCGTTTCCGCGTGGAATCGAGCGACAACATCGAAGTCACGGGCTCGCAGAACGTGACCAAGGCGCAAATCATGGAAGTGATGGGCGCCGATATCGGGCGCAACATTTTTTTCGTGCCGCTGGCGCAGCAGAAGGCGCAACTTGAGCAGATTCCCTGGGTGGAATCGGCCAGCGTGATGCGCTTTGTGCCCAACCGGTTGAAAGTCGAAATTCACGAGCGCACGCCGGTGGCGTTCGCGCGGGTGGGGCCGCGCATCGCGCTGATTGATGCGGGCGGCACGCTGATGGAACTGCCGCGCAACCACAAGTATTCGTTCCCGGTGATTCTGGGCATGAATCCCGGCGAGCCGCTCTCCACGCGGGCCCCGCGCATGAAGGCCTACAACGAACTGGTGTGGGAACTCGACTCCGGCGGCGCGCGCTATTCGCAGGACCTGAGCGAAGTGGATCTTACCGACCTCGAGGATTTGAAGGTGCGGGTGAACGATCCGGCGGGAGATGTGCAGGTGCATCTCGGGTCGTCGGATTATCTGAAGCGCTACAAGATTTATGTGAGCCACGTGCAGGAGTGGCGGCAGCAGTTCCAGAAGCTGGTGTCGGTGAACCTGCGCTACGACAACCAGGTGATTGTGAATCCGGATATGGAAGGGCTGCCGAAACAGGCGCAGTTGACTGCGGCGGCGGCGAAGGCGGCAGCGGCGGCGGGAGTGAAACCGGCGGCGCTGGTAACGCGCGTGGGGCCGCAGGAGCGCCCGATTCCGAAGCCGGCGTTTGAACTGTCGCAGAAGAAGCTGGATCCGAAAGCGGCGGCGGCGAAAAAACCGCGAGCCGCGAAGACGAGGGTGTCGAAAGGGAAGTCGGGCAAGGGCGCTGCCGCGAAGAACGCTGCGGCGAAAGCGCCGGCGTCCGCGCCGAAAGCCGTCGCGGGGACGGCGCAGGCTGTGCCGCTGAACCTGGATGCCGGAAAGGCCGCAGGTGCGAAGCCGAGTGCGGCGGTGCCGAAGCCGGCGGCAAACACGAGTTCAAATTAATAGAAGTCAGGGAATTCATCGAGCATGGGCAAGCAGCAGGGAAATTTTCTAACGGCTATTGACGTGGGCAGCGCCAAGACTTGCGCGCTGATGGCGGAGATCAGCGACAACGGCCTGCGCTATCGCGGGCACGGCGTGGCCGAGTCGCGGGGCTCGCGCAAGGGCGTCATTGTCGAACTGGACAAAGCGGTCGCCGCCATTCAGAAAGCGGTGGAAGCCGCCGAAGATATTGCCAAGGCGCCAGTGGAGCACGCGATTGTGGGCATCGGGGGAGCTCACGTGCGCGGGGCGAACAGTCACGGAGGCATCAGTCTGGGCACGCGTCCGCGGGAGATCGGGCGCGACGAGATCAAGCAGGCGGTGGAGCGGGCGCGGGCGATTCCTCTGCCCGCCGATCGCGAGATTCTGCATTTGCTGCCGCAGGAATTCATTCTCGACGAGCAGAGCGGCGTGCGCGATCCGCTGGGCATGATGGCGGCGCGCCTCGAAGTGCGCGTGCATCTGGTCACGGCCGCCACCAGCGCCACGCAGAACGTAATCACGGCGGTGAACAAGGCCGGGGTTCACGTGGACGACACGGTGTTTGAGCCGCTGGCCGCGGCCGACTCGGTGCTGCGCGCCGATGAGCGCGACCTGGGCGTGGCTCTGGCCGACATGGGCGCTGGCTCGACGGAACTGATCGTTTTCCGGCAAGGCGCGGTGGCCTACACGGGAGTAATTCCGGTGGGCGGCGATCATTTTACCAGCGACTTGTCGGTGGGGCTGTGCACGCCGCTGGGCGAGGCGGAAACGATCAAGAAGGTGTATGGCAACGCCATTGTGACGCTGGTTCCCGAAGGCAATGAGGTCGAGGTTCCGTCGGTGGGAGACCGGCCGTCGCGACTGCTGCCGCAGCGACTGGTGGCCGAGATTCTGGAGCCGCGGGCGCGCGAGTTGTTCGAGATGATGCGCGACACCCTGCGGCAGAGCGGCATGTTCGAGGTCTGCGTGGCGGGAATAGTGCTGACCGGAGGAGCGTCGCGGCTGCCGGGGATTTTCGACGTGGCGGAGTCGGTGCTGCGGCGATCAGTGCGGCTGTCATGGCCCGCGCCCCTGGCCAAGATGCCCTCCACATTATCTGAGCCGGAGTTTGCGACCGTGCTGGGGATGGTGAGCTATGGCCAGCGGGCGAGGATTGCGAGGGGACTTCAGGAAGATCGATGGGGAACGAGATTGAAGGCGATGTTAGTGGGATAAGAAGCAGGGGCTAGGGACCAGGGATCCGGGGTCAGTAAAACCGTCGTACAGCGAGTTTCACTGACCCCTGGCCCCTGACCCCTTCAGTACGGTCAGTACGCGGCGAACGACGAATTCACACAATGGTGGACAAAATGAAAAATGACAACAGCATTCGCATCAGCTTCAACGAAGAGGCGCGCAACGACGCCAAGATCAAGGTGA
>DATFNP010000053.1:0-59791 GCA_035266345.1 Candidatus Sulfotelmatobacter sp.
GTCGCGCTACGGATCTTTAATTCCTGGCCCCTGACCCCTGACCCCTGACCCCTGACCCCTGACCCCTGACCCCTGACCCCTGACCCCTGACCCCTGACCCCTGGCTACTGCTTCTCATGCCCCGCACTCAGCAAATTCACATACAACCGCACCGCTCCCGGCACGCCGGCCGGCAACTGCCGGAAGAATGCGTACCCAGTGTAAATGTATGTCCCTTTGCCGTACTGCGCCCGCAGCAGCCCGCCCTTCTGCGCGGCTTCTCCCGGATCGTGACTCGCGAGCAGCGGCTTGAAGTGCTCATCCCAACTGCTCATGAAATACAGGCCGCGCTCCTGCACCCAGCCGTCGAAATCGCGCACTGTGATGGTGTTGGGATAGTGAAAGACCGAATCCTCCGGCGCCAGAATGTCCACCGGAGCTTCCTCGACCGAGACGCGCGCCCGGCTCAGCTCCGCGGAGTACGGGGTGAATTTCCCGCTATTAAAATCTGCAGTCCCGGTGTTGTATTGCGCGACCAACGTTCCGCCGGCGGAGACGAAATCGAGCAGCTTCTGGTTGTTGGCCACAACTTCTTTCTGCGTGTCGTAAGCGCGAATCCCTACCACGATGGTTCCGTACTTGCTCAGATCTTCGGCGGCCAACGTCTCCGCGGGAATCATCGTGACATCCATCCCCACCTGCTTGAGGACGGCGGGAATGTCGTCGCCCGCGCCCATGATGTAGCCAACTTTCAAACCGTGCGGCGCCTGCACATCCACGATGCTCACGCGCTGCTGCGCGGGCTGATAGTAGTAGAAGCTGCCCAGATCTTCGCGTGTGACCAGCGTGTATCCCTCGCTGAATCTGTCGTCTTCAGACTCGAGCACCGCCCGCACCGTTGCCCGTCCTTCCTGCAGACCGGAAGGGAACACCTTAAATTGAAAGTCCCGCTTTTCTCCGCGCCGCGCACACTTCACGTCCAATTGCTCCGGCTCCGTGCGCCAGCCCTGCGGCAGTTCAAGTCGCAGCGTCCCGTGCACTTCGCGGGCGAGGTTGCTGGTTACTCCCACCGCAACAGTGGAAGTCGAACCGTTGTGTGTTGAGATCACCTGCGTGCCCGGCTCCAGTTCGACCGAGAACGCCGGGACGATTGCCAGCGGACGCGTCCGTGGCTTTCCGGCGTCGTCCAGGAAAGGCGTCACGACCACGCTGGTAATCCCGTTTCTTGTCGGCAGCGTGCCCGCCCCGCCGGCCGAGTATTCCACCCGTGCCCGCAGCGCCGGTGGCGGAAAGGGGAGCGTCGCGTACTTCTCGTTGTCAACGTGATTGATGCTTTCCGTGTCGGGATCATCGCGATGCCAGTAGGGCCGCGTGAACTCCGTATCCTTGGGCACACGTAACCGGAAATTCGCATGCAGATCTTCTCCCGGCTTCACGATCTCCGGCCTCGTTTTGCCACTGATGGTGTTCCATCCTGACGGCACTTCCAGCTTGACGTGATCAATCACCAGCGGCTGCTTCGATCCGTTGTGAAAGGTGACGGCCACCAGGAATTCCTGTCCGGGCGAAACCGTGGTCTGAGCGTCCGCCTCTTTCAGCACGTGAACATCGCGTCCGCCATCCGAGGACACATCCGCAGTAAGCCTCACCCCGAGTGCCAGATTCAGCGCTCGCTCCGCCTGCTGCTGCTTTTCCGCGAGAACTTGAAGGATGCCAGGTACGGCGAGGCTGTGTACGCCTCCATGCCGCAAGCGAGCCAGGATGCTGTCGAGTTCGCGAAGTGTGGCCATCAGTGGCTTCGCTGCACCTGCGGCGTTTCTGGCGGTTGTCGCCTCAGCAACGTGCGCGGCGGTCCTTTGCAATCCTTCCCTTAGCCACGGATCGTTCGTTCCTTCGACGCCCAGACGCTTCATAAGGCCCGGCAGCGTCGTGTCAATGCCGTCAAAGAAATCTCTTTCGTGATGGGTTTTGTCCGGCTTTTGTGGAAGCACCGAGTCCACCAGGTTGTAGAAGGAGAAGCGGTCGCCGGGTTCCACCGTCCAGTTGGCCGCGCCTTGTGACAATTGGTGCCGCAGACCGTCCATGGCAAACTGAATGTACGAGGCACCAAGATCCGCGTTGCGCTCGCCGGTGTTGAACCTCACACTCCAGTTCTCATCCAGGCACGTTTTTGCGCCCCAGTCGCACACGTTTCCGATATAAAGCTTCTTTGCCTGCCAAGGCTGGAGCCCCTCGGCAATCTGCTCGGGGAACCGCTTGGGATCGGCCGCCGCGCGGAAAGCCTCTTTCGTGAGAATGCCTGACACCTGATGATTTCCGTGCCCATCGCGCTCCGTGCCCGAGAACCTTGCCACCAGCACGTCGGGACGGAACGTCCGGATCACCCGCACCATGTCCCCGAGCGCCACGTCGTGTCCGCCCCATTTCTGCAGCGTCTCCTCCGCGGTTTTTGAGAACCCGAAGTCGGCCACGCGCGAGAACCGATCCTGAATTCCGTAATACTGATCCGAGGCCAGCAACTCCAGCGCCCGCAACACGCCCAGGGCGTCCGACAGATTGCTGCCGATCTTGTTCTGCCCGCCCTCGCCGCGATTGAGCGTCATCAGCAGCGTGCTCACGCCGTGCCCGCGCGCCTCGAGAGTCAGCACACCGCCGTCTTCGTCATCCGGATGCGCCACCGTCTGCATCAGCCGCGCCGTCGTGCCCAGGCGCAGCAATTCCAACCGCAATCCGGCCATGCCCAGATCCTGGGGAATCTCGGCAGGAACGCCCTGGTAGAGCAGTCCGGGAGGATCGGCGTTAATGTGATCGGAGTTCGAAGGAGCCCGCGCCGCGGAAGCCTTGGATGTGGGTGCTGCATCCTGGCGCGTTTTTTGCGCAACAGCCTGCCCTGATCCGGTCGAAGGACTGGGGGCCTGGGCCGTCGCGCCCAGCGCAAAAACCAGAAGGGAACAGGCGAAGCTCAGGGCAGCAGAATGTAAGCCCTGATCAATGGCAGGAAAGCCGCGCCCCATCCGCCGCGGCCAGCTGAAAGGTCCGGAATATCTCACCCTACAAGGATGGGGCCTACCCCCGCTTTGACGCAAATTGTTTCGGTAGCGCGCCACTGGGCAGCGGCAGGGACGGCGGCGCTACTCCCTACACATCGCACAAATCCACGGCCTTCCGCAGCGAAACCAGCGGATCGCCTGTGGGCTCGAATTCATGCGCCACATAGCCTTTGAACCCCGTGTCGGCGATGGCCCGCATGACCGCGTCCCACTGAATCTCCTGGTTCCCGTCCAGTTCATGGCGCCCCGGAACGCCGCCAGTGTGAAAATGTCCAATCCACTGGATGTTGCGGCGGATGGTTTCGATTAGATCGCCTTCCATGATCTGCATGTGGTAGATGTCGTACAGCAGCTTCACGTTGGGAGAGTTCACTTCCTCGGCGACGCGCACTCCCCACGCGGTGTGATCGCCCATGTAATCGGGATGATCGCGCTTGCTGTTGAGCAATTCCATGCAGATCGTCACCCCGTGATCTTCGGCGATCTTCTTGACGCGGTTCAGCCCCGCGATTGTGTTGCGAGCGCCTTCCTCGTCCGACATGCCGCCCCGGTACCCGGAAAACGTGATGACGTTGGGCACACCGGCCTTGGCTGCGTGGGGAATGTTCAGGCGGAACCCTTGCTCAATCGCCGCGTGATTCTCCACCCGGTTGAGCGCTTTCCCGATCTCCCCGCCGCCCGCGTATCCCATGGTGCAGATCAGGCCGTAGCGGCGCGGAATCGCATACTCGTCGGGCTGCAGCAGATCAACCCCGCGCAGCCCGATTTTGGCCGCGTACTCCGCCAACTGATCGAGGGGAGTGTGAGGGTAGCACCACTGGCAGACCGACTGGTGAATCCGTCCCTTGCGCGCCGGCGCTGCAGTATCAGAGGCCGAATCGAGCGACGGAATCCGCATCGCCGCCACGCCCGTCACCGAAGACTTCAGCAGCGCCCGCCGCGTAAAGTTCGCCATAAATTGAAGAGGGTTTTTCGCGAAACTGGAAACTGGGAAACTGGTTCTGACCCCTGGCTTACTGCCTGCCTTCCTTCAACACTGTCTGGCAATTGCTCGACGCCGTGAGCACTTCATTGAACGCCGTTTCCTTCCGCAAGTCCTTCAGCAGCGGATCATCCAGCAGCGCCGTATAGGCGCAATAGTTCTGCTGCACCGCCGCCTTCAGCAGTCGCAGAGCGGGCTCATTCTGTCCGCAAGCCGCCATGAGCGCCCCGGCCAGATACCATTGTTCGGCGTCAGGCTCCATCATCACCGAGGCTTCCGTCTCCCGCACGATCTTCGCCAGGTCTGCCGGACGCTGCGCCGCAGTGCAAGCCTCCATCAAATCGCGGTGATACATGGAAGACTTGCTCATGTTCTTGGCGGCCGCCCGCGCCTCGGCCAGATTTCCCTCCGCCAGGTAAACATACGGGGTAATCCACGCCGACCACTCGGTTCCGGCATCCAGGTGCACAAAGTCCATGGCCCGGTCCGTCTTGCCCATCTCCAGGAAGGAAAAGGCGCAAGTGCGGAAACTGAAGTTTCCCGGATCCAGGGAGCGTGCTGTGTTGCACTCCTGGGTGGATTTTTCCAGCATGCCCGCATAGCGGAGCACGTAGCTGAGCGCGAAGTGAGCGTCGGCGCTTTGCGGGCGCCGCCGTACCAGGTCGGTGGCCGCGTCGTAGGCCCGCCCCAGTTCTCCGCGTTCCACCCGGTTCGTAATCAGGTTGCTGGCCGCCATCACGCGGTTGGGATCGAGCGTAATCGCCCTCTCATAGGCCGAATTCGACCGCTGGAAGATTGCTTCGCCGCCTCCGCCAAACGTCGAGTCGAAATAATATCTCTGCCCCAATGCCTCCCACGCTGGTGCGTAGCTCGGATCGATCCCCACCGCCCACTCCAGCATCTTGATTGCTTCCTTATTCGGCGCCGGATCGTGGGGCACGGCTACGCTGCGCAAATAGAAGTCGTATGCCTGTTGATTCTTGGGCCGCGAGGCTGCGGCTTCCACCTCGCCGCCCCCGCCTCCCAGGATCGGAAGCAGCCCGCGCTGTACTTGGGTGGTCAGCTGCTCCTGCAGGCCGATCATGTCCTCGGCCTTGGCCGCCACCGTGGTCTGCCACAGCAGACGGTTGCTGGGCACGTCAATCGCCTCCAGCGTCACCAGCAACTGGTCGCCCTGCTTGCGGAACGATCCCGAAAGCAGCCTTCCCACCCGCAACTCCTGGCCAACCTTGTGCGGGTCCAGATCGAGCGCCACATACTTCCGCGTGACCGATGAGGGCCGCACCTCCAGCGACCGGGAGTAGGCCAGCACGCTGGTCAACTCGTCCGACAGAGCGAAGCGCAGATAGTCCACGTTGAAATCGCCGTTCAGATTCTGCAGCGGCAGCACTGCAATCGCATTCCGCTGCTCCGCGTTGGCCACTTCCCGGTGCTTGTACCACCACGCGCCCACCGAGGCCAGAACCGCCACCAGCAGCCCCGCCATGCCAAGCAGCAAATAGATCTGCAGCCGCGAACTCCGGCCAAAGGTTTTCGTCGCTGTCCGCAGCCGGGTCGTGTTGCTGCCGCTCTTGATCGTCCCGGATTCGGTCTCGCGCTTCAGCAAGGCCAGGTCGGACCGCATTTCCGCCGCGCTCTGGTAGCGGTGCGTCCGGTCTTTTTCCATCGCCTTGCCGATGATGCCTTCCAGCTCGATGGGAATCTTGGGATTCAAATCCCGCGGCGGCACTGGCTTCTGATGCAGCACCGCTTCCAGCGTCATCAGCGAGTTATTCCCGGCAAATGGCTTTTTGCCGGTGGACATCTCGTAGAGCACCACGCCGAAGGAAAACAGATCGCTGCGCGCGTCCACGGTCTCGCTGCGTGCCTGCTCCGGCGACATGTACACGGCCGTGCCCGGAATCACGCCCACCGCGGTCAGCGAATTATCGGCCCCCGCGTCGTCTTCGGTCCCGAGGTTGTGCACGAGCTTGGCCAGCCCGAAGTCGAGCACTTTCACCTGCCCGCCTGGGGTCAGAAAGATATTGGCGGGCTTGATATCGCGGTGGACAATATTCTTGGCATGCGACGCCACCAGCGCGTCCGCCACCTGCACGCCCACGTCCAGCACCTTCTCGACCTCTGACGGGTGGCCAGCGATATGCTGCTTCAGGCTCTCGCCGTCGAGCTTCTCCATCACGATGAAGGGATGGCCGTTGTTATCCTCAATGCCGTGGATGGTGCAGATATTAGGGTGGTTAAGCTGCGAAGCTGCCCGGGCCTCGCGGGTGAACCGCTCCAGCGACTTGGGGTCGTGGGCCAGATTATCGGGGATAAACTTCAGCGCGACGTGGCGGCCAAGTTTGAGATCCTCCGCCTCGTAGACCACGCCCATACCACCGCCCCCAAGTTTCCCCAGGATGCGGTAATGGGATACTGTCTGGCCAATCATGAGCGCACTAAGCCCTGCGTGGCGCTAATGTTAGGCTCCCAGCCGACTGAGGTCAACCCTGTTGTGGGCCGGGCGATAGAGCGGCGAGATTCGAGCAGAACCGCTGTCAGGACCGAGTGCTGCCCAGGCTATCGCGGGTCTCGAAAGGTTGGAAACCTCCAGGGGTGTTCAGGCTGCGTCTTGGAGGCACCCGGACTTTATACTTTAGCAATGGTCGACAACCTGACGGCGAACCAGCGGCAAGGAACATGGCCGCTATCCGATCTCGAGGCAATCGAACGACCGAGAAGGCGCTTCGATTCAGACTCGTCCGTCACGGAGTTTCTGGGTGGCGGCTGTGTGCAACCGATCTACCGGGAAAGCCAGACTTCGTTTTCCGAGCGGCCAAGCTCGCGGTGTTCGTCGACGGTTGCCATTGGCATGGGTGTCCCAGATGCTATCGGCGCCCCGCTTCCAACTCGGACTACTGGCAGATGAAATTCGAGCGGAACAAGGCCCGTGATCGGAAGGTGTCAGCTGCGCTGCGGCGAAAAGGCTGGAAGGTCCTACGTATCTGGGAACACGAATTGGAACGCACGCCAAGCGCCGCCATGAAGAGAATTACGGACCTGCTGAGGAAGATCGCCTGTCAGGTAACTAATGTTGAAAAACGAATCGGTTGAGCTCACTAATGTAGGTCGGAGATGGCCAGTGAGCCCGGTCGTTGGGGAGACGCGACTCCGGGATCGGGCCACTCAAGGCCTCGAAATATTGGAGGTCGAACGCGGCTTTCCGCGCCGCCTTCCGTATCTTGTCTGGAATGTCCAAGAGATACGTTCGCGAGGCTGCGTCAAACGTGAGGCGGAGTATCCCCTGATCAAACGCCCAGTGGCACTGCTTGCTAAGGCAGAGGCCATTTCTGACTGAGTTTATTTCGTGCGTTGACCAGGGCAGAATGTGCGCAGAGTCGACACCCGGAGACTCCGTAACCTCCAGCTTTGGAAGGCGCTGACCGCTGAATGCGCAGCGGTGCTCGTACTTAGCAGACACATCCCTTCTGAACTGAACGCCAGCCGATCCCCTGACAGCCTGTCGTCGCCACTGCTTTACCCTCTCGATCCGTGCTGCGGCGGGCGAGACGTCGTCCTCTACACCGAAGTCCGCCTGATGTGTAAATTGGGCTGGTTTAGTAAGAGGGGGAGGCTCCAGTGGAGCTTCGATTAACCCTAGTTGTTGCTCCGCGAGAGGAAGCGGGTCACCCTCGGTCCCCAGCGCCTCGGAAATTCTGGAGGCACTGCCTTCGATTGCCTTGTAGTCCGGGTCCGCAGACAACACTTTCTGACGAAGGTCCCTAACCAATTGTGCCAATGGCGTATCCGCTATCGAGGCAGCATCCCATAGGCGCACCACTCGTGACATTCTCTGTGCGAATTCGATCCGTGCCTGCAGGTGATCTGCATTTTCCAGAAGCAGATCAGTTGGGCGTAATGTTACCCCCTGCGCCGTCAGGTCCGCGATGTCTACTTTTATCGCGGTCATCGAATACGAACCCGGCTATCGAACGCGATCGCAGCCATCAAACGCGCCTCAGCTTAAGAAGCCCGTCGCCCCGGATACTGTTGAATTCTCGTTTAGATTTCGGTAAGAGCAGGAACTCAGGGAGCAGACATAGAACCGCCGAAGACACTTCACCAGCGGCGGGCTGGCGACGAATAGTAAGTCTGCTCGCTCGTGATTGTTTGTCTGCTCAGAGTCAGCACTTCGAGTGGATTGAAGAAAACCGAAATCCGCGGTACCGCTTCAAGCTGACTTACTACCGCTATGCAATAGTCGTCCTTGAATTCCTTCGCCTTGAGAAATTCCTTCTCGGTTAGGCGGATTCCACCCCTACTTCCGCGCACGCCCTTCACCTCGGCGAGAACATAGGCCGGGGCCAGCGTGATTTGGAAATCGTAGCCATCCCCGAATAACCGCGCATCCTCTAGGGTGCCGTCCTTAAGTCGCTCAATCGTTCTAAAGGTGTTCATGAAGAATAGTTCGGCCTCGCTGCCAGTTTCCTGGAGCTGACGAAACTTACTTTCTAAGATCGGAACGACTGCCCTCGGCTTCTCACCGGAAACTGGGAAGTAAGTTTGCAGGTAGCTCTCTACCATTGCGGCATAACGAACGGCATCGAGATCTCCGAAAAGCGAATCTAGGAGAATTTTCCTGTGAAGGTACCGGTCCCCGCTTTGCCACCAGCCTACCTTGGCTTTCCTCACCAGCGGATTGAATAGGTCCTGACGATTCTTTAGCGTACCTCTTTGTCTCAGCCACGCCTCGCCAAATTAGGTAGTTGAACAAGGCACTCTTGGTTTTGAAGCCAAGGGCGGCAACCAAGTCGCCCTCGAACTTGGCCAGACCGTAGCCGATAAGATTAAGGATTTCGTAGTTCTTGTGCCTGGTGCCGGAAGGCTTGTTCATCGCGATGCTCTTCCTGTAGTTCCCGGGTAAGAAACGCTTGTTCGCGGTCGAAAAAAAGGCCGCAATTATAGCAGTCGAATACCTTATCCATTTCGTCCCAGGCTACATTTCTGCTTCCGCAACCAACAAGGTCCCCGTCCCACCGGGAAAATGACGGACAAACGGGAACATCCGAGGCTGAACGCCTTGCGCCGGTTACTTCATGATTCATTTGATTTCAGCCCGACCAGAGATCCAACGCATCCGGCTCTCACACTGGACCGTTATCTCGAATCCAGCGCGTTCAAATGCAAGGTCCAAACCACCGATACCACTAAAAAAAGACGCAAACGTTGGTTTCATCCAGTTGGTTCACCCCGAACTGACGAGCCAGTTATATTCAACCCCAACGGAAGATCAAGCTGCCCATTGTGCATGTCTACGAACAATCTTTCCACCGCAAACTGAACGAGCGCCGTCTTAGTTACGCGGCGGTTCCTTGAGAGCTCGTCAAGCCTTGCCGCTTGGTCTTGCTTGAGATACACCATTAGCGCGACACCGTTTCTCCCGCTTACTGACGGACGGCGGCGTCGCGTGGCTGTATAAGACATAATATACGTGTATATACGTGTCTATATGCCGTAGTCAAGGGCAATCTGCGGAACAGCCACTTATAACAGCATCCGACTCGACCGGTTCGAACGGAGGGGTCACCCCTTGGTGCGCAAAGTTCCGCTACGGAACCGACTCCCCTCAATTCCCAATGCTGCACCACCGCACCCTTCGTGTGTCGCCAGCGCGAACCCGACGACGAATCTGCCGACTAGAATCATAGCGACCTTCCGCAGGAGATCGTCTTATGGAAAACAGGTCCCACACTGATTCTTGCACTCCCAACTCTTCAGCTCGGAGACCCTGGCCGACCGCCCCGGACGACGTGCACGAAGCCATCCGTTGCCGCGCCGAGGAAATCTATATCCGTAACGGGCGAGTTCCCGGCCACGACCTGGAAAATTGGGCGTTGGCCGAGGAAGAGATCCGGCACGAATGCGCCGCCCACCCGGCCCGCAGGACCGCCATCGTGGTCAACGTCAACGGCGTGGAGTATGTGGGCGAGTACGACTCATCCTCGGCTGCCGACTACGCTCCCGGAGAATTTGGCCCGGCCGACCCTGTCCCGGTGCGGTTCCACGGCGACAAGATGTTTGTGAAGCGTCCCAACGGAAGGGAACTGGAGACCACCATCGTCAGCAGAGTCGGGTGAGGCTACAGTCCGGCGGGTGCAACCGCGGCCGTTGCCCACTCGCTCATGGAACGGGACTGGCCGCAGTCCATGCATTTGGTCACCGGATATTGAAGGCCGCAGCCCGGACACACTGCTCCGGTCTGGAACGTGTCGAAGGCCCGGCCGCACTGCCCGCACTTCCACAGTTCCCCGACCGGCGGCGCAGCTTTGCAGGCCGGACAGGCATATCCATCGCGGCGCGGCAACTTCGCAAAGCGCAGCAGCGCCTGGGCGTGGCGCAGCCCGCCCCAGCAGTTCATCAGCATGAAAACGCCGAGAACCCCAAACCACGCGGAATGAATATACACGGCGAGCACGATGAACGCTGCCACGCCGACAAAGCCAAGGATCGTGGCCACCATCAGGCTGCGGGCGCGTCCTAACACGAACCAGAGCAGGGAGCGGAGAATCTGGCCGCCATCCAGCGGGTAGATGGGCAGCATGTTGAAAACAAGCAAGCCGATGTTGATGCCCAGAGCCGCGCGCACCAGTTTGTAGGTGTCGGGCATCGTCCCGGCCCATCCCGACGCCCGGCTGAAAAAGTACAGTGCGCCCAAAATCGGAAGCAGCGCCACATTCACCAACGGTCCGGCCGCAATGCTCCAGAGAGTGGCGCCCGGGCGCGGCGGCGGGTCCACATAGGCCACGCCACCCAGCGGCCACAGCACGATCTGGTTTGCCCTGCCTCCCACTTGCCGGCAGGCCAGCGCGTGACCGAACTCATGCAGGGTCACAATCAGGAACAGCGACAGATACTCCAGCACGTTCCAGGTGAGAGAGGAATATCTACCCGTGGCTCCCTGAATCTCATACACCGCCACCAGAAACCACGACCAATGCAGAAACAGGTCGATCCCGTTGAAACGGAACAGTCGGATTGATCCCTGGCGACTGGGCATGTGCGAGTTATAACACAGCGTGAACCACCGGCCGGTGGATCAGAAGTTGATCAGAAGCTACCCTTCCTCCACAAACAGGCCGGCCGACGCGCCCACCCACTCCATGTTCTTGTTGTGGTCCACGCCCATCATCAGCCCGCGCCCCATGCGGATAATCGTCAGCACTGGCGTCAGTTCGTCCAGCCAAACAAACATCACCCGCACTTCAGCCTTGGTTCCGCCGAATGGAGTCGCGATCACCGGCTCAAAGTGCATCCGCTCCTGCAGAATGTAATACGGTCGCTTTTCCGCCGGAATTGCCGTGATGTCTTCTTTCTTCGGCGCAATCACCACGCCCAGCCCGGCAAACGAATACAGAGGCTTGAGGGCGTAATTCTCCAGATCGGCGGGAATTTCCTCCAGCCGGTCGAGGAACCACGTCTTCGGCACCGAGGCATGCTTCAGGTAGGGAATGGAAAACTTGCTGATGCGGAAATACCAGTTGGGATGGCCCGCCCACTCGACGTCAAGCTCGTCGCGCCAGTCGAAGCTGAGCTTGACGCTCTTGCGCTCCAATTCATCCACGATCGCGCGGTTATAAATCCGCCGGATGGGAATGCGCTTTCCGCCGCGCTCGTAGTAAAGACGCGAGCCATCTTTCTTGATGTCCACAATATCCACGGCCCGCACGCCCAACATCTTCTCGGTCAGCAGAAAGTCGGGCAGGGTTTTCTGCTCTTGGGGATGGATCTCCATCAAGATCACATTCTCCGGATCATGCGTCCCCACAATCGCCCGCCGCAAAAGGTCACGATAGGAATCCGGTTCCAGTCCGCTTAGCAAATACTTGAGCCGACCGGCGGCCGGAAGCTGGAAGCCGGAAGCCGCGAGTCCATGCACGGAAATGTAGGTCTCAGCCAACTCCGGCTGATACGCATACAGGGAAGGGAACGCCTGCAATTCCACCAGCTTCGGCTGCAACTCCCCGCGCGCATCCCGCACCAGGCCAAAATCCACCTGCACAAACATCGGATGCGGAGCTTCGTTCGGAACTCTGAACTCCGGCGGCACGGCCTCATCGGACTTGGCGCGATATGCGGGGTTGTCAACGAGTTGGTGAATCAGATCTTTCCCGTCCGCTGCCATGCGCTCGAGCAGCGCCCCCGGGAAAAAGCACGGCGTCTCCGACAGCCGAAACTGCACGTGCGTTCCGCACGCGTCATCCATGCGTCGCAAGAAAGCCTGATATTTTTCAGGAGTGAAACTGTCGTTGAACGGCTGACGCAGGAAAGGAATCATCAGAAAAAAAGCCCCACTTCTGGCGCAAAGGGCGCTCCAGAAATGGGGCACCCAAGAATTTTGTCATTCCGACCGGAGCGAAGCGACGTGGAGAAACCTGCTGTTCGCCGCCAGCGCCCAACTTCCGTCCTACGCCTCCACCAGAAACTTCCCCTCGCGCATGATTTGCTCGTCATCCACCCAGATATCGAACTTCCGCCCTACCACATCAATATGCGTGGTCGAATCCCAATTTGCTCCGGTGTGCGCCCCATAGGGATTCCCAAACGCAATGTGCACGCCGGGATACTTCTCGTCCTGCAGGATCTCCCCAATCACTTCCTTGAGATCAATGTTGGTCCCAATGGCAAACTCGCCGACGCGGTCGCTGTTCTCGTCGGTATGCGTGTACTTCCAGAAATCGTCTTCCAGTTCGCGATTTTCCGAGTGCGCCTCGGTCAGCCGGTTACCCTTCATGCGCACGGTCAGCGGAGTCTCCTGCAGGTTGCCGAACTTCGCGCACAGGTAATCCCCCACCACGCCGTCAATCACAAACGTGCCATTGACCTCGCCCGGAGTCGTGAAAATCTCGCCGCCCGGCAGATTGCCCCACTTCTCCGGAGTGATAATCCCACTGGTCTTCAGCCACTTGTAGTTGGGATTCAAGTCCGCTGTCAGGTCGGTGCCGGCCGCGGTTTTCGCCCGGACCCGCGATGCCTTCCGCACCATCTCGACCACTTTCTGGCTGAGCCGGTCCACGCGCCGGAAATCCGCCCGCATCCCCTCCAGCATGATCTGCCGGTTGATGTTCACCATGTGGGCGTGCCGGATCTTCCGGCGGTTGACCACATCGGTCATCTGAATGCGCGAGCGCAGCTCATTTTTCTGCACCTGCACCGCGAAAATCGAAACCTGACTAGTCTCCAGATCCTCCAGAATCGGGCGCGGCAAATCCGTCAGCGGACGCTCGGCCAGTTCCTCCAGCACCCAGGCATGGTAGGGCGCGCCGATCTTTTCGAGTTCGGCGACGATGGCGGCCGCGATCTCGATGGTCACTTCATCGGTGATCACGCACACCTGCTCCTGCGGCTGCACCCGCAGGCACACATTTACCGCGTTGAAAGCCCCCGGCGCGTATTCGGGATCGAAGGGAATGTTAAGGCTGCCCGGTTTTTGTCGCGCGGTATGCGACTGGGCGGGGATTTTGACTTTCTCCACAGGATTGCTCATTACCCGACTTTTCTCGCGGCAGCTGGTTCTTCCTCCAGCCCCGCTTCCGTCTCCTCGATGATGTAGTCAACCACTTTCTTCAAATCGCCAGTTTCCTGGAAGACGCGCAACTGCCGGTCGGCGCCGCTGCCGGTTTTCAGAATCTCGTGGATGTAATTGAGCTCCTCGCGCGATCCCAGCTCATCCACTACATCATCCACGAACTCCAGATATTCATGCACCAGATCGCGCGCCGGAACTTCCTTCTGCTTGCCGAAATCAATCAGCTTGCCGTCGAGCCCGTAGCGGGCCGCGCGCCACTTGTTTTCCATGATGAGAGCGCGCCGGTACAGCCGGAACCCCTGGTTCGCGGTATACAGCTTGTAGAGCTTTGCCACGGTCGCCTGAATCAGCGCCGCAATCGCGATCGTCTCATCCGCGCGCATCGGAATATCGCACACCCGGAATTCAATCGTATTGAAAAACGGGTGCGGCCGGATGTCCCACCAGATCTTTTTCGCGTTATCAATGCAGTTGGTCTTGATCAGCAGCTTGATGAAGTTTTCGTACTCGCCCCAGCTGGGAAAATAGTCCGGAATATTGGTGCGGGGAAACTTGTCGAACACCTTGCAGCGGTACGATTTCAGCCCAGTATTCATTCCCAGCCAGAACGGAGAATTGGTCGAGAGCGCGAGGATGTGCGGCAAAAAATACCGCGCATGATTCATCATGTGGATCGCGGTCTCGCGATCCTCAATCCCGATGTGCACGTGCAGCCCAAAAATCAGATTGGCCCGGGCCACCAGCTGTAAGTCTTCGACAATATTCTTGTAGCGCTCGTCGGGATGAATATCCTGGGTTCGCCAGTCCGAAAACGGATGCGTTGCTACCGACGCCAGGCGCAGCCCGTTTTCCTTGGCCAGACGCCCCATGTTGCGCCGGAACATCTTTACTTCCGCCTTGGCTTCTTGGATGTTCTTGCAAATTCCGGTCCCCACCTCGACCACCGACTGGTGCATTTCCGCCTTCACCCGTTCCTGCAGCAGCATCTTGCCCTTTTCGAGCAGCTCCGCCTGAATATGCGACCGCAGATCCCGCGTGACCGGATCTACCGTCTGATATTCCTCTTCAATCCCGATGGTGAAAGTCGGCAGCATTTTATCTATGGTCTTGTCATTCCAAGCGAAGTCAAGGAACCCGCTGTTCGCCGGCAGCACCCAACCGCCGGGGCCCCGTTTCTTGCATTCCTCGCGAGAAGTGGGGAAGAACTACGCCTAGATAGTATATCAATGACCGGAAAATACTTCGGGTCAGATGAGGCTTACCTGCGCTCTTTCTCTGCCAGGCGCGCCCTCACGATCTTCTTCACGAGTGCGGCCGGCAAAGGCCTGTCCAGCGGGAAATGGATCGTGCCTTTGGAAACCGGAAAGTTCTTAAGCTCCTTCTTACACGCCTTGATCACGGCGTAGCTCATGGGAAAGAAGCTGCAGTGGTTCTTAAACGCAGCAAAGGACACCAGCCCGCCTTTGTATCGGAACATCGGGATTCGATAACTGATGGCCTCGGTTGCTTCCGCCGGCACCAAGGACCGAATCACCGCACGAACTTTCTTCAGAGTACTGCGGGCTGGTTCCGGAACACCGGCTAGATATTCGTCCATATCTTTCGGCGCGGCACCGGCCTTGGTGTTGGAATCGCGATCCTTCGAATCCATTCTTTTCATACTCCGCCTCAACGTGCCCGTTCTATTGGAGACTTGAAAAGAAGTCGCACGGCAGGTTGTTGTAGCCGTTGCTGAAGCTCGGCTGTGCGTGCTACTTCGTCGCTTTCCCCCGCTTCCGCGCCGCCACCCACGCCGGTTCCTTCTTAGCCCCGGCCCCCGCCAGGAAGCCCGCCCACCGCATTTCCTTCACCGGACTCTCCGCGCTCAGTGCCATCTTCACCGCCATCTCCGCGACGGCATTCACAATCCAGTCGAAGTTCTGCTGCCCGACGGACGTAATCTCCGCATCCGGCGCCGGATTCAGGAAATCAATCGCATACGGCACTCCGCCTTCCACCGCAAACTCCACGGTATTCAAGTCGTACCCCAAGGTCCGGCACAGACTCAAAGCGTCCTGCTCCATGCGATCGCGCAATGCCGACGACGACGGCGGAGGATTCCCCTTCACATAGCGCTCGTGATGCGGCGCCTTCGGGTCGTATTTCATGATGTGTACTTTTTCCTGCCCCACTACATAGCAGCGATAGTACTCGTCAAACTCCACCCCGCGCTGCAGCGTCATGCACAGCCGGCCTGTCTGGTTGTAGTGCAGGAAAAACTCCTCCGGAGAATGCACCTTGTAGACGTGCTTCCACCCGCCGCCGGAATAGGGCTTCAGGAAAGCCGGGAATCCGACGTAGTCGAACAAATCCTGCCAGTTTAACGGAAACATTAGGTTCCGCATGGACTGGTCCGTCGTTCCCTCGGGATGCTTGTTGTGGGGCAGGATCACGGTCGGCGGAATGGCCACGCCCATTTTGTGCGCCAGCGCGTAATTGAAGAACTTGTCGTCCGCCGTCCACCAGAACGGATTGTTCACCACAATCGTTCCATGCAGGGCGGCGTTCTTCAGATACGCGCGGTAGAACTCGATGTCCTGCGAAATCCGGTCAATGATGACGGCATATTTCTTCGGCTCATCCATGCGGATGCCGCCGATTTTCACAAACTCCCCCTCGACGCCCTCGACCTTCATGGAGTTGATCTTCTCGACCACAGCCGGCGGAAACGTATTCTCCATCCCAAACAAAATCCCAATCTTTTTCACGCTCACAAAGATTCTCCTGTAGAGACGTTGCTGGCAACGTCTCTTTCGCCATGAGCAACAAGACGTAGCAAGCTACGTCTCTACGAGAACTGTCTTCAAAAATACTTGGCCGCCATCCTCTGCCACAGCGGCCAGTCATGCTTCGAGTTGTCCCCCCAGACGTCGAGCCAGTGGGGAATCGCCTTCCTATTCAGCATCGCCGAAAACTTGATGTTCTGGTCCAGGCACATATCCCAGTCCGCCGATCCCAGAACAATCTTCATCTGCCGGTAGCGGCTCAGGAACCAGTCATCCGACATGTTGGGCAAAAAGTCCGGAGGATTGTTGAAATAGCAATCGTTGTCGTAGTACCCATCCAGAAACTGGTGGATATCGAACGCCCCGCTCATGCTCACACAGTGCGTCACCACATCGGGATGCTTCAGCGCAAAATTCACCGTGTGATACCCGCCAAAGCTGCACCCAGTGACCGCCAGTTGCCACGCCTGGTTTTTCCAGCGAATAAACGGCAGAAACTCGTGCAGAAGGTAGCGCTCGTACTGCAAATGCCGCAACACCCGCACCCGCGGATGCACGCCTTTGTTGTACCAGCTTTCGGTATCCACGCCGTCGGGGCAAAATACCTGCAGCTCGCCGCGCTCGATCTGCGATGCCAGCGCGCTGATCATCCCGCGGTCTTCGTACTCGAAGAACTTCCCCATCGAAGTCGGGAACACCAGCAGCGGCGTTCCGGCATGCCCGAAAACCAGCGCCTCCATCTCGCGATGCAGTTCCTGGCTGTAAGCTTTGTGATATTCGCGGTTCATCGTGAAGTAGAAAGTAATGCGGTTCTAAAAACGTTGCCTGGAACGTCTTTTCCGCAGCCGAAGTATCTTACCCGATGGAAGGCCGAAAACCCTAGGTTAGATGGCACCGCGGTTCTGGGTCGTCTTTTTTCGTGTCCGTCTTGGCGCCGCCTCCTGTTCCCGCATCTCGAAATCAAACAATAAAACCGCCCCTTGCGGGGCGGTTCATTTCACTCTTGGCGAAGACCAGGATCTAGCCGCCGTTGGAGCAGACCGTCAAACTAAACGGATTGCCCTGAAACGTCAGCGAGCCATTATTCGAAGTACTGGTGGGCGCTCCGAAGTACGGCAGGTAGACCAAATCCTGCAGGTTGTAGGTGAACCCGCCCAGCGTATATTTGAAACCGCCGAAGTTGGCATCGCCCTCTTCCGGATCGCCAACTTCCAGGACCCCGCACTGCACGGGGTTGCCGGTGTTTACCACCAGTGGATCGTCGGCCCACTCGCCCACTTCGTGCGACAGGGCAGAAACGTCCTGCGCGAAGGCTCCTACCTTGGAGATGTAGGTTGCGTACGCGTAAGCCTGCGGCGCGGAACTGCTGCCGTAGGAATTGTGATAGCCGCCGATGCAACAGCCGCCGCTCTGGGTCAGGTATGCCTCCCACGTGATAAAGATCGGCAGAGAGTTGGGTACGATTTGCGAGTGGGCCGTTATGTAGGCCTGTAGCTGAGTATCAAACCAGTTGATATCCGCAAGGCCGACTTTCACGCCACCTTCGGTGGCGATCTTGCCATCGGCGGCCGGAACCGTGAGCGTGAGCTCAGGCAGCACCGTCGGCGTACCCAGCAGCAGGTGATACCCAGTGTGCGACTTCACCGTGCCCCAGAAATTGCCGCGCTGAAAAGCATCAATGTATTGTGTGCTTCCCAGGTCCGTTCCGCCCTGCACGAAGTCAATGCCGCTCTGGAAAATCGGCGAGGCCAGCGTGTTCGCCTCAACTGTCTGCCCGTTCGTCAGCTTATGGGTGGCGGGATCCAACGTGGTGGTCGTGGTTCCCTTGTACACCAACTTCACCGGGATCAGGAACACCGGGACGGTGGTGGATGTGCCCGTCGAAGGCGCCGTCCCCACCATGTTGTAATGATAGGCGTGGGCCTTGTAGGTGAACGTCCCGTTCCAGGTGGTGAGCGGAGTGGCCGCGGTCATGATGTCGTTGCGGAGGTTTGGCTTGAGGTGTCCATACATCGGCCGGAATGGGAGGGTGTCTTCTTCCTGGGCAAATGCGGCGGTGGTCAGGCAGCCCGCCACGGCAAGCGCAGCCAGCAGGCTGAGCGCAGAGAGTCGCTTCATCATAGGGTTAACTTTCTCCTTAGGATTTCGATCACGTCAGGGTTCTTAGATTCAGACCAAGCGGCTTGTTGGAATCCAGAATTTACTGGACGCAGGGGACAACGAAACTGTCAACGATTCTGCTTAGCTTTGCCGCCGGTGTCAACTGTGAAAATTTCTGCAACCTCAGAACCTAGGGAGGCTCGGGGCGAGGAAAATAGATGTACTCAAGAGGGCAGGCTCCGTTGCGGGAGAACCTGTTCCGGAAGACCCTGGTCGCGGCCAAACTCCTGCTCGCCGCACAGACGCGAGTGCCGGAAGCGCGTTAGCGTTCCGGCAATCTGCAGACCGATTGCGCCTGCAGGCGCTACCGCTTGTACAAGAAAATCGCCAGCGCGACCAGAACCACGGTGATGATCCAGAGAATCGTGTTCTTATTGCTTTTGTCGTCCGCCATAGACGAAAGTACAGCACAGAGTGAAGCCGCCCATCAAGTGCCGGACTAGACGCCGGGGCGGTTTCACGGCTTGGCCGCGGCGGCGCCCACCCGCTTGTAGCCCGTGAACTTGATGATTTCACGGACGTGCACCGATTCCGCGCGGAAGTGCATGGTATCGTCCACGCGTACGTAGGCCGGGAACCAGAGGCCTTCCACCGGTTGGCGGTAACTAACAAAAGTCGGACGGAGATCCTGCGGCTGGTGTTTCTTCACGTGGATCACGTCGGGCACACTCTTGCCGCACAATTTCACGATCTGCAGATCGTGGTTGTCCACCCATATCCGCCCCTGGAAATACCGCTTGTTCTTCTCTTCTTTTTTCGGCTCAACATGGAGCACATACGTGTCGAGATCATCCACGTGCTGCTGACCGGCCCAGGTCACGTTATATTCCGCCAGGTCTTCGGTGGTCAGAATCAAAGGCATGAACACCCGGATATCTTCCATATCCTCCGCCGACAGCTGAATACCCCGCAGCGTGGACTGCTCGGCAAAGGTCACGTTTTCCGCGCGCTTGCCTTTGTTGTCGTAGGACACGGTGGTGACTTCGTGAAACTGTCCGTCCACTTTGGTGCCGTTGAGCGTTTGCACCATCACATCCTGGGTGAAGGTGTAATGTGAGCGCGCCTCTCTGACCTTCGTCTCCTGGACGCCGAGTTTCTGGATGAGTTCCGGGAGCGTCATATTCTTGGGCGGAGCCGGATCCAGCACGCCGTTGCCTTCGGCGCAGTCGGTCTGTCCTTGCGCAGGAGAAGGAAACCATACGGCAAGAATCAAAGAGAAAGCGGCAGCGAAAGCGTGCAACTGCGCAAACTTGGAGGGATTGCGGCCGATCATCTTCTTCACTCCTCACTCTATTGCGAGTGCGTGCGCAGAAACCATACACCTCAGTTCTGGCCTGCGCAACTTCGTCACCCCGGGGGGCTCGGCTTGCCTTGTCTGGCGCGGGGTTCCGGGGATAGGCGGGGGATTCCCTAAATGTGCAAAGTGTTGCGCCATTCTTTATGAATTCCCCGTAAACGCATCAATTATAAGGCACTTGGGTTGGCACGGAGGTTGCATTTACCCATAGCGGAGTCACACCAAACGCCTATGAAAATCACACTCTTGATGTTGTTTCTTTTCTGCACCGTGGCCGCCTTCGGACAGACGGCTGCCGTACTGTCCAGCCAGCCACAGGTAATGCAGGTGCCCGATCATCCGCAGCACGCTGAGACGCATGCCATGGCGCCTGAGCGGCCCATCGTCGGCGGCACGGCCGAAACGTACACCTACGCGAAAGGTGAGAGGCCGCTGTGGGAGTTCGGTCCAGTCTCGCAGCCGGTGCCGCTCGGCGACGTCGCCCGCGCCTACCGCAGAGAGAAGATGACGGGCAAGAAGGCTGAAATCGTTTTCGAAAAGCAAGGCTCGTAACGTTCGTGTGTGCGGGGCGGACACCCTTCGACTTCGCTCAGGGCCAGCCCATGTCCGCCCCGCTTCTGTCTGCCCCTCGCTCCTCTTCAACCCCCGCTGACGTACACTTCCGCCAATCCACAAGCCTGCCCAGTAAGCACTGACCCCTGGTCCTAGCCCCTGAACACTGAGTACTGGTGCGTCCCGCCGATCTTGCGCAACGCTGTGCTTGCAGTCAGAACGTGTTCCAGCAGCGGATTGTGGTAGAGCACATAGACCGGTCTCGAACTTGCGCGCAGGGATTGCTCCAGGTTCGCGACAACCTGGCGCATACCTGTTTCGGGGAAGGGATTGAAGAGATAGATCACGAGCGGTTCATCGGGGAAGAGGAAAGTGGTGGCGTCGGCGCAAAGCGATTCAAGGGCGAAGCACTGCTGCATGTCGTTTTTGTATTGGCGCAGATTGTCGCGGACGATGCGGTCGAGCGCGTGGAGAAGTTCGACGCCGAGGATGCGGCGGAAGGGATAGTCGGAGGCCATGAGCAGAGTGCGTCCCTTGCCCGAGCCGAGGTCGAGGAAAGTGAAGTCGCGGAAGTCGAGATGCGAGTTTGCGGCGAGGCCGTCGAGCATTTCGTGGAAGAGTGCGGGCTCGGTGGGTTGATAGGCAGAATGGAAAACTCCGAGGAGGCGGTCGCGCCAGCCGACGGCGCCGCTGGTGGTGTTAACGCGATGGTCCCAGTCGTAGTCGGCGTCGCCGTAGCGCTGGCGCAGACGCGCGGGGGTGGAGTCGCGGAGGAACTCCCAGAGGGCGGCGGCGAGGGCGCGAGTGGCGAAGATCCGCCCGCTGCGGGAGGCGATGTCGCGCCAGTAGCGATGGGCAGCATGCACCAGGCTAGTCTGCTCGGTTGAGTCCATGAGGGATGGCGAGCCAGTCTCCATCTTACGGCGAACAGCGCCGGCGAAGGGCAGCGGCCTCTGCCAGACAGCCGAAGCGGTTGTCCCCTGACTCGCTAGCCTTGGTTGTGGAACTTGGGCACGGGGGAGGGTTTGTAGCCGGGCGGCAGGCCCTGGGTGACAAAGGAAAAGTTGTCGGGGTTCTGGACGAGGATGCGGCCTTCGGGGGACATAGTGTAGGGATTGCCGTCGGGATCGACGGGAACGCCGGGCAGGTGTTCGGCGGCGGCGAGTTCGGCGATGCTGGAAGGCAGGCGTCCGGTGCGCTCGCCGAAGCGGGTGACGGCGGCCTGGAGGTTGGTGACGTCTTCATCCACCCGGAGGGCGCGCAGGTGCTCGATTGCGTTTTGACGGATGTCGCGGTCGTGGCTGGTCTGGAAAGTTGCGGTCCATAGCATCCGCGCCGTGGCGAAATCGCCCGCGTGTTCGGCCATCTGTGCGGCCAGCACTTTCATAAAAGGATGCGCGCCGGACACTCGCGACCCGCGGGCGAAGGCGTCAGAGGCTTTCGCGTAGTCGCGGAGTTCCATGTAGTAAACGAATCCCAGGTCGTAGTACAGGCGCCAGTCGTCGGGGTTGTGTTGGACTCCGTACTCCATCAGTCGAATGGCACGGTCGGGCTGACCCGCACCGTGGGGCGGGGGGGGCGCAAGAAAGCTGGCGCCATATTCGTAGGCTGCGACCAGGTGCGGGTCCAGGCTGGTGGTGATTTCCAGCAGAGGCGCAAGTTGATTGTAGGTGTCGGCGCCGGTGAAGTGGCGGTGCCCGAAATATTGCACGGCGCGCGTCCAGTAGATGCAGGCCGCCAGCCCGTTATAGCCGAGGCTGGCGCGCCGCACGACCGAGGGTGAATCCACATAGAGCACATCTTCCAGCGTGGCTCGCGGCCGAATCCGGTCCACACGGCGCAACAACATAACACAGGCGGTCAGCGAGAGCGCGAGGCATGTGCCGGCGATCAGCGTGGTTTGACGACCGGCATTCATCGTGGAAGGCTCATTTCAGGTTTCGGCGCTCGAAGATGAGCACGGCCGCGCTCAGCGCCATGGCCGTGTAGAACAACGCATAGAGCGTGTTGTGCAGGACAAGTTGTGCCGACACAGGTTGCCCATGAGCGACCGCGCCGACTACATTGAACGCGGAAAAATTGGGCACCAGGTAGGCGGCTCCGGTCGCCAGCCAGCGCGTGAGGCCTCGCGCCATGCCGGCGAATCCGCGCAGGTCGTCGGCGAAGCTGCCGATCACGAACAACGAAAACGCGAACACGGCAGATAGCAGGGGCGACGAGAACGACGAAAACAGCAGGGCCAGCGAGCAAACGATCAGAAACTCGAGAATGATGAAATACAGCGCGAGCAGGATGAGCGCGTCGGGGCGCGTGAACTTGTGCGAGACATAGAGCAGGGCCGCAAACACGCCGATCGCCATGAAAAAGGCGTTCACCGCCAGGGTTCCGGCGAGGCCCAAGAACTTGCCCACGATAAACTCCCAGCGCCGCACCGGGCGCGAGAGCACGGTGTAGAGGGTCCGCTTCTCGATTTCCTTCGAGACCAGGCCGATGCCGATGAAAATTGCAATGACCACGCCAAACAGCGACACCGCCGCCAGTCCGAGATTGATGACGACCAGGCGTTCGATCTCGATGGAAATCAGGCCCACCAGAATGGCCGCGCCGGAAAGCAGCAGGGCGAAGGCGATCAGGTTGTACAGCACGCGGTCGCGCACCGCTTCACGGAACGTGTTTGAGGCGATGCAGGCGATGCGCGTGTTCATGAGGTTTTCCCCGCAGAGGTTTGAGAATGTTGCAATTTCTCGACGAAGTAGGTTTCGAGCGAAGTGCGCAGGGGTGTGATGGCGATCAGGCGGATGCGCTCGCGGCGGAGGGCGTCAATGGCAGCGTCCTGCTGAGTCTCGGGCAGAACGGCGCGCACCGTGTCTCCGGTGACGTGGCACTCGGCGCCCAGAGCTTTCATCGAAGCTGGGACCCGTGTCCCCTGCCAGATCACCTCGACTTTTCCCTGAATTGTGGAGGTCAGCTCTTCCACGGCTCCCACGCCCCGCAGTTCGCCTCTATGAATGATGGCGACGCGATCGCAGAGAGCTTCGGCGTCGGACAGGATGTGGGTTGAGAAGAAAACCGTTTTGCCTTCCCGCTTGAGCTGTTCGATCAGGTCGCGGACTTCGCGGCGGCCGAGGGGATCGAGCCCGGACATGGGCTCGTCCAGGAACACGAGCTTCGGATTGTGCAGGATGGCTTGCGCGATTCCCACGCGCTGCAGCATACCTTTGGAAAACTTGCGCAACTGCAGGCCTTTGATGTCGTGCAGGCCCACGCGCGCGAGGACTTCTTCCATGCGGTGTTTGCGCTCACGAGCCGGGACCCCGGAGAGTTGCCCGTAATAGTCGAGCAATTCGTGCGCGGTCAGATAGTCGTAAAAATAAGGCTGCTCGGGAAGGAAGCCGATCTGCGCTTTGACTTCTGGATCGGTCCATTCACGGCCGAGGATGCGGGCGGTGCCGGCGGTGGGGAAGACCAACCCCATCAGCATTTTCAGAGTCGTCGTCTTGCCCGCGCCGTTGGGTCCCAGGAAGCCGAAGATTTCTCCTTCCTCGATGGCGAGGTGGAGCGGAAGCAAGGCGCGCTTGGGGCGCTTGCGCCAGAAGCCGATGAAGTAGGTTTTTTCCAGACCTAAGATTTCAATTGCAGCCATGAGCGGACCATGCCAAGAACAATGTACTGCTTCAAGGGCTACAAGAATTATAAGCAAGCTGGAAGGTGTGACGGAACTGGATGAACAATCCGAGGGGTTACGAAAGTAAAAGGCCAGGACTCATGCCTGGCCTCGTCTGGCGGCGTGCCTTTTTCTGAAGTCACCCGATTCCAACCTATCGTCGCAGTGCCGGCTATTGGCCGATCAGGGCCAGCGCCTGGCAGGGGTCGTGCGCCTCCGCTGCACCAGCCGGCGAGATGAAACGGACGGCATTGTCCTCGGTGCTGCAAAAGCCCTTTACACCCGTGGTGTTGAGGGTCTGGGGCACACCGTTGGCTACGTACTGGGTGTTGGCGCCGTTGACCGGTAAGAGGCCGGCAGCCGTGAAGGTATAGCCGCTCTTGTTGCCCCCGGTAAGTTGGTTGTCTATGAGGCAACCGGTCGCGACCCCTGGCGTGCATGGGGAAGCTCCGCCCAGAGTGGCGATGGCCGCTGGAAATCCAACTGCCGGATAGAAGGACTGATAAGAAACCTCGGCAGTATTGATGGTGCGAATCGAAGCTGCGGCGGACGATTCATTGGCCGAAATGCGCGCGCGCAACAGGTTCGGAATGGCAATGGCGGCGATGATCAGAATGATCGCGACTACAATCAGTAGCTCAATCAACGAGAAACCCTTGTGTTTCCGCATGTTGTGTCACCTGACGCAATAAGATTCCCGACAAAGCAAGCGCCATTGTTTCGTTGCAAGTTGAGTTCCACTCGGCGGAGATTTCTTGATCAGAAACCGCCTGTTTTCAAAGACACTTGCCCTTGGTTACCGAAGGAATGGAAATCGCGCTGGCCTGTCCTCGCCAGATTTTGTCACATACTGACGCATATTGCGGCAGGGCGGCCCAAGGACGCCCCCAGGAACGGTAAGAATGCAAAGGAAGCTTGTGACGTTGCCATCCGAAGCTCCCGGCTTGTACCCTCCCCCAGGTACTTGCCAAGTCGTAACCTAGTTGCCGATCGGGGCCAGCGCCAGGCAGGGGTTATGCGCGAGCGCTGCACCCGCCGGCGAGACGAAACGAACGACGTTGTCTTCGGTACCGCAGAAGCCTTTTACGCCGGTCGTGTTGAGGGTGTTAGGAACGCCGTTGGACACGTACTCGGTGTTGGCTCCGCCGACCGGCAGGAGTCCGGCAGCGGTGAAGGTGTAGCCGCTCTTGACGCCGGTGGACAACTGGCTGTCAATGAGGCAACCCGATCCGATGGCGGGCACGCAAGGGGCAGCTCCACCGAGAGTGACGATAGCCGCCGGGAAGCCCACCGCCGGGTAAGAGGTTGCATACGAGACTTCGGCGGTGGCGATGGTGCGAATGGACGCCGCGCCAGACGATTCATTGGCAGCAATGCGGGCGCGCAGCAAGTTTGGAATAGCGATAGCTGCAATGATCAGGATGATTGCCACCACGATCAGCAGCTCGATCAGTGAGAAACCCTTCTGTTTACGCATTTCGATTTTCCCCTCGTGTGTTTTCGTTGAGTATGCTGGTCACGGATGACGCAGTCGTACGGGATGGATGCACTTGCCGGACCAAAACCTCACGTTACCTTCGTTCGGACGGGCTCAGGAAGAACTGCTTTATTTTCAGCACCCCGGCAAACTTCGGGTCTGGCCTCTCCTGTTTGCAGGCATTCGCGGGGTCAAGAGCTAACAAAATGCGTCCCCCCCACTGACAAAACGTGTCAATCTGAAACTGTGCCCGGTTCCAATGTGGAACTGAGTGGGCGGCCAGACTTGCGAGCGAATTCCGTGGCGGGCAGAGGACAGTAGCAGCGACGCCGCTTGCCGTAGAATGTTCCCGCAGTTCGGGAACTTCGTAAATGCGGGGACACTTTGGGAACCTTATGACGATTGCGAAAGATTTGTGGCAAGTGGAGAGTGAGATCGCACGGGCGTGGACCCTGCCCGCTTCGCTGTACACCGACGCCAGCGTGTTCGCGGCGGAGAAAGAAAAAATCTTCTGCCGGACGTGGCAGGTGGTGGGACGCACTGACCAGGTGGCGAACCCCGGCGACTACTTCACCACGGATCTGGTGGGAGAACCGCTGTTGTTTGTGCGGGGGCTGGATGGCAAGCTGCGCGGGTTTTACAACGTGTGCCGGCACCGTGCCGGGCCTCCGGCGGAAGGTTGCGGGTCGGGCAAACTGTTTCGCTGCGGCTATCACGGGTGGACTTACGGGCTCGATGGTGCGCTCATCAGTGCGACCGAAACCGAAGGCGTCGAGGGATTCCGGGAGGAAGACTTTGCCCTGACGCCGGTGCGGACCGAAGAGTGGTTCAACCTGGTGTTCGCGAATCTTGATCCGGAGGCGCGGCCGCTGCGGGAGAGTCTGGGCGAGTTACCGAAGCAGGCGGAGAAATTTGCCTTCACGCCAATGAAATTGTTCGAGCGGCGCACTTACGACATGAAGTGCAATTGGAAGACGTATGTGGACAATTATCTGGAGGGATATCACCTGCCGAGCGTGCATCCGGGGCTGAACCGCGAGCTCGATTTCAACGCGTACGTGGTCGAGCCTTATGCGCGGCACGTGCGGCAGTTCAGTCCAATCCGCGGGGCGCAGCCGGGAGATACTACGCCGCGCCGCTATCAGGGGGCGCGGGAGAATTTAACCACGGACTATTTCTGGATTTTTCCCAACTGGATGCTGAACTGTTATTCCGACAACGTTTCACTGAACATTGTGCTGCCGGTCGAGCCGGAGCGGACGCGGGCGATCTTTGAGTGGTATTTGCCGGAGAAGGATCACAGTGCGCCGGCGGCAAAGGCGTCAGTGGAGTTCAGTGACCAGATTCAGATTGAGGATGTGGGGATCTGCGAGGCAGTGCAGAGGAATCTGCGGTCCCGGAGTTATTCGCGAGGGCGGTTCAGTGTGAAACAGGAAAAGGGCGTGCATGCGTTTCACCGGATGTATGGGGAGTTCATGCAAACATGATTCGGCCCCACAAGAATGTGTGCTAACCCACCGGCGGCAACAGGTCCTCTTCCCACTTCTCGACGTCCGGCGGAACCGCGCCCTTGAGCAAGGCGACGAACGCGTCGAGGGTTTTGCGGGCCTCGCCAAGCAAGTAATAAAACGCTTCCCAGTTATCACTATCCTCGCCGTCGTGGTTCGGAATCACATATTGGAAGCGCCACGCCTCCTGCAGTTCGCGGTAGGCACTGGAGGCGCGAATCTCCACGTTTTCCAGGTCCGCCGCCGATAGTTCTCCTTGTTGGCGCCGAGTCCGCCGCAAGAGCTTGCGCCGCATGATGTCGGTGAGGAGTTCCCGAAGCGACACATTGCGCTCCGGCGCCTTTAAGTAAACGATCTCTTCCTTCGAAAGTGGAGAGAGAAAAATGCTGAGCCGGTTCACACCTAAGAGGTGAGGGTGCGTTTGCAGGGCGCTTGCCACGTAAGGGTTCCCTTCGAAGAGAACATCGCCACGTTGAAGTAGCGACTGAAGCTCGGGAAGATGCAGCGCCTGCAGGTCGCTGCGCGCTTCAAGCACCGCGTAGCGATCGTCTGCTCTCAATGCTTCCACTTGAGCCCAAGAGCGAAAATGATAGTCCACACCGTCGAGCTCACCCGGGCGCGGAGCGCGGCTGTTTACCAGCACCAGTTTGTGAAACTTGGAGTACAGCTCAGGATGGAACTTGCTCAGAGACTTACAGAGCGGACTCTTCCCGACACAAGAAGGCCCGCTGAGAATTACCAGGCGTCCTGTCACGGCAGGGTTCATCGGTTGCTACCAGGGTCCTAGAAACTTTCGGCCTTCAGCAGCATGCAGGTGACGTCGTCGTGCTGAGGGGTCGAGCCGACGAAGAGGTCGAGTTCGGCCATCAGGCGTTTGAGCAATTCGTCGGGCTCAGCCGATTTTCCGGCCTCAATCACGCCGAACACGCGCGGCTCGCCGTATTCTTCCTGGCGGGCGTTTTCGGCTTCCACTAATCCATCGGTAAAGACGATCAGCCAGTCGCCGGGCGCGAGGGTCACCGTGGCAGATTCGTATTTCACCTCTGGCTGAATGCCGTAGGGCAGGCCACCAACATCGAGGCGCTCGATCTGTCCCGCGGCGCGGCGCAAGATGGGATTGTTGTGTCCGGCGTTGATGTAGTCGAGCGTGCGGCGAACGGGGTCGTACTCGGCGAGGAACGCCGTGGTGAAACGCAGGCCGCCCTGGCTGTTGGAGCAGGCGTAGCGGTTCATGTTGGAGGCGAGTTCGGGGAGCGCGACCTGCGCCGTGGAAAGCGTTTTGAGACTCGCTTGAAACGTGGCCATCAGCATGGCGGCGGGAATGCTTTTGCCGGCGACGTCGGCGACCGCGAGCACCACGCGGTTTTCCTCGATGGTCCGGCCGGGGCGGGGAAAGACGTCATAGTAGTCGCCGGCGACCGTGTTGGCCGGGCGCGTGGCGTAGGCGATGACGAGGCCGGGAATCTGGGGCGGAGCGCCGGGAAGCAGCCAGGTCTGGATTTCGCGTGCGATTTGCAAATCGCGCTTCATAACCACGCGGTCGGCAATCTCGAGCATGAGCAGGATCAGCAGCAGGAGCGCCGCCCAGAAATGCAGGTCAAACTCGCCGACGTGGACTTCATGGTTGGCGCCGTGATAGGTAAAGCTGCCGCTGGGCACCACGAGCAGAATCAGCGCCAGCAGAAGCAGGACACGGCGCGCGGGCGAGAGTTTTTCGAAAACCGCCCAGAAGAATTCCTTGACGACATGCAGACGGCGGCCCCGATCGGTGAGACCTTCCGGTGTCTTGGCGGCGACATCCTTGGAGTAGAGGCGATAGCTGGCGCGGGCCTCGGATTCGAACTGCGACCAGAGTTGGCTGACTTCGAGGCCTTCGGTGACGCGCCGCCAGAATCTCCGCAGCTTCACGCCCAAAGGGACCTGTTGGGCGGAGGGCTGTCCGGCAGGTGGGGAGGCGGTGGCCATGGGAATCTTGATTATAGAGGATTGAGTAATCGGGGAATTTGGTAGTCAGGCAATTGATAGATCTCTCCTGCCGCTCGAGAGTTTAGAAGTTTCCCAATCTCTCAATTTTCTCGTTCAAAACAGATTCAACTGCTCATCGAAGGCCTGCACCGGCCATTTAGTGGCGAAGGCCGTCCGGTCGGCGCGGGTAATCCGATATTTTTCGCGCAGGCTCCTGACGAGTTGGGAAAGGCGCTTGGCGTATGCGGGAGCGAGGAAGGAGCGATCGTGATAGCGCTGGCGGTAACTTCCGGCAAGGTGCGGGAAGTTTTGCTCAAGGAAGGGAAGGAAGACGGCGGCGGAGCAGGGCTTGAGAAAAAGCGGGTTGGCGAAAATGTAGTCGGCGCCGGATTCAGCGGCAGCGCGGATGACGGCTTCCAAGTCCCGGGGAGCGTCGGTGATTCCCGGGACTACGGGCGAGCAACTCACGCCTACCCGCAAGCCGGCTTGCGCGAGCGCGCGCACGGCGTCGAGGCGGAGGTCGGGGCGGGGAGCGCGGGGTTCGAGAATTCGCGCCAGATCGGCGTTCAGAGTCGTCACCGTGATGTGGATGGAGAGGTTGTTGGAGCGGGCGACTTGCTGCAGCAAGTCGAGGTCGCGGACCACGAGATTGGACTTGGTCACAATGCCGAGATCGAAGCCACGATGGCGGGCGAACTCCTCCAGAATTCCGCGGGTGACTTCTTAGCGGCGCTCGGCGGGCTGGTAGGGATCGGTGGCGGTGCCGAGAGCGATGGCTTCACCGGGCTTGACGCGGCGCAGGTCGTGGCGGAGCAGGGCGGCGGCATGCTGCTTGACGTAGATTTTCTGCTCGAAGTCGAGGCCGTCGTGCATCTCCATGAACTCGTGGGTGTAGCGGGCATAGCAGTAACGGCAGGCGAATTCGCAGCCGCGGTAGGGATTGATGGTCCAGGTAAAAGGCATGGCGCGGCGGCTGACGCAGCGGTTGAGCAGAGACTTCGCCGGGAGAGTGAAATACTCGATGTGGTGGCCTTGGCGGAGGGATTCACCCTCGGAGGCGAGGCGGGCGATGCCGATCAGGCGGGGCTTGGCGGGAACGGGCAGCAAGGGCAGGGGACATGTGTTCGCCTTTTGTTCGCCTATCATAGTCTGCCGGAAGCGTTTTGTCAAGGAAGCCCAGAAGCCCTTTTTTTTGGGCCCTAGAACGCGTTCCTGAACGCCCAGAACAGCAAGCCCGCATTCCAGATTCTTGAAAACAGTTCACGATACCCGCAGAACCTCGACCTCGCGCCTGCCTCCCCGGATGCCGGCCCGGTTTCTTGAACGTAAACAGACTGAGCGTAACCAGTTGCGCTACTAAGGAAAAGTCGAATTTCGCCGATGAAGCTGTTTGGGAACGGTGTCCGCGAACGTCTACAACATCTTCGACCAGAAGAGCTTGATCCGGACCCGCGGAAGGACGTAGAGGACGCAATTCAGCAGGATGAACGAACTTTCGAGTGAAGGTGACGTGAAGGTTTTGAGGCAGCGCTATGGGATACTCCTCGGCTAAACGCTGCGGGACTGTCGGATCTCGACGCCGCACGCCGCGAAGGTGGTGGGTCCTAGGGACGGGGCTCGCTGTTCTTGTGCTGTGCGGTCTGGGCGTGGGGCAAGTGCAGACTGCCACCGAAAACCAGGTCAAGGCCGCTTACCTCTACAATTTTGCCAAGTCGGCTGAATGGCCGGAGCAGAGTCTGCCCAGGGGGCCTTCCCCGCTCGTGATCGGAGTGGTTGCCGGGGATGATAAGTTCATCGAGACTCTGACAACAACGGTTGTGGGAAGAACCGTCGGCACGCATCCCGTCACCGTAAAGCGAGTGAGCACAGTAGCAGAGATGGACTTCTGTCAGGTGATTTTCTTTCGCTCTGCTGCCGGGCACAAGCGGACTGAAGCTGCTATCTCAGCCTTGACCGCCGCCAGCATTCTTCTGGTGGGAGAGGACGATAGCTTCCTGCGGGAACGTGGCATGATCAACCTGGTTCTAGCGAACGGGAAGGTGCACTTCGAGGTTAATCAGGCGTCTCTGGACTGGGCTAATATCCGCCTTAGCCCGCAATTGCTCGCGCTTGCCAATGGCGGACATGATCCTTCCAGCGGCCTGGCCGGAGAATCGCGCCGGCTCAAAGTTGCGACTCCTCCGCAGCTTCCAGAAATTGCCCGCAGAATGAATATCAGGGGGACGGTGCAGTTGGAGCTTTCGGTCGGACGCGACGGGAGCGTAAAGGAAGTGAGAGTCCTCGGGGGGCATCCCCTGCTCGTCGAGGCGGCTGTAAAGGCCGCCAAGGGATGGCAATATGAGGCTGGAGCGAAGGAGACACAGGTAGTCGTGAAAGTCGCGTTCGGTCAGTAACTTCTTGGGCTTCAGCAAAACAGCTACTGTTTTTCTGCCGCCTTCTCCGCAGGTTTGGCGAACAGTTTCGGGTCCACCGCCGGGTTGATCTCAACTTTCTTATATTCGACCGTGCTGGTCTCCTGACCGTTTTGTATGTTCTTGTGGAGGTAGGGCATGGTGATGCCGTCCGCGGCACGCCAGTCGGAGAGATTGGTTTCGCCCTCGAACTCTCCCGCCTGTCCCATGCCTTTGTACTTCTCGCGCAGGATGTAGCCGGTCTTGGGATCAATGTACCAGCGGACCCAGGGGATGGCGCCACCAATGTCTAGGACGGCAGCGTCCACCTCGCCGATTTTCTCTGTGCCTGCGGTGGTGAAGGCGAAAGCAGGATCGCCGGCGTGCTGGGCAATGTAGATGAGATCGTGGTGGACTTGCGCGAGCATTTCGTCCTTCTGTGCGGGAGGCATGCTGCGCGTGCCCATGCCGGCCATGCTCATGTAGGCAGCGTCTGAGTTGGCGACGATGGTCAGCATGCCCTGCGGGGTTTGCACCTCGAGGTGCATGCTGTCGGGGAATGAGAGAACCACATCCACCGGGGAGGGTGCGCCGCCGGGTTCGCTCTCGGCGCTGGCGACGTGTAACGTCTTTACGGATTGGAGTTTGGGCAGGCCTCCCATGGCGGCGGCCACTTTGGCAGCGAGGGCTTTGCCTTCGGGATTGGATGCGGCGGGTTTGGCGTCATCTTTTGCAGCCGGTGGCGGCGGGATGGTGATGTCAATTTCCTTCACCGCGCCCAGCGAGGTGAGCGGCTTGTCGAATTCCTTGGTGTTGCCGACCACCAGCACGGCGAGTTGATCCTTGTGCATGTATTTGGCGGCGACACGGTTCACGTCGGCGGCGGTGACTTTCTTGATTTCCGCCTGGAATTTGTCGAGCCAGTCGGGAGGATATCCGTAGTACTCGTAGGTCAAGCGCTCGCCGAGAATCTTGTCGGGCGAGTCCAGACGGAAAACGAAGGCGTTGAGGATGGCGTCTTTGGCGTGCTGGATTTCTTCTTCGGTGATGGGCTGCTTCGCCAGATCGTCAATGTCTTGCTGGGCGGCCTGGATGGCTTCGATGGTGGTCTGGCTCTTGGTGCCGATCGAGATTTGCAAAACGCCGGGATGTCCGAAGTTGGCGCCGATGCTTCCGCCGGCGTGATAGGCGAGGCCGCGCTTGGTGCGGATGTCATTGAACAGGCGGGAAGAGAATCCGCCGCCAAAGGCCTCGTTGAAAACGCTGATGGCGTAGTAGTCGGGATTGTCGCGCGTGGTGCCGAGCGCGACCATGCGGATGTTGCTCTGGTTCACGTCGTCTTTGGGGATGAGATAGTAGCCGGGCTTGGCCGGGGAGTATTGGACATCGTTTTTGGGAGCCGGCGTGCCTTTGGGCCACGAGTCGAAAGCGGCGCGCAGGCGGGCTTCCATGGCGGCGGAGTCGAAATCGCCGCTGATGCCGAGAATGATGTTGTTGGGATGCACGTACCGGGCATGCCAGTCGAGCAAGTCCTGGCGGGTGACGGCGGCGACGGTGGCGTATTCCTCGACGCGAGCGTAGGGATTGTCGGCGCCGTAGGCAAGCTTGACGGACTCGCGGTGCGCGATCCCGCCAGCGTCGTCGTTGCGGCGCGAGATCGAGTCGTATTCTCCCTTTTGCGCGATGTCAATCTTGTCGGCGCGGAATTCGGGATTCTGCAGCAGGTCGGCGAAGGCTTTGAAAACGTCGTCGAGATCCCCCTTGAGACACGAAAAACTGATGGTGGTGGAGTCGGGCCCGCCGCTCGTTTCGACCTTGGCGGCGCGGACTTCGAGGAAATCGTCGAGCTGATCGCCGGTCTGCGACTTGGTGCCGCCGGTGCGCCAGACTTCTCCGAAGATGTCCACTAATCCGGTCTTGCCAGCCGGTTCGTTGACCGAGCCGCCGCGGGTGCGGGCGCTGCCGTCAATGAGCGGCAGTTCGTGATCTTCCTGGAGAAAGATCACCATGCCGTTAGAGAGTTCGACGCGCCTGGGCTGCTGCGGCTTGAAGGCAGGCAGAGGAGGGATAGGAATCCGCTTCCAGCTTGCTTGACTTGAGGCCTGGGGCAGGGAAGCGAAGGACACGGTGGCGAGGAGGAGTGCGAAGAGGAACATTCGCTGCGTTGAGGTCTTTGTCATTGCGCACCTCCCGGATTGCCGGAGTCACTAGACCCCTGGTCGCCTCCGCCCGGAGAACCGCCGGCGCCGCCGGTTTCGATTACGCCCACGGTGCGGTTGGTGTCGGCGAAGACCTGGTTGGCGACGCGGCGGATATCGGCTTTGGTGACCTGATCAATGCGGTCCACCGAGCGGAACAATTCACGCCAGTCGCCGTAGCGGGTCTGGTAGGTGGCCAGTTGAATGGCGAGGCCCTGGTTATCGGCGAGGCCGCGGATCAGGTTGGCCTTGCTGCGGGTCTTGATCATCTTGAGTTCGTCGTCGGTGATGTCTTCTTTTTTCAGGCGGTCAATTTCGGCGTGGATAGCGTCGCCGACTTCCTGCGGCGTGTGGCCGGGCAGCGGCACGGCAAGAAATGCGAACAGGTGCGGATACTTGGTGCCGGGGTATCCGGTGAGTCCCTCGGAGAACGAGGCGATTTTCTTGTCGCGGACGAGCGAGCGGTAGAGGCGCGAGGTGCGGCCTTCGGACATCAAGTCGGCGATGGCGTCGAACACGGCGTCGTCCTTGCTGTGATAGTCGGGGCGGTGATAGCCCTCGATGTAGATGGGCTGCGAGCGCTCTTTGAGCACGACTTTGCGCTCGGAGTTCTGTGGAGGTTCCGTCGTGGTGGTTTCGTCCGGTTGCGGACGCACGGGCAGGCGGCCGAAATATTTTTCGAGGATGGGCATGGCCTGAGCGGCTTTCACATCACCGGCTACTGCGACCACCATGTTCGAGGGGACGTAGTACTTATCGAAGAATTTCTGTGCATCGCTGGCGGAAAAGGAGTTGAGATCGGACATCCAGCCCACGGTTGGACGGTGGTAGGGATGAGCGGCAAAGGCCGCTTGGGTGAACTGTTCGAGCAGGCGGCCGAAGGGGTTGCTGTCGGTGCGCATGCGGCGCTCTTCGATGACGACATTGCGCTCTTTATAGAACTCGCGCAGCACGGGATGCAGAAATCGCTCCGACTCAAGGTAGGCCCAGAGCTCGAGGCGATTTTCGGGCAGCGAGTAGTGATATCCGGTCTCGTCGAAACTGGTGAAGGCGTTCATGTCTTCGCCGCCGTTTTGCTCGACGATCTTGCCGAATTCATTGCCGACGACAAACTTGTCGGCCTCGGCGATGGCGTCTTTCCAGGCTTTTTCCAGTTGCTTCAACTTGGCGTCATCGCGGCCGACAGGCTTGTCGCGCTCGGCGATGTAGGCGGCATAGGCGGTCTCGACCTTGGCCAGCGCGGGTTTCTCGGCGGCATAATTGGAGGTGCCGATCGTTTCGGTGCCCTTGAACGCCATGTGCTCGAACATGTGAGCAAGTCCGGTGGCGCGCATGGGATCCTGCGCCGAGCCGGCGTCCACCAGGGTGAAGAATGAGAAGACGGGGGCTTCCGGGCGCTCGCAGATCACGAGCGTGAGGCCGTTGGGAAGCTTCTTGACCGTGATGCGCTTCTCGAAGGAAGCAACGTCTTGGGCGGCGACAAAGGTCGCGAGCAGAAGAAGAAGGACGCTGAGTTGGAGTGCGCGGCGTTGTATTGGGCGGTTTTGCATCGGACCTCCGGGTTGGGCAGACATAACACAGACATGAGTTGGACGGACCACTGGGGCAGAAGTTTGAAAGTACGTTGGAAAACGGTTGGTTGTCAAACCGCAACTCGCTCTCTGAGCCCTGAGGATCACCAGGGCTGGCACCTGGTGGAGCGGGTGGCATTTGGCGCTCCGCCTTCTTTCAGGCACAATGCCAACGGAGCGCGCGATGGATTCGACGGTTGAAATTCAGGGCCAGTACCTCAAACTTTCGAATCTCGAGAAGGCGCTGTATCCGGCTGCGGGATTTACCAAGAAAGATGTCATTGACTACTACGTCCGGATCGCGCCGGCAATCATTCCGCATCTGGCGGGGCGGGCGCTGACCCGCAAGCGCTATCCGGATGGCGTGGACGGCGAACCGTTTTTCGAGAAGAACGCGCCCATGCACAAGCCGGAATGGGTAAAGACGGCTCCGATCTGGAGCGGCAGGAACCGGCGCACGATTCACTACGTGCTGGCAAATGACCTGGCAACTCTGGTGTGGCTGGCCAACTTGGCGGCTCTGGAACTGCATCCCTCGCTGGCGCTGGCGGAAGACATCACGTGCCCCACGGAGATGGTGTTCGATCTCGATCCCGGACCGCCGGCGAGCATTGTGCAGTGCTGCCAGGTGGGGCTGTGGCTACGGGAGATTTTCCAGCATTTCGGGCTGCAGAGTTTCCCTAAGACTTCCGGGTCGAAGGGGCTGCAGATTTATGTACCGCTCAATACGCCGACGACCTACGAAGCGACGAAACTGTTCTCGCACGCGCTGGCCCAGTTGCTGGAGCATGATCATCCGGATCTGGTGTTGTCGGAGATGAGCAAGCAGGCGCGCACCGGGAAAGTGTTTGTGGACTGGAGCCAGAACGACGAACACAAGACCACGGTAGCGGTGTATTCGCTGCGGGCGCGGGAGCGGCCGACAGTTTCGACTCCGGTGGACTGGGAGGAAGTGGAGCGCGCGTTGCGAAAAAAGGATGCGAGCCGGCTGGTATTCGAAGCGGCGCAGGTGGTGGCCCGGTTTGAGAAGATGGGCGACCTTTTTGAGCCGGTGCTGGAATTGAAGCAACGGTTGCCGGATCTACGTGGGGCTAACAGCGCGGCGGCGGCGCAGTCGGAGCGGATTGAGATTGCGGCGCAGGCGGAGGAACTCCCTCCATCAAAGCGACGGCGATCGACGCGGAGATGATTCACCACGAGGTGCAGAGACACAGAGAAAAGACCATGGGTGAACTTTTCGTGGGAACTTCCGGGTGGGCTTATCCGAGTTGGAAGCCGGATTTTTATCCGGCGAAGCTGGCGCAGAAGAAATTCCTGGGACATTACGCCACGCGACTCAACACCGTAGAGGTCAACTTCACTTTCCGGCAGTTGGTGAAGGAGACGACCATCCAGAACTGGCTCAACGATACGCCCGCCCAATTTCGTTTCGGCATCAAGGCGCACCAGGTCATCACGCACATCAAGCGACTGAAGGGGACGGAGGATTTTGTGCCACGCTTTCTGGCGACCATTGAGCCGCTGGCGGCGGCGGGAAAATTGGGTCCGGTCCTGTTTCAACTTCCGCCGAATCTCAAAGCGGATGCGGCGCTGCTCAAGGACTTTCTGGCGGTTCTGCCGCGTACGGTGCCTGCGGCGTTCGAATTCCGGCACGCATCGTGGTTCAGCGATGCAACCTGGGATCTGCTGACGTCGAGTAATGTGGCGCTGTGCGTAGCTGAAACCGAGACCATGACAACCCCCGATGTGGCGACGGCGGGCTTCGTGTATTACCGCTTCCGCAAGCCGGGTTACACGGGAGAGGAGCGCCGGGTGATGATTGAGCGCATCCGAGGGCATCTCGCAGCAGGGCGGGATGTGTTCGCCTACTTCAAACACGAAGAGACGCCGGAGGGAGCTCTGTCGGCTGTGGAGTTGCTGCACGCGGTGAAAAAGACGTAGCGAGCTACGTCTCTACGAATTGATTTCGCCGCGAATGGCTGGAACCGGGTTCATTACTTTCATCTGTGTCCGATAACGCGCATACTGATTTTCCTCCCGCTTATGGTTTCTGAGGCCAATGCGCGCGTGCTTTCCGGATTTCTCGACTACCTGCGCATCGAGAAGGGGCTGGCGCCGCTTTCAATCGCGGCCTACACCACCGACATTGGCCAGTTCGCCGAGTTTTTGGAAAAACGCAAGCGTGTGCTGCTGACGGCCCGGCGCCCTGACGTACGCGAATTCATGCAGCAGCTTTTTTCCCATCAGGTAGATGGGCGCAGCGTGGGGCGGAAGCTTTCGGCGCTGCGTCATCTTTATCGCTACCTGTTGCTCGACAAGAGAATCGAGCACGATCCCACGTTGAATATCGAGTCGCCGAGGCAATGGAAAGTATTGCCCAAGGCGCTGGCGCGCGACGAGATGGAAACGACGTTGTCGGCGCCGCTTTCTCGGGGTGGCGCCGCACGTCGGCAGACGAAGGAATCGGAGGCCTTGGCCCTTCGTGATCGCGCCATGCTTGAAGTGTTTTATGCCGGGGCGTTGCGCGTGTCGGAAATGGTCCACGCCAAACTGGAAGATCTGAAGCTGGAGGCGGGATACATGTTGGTCCGCGGCAAGGGCGATAAGGAGCGGGTCGTACCTTTGGGTCGGTCGGCGCAGGATGCGCTTTCGCAATATCTGGCGGAGGCGCGGCCCCTGTTATCACAGATTCGGAAGAAGGAAAATCCCCACCCTTCGACGAGCTCAGGGCAGGCTATCTCGCAAAAAGCGCGAGATATGGGGCACCCGAACCGGATTGGAAATTCGCCGCTCTTGTTTATCGCGCGCGGGGCGCGCGGGCTGACGCGGCAGCGAGTGTGGCAGATGGTGCGGGCGGCGTCGGCGGCGACGGGCCGGCACGCGTCGCCGCACATGCTGCGGCATTCTTGCGCCACCCACATGGTGGAGAACGGCGCCGATCTGCGAACCGTGCAGACGATTCTCGGCCACTCCGACATTTCGACCACGCAGGTGTACACCCACCTGGCGCTGGACCGGCTGAGGACGGTGTATCAGAAGCATCATCCGAGGGCGAAGGCGAGATAAGGCATGCCGACTGCGCGCTCGATCGTCGAAAAGGCTGTGGCCGATTTCCTGCGCCACCTGCGGGAGCGCAACGCTTCGCCACACACGATCAAGGCCTACAGCGGAAATCTGGCTAGCTTTGCCGCCTACGCCGGGTCGCGCGGATGGAAACAGCTAGATCACATCGCGATTCGCGGATTTCTCTCCCAGCTCTATGAAAAAGGTCTGGGCAAGACTTCAGTGGCGCGGTCGCTGGCGGCGGTGCGTTCGCTCTACCGGTGGCTGGCGCAGGAAGGCGTGGTCGAGCAGAATCCGGCGAAGCTGGTGGCGACCCCGAAGCTGCCCAAGAAACTGCCGCGCGTGCCGACCATCGAGGAGATGAACTCCGTTCTCGACGGCGAAATGCCGGACACGGCGGCCTTCCCCGAGCGCGACCGCCTCATGCTGGAGTTGCTCTATGGCTGCGGTATTCGCAACTCGGAACTTACGGGGATCAATCTCGACGACATCCGGCTGAGCGCGGAGGCGATCCTGATTCGCGGCAAGGGGAAAAAGGAGCGCTATGTTCCATTTGGCGGTTCGGCAAAGAGCGCGCTGGCCGCTTATCTTCCCGCGCGGCAAGCAGTTCTGGCGGAAACACACAAAAGCACGCCTGCGCTTCTGGTCAACCGGCGCGGCGGACGGCTGACCACGCGCAGCGTGGGGCGCATCATCAAGAAGATTGCGGTATCCAAAGGGCTTTCGCCGGACGTGCATCCGCACACGTTGCGGCACGCTTTCGGAACCCACATGCTGGAAGAAGGCGCCGACCTGCGCGCGATTCAGGAACTGCTCGGCCACGAACGACTGGCGACCACGCAGCGCTACACGCAGCTTTCGATGAAACATGTGCTGCAGGTCTACGACCGGACCCACCCCCGCGCGAAATAGTCAGAACCCGGTTACCCCTTACCTTCGTAACTTGGGCGCGTCGAAAAGGGCCGCGAAAATAGGAGAACGGGAGGTTTTTTTTGCCTCGGCCCGTGCTGCCTTGAGGGGGCACTGTGCGCAAGATCAATCCAGAACTTTGGGTGCTGCTGTTCCTGGTGGTGATTGCCGCGATGCTGAATTTTCTGGTCGCGTCGCAGCGCATGGCGTTGGTGTTCTATTTCCTGCCGACACTTTATTCCGCTTACCATTTCGGAAGGCGTCACGCCACGCTTACTGCATTTGCCAGCGTCACGCTGGTGGTGCTGCTGGCCTACACCAATCCCGCCATGTTCAGCCGCCGCGTGGACCTGCCCTTTGACGCGCGCTGGTTCGACCTTGCGGTGTGGGGCGGAGTGCTGATGGTGGCGGGCTATGCCACGGGCACGCTCTACGAGCGCAACCAGCAAACGCTGCGGGAAATGGAAGAAGGCTACGACGGCATGCTGGTGATCCTGCAGAATTTCCTGGCCAACCAGAAATATAGCGAGGCGCACGCTTTCCGGATTGCCATGTGCGCCACCAAAATTGCGGAGACTCTCGGACTGGATTCGGGAAGCACGGAAGACATTCGCACCGCAGCTCTGCTGTTCAATCTGAAAGAATTAGGTATTACCACCGAAGTGCTGTGCAAGGCAGCGCAAGTTTCCGACGAGGATCTGATACAGCGGGGGCCGAGGCGCAAACGTCCGGCCTCGAGTGCCGGCGCGCTGGGCAGTACGCTGCTGCGCGCGATCCCGATCTTCCTTACGGAACGGCAGTTGCGGCAAGGTGGGGGCAAGGCCGACGATGCTTCCTTCGAAGTGCAGATTCTGGGATTGGCGGAAGACTATGAGGCTCTGATCAGCGGACAGAACGGGGCCAAGATGTCGCCCGGGCAGGCTGGGCAGGAAGTAGTCCGGCGTTCAAGCGGCCGTTATGATTCGCTGGTTCTGGACGCGTTTTCCAAGGCCTTCGGCGGACATGCGGCCGGCGCAGGCGCCTGAGCAGAGTTCACTGCGGCTTTCGCAGATTTTCCCACATCTCGACGATGGTTGCCTTTACATCAGCCGTAAGCTTTTCGTAGGCCGCTTCGGACGCCTCCGATTCCGGAGGCGGCAAGATTGGTTTCGCGAACACCATCTTCAGCGGCGCGAGCTTCTGAAAGAAATTCTTGCCGCGGGGCCACACCTCGTAAAAACCTTCAATCGCCACCGGGACGATCGGCACTTGCATGTGGATCGCCAGAATGGCTGCGCCTTTCTTGAAGATGCGCGGAGTGCCATCAATCGAGCGCTCGCCTTCCGGGTAAAGAACCAGCACACGTCCATGCTTCAATCCAAAAGCTCCGGCGCGCATGGCCGGCACGAGATTGGCGTCGGGATCGAGCACCACCACGCGCAGCCAGCGGGCCAGGCGGCGCATGAATCCCTGGCCGAAGATGTCGCTGGTTCCGACCGCGAAGGAGTTTTCCAGAATCTCCCTGGGCAGAACACCGGACAGGATAACAGGATCAATGTAGCTCTGATGGTTGGAAGAGAGAATGAACGGGCCGTGCTCGGGCAGGTTCTCGAAGCCCGAGACGCGCAGGTGAAACAGGTCGCGCGAAACCATCTGGATCATGCGCGACAGCGGATACCACACGGTGTCAAACGCAGGGTGGGGCTCTTTCAGCGCCAGTACGTCTGGATCTGTAGCCTCCTCGGCCAAGATGGCTTTCCATCCGGCGAAAGTAACACGGGTTCCGGGAGCGGTTCCGGCAGCTGCGCTTCGCAGCACGGCGTCGAGCAGGTCGCGAAGGGTGTAAATCTCGGCCAGTTGCGATTCCTCGACATTGCCGCCGAGTTCTTCCTCCAGTTGGCTCAGCAGTTCGACGCGCTGCATCGAATCGAGTCCGAGATCGAGTTCAAGGTTGTGAGTGGGGCGCAGAGTGGATGGCGCGCCCCGGGCGGCCTCCCGTATGATCTTCAGCCCGCGCTGCACGTCGGGCTGGTCGAGCCAGGCGATCTCGTCGGCTGTTAAGGGCTTCTCGGAGGGGAGTTCGGCGTCGCCGGCGCTTTTCCTGGAAAGATTCGCCTTGACCCGTTTTTCGACTTCGAAGCGCTTGATTTTGCGCGTGGTGGTGCGGGGCAGGTCGTCCTGCCAGATTTCGTAACTGCCAATGCGCTTGGTGGAAGCGATCTGCTGCGACAGGCCTTCGATGTCGAAGCGGATGACCTCCTTGGCGTTGACAATTCTCCTCTGCCGCAGCAGGTCGAAGTTGGGGACAATCACGGCGTGCAGGCGGTCGCCGCCTTCGCCAGGCTTGCCCTCGAGTCCCACCACGGCGAGTTCCTTGATGAACGGAGCCTTGCCGTAATGCGCCTCGATTTCCTCTGGATAGATGTTCTTGCCATTGCTGAGTACGATCACTTCTTTTTCCCGGCCGGTCAGGAAGAGGTTTCCATGCGGGTCGAAGTAGCCGAGATCGCCGGTGTAGAACCATCCGTCGCGCAGCACAGCGGCCGTGGCGTCGGGGCGATTCCAATAGCCTTTCATAACGACCGCGCCTCGTAGGACGACTTCGCCGACGGCGGGGCCGCCGTCGTCCTGCGGCTTCGGGTCAACGATCTTGCCTTCGACGCCCTTCATGGCTTTGCCAACCGAGCCGATCACAACTTCGCCGGGGGAGTTCGCGTACACCGCGGCGGCCGTTTCCGTCAGCCCGTAGGCCTGCAGGACGTCAATGCCGAGATCGCGAAAATCGGTGGCAATGCCGGGATCGAAGCGCGAACCGCCGGTCGCCAGGTAACGCATCTTCGGCCCCAGCGTGTGGTGAATCTTCTTGAATAGAATGGGCCCGGCATTGATGCCTATCTTGCGCAGCATGCGGTTGAGGGCGACCATGACCGCGAAAATCTTTTGCGTGACTGCGCCGCGCTTGGCGACCTCCTGGAAAATGCGTTCGTGGATCAGGTAATAAAACTGCGGAACCACGGCGAAAGCAGTGATATTGCGCTCGCTCAGCGCCCGCATGAGTTCGGTAGTGTTGAGCGTCTCCAGATACACGACGCGCGAACCTTTTACCAGAGGGAGCAGCAAATTCGCCATTTGCGCCAGGACATGAAACAGTGGCAACACGCCAAGCTGGGCGTCGGTGGGCCCGAGTTCCACCCAGTTGAAGACGGCCTCAACCTCACCGAGAATGTTGGCGTGGGTCAGCATTACGCCCTTGGGATCGGCGGTGGTGCCGGACGTGTAGATCAGGGCGGCGAGTTCGTCGCTGCCGGCAGGTACGGGCGCGAACTTGCCCGGGCCGCGGTCGAAGATGGCCGGCATGTTGCCCAGCCACTGCTCCTGAATGGAGTGGTTGGTGATGCGGTCGGGGTCCATGAGAATCAGGCCCAAGTCGAGGCCGGCGGCAGCGGAACGCGTAACCGGCACGTGCTTGGCGTCGCAGAAAACGGCGGAGGCGCCGCTGTCTTTCAGCAACTTCGCGACCTGGTCGGCGAGGAGCGCGGTATCGAGCGGGACGGCGACGCAGCCGGAAGCGATAATTCCCAGGTAAGCCGCGACCCAGCGGGGATGGTTATCGGCCAGGATCACCACCCGCGATCCGCGGGGGAAGCCGTTCTCCGTGATCCAGCGGCCGACCGACTCCGCCATGCGGCGCAGTTCGGAGTAGGTGCAGCTTTCCAGGCGATCGTGGCGCTGGATTTCCAGCGCAACATTGTCGGGCCAGCGCTGAGAACACTCGACAAAGCGGTCGTAGAACGTGGGCATGGGTCAGATTGAGTAAGGGTCGTGGGGAATATACACGAAAAGCGGCTCGTGCTGCTCTGTTAGCCACAGTGCAGGACGATCCGTTCCCATGGCCTGAAATGAGGCTATCACCCTTGGGTCGGAGGGCCCCTTGTCCTGCATCTAATATGCTAGGCTTTTAAAGACAGCCTTGGGCGTGCTGCCCTCCGAAGGATTTCCGGTTGATTAATCAGCTGCTAGGCAAGGTTTTTGGCACCAAGAACGAGCGCGTGATCAAGGCGTTGATGCCGAAGGTGGAAGCCATCAACGCCCTTGAGCCGCAGATCGAGAAGCTCACCGACGCCGAACTGCGCGCCAAAACGGACGAATTCCGCCAGCGCATTCAGGAGCGGTTGAGCCGAGTTGCCAAGAATCCCCAACCGGACGTTACCGAGTCCGCGGGTGAGGATGAGCCCGACCTGGACCGGCAGAAACAGTTCGAAAAACAAGAGTACGACGCCCTGCAGGAGGTCCTTGACGAGCTTTTGGTCGAGGCCTTTGCCGTGGTCCGCGAAGCCGGACGCCGCGTACTCAACATGCGTCACTTTGATGTGCAGCTGATCGGCGGCATGGTGCTGCACCAGGGCACGATCTCGGAAATGAAGACCGGCGAAGGCAAGACGCTGGTCGCGACTCTTCCGGTGTATCTCAACGCGCTTAGTGGACGCGGCGTGCACGTAGTAACCGTGAACGACTACCTGGCCAAGCGCGACTCGGAGTGGATGGGCAAGCTGTACCGTTTCCTCGGCCTTTCGGTGGGCGTGATCGTTCACGACCTGGACGATGAAGAGCGGCGCGCCGCGTACGCCGCCGATGTGACCTACGGAACTAACAACGAGTTCGGCTTCGACTACCTGCGCGACAACATGAAGTTCGACATCAAGGATTGCGTGCAGCGTGGGCACAATTACGCCATCGTGGACGAAGTGGACTCCATTCTGATTGACGAGGCCCGCACGCCGCTCATCATTTCCGGAGCAAGCGAGGAATCTACCGACAAGTACTACAAGGTCAACCGCATCATCCCCAAGCTGGAGAAGGGCGAGGAACTCGAAGTCGCCCCCGGCGAACCCGCGCAATTGACCGGGGACTTCGTGGTGGATGAAAAGCACCGCAACATCACGGTCACGGACGAAGGCTGGGTGAAGATCGAGGGACTGCTCGGTATTGGCAACATTGCCGACCCGGAGAACTGGCCCCTCAAGCACCACGTCGAGACTGCGGTCAAGGCGCACGCGTTGTATCGCAAGGATGTCGAGTACGTCATCAAAGACGGCGAAGTCATCATCGTGGACGAATTCACCGGACGCATGATGCCCGGACGGCGCTGGTCCGACGGCCTGCATCAGGCGATCGAGGCCAAGGAAAACGTCAAGATCGAACGCGAGAACCAGACACTGGCCACCATCACCTTCCAGAACTACTTCCGCATGTTCAGGAAACTGGCCGGAATGACCGGTACGGCGGAAACGGAAGCCACCGAGTTCGACAAGATTTACAAACTGGAAGTGGTGGTGATTCCGACCAACCAGCAAATGCTGCGGGTCGAGAATCCCGACATTGTGTACCGCACGGAGAAGGAAAAATATTTTGCGGCCGCTGAAGAGATCCAGCAACTGGCGGTCAAAGGCCAGCCGGTGCTGGTGGGCACGACGTCGGTGGAAAAATCCGAGCGCCTCTCGGACCTGCTGAAGAAAAAGGGCATCAAGCACGTGGTGCTGAACGCCAAGTTCCACGAGCGCGAGGCCGAAATCGTGGCCCAGGCCGGGCGCAAAGGCGCGGTCACCATTGCCACCAACATGGCCGGCCGCGGTACCGACATTCTGCTCGGCGGCAATCCCGAATTCATGGCCAAGCAGGAGATGGTGAAGAAGGGGATTGCGCAGCAGTTGCGCGTGGCACAGGGGAAAATCGAGGGGCCGCAGGAAGACGGCGCGACCTCCATCTTCTACTACAACGGCAACGAATTCTCCGTTCCGACCGACAAGTGGGCGGAAGCGCTCCACCGCTACAAAGCGCAAACCGACGTGGAGCACGACGATGTCACGGCCGTCGGAGGACTGCACATTTTAGGCACGGAGCGGCACGAGTCGCGGCGTATTGACAACCAGCTTCGCGGACGCGCCGGACGGCAGGGCGATCCCGGCTCTTCGCGCTTCTACCTGGCGCTTGAAGATGACCTGATGCGCATCTTCGCCAAGGAATGGATTTCCAACCTGCTGCAGCGGTTGGGCATGGAAGAGGGTGTTCCCATCGAATCGAAGATGATCACCCGGCGCATCGAGACGGCGCAGAAGACGGTCGAGGCCCAGCATTTCGAATCCCGAAAACATCTGCTCGAGTACGACGACGTGATGAACAAGCAGCGCGAGGCCGTCTATGGCCTGCGCCGCCGCCTGCTCGAAGGCATGGATCAGAAGGACCTGATCCTGGAAGATTACGTTTCCGCCATCCTGGGCGATCTGCTGGAACAGTATTGTCCGGCCAAGGCCCACGCCAACGACTGGGATATCAAAGCGCTGAAAGATGCAGTGTTCACGCGCTTCGGCGTGGATTTTCTTGCCGAAGGAGTGAAGGCCGAAACGCTGAACCGGCAGGAACTCGGCGACGCGATCTTCACCAAGCTCAAAGAACGCTACGATGCGAAAGAGAAAGCCATCGGTCCGGAGGGAATGCGCCACCACGAGCGCATGATCATGCTGAGCGTGATTGACCAGCAGTGGAAAGATCACCTGCTCAGCATGGATCACCTCAAGGAGGGCATCGGCCTGCGCGGGTACGGCCAGCATGATCCGCTGGTCGAGTACAAGAAGGAATCGTTTGAGATGTTCGAAGCGATGATGCTGCGCTTCCAGGAAGATACGGTCCGCTATCTCTACCTGATGCAGATTCTGGAACGGCCGCAGCCGGACGCGAGCGGTGCGCCGCCGAGCGGGCCGGTCGGACAGGGGCCGGACTCAGGAGTTCCGGTCGAGCGTGGCGGAGATGGGAACGGCCGGCGCCCTCCCCGCATGGTTTCGACTTCGGCCGAAGAACTGGAAGAAGCTTTCCTGCGCCGCAAACGTCGCGAACTGGAACAGGCGCGCATGGCCGGCGGGGGCGATGCGGCCCCCGTGCAGCAGGTCGTCCGCTCGCAGGAAAAAGTGGGACGAAACGATCCCTGCCCCTGCGGCTCCGGCAAGAAATTCAAGAAGTGCCACGGGGCGTAATTCGCGACTAACCAAACTTTGGAGTGCTCCATCCTTGTCGCGTTTTTGCGACAGGGTGGGGCACTCGTCATCGGTTCAGAGCGTGAAACGTCATCTCCTTCGCTCGACTCTTCGTCTTCCGCGTCCAGTCGGAAAACAACGTAGCGTAGTTCTTGGTGATGTAGTCCGCCGCGCTCACTCCCAACTTCTTCGCCGTGGCATCAATCCACCGCGGCGGACCTTCGATTTCGCAGAAATTACCGATGGGAGTTTCGTCCACGACGACGTGGCCCTTGCCGTCGCTCCACTCGGCGCGGAACTTTTCGTAGCGGAATGAGGGCGTATATCCCAGCGCTCGCAAGATCGCATCCATCTTTTTTCCGTCGGCGACAACTGTCTCTAGTTCGATCCGGCTGCTGTGATGCCCTCTGGTGGTGCCGCTCTTATGCGTCAGCGTCCACGCCGGGCCATACTTTCGGATGCGCAGCAGTTCTTTCCGCGCCCGCAACACTTCGCCGGGCAGGTCGTAAAGCGTGTTCATCTCGTGGGTTCGGCGGGTGAGCAGGCGAAATCCCGCCGCGCGCAGCTTGCGGGTCAAAACCCGCAGATCGGTCACGCGAAATTTGATTTCAACTTCCCGCTGCATGCAAGCAGTGTATTACGGCCGGGGTGTCTCGGGAGCAGCGCAGGCGGAGAGTGTGAGGGCTCTTCGCAGGTGTTTGCCCCAGTCCACTTCCTCCACTGGACCAACGACAAAGACCCAGCTGAGAACGCCGGTCCAGGTGACCGCCGCGGTAATGAAAAACGCCCAGTAGTACTGGCCGGTGCGATCGAGGAGAAATCCGGTGAGCGCCGGCGCCACCGCGCCGGCAAAATTTCCCACAAAATTCTGCACGCCGACCCACCGGCCAACCATCTGCGGCCCGGCCAGGGTCTGCGTGATCGCCCAAAGATTGCTGGATGATATGCCCATGGAGAATCCGGTCAGGGCGAGCATCGGAACACACAAGACGTCCGGCGCAAGTGCCGACGCCACCAGGAAAACGCCGATGGACGCATTGCCAAGAATTGCCAAGGACTTGCGCACTCTGGTGGGAGTTGCGCCGGCGGCAATCCAGCGGTCTGAGAGTTTTCCAAAGATGACCGATGAAACCGCGTAGAGCAGGAAGACCAATCCCCCCACCCGTGCCATATGGGTCATCGAGAAACCCCTTCCACGGACCAGATAGAAGGGCAGCCAGGTGACTAGAAAATAGAGCGGATAATTAAGAGCGAACTGGCAGATGCACGTTCCCCAAGCGGACTGGTGCCGCAAAACGTCGAGAATGCCTGGCTTTTGGCCCGGCGCCGCGGCGGAACTGTGCGCCCGGCGCGGCATCCAGGCCCACCACGGACCCAGCCATAGGAAACCCAGAAGGCCCAGCGTGACGAAAAATGGGCGCCAGCCGAAGCGCCCAACCACATTTCCTCCCACGAGCATGCCCAGGGCAGGCCCGAGAGCGAGGCCGGCCATGACCGCAGCGTTGGCAAATCCGCGGCGGCTTTCTTCGAAATAGCTGCCCAGAATCTTGCCGACCGAGGGGAAAGCAACCGATTCTCCCAGGCCCAAAACTACCCGGATCACCAGCAAGGCAGCGAATCCGTGCAGGACTCCGGTGACTGCCGTTGCCGCCGACCAGACGAAAAATCCCAGGGCAAACACCCACTTCACGTCGAAGCGGTCCACCAGCCATCCGGCGGGAATCTGCATCACGGCGTAGGTCCAGAAAAAGGCCGAGAGCAGTGTGCCGAGCTGCGATCCGGAAAGCCCAAGCTCATCTTTTAGCAGGGGCGCGGCGATCGAAAGATTGCTGCGGTCTATGTAGTTGATAAGAACAGCAGCGGCCAGAAGGAAAACCACCCGGTTCATCCCGGGATGGCTGTCGCGGGCCAACGGCAGTTGATCCACCGCGCCAGAACCGGGTTGCTCACCACTGGAGGTATTGTTCATCGCGGTGCGGCAAAGAGACCCAATTGTACATGCCGGTTTGCAAAGCCCGCGGCGGAGCGGGGCCTCTTCCTTGCTATGATTCTCGGCGCTATCATTCTCCGAGTTGAGGGATGGCTCTCGGGAGGGAACTTGAGAAACCTATTCCAGCGCGAAGCCGTGGACGAAATAATCTCGCGCCTTGACCGGCTGCAGCCCGCGTCCGCGAGGCAGTGGGGGAAGATGGATGTGGAGCAGATGATGGCGCATTGCTCCGCGGCGCTGGATATGGCGGCGGGGCGGCTCAATCCCCCGCGCATGTTGATCGGGAGGCTGATCGGGCAGTTCGTCAAACCGATCTATACCAACGAGAAGCCATTCTCCAAGAACAACCCCACGGATAAGAAACTCGTGGTCTCCGATCAGAGGGATTTTGCTCGCGAGAAAGAACAACTCAAACTCAAACTGAAGCAGTTTCACGAAGGCGGGGAAGCGCAATGCACCCGGCATCCGCATCCGTTCTTTGGAGCGGTTACTTCCGAGGAGTGGGCACGCGGAATGTACAAACATCTGGATCATCACCTGCGACAATTCGGCGCGTGAGGCGGTTTACGATGGGAAACTATTGTGGATGGGCCGCTCTCCAGTAGCCGTTGAGCAACCCCCAGTCGTAGTGGCTCTGTTTCCACTCGATCGCGGCGCTGTCGCCCCAGTAGATCGGCCCATAATCAGCGTTCGCAGGTTCCTGCTGGCGCCGATTGGGCTTCAGCAGGGCCTCCCGGCTGTTCAGCGAGCGCACTCCTCCGCCCGAATGGCACCAAGCGCAGGTCTGTAACTTCGGAATCGCATTGCTTTCGAACTTCGGATCGCCGGGTTCTTCGATGGGATCGTCCCCTTTTGTCTGAAAGGTGGAAAACTCTTTCTCATCGCGACCAATGGCTCGCAGGCCGCCATTCTTGCCTGAGAACAGCAGTGGGCGACTGAGTTTGATTTCGTAAAAGTCTTGCCCGGTATTCCTGACGATATCGGCCACAGTGCCGCTGAAGTTGCGCTCCTCGGTGGCTGTGATCTTGTGGTAGACACGAATCTGTACGCTCTCGGTGAGGGAAGAGGCCACCAGGTTGCCCTCATTGTCAATGAGCGTCATACGGCGCACGAGCGCGACCTGCGTTCCCGCTGGAAACGACGGCAGGTCGGGATTGACCGGGGCCTGGTCCGCGGCAGAAATTGGCCCCTGGACATAGGGTTGGGGAAAGTTCCATAGAGACTGGAAATAATCGAACGTCGCTTTTCGCCCCTCAGGGAGCCGCACGAATACCAGGAAGCCCGATCTTCCTGAGAAGTTGAAGATGTGCATCTTTGCCACGCCGGAGTCGGATTCCGGACTGGGCGAGATGCCTACCCACGGTCCGCGCGGGTCAAACAGGTCCGGCGGCAGGAAAGTCCGATCGGGGTGCGCCGGGTCGTATTCCCTGGCAAACGTGCCCGAGGCCAATGCCTGAGCATAGTTGTCCGGCAGCCTTTCGATCTCCTTCGGACTCAACTCAAGCCGCCGCAGCACCTCCGCCAGCCGAGCCTGGAGCTCCAGCTTCTCCTCAGCATAGCTTGGTCTCTTTGAACGCGAAAACTGTTGGACCGACCAATCAAACACCACCCACAGATCGCGCTGCAACATCGCCCGCTTCAGGGGATCGTGAATCAGATTCTCCCCGTGCGTTTTGAGGAATTCGTCAAGAACTCGCAGCGCGCGGTCGTGGGAAGGCCCGGCCAGCAAGTGCTCTGTTTCCAGCCAGAGTAGCGGGTCGAGCGAATCCTCTCCGTAGTAGTGCCCGTGCCGATCCTCTCGCATCAACAATGCCGCGTAGAGACGGTTCCAGAGGTGGGACGGATTCGAATCGTAGACGGCAACCGACAGTTGTGCTGGTTCTCGTGGGTGCCCAGAGACTGAGGCTACCCAGAGTGCCATCACTGCCAGGGCGGCGAGGGAAACAGTGGCGAGCTGTCGCATGAATGCCTCCGGACGACCCAGGTGCGAGCCCGACTCCTTCAACTTCAACCAAATTTCTGCAATAGAGTTGCGCGAGTCTCAAGAAAGGTTGCCAAGTTGCGCCTAGGAAAACGTAGGCAGCTTGACCAGATCGTCCTTGGGCACGGACTCGAGCGGCTCTCCCGCTTTGCGCCAGGCGGTCAGGCCGCCGACGATCACGAACGTGTTGAATCCTTTTTCCCGCAGCAAGTGCGCCACCCGGGCGCTGGTCGCTTCGCGTGCTCAAGTACAGTAAAGGTAAATGTCCTTGTCTTTGGGGAGGCTCTTGATTTCCTCCTCCAGATTGTTGGGTTCGATGCGGATGGAGCCCCGAATGCGCTCGGCTCCCCGGTCGTAGTAGCCGTGGCTGCGCACGTCAGCGATCTGCACGTTGATGGCGTCTGCCGAGGCCAGGCGCGCCGCCAGTTCCTGCACCTGAACCCGAGGCACGACGTCATACTTGCGGTACTTAACGGCCTGCGCGATGTGATAGACGGCGTAGACCACCAGCGCCACGATGACCACCCCTTCCAGGGCACGCCCCGCGGCATGGAAGCCGCTCAAGAGATTGGCCAGAAAATCGCGGGATCCATAACCCACCAGCAGATAGGTCAGGCAATAGAGGAAGGCGCCGGTGAAATCGAGGCGCAGGAACTGCCCGAAGGGCATCTTCATGCTCCCGGCCAACGGAGCCGCCATGGTGTTGATCCCCGGAATGAACTTGGCGATCAGCAGCGTGGTCTTGCCGCGCTTGTAGAAGGACTCGGCCGAGCGCAGGATGCAGGTTTCCGGATTCATGGAAAGGCGGCACAGGAAACCCAGCAGGGCCCAGCCGGCGTAACGGCCCAACCAGAACTGAGAGATGTCGCCCAGCAAAAGCGCGGTCATGCCGGTCAGGAGTACGGTCGGTCCCACCAGGGTGTGTGACGCGACAGCCGCCCCGGCCACCACCAGCGCGATCGCAGATGGGAAGGGAAGCCCGATTGCCTCCGCCAACAGGACACAGAAGGTCAGAGCGTAGCCGTGGCGAGCCATCATGGAGAGCAGGTCATTCATAGGTGGTCTAGTAAAGTACGGTTGGATGTTCCTGACGAACTAAGGGTTCAGTATAAACAAAAGCCGGACATGGCTCTGAACGAGCCATGTCCGGCCTCTCTGGGCGGGGCGGGTGTCTCTCAGGAGGACTGTCCCCGTCCAGGGTAAGCAAGACGGCGGTCTGCACTCGGAGTCTCTCCGGCCCTGCACGGGTCGGCGCGTCGCAAGAACCTGGCGCCTTTTCGTCTAAAACTTCGACTGGAGCCGCCGTCTTCCGTTGATGGTTCCCGTTCGCAGCGGAAAAGGTCCCTCGGCGACTTGCCTTTCTCAAGCGCCGTTGAGGAGAGGACTAGGCCGCACGTTTTGCGGCCCGTCGCATGCCAGTACGTCTCATTAGCCTTTTGCGCTGACGGACAGTGCCGCCAACTGCGCACATTTTCGATTCTTCCGGGAGAAAATGTCTGTAGCGACGGTCACTGCTGGCCGTGATGGCAATCAAGCGGGTTCTGCGGAGGACATTGTGCTCCGGCTCACATGGTTACCCTTGGCCAGATGTTGCGAAGCCGGGGAGTGGACAAGTGGGTGGCCAGAAAAGCAGGAACGGAGAGGTCGTTGCAGAGCCGAGCTTACTTTTCTCGTGCCACCACAAACTCGGGCGCCCAGAGCAGGGCGCGCTTGATCTCAGAATCAGGGAAGGTACAGATTGCCTTCCGCGCCGATTCGGCATAATGGCCTGCGCGAGCTGTGGCCGCTTCCAGCGACCGGTAGCGCTGCAGGATCTGCAGGATTTCTCCATGCGTGACGCCATTGAAAGCGCGCTCGCGCAGCACGGTCGCAATACGCGTGTGCTCCGCGGGCGTGCAGTGCTCCAGGGCGTGGATGACGGCCATGGTAATTTTGCCTTCGCGCAGATCGCTGGCGACTGGCTTGCCCAGAACTTCTTCCGACGCAGTGAGATCGAGCACATCATCCACGATCTGGAATGCCATGCCCAGGTCGTGTCCGTACCGGCCGAGAGCCGTCTCCTGCTCAGCGGTGGCGCCGCCCAGAATGGCGCCGAGACGCATGCAAACCGAGAACAGGCACGCCGTTTTACGAAAAATGAGATCGAAATGCTCGTCGAGCGTGATCAGCTTGCCCAGCTTTTCCATCTGCAGCAGTTCGCCTTCGACCATCTGCTGCGTCAGTTCGATCAAAGTGTCGAGGATGCGAAAATTCCGTTCCTGCACTGCAATTCTGAACGCCTGCATGTAGAGCCAGTCACCGGCCAGCACGCACTTGGAGTTCCCCCATTGCGTGTTGGCCGCGGGACGGCCGCGGCGGGTCTTGGCCTCGTCAATTATGTCGTCGTGGACCAGGGTTGCGGTGTGAATGATTTCGACGACAGCGCCCAACCGTACCGCGCCCCGCCCCTCGTAGTCGAACAACTTGGCAGCCAGCAGCAGCAGCGCCGGGCGGATTCTCTTGCCTCCGCCGGCGCGCAGATATTCGCCGATTTCGGTGATGGCCTGGACGTTCGAGACCGTGTCGCGGCCGAACTCGCCTTCCAGGGCGACGAGATCCTCCCGCAGCAGGTCGAAGATCTCTTTCCCGTTAATGGTGACTGGCGCGCTCAACTGATTGGCTCAGTTTGTCCGATAGTTCGTAAACTGCATGTCAATGCCGAAATCTTTCTGGCGCAGCAGGGCGATGATCTCCTGCAGAGTGTCGCGATCTTTGCCGCTGACCCGCACCAGATCGCCCTGGATCGAAGCCTGCGCTTTCTTCTTCGCGTCCTTGATGGTCTTGACGATCTCGCGGGCTTTCTCAATCGGAATGCCCTGTTGCATGGTGATGCGGCGCTTGGCTGTGCCACCCGCCGCCGGTTCCACTTCGCCGTAGATCAGGCCTTTCAGGGCGACGCCGCGCTTGACCAGTTTCTGTTGCAGGACGTCGTTCACGGCCTTCAGCTTGTACTCGTCGGCAGAGTGCAGCACGATGGCGTCTTTTTCCAGTTCAATGTTCGACTTCGAATCCTTCAGATCGAACCTGGTATGGACCTCCTTCAGCGCCTGCTGGATGGCGTTGGAAACTTCCTGCAGATCAATCTTGCTGACGACGTCGAAGCTGTTATCGGGCATACATTTCTATTCTTTCTGAAACAATGGAATCTTAACCTGAGGTTAACAGAACTCTGGACCTAAGGGGTTGAAACTTTCTTTTCATCCATTTCAGCCAATTCAAAAAAACTGTAGAAGTTACGGGAGGTGCGTTCGCCCACTTCTTCCAGGCTGAGCCCGCGCAATTCGCCCATCCTGCGGGCAGTTTCTACGACGAAGGCAGGCTCATTGCGTTTGCCGCGGTGCGGCACGGGGGCAAGATATGGCGAGTCCGTTTCGATCAGCAAGCGGTCGAGCGGGACATCGAGCGCCGCATCGCGAATCTGCTGGGCCTTGGGATAGGTCATATTGCCGGCGAAGGAAATCAGGAAGCCCATGTCCAGAGCGCGCATGGCCTGCGCCCGGTTTCCGGTGAAACAATGGAGAATGCCGCCCAAGCCGCGCGGAGCCCACTGGTCCCTGATTAAACCGAGGCAATCTTCCCAGGCATTGTCGCTGCCTTCGGAAGGTCGGCAGTGAATCACGATGGGCAGTTTGGCCGCCGCTGCCAGTTCCATCTGTCGCGCAAAAACCTGTTTTTGGATTTCCCGAGGGGAATGGTCGTAGTAGTAATCAAGTCCGATCTCACCCCAAGCAATCACCTTAGGATGCCGAGCCAGTTGCTCCATCGTCTGGTAGGCGGCTTCATCCGCAAGCCTGGCCTCGTGGGGATGAATGCCGACCGTCGCATACATGAACGCGTGCTGGTCGGCCAGTTGAATCCCGGCATCGAGCGTCGGAGGGCCATCGCCATTGCCAATAGCAACCATCGTTCGAACTCCGGCCTCCCGGGCGCGAGCGATTACCTGCTCGCGATCGGAGTCAAACTGCTTGCCGTCGAGATGGGCGTGAGAATCTACGAACATGCTTGTGTGGGGACAGCCGCCCCCGGCTGTCCGGCCGAGCGAAGCTCGGCTTGGTTTTGATCTTGTTTGACTTCTCCCCTACTTTAGGCGCGCTCCCACCGGCACATCCTCCAGAAAGCTTGCCAGCACAGGCTTTCCGCCTTCCAGAGACGCGGCCACGATCATGCCATTCGACTCCAGTCCGCGCAGTTTGCGGGGAGCCAGGTTGGCCACGATCACGACCTTGCGGCCAATCAGGGTCTCGGGCGCGTAGGCTTCGGCGATTCCCGCCACTACTTGCCGCACTTCCGTACCGATATCAATTTCCAGCCGCAAGAGTTTGTCGGCCTTGGGGACGCGCTCGGCGACTTTCACCACGCCCACACGCAGCTCGATCTTGGCGAAGTCATCAATCGTAATCTTCCCGCCGTCAGAGGCGGGAGTTGCGGGCGGCGTGGCCGACTTCTCATTCGGCGTTGCCTGGGCCGCTGCCGGCGTCGTCGCTGGCGCCATGGTCTCCTCCACCACCGGGCCTCGTTGCTGATCTTCCATGCTCTGCATCCTTTCAATCGCACTCTTGTCGGCGCGCGGGAAAACGGGCTGTACTTCGCCCAGCTTCGTGCCTAGAGGCAACTGCCCCCACGCCAGATCGGCCAGAGCGAGTTTCTTGATGTCTCCCAGGCCCATCTGGGTCCAGATTCTGGCGGTTGCATCCGGCATGACTGGATGCGCGAGAGCGGTGGCAATGCGCAGTGCCTCGGCCGAGGTATAGAGCACCGTGGCCAGACGCGAGCGGCTGTCTTCGTCCTGCTTCTCGCCCAGCGACCAGGGTTCGTTCTCGACGATGTACTTGTCAACCGCTGCAATCAGTCCCCACGCCGTTTCTAGCGCACGCGAGAACTGGAACTGATCGAACAGCGTGGCGAATTCATGAATCGCCTGGCGCGCCGTCGTGGCAATCGCGTCATCCGCAGCGGTCCTCGACGCTCCGTGCGAGGGATATGGCACCTCGCCTTTGAAATATCTGTTAATCATGGTTAACGTGCGGCTGGCCAGATTGCCCAGGCCGTTGGCCAGGTCGGAGTTGTAGCGCTGCACCAGCGCGTCAAACGAAAACGATCCGTCCTGACCGAAGACTACTTCCCGGAGCAGGAAATAGCGCAGCGCGTCGGCGCCCAGCACGTCGAGAATCGTCTCGGTGCGCACGATGTTGCCGCGCGATTTCGACATCTTGCTCTCTTCAAACAGCAGCCAGCCGTGGGCCACGATGGCCTTGGGCAGCGGCAGTCCCGCCGCCAGCAGAAATGCGGGCCAGTACACGCAGTGGAAGCGGACAATCTCTTTCCCAATCATGTGCACGTCGGCTGGCCAGTACTTCTGGAAAGCCGCTTGCGCACCGGCGTGCGAGGACCCATAACCAATGGCCGTGATGTAGTTGGCCAGCGCGTCGAGCCACACATAAATCACGTGTTTGGGATCGTCTGGTACGGGAATGCCCCAGGAAAACGTCGAGCGGCTGATGGACAGATCGCGCAGGCCCGATTTCACAAATGAAATGACCTCATTGCGGCGCGTTTCCGGGCGAACGAAGTCAGGGTTCGCGTAGAGTTCCAGCAGCTCGTCCTGAAATGCGGAGAGCTTGAAGAAGTAATTCTCTTCTTCGACAGTTTCGGTGGGCCGGTTGCAGATCGGACAGGGATCGCCGGGCTTCGCCCCGTCCACGTAGAGTTCGTCAGAAAAACAATACTGCCCGCTGTATCGTCCTTTGTAGATGTAGCCGTTGTCGCGGATGCGGCGGAACAACTCTTGCACGCGCTTTTTGTGGCGGTCTTCGGTGGTGCGGATGAAGTCGTCGTTCGAAATGCCCATGCGTTGCCAGAGCGCGCGAAACTCCCCCGAGACTTCGTCGGTGAATTGTTGCGGCGTCTTGCCCGCGGCCTGCGCCGCGCGCTCGATTTTCTGCCCGTGCTCGTCGGTGCCGGTCAGAAAAAACGTGTCAGCGCCCAGCAGGCGCTGCCGCCGCGCGATCGTATCGCAGGCGATCGTCGTGTAAGCGTGTCCGATGTGCGGCCGCGCATTCACGTAATAAATCGGGGTCGTAATGTAGAACTTTCTGGTCATGATCTATTTCTTAACCACAGAGGCCACAGAAGATCCCAGGGCTCTGTGTGTAGGTGCTCTTCGGTTACTGTTTTTCGCTCAGATAAACCCGCGCCGCCTCCTGCATCACCGTCTTCAGAGGAACATGATGCTCAGTTGCGATCCGGCGGCAGTCTTCATATTCGGGCGCGTAATTTGTAACCGTTCCGTTCATGCTGGCGATCTTGATGCGGACCTCGCCCCACGGCGTGTGCACATTCTCCCAGCGCCGCGCCAGAGTTTGCCGCACTTCTTCGCGCCGGCGGACGCCCAGCGTGGTGGTCTCGGTGAAGATCAATTCCGTCAGGCGGCTGGCGTCTTCCGGCTTGCATAAGGCCGTCAGCAGAGTGCCGGGGCGATTCCTTTTCATCTGAACCGGCATCGCGAACGCGTCCAGCGCGCCTTCCTCCAGCAGGCGGTCGGTCACGTAGCCGAATACCTGAGGATTGAGGTCATCCAGATTGGCTTCGAGTACGGTCACCACATCCGACGCGGTTTTCGCCGCCAGAGTTGACGCCGTCTCTCCAACGGTGAGCCGCACGACGTTGGGATGGCCGGAAAAATCACGCGATCCAGCTCCGTAGCCGAACTTCTCGATCTTCATCTCCGGGAACGCGGCAAAGCGGTGGGTCAAGGTCCTCACAATTGCGGCGCCCGTGGGTGTGACCAACTCGCATTGCAGCCCCGACGAATACACGGGCGCTCCGGCCAGCAGTTCGACCGTTGCCGGAGCCGGGACAGGAAACGTTCCGTGCGCGCAAGTCACCATCCCGCCGCCGACATTCAAGGGCGAGCAGACGATTTCATCTACTCCCAGACTTTCCGCGCCCACCGCGGCGCAAACGATGTCCACCATCGCATCCACCGCTCCGACCTCGTGGAAATGAACTTCTTCGACCGGCACCCTGTGAATCTTTGCCTCCGCTGCCCCCAGAGCCTCGAACATCGCGAGGGCCGTTTTCTTAGCTGCTTCGTTGATGCCGGCTTTGCCGACGATCTGGCGAATCTCGGTCAAGCCCCGCCCATGAGAGTGCTCCTGTGGCGCCGGCGCCCCCCCCCGCGGCTGCCGGAGCTGTAAAGAATGTCCGTGTTCAAGCGGGTGGGTGTGTTCACCAGGATCGTGTTCGTTTTCACCCGCAGCGTTCGCGGGTGAGGGTGCCCGCGCCACATCCTTCTCGCCGTCCACCCAAACATCCACTTTCGTGGCTGAAATACCGCTGCGCACCACTCGCGAAATCTCAAGCCTTGCGCCGACTCCCAGCGCAGCCACGGCGTTTTCCAGTAACTGCGGCGAAACTCCGGCATCCACGAGTGCGCCCAGGAACATGTCGCCGCTCATGCCGGAAAAACACTCGAGGTAGGCAATGCGCATAAACTTCCGAGTCCCCACCACAGGGGGCACAGAGATCACAGCGGAAGCTTCACAAAGAGCAACCTCCGTGCACTCTGTGGCCTCTGTGGTGAAAGGGTTTGTGCCGCCACGATGAGAAACTTTCATCATAGGGAACGCTTCCGCCTCCGTCAAACGTGCGCCTGCAGTCCTCTCTGTTAAAATCACTGTTTCTTCAAGGGCTTAGAGGGAATCCTTGTATCGACACTACCAAAGACTGTTCGCTGAGGCGATTCGCTTCGCCTTATTGGCGAAATGTCCCGATAAACCAGTTCGCGATGTCCCTATTGAGCAACCGCCGCTCGTACGCTTGGGCGATTATTCATCACCCGTGGCCTTTCAGTTGGTTAAGCTGTTTCCTGCTCCTCCCCCGAGGATCGCTCAAGAGATCGTCGCCCTGCTCAATCAAACGGGAGTTCTTGGATTTGAGTCCTTCGAGGCAAAGGGCCCGTACGTAAACGCAAGATTGAATCGAGCTGGATTAGTGATTGCTCTCATCGCAGATCAAAGGCCTGAGAGCGACATTTCCCACGGTAAGATTCTGGTTGAGCACTCCAGCATCAATCCCAACAAGGCCGCCCACATCGGGCACCTGCGCAACGCCATCCTGGGCGATACGTTTGTGCGGTTGCTGCGCTACGCGGGCCGGGAAGTGGACGTTCAGAACTACATTGACAATACCGGAGTGCAGGTGGCCGACGTGGTGGTGGGATTCACCCATATCGAAAAGAAATCGCGCGCCGAAATTGAAGCACTCGCTGGCCGGCCGCGCTTCGATTATTACTGCTGGGATCTGTATGCCCGCGTCTCGCAATGGTACGAGCAGGACAAGGCAAATCTGCAAGCGCGCCTCCAAACGCTGCACGCGATTGAAGACGCCGCCAGCGACACGGCCGCTGTTGCCGACCTGATCTCGATCGCCGTGCTGCGCCGGCATCTTGAGACCATGGACCGGCTCGACATCGAATACGATTTCCTGCCCCGCGAAAGCGAAATCCTGCACCTGCACTTCTGGGATGCGGCCTTTACCAAGCTGAAGGAAGCCCTGGTGCTCACGTTTGAGAGCGAGGGCAAGAATAGAGGCTGCTGGGTGATGCGCCGCGCAGGGACGGGACAAAAGAGCTTAACCGCCGAAGACACGGGGAACACGGAGAACGGCGAGGTCTCAGAGGAAGTTTCAGAGGAAGACCAGAAAGTCATCGTGCGTTCCAACGGTACGGTGGGCTACGTCGGTAAAGACATCGCCTACCATATGTGGAAGTTCGGCCTGCTGGGCCGCGACTTCGGCTATCGCAAGTTCTACCTCTATCCCAACCATCACGATTGCTGGATTTCCACGACAGAGGGAGAGAAGGACCATCCCCACTTCGGCGACGTCGCCGAAATCTACAACGTGATTGACGCGCGCCAGTCTGAGGCGCAAAACACGGTGATCGAAGCCCTGCGCGGGCTTGGCCATGGGGAAGCCGCCGACCGCTATACGCATTTTTCCTACGAGATGGTCGCGCTCACGCCGCGCTGCGCCGCCGAACTGGGATACACACTAAGCGAAGAAGACAAAGCGCGCCCTTACATCGAGGTCAGCGGGCGCAAGGGCTTTGGGGTCAAGGCCGACGATCTGCTCGATCAGCTCATCGCCTCGGCCAAGAAAGAAGTAGATTCGCGCCACCCGCAACTCGGCGATGACGAACGCCTGCGGATTGCCACACAGATTGCCATCGGCGCGCTGCGCTACTTCATGCTGAAATACACCAAGCCGTCGGTGATCGCCTTCGACTTCAAAGAAGCACTGAGTTTCGAGGGCGAGACCGGGCCTTATGCGCAATATGCAGTCGTGCGCGCGACCAGTATTTTCAGAAAGGCAGGTTTGGATCCCGAAACTTTCTGCAAAGACGTTGCCAGCAGGATCTCCACCGGGGATTTGACAAACTTTCTCACAGGAGCGGAGGCCAACGAAATCTGGGAGCTCTGGCTGGCGTCATCCAAGACCGCCTACGTCATTGACCAGTGCATAGCCACAACCGAGCCCGCCTATCTGGCCAAACACGTTTTCCAGCTGGCGCAGCTGTTCAACACCTTCTACCATAGCCATCCCATCCTCAGCGAACCCGATGAAACGAGGAAACAGTTCCTGCTGGCCACCGTGTTCGTGGTCCGCCGCGAACTGATTC
>DATFNP010000054.1:0-5767 GCA_035266345.1 Candidatus Sulfotelmatobacter sp.
ATCGCCTTCGCCAACGAGCAGGGGATTCCCGTCGAAGTCATCTCCACCGCGGAACTCGACCGTCCTGAATATGCGCGCAACGATGGGCAGCGCTGCTTTCAATGCAAAGACGAACTTTTTGCGGTGATGGAGACACTCCGCGCCGCACGTGGGTTCGACGCGATTGCCTACGGCGTCAACCTGGACGATCAGGGCGACTTCCGCCCGGGGCAGCAGGCCGCCAAGCAGCACCACGTTGCCGCTCCCCTGCTGCAAGCAGGACTCACCAAGCAGGAAATTCGCGAACTGGCGCGCCAGGCTGGGCTGCGCATCTGGGACAAGCCCGCATCGGCCTGCCTCTCCTCGCGCATCGAGTACGGCCGCCCGGTCACACGCGAGGCGCTCGATGTGGTCGAGCGGGGGGAGGACGCGATTCGAGCCCTCGGCTTCCGGCAGTTCCGGGTGCGCCATCATGGCGACATCGTCCGCATTGAGATCGCCCGCGAGGAACTGGAACGCGCGCTGAATCCCGCGATGGCAGCCCAGTTCACCGCAATCTTCAAGGAACTGGGATTCAAGTTCGTCACTCTCGACCTGGAAGGATTCCGCTCCGGATCGATGAACTCCTTACTGCCCGCGGAACAACTACGCCGCACCGGTTAGACGCGCCGCAAGCCCGCGCCTTCCGGGGGCTGGCTCGCATGTCGCTGTGAGATAATCGAGAAGATAAAAGTGACGCTGAGGCGGTTTCTGGTGACTCTAATCCGACGTTCGCTGCTTATCCTGCTTCTGGTTTGCCTGGGCTGTGTGGCCCAGTCCGCGCCTCCCGACGTCGCTCGCAAGATCGAACACCAGGTGCGCTCTTTCTACACCATCCCCGCCGAGGTGAAAGTAGTCGTCGGCGCCATCACTCCTAGTAGTGAAATGCCCGGGTATGATGCGGTGTCTGTGATCATCGATGGTGGCGAGGGCAAGCAGAAAGACTACAAGTTCCTGCTTTCCAAGGACCGCGCCACCATGCTGCGCCTGACCAGATTCGATCTGACCAAGGATCCGTTCGCCGAACTGATGAGCAAGATCGACGTCAATGGCCGGCCCACGCGCGGGGCCAAGTCTGCCAAGGTTGTGGTGGTCAATTTCGACGACTTCGAGTGCCCGTTCTGCTCGCGAATGCACGAAACGCTGTTTCCGGAAATTTTCAGGGAGTATGGCGACCGGGTCACCTTCATCTACAAAGACGACCCGCTGACGGAGATTCATCCCTGGGCGCTCCATGCGGCCGTGGACGCAAATTGCCTGGCCGCGCAGAACGGCGGCGCCTATTGGGATTTCGCCGACTACATCCACGCCAACAAGCGCGAGGTGGACACGGAGAAAACTCCGGGGGCGCGCCTTGAAGCTGTGGACAAGATAACTATGCTGCAAGGGCAGAAACACAACCTGGACGTGGCGAAATTGCAATCCTGTGTCAAAGCCCAGAATGAAGACGCCGTGAAGGCTTCCATGAAAGAAGCGGAAGGACTTGGTGTAAACGGAACACCGGCTCTGTTCATCAATGGACAGAAAATTGATGGGGCGGTTCCTATCGCTGAGGTTCGCGCCGCACTGGACGCCGCTTTGAAAGACGCAGGAGAACCTGTGCCGCAGCACGTTTCATCAGCCCTGGCTCCAGCATCTAAATAGTTGGTCGAGAAGGGATGCAACACGGCCTGTCCCTCGGTCGGATTCTCGTTTGTGCTTGCAGTCAGGAACGGAGAAACACTCTTGAGAAGAAACTCATTCTTTGCCCAGTTCGCCGCGGCACTCTCCGCCGCCGTGCTGCTGGCAGCTCTGGCCGCCTGCAACTCGCAGACCGGCGGTGACGTGATGGCGACGGTGGATGGCCGGAAAATTTTCCGAACCGACGTCGACAAGGTCTACGACAACAACGTCGCCGCGGCCCCGCAGCCGCCGACCGGTGAGCAGGCCACCGCGCTGCGCCTCAACATCCTGCAGCAGATGATCGAAGACGAGATCCTGATGCGCCGCGCCGAAAAACTCGGTCTGCTGGCCACTGATGAAGAGGTAGACCGCAAGTACAACGAGATTAAATCTCCTTTTTCACAGGAAGAATTCGACAAGCGCCTCAAGGACAAGAAGATCACCCTCGCCGATTTCAAACGCGACATCCGGCGCTCGATTACTCTCGACAAGGTGATGAACAAGGAAGTTTCGTCCAAGATCAACGTGACCGACCAGGACATTACCGACTACTACAACTCGCACAAGGGCGAGTTCAACTTGATCGAGACGCGATATCACCTGGCCCAGATCATGGTGACCTCGGAGCCCAACCCGCAGGCTCAAAATCAGAACGACAAAGCGCAGAACGAAGCCGAGGCCCGAAAAAAAGTCCAGATGATCGCTAATCGCCTGGACAGTGGCGATGACTTTGCCACTCTAGCCATGAAGTACTCCGAAGACCCGGAAACGTCCGGCAACGGCGGCGATCTCGGCACCGTGCCCGAGTCTGGCCTGAAGGGCACCGACCCGGCAACCCGCGAAACGGTCATGAAGCTCAAGCCCGGCCAGTACAGCCCCATCATTGGCGTGGTGAATCCCGCAACCAGGCAGGCGGTGGGATTCCGCATCGTAAAACTGGTGTCGAAGGAACCTGCGGGACAACGCGAACTGTCCGACCCGCGGGTGCAGCAAGCCATCCGCTCGCAGCTTCATGACCGCCGCGAGCAATTGCTGAAGGCCGCGTATTACGAGGTTTTGCGGGATTCCGCCAAGGTCGAGAACTATTACGCGAAGAAAGTGCTCGACAGCAACGGGATGGAGAAGTAATCACCCAAGCAGGCAGTCGGGGGAAGAGATATGTCGTTTCGATCGGGTTCGATAGCAGCGACGTGTTTTGTGACTCTCTTCTATTTGCAGGTGTGGGCACAAACGCAGCGAACAAGTCCTTCCAAGGTTTCTTCCACAGAAGCAGCGACGGTCGACGTAATCGTTCAGGTCGGTGCCTACGACGATTGGCTGAGCCAATCTCCGAACGGACTCGGTCATCAATACGACACACTAGTTGCGAAAGTGGAAAAAGTTGTGAGCGGCAAGGTGGACGATCCGTGGATACGGATCGACTATTGGGGCAGCAATCGGCATCACTCCGCAGATCGACTTCCGGAAGAACTCTTCGAGGCGGGCCATCGCTGGGCGATGCGATTAACGCGCATACCGGTTTCCGAAAAAAACTATCAGTTTTGCACGCCGCGAGAGGCGATGACACGCGCCGATAGAGATGCCGTTGGGACCCGGTATCGCGGCGTATCAACGGAAATAGAGGACATTCCAGAACCCGGCAGTTTAAAGTGTTACGCCCTAACGCGGGCGGATCTCCGCGAGGTCCGCGATTCTGACTGATACAGGTATGTACTCCAGTCACTCGACGATCGCGAGCACATCTCCAGCATTCACCGCCGCGCCTTCGCTGACCAGAATCTTCTGAATCGTGCCCTTCTTCGGCGATTTGATTTCGTTCTGCATCTTCATCGCCTCAACCACGAGCACACCTGCGCCCGCCTCGACCTCGGCCCCCTGGCTAACCAGCACACGCACAATCTTGCCCGGCATGGGGGCGGTCAGTTTCCTGGGCCCTTGATCATCGACCGCGCGCCCGCGCCCGCGCAATGACCTGGGATCGCGGACTTCCGCGGCAAAGCGCGCGCTGCCCACCCAAAGATGCATGTCGCCCGCCACGCGTTCGCACTTCACTTCGTACGCCTGGTTTCCGATGCGGAGAGAAAGCACATCTGGGCGCGCCAGCACTGCGTCCACTTCGACCTCGCGCCCATCAAGCCGGCACGACCAGCGCCCCTCTGCTCGATTGAGATCGAGCCGGTGCTGCTTGCCGTCGATGCTGATGTCGTAGGTCATGAGAAACTAGTTGTCAGCTACCAATTGCCGGTTGCCAGTAACTCCGTTGGTCATCGCGTCGCCTCTTTGTGCGCCGCAATCTTCCAGTTCGACGCAGGGTTCGGCCTGCTATTTGTGGAATGGTTGCCGACCACCTGCTCGCCCGCGCCAGCAGCGGCAGCGCCCATGGCGGCAAATATGCCAGCGGCAATCACTGCCACCTCGATCGCTTTGGGATCCGCCGGAGCCTCTGCCTGCTTCTGCTTCAAGAGCCGGTCCAGAAAACCGGTGTCCAGCTTCGCGGCGCGAAAATCCGGATCGCTTAGAATGCGCCGGAACAGCGAAATATTAGTTTTGATCCCGCCCACGAAATATTCGTTCAAGGCGCGGGTCAGGCGACTGATGGCCTGCTCGCGGTCCGTGCCGTAGCCGATCAGCTTGGCCAGCAGCGGATCGTAGTCCATGGGCACGGTCCAGCCTTCGTACATGCCGCTGTCGCGCCGAATCCCCGGGCCGGACGGCAGCAGCAGCAGCGTGATCTTGCCCGGACTGGGAAAATAGTTGTTGTCGGGATCTTCCGCGTAGATGCGGCACTCGATGGCGTGCCCGCGAATCTGCACCTCGTCCTGCGTGAAGGGCAGCCGCTGGCCCGCCGCGATGCGAATCTGCAGGTGCACCAGGTCAAGTCCAGTGACCAACTCGGTCACTGGATGCTCCACCTGCAACCGCGTGTTCATCTCGAGGAAATAGAAGTTCTTCTGCTGGTCGACCAGGAATTCAACCGTGCCGGCATTCGTATATCCAGCCGCCTGGGCCACGCGAACCGCAACCTCGCCCATCTTGCGCCGCATGTCAGGGTCCACGATTGGAGAAGGAGCTTCCTCGACGACCTTCTGATGGCGGCGCTGCAGGGAACATTCGCGCTCACCGAGATACACGGTATTGCCGTGCTCATCGGCCAGCACCTGCATCTCGATGTGGCGGGGATTGATGATCGCTTTCTCGATATAGACTTCACTATCGCCGAACGACCGCTCGGCCTCGCTGCGCGCACCCTCGAGCGCCGACTTGAGTTCCTCCGGCTCATGCACCAGCCGCATTCCCTTGCCACCGCCGCCCGCCGCCGCTTTCAGCATCACCGGATAGCCGATGCGCGCCGCCACCTGCTCGGCCTGCTCGAACGATTCGAGTCCACGGGAAGTGCCAGGCACAAGGGGCACGCCCGCGCGCTCCATTGCCTGTCGCGCCCGCGTCTTCGAGCCCATGGCGTCCATGGCAGCGGCCGTCGGGCCGATGAACTTCACGCCCGCGTCAGCGCAGGCTCGGGCGAACTTCGCATTCTCGGAAAGAAAGCCGTAGCCGGGATGAATGGCGTCGGCCCCCGAACGAGCGGCGACGTCGAGAATCTTCTCGATATTGAGATAAGACTCTGACGCCGCCGCCGCCCCGATGGGATAGGCTTCGTCAGCTTTGCGGACGTGCAGCGCGGGGCGATCCACGTCAGAGTAGACGGCGACCGCGGCAATTCCCATCTCATGGCAGGCGCGGATGACGCGCACCGCAATCTCGCCGCGGTTCGCGATGAGAATCTTTTTAAACATAGAAAAACGTCCGCCGTACGGATTGCCTCTTCGTCTGCGGCCGGACTGGATATTCTACTGGAGGCCCGAACAGAGCCGCTAGCTCTTCTCAGCGATGGGCTGAGGGCGGCGGACGATTTCCGAGAGCAGGAAAACACCCAGGATGAACAATTCCGGCTCGATCACGTGCCGGTACCGGGCGTAGGGAAATACGAAGTAGTAGATCGTGGGATAGGTCAGAAGCAGTCCGGCAAAAAGCCAGGCTCCAGGCCGTTTTTGGCGAAGCGCTCGCCCCATTCCCCAGAGCGCTAACA
>DATFNP010000055.1:0-24372 GCA_035266345.1 Candidatus Sulfotelmatobacter sp.
AGCGGCTAGTGCGGTTCCTCAGCCAACCGACAACACCTACTGTGCAAGCTGCCACTTAGCTGAGGTGAGAGGAAAAACTCGACGGCAGCGATAATCGCAGCCAAAACTACATTCCGATCACGGACTTTTTCAACAGCCACGAGCCATTACACTCATTGACCTGGGTTGTGAGTGTAATTAGAGATATCACGCCAACAATCCTTTGAAGCCCCGTCGGCACGACGAGAAGTTGTCAAAGGAAAACCGAAACCCGCTTTTCCCCTTTGCGGACCATCCTTATTGCGTATTTGCGGTGACGAAAGAGGGGCGGGTCCGCAACCCGCCCCTCAGGGAATCAAGGACGCGGGGGAGTTCGGACGCTGGCTGTGCTGACCTCAAAGCTTGCCTGGCGGCCCGATGACAGCGACACCTGAATGGTCTGGACCTGCGAGGCTAGCTGCGAGATCTGCGCCTGCTGAGCGCGAATCACCTTTTGCTGACGGCGGATCAGCGCCTGCTGCTCTTTGGTGGCTTCGATCAACAGCGCCGTCAGCCGGCTGTAGTCCACCCCGCGAGCGGCCCACGCTTTCTTTGGCAGCGGCCAGCGGGAATTCTGTTTTCGGCGGCCGGCGAGCTCCAAACGGTTAAAAACAAAGGGGCAAGCCCCCGTTGGCTTACGATTCGACAGGGTATATACTTCGGGGCCAAAGAGATCGCGATTCCTGGGGTAAGTAGAAATGTTCGAGTCTCGATCGGATTCTTTCCTCACTTATTTTTCTTTGCCTCCTGACTTCGAGTGAGCGCGACATGCGGTGTCCTTCCACGCCGCCGGTGGCTCGGGTCATAGCGTTTGAGGGCCTTATGGATATGCCAGATGTAGCCACCCTCCTGGGTGACCTCAATGTCGGAAATGACAAGGCGGTGGCCGAGTTCGTCGTGCTCCTCTACTCGGAGCTGCGGCGTTTGGCTTCCAGTTACTTGCGGCGGGAGCGCAGTGATCACACCTTACAAACCACCGCCCTGGTGCATGAGGCCTATCTTCGCCTGGCCGATCAGAGGGAAGTTCGTTGGAAAAACAGAGACCAGTTCATGGGCGTCGCAGCTCAACTGATGCGCCGCATCCTGGTTGACTACAGCCGTGGCCACGATGCCCAAAAGCGTGGCAGAGACTTCGAGAGAGTTTTCTTGGAAGAAGCGGCAGGCGTTTCCAAGGGAAAGACGGCGGATGTCGTTGCATTGGATGAAGCGCTCACACGACTGGCCGAGTTCGATCCGCAGCAGGCCCAACTGGTAGAGCTGCGTTTTTTTGGCGGTCTGAGCATTGAGGAGGCTGCCGGAGTCTTGGGCGTTTCCCGCACGACAGTGAAGCGCAACTGGAACCTAGCCAAGGCATGGCTGGCGCGTGAGCTGCGCAGAGGCGACCCGAAGGATGCCTGAAAAATGGGACCAAGTGAAAGAGCTGTTCGCGCTCGCTCTGGAACAAGATCCCGAGCAGAGGAGCAGTTTCCTGCGTCAAGCCTGTGCCGGCGATGACTCGCTACGCACCGAAATAGAATCGCTGCTGTCGAGCTTCGACGGTGCCGCCACCTTTCTTGAGAATTGTCCCACCGCTGATCTAGTGTCCAGGCAGTCGCGCGCCCTGGCGGGACAGAGGATTGGGGCATACCGGATTATCCGCCAGATTGGGCAGGGCGGCATGGCGGTGGTTTACCTGGGCGAGCGCGATGACCAGGCGTATCGGAAACAAGTCGCGATAAAGATGGTCAAGCCCGGAATAGACACCGAACAAATCCTTCACCGTTTCCGCAATGAGCGACAGACCCTGGCGGCACTGGACCACTCCAACATCGTGAAGCTCCTGGACGGTGGGAGCGGCGCAGATGGCTCCCCGTATCTGGTGATGGAGTATGTGGAAGGCCTGCCCGTGGACCAGTATTGTGACCTTCACAAGCTTTCCATCCAGGATCGCCTTCGGCTCTTTCGCCTAGTCTGTTCCGCGGTACAGTACGCGCATGAGAATCTGGTCATTCACCGGGATCTGAAGCCGAGCAATGTCCTGATCGCAAAAGACGGTGCGCCCAGACTCCTGGACTTCGGCATCGCCAAACTGTTGAACCCCGAGTGCTTCCAAACCGCAAATATCACTCGAACGGACTGGCGTCCTATGACACCGGAATACGCGAGCCCAGAACAGATTCGCGGGCAAGCGGTCACGACCGCAACTGATGTCTACTCGCTGGGGGTATTGCTGTATGAATTGCTGACCGGCCATCGGCCGTATCGCTCTACGGGTGGGTCTCTGTTGGAAATGGAGCGCCTAGTCTGCGAAACTGAGCCCGAAAAACCGAGTGTTGTCATCAGCAGGGAAGAAGAGAAGGTCCCTGGCAACGGCGACGCGCCAACGGTCATTACTCCGGAGCTGGTGAGCAGCCAGCGCGGCTTGCAGCCGGCGGAACTGCGGCGTCGGCTGCGCGGCGACCTCGACACAATCGTGCTGAAAGCGCTCCGCAAGGAGCCCGAGCGAAGGTATGGTTCTGTCGAAGAGTTTTCTCGGGATATCGAGCGCTATCTGACAGGGGCGCCGGTCAGAGCCCGCAAATCCACCATGGCGTACCGTAGCGGGAGATTCCTTCGCAGGCATAAGGAATCATTGGCTGCGGTTTTGGTCGTTCTGGGCATCATGGCGGGTGGTCTCTATTACCGCTCTCATCAAAACAAACGCTTGACCGACAAAGACAGCATCATTCTTATCGATTTTGCCAACAGCACGGGTGATCCGGTATTCGACGATACCCTGAAGACGGCGCTCAACGTCTCGCTGCGGCAATCGCCTTTCTTGAATGTGCTCTCCGATAGCCAGGTCGCGAATACGTTGCGCGAGATGACGCGTCCGCCCAGCACGAAACTCACACCCGAAGTGGCCCGGGAGCTTTGCCTGCGGGCGGGCAGCAAAGCCTACATCGCTGGAACGATTGGCGGCCTGGGCAGCGAATACGTGCTTGGGCTGAAGGCGGTGAATTGCCAGAGCGGAGACACGCTGGCGCAGGAGCAGATGACGGCAGCGTCGAAAGAGAAGGTGCTGGAGGCGCTGGGCGGGGCGGCTTCCAAGCTGCGCGGCGAACTGGGCGAATCCCTGGCGACGGTACAGAGATTTGATGTTCCGCTAGTACAGGCCACTACGTCTTCGCTCGAAGCTCTGAAAGCGTACAGCATTGGCTATAGGGTCGGCAACGAGAAAGGCTCTGCCGCAGCCCTGCCGTACGATCAACGCTCCATCGAACTGGACCCGAATTTTGCCATGGGATACCTGGAAGTGGGGAATGACTACAACGGTCTCTCGCAGCTAGGGCGGGCCGCCGAGTACTTTACCAAGGCATTCCAGTTGCGGGAGCATGCCAGCGAGCGAGAAAGGCTGGCTATCGCCGCCGACTACTATTCGAACGCAACCGGGGAACTGGATAAAGCAGCCCAGGCGTACCAGGAGCAGATTGCAACCTACCCGCGGCAAAGCGCGGCTTACGGCAATTTGAGCCTGGTGTATGCGGCGCAAGGGCGGTATGAGAAAGCGATGGAGAGTCAGGGGCGAGATCGGAGTCTTACACCGAATGCTGTCGGTGTGTACGTGAATCTTGCCAACGACGCCCTTGCCTTACAACATTTTGAAGAGGCGCGGCAGATTATTCGCGAGGCGCAGACTCGAAAACTGGAGGAACCGGTCCTTCATAGTGCTCTCTATGCTCTTGCCTTTCTCAGTTCGGATTCAGCAGCAATGGCGGAACAGCAGCAGTGGTGGGGTACGGGCGGATCCGAGTTCGAGAACTGGGGGTTTTCGCTCGCGTCCGATACCGAAGCGTACGCTGGTCATGTTGGCAAGGCACGGGAATTGACCAGGCGGGCTATCGCCTCCGCCGAACAAGCTGATAGCAAGGAAAATGGGGCAATATGGCAGGCGATTGCTGCTCAACGGGAAGCCGCTTACGGCAATCCTGCCAAAGCCCGGCAGTCGGCAGCAGCGTCTTTAAGGCTGGCTCCAACGAGTCCCGGCACAGTAGTCGAAGCGGCACTGGCGTTTGCCATGGCGGGTGACACAGCCAGAGCCGAATCCTTGGCCCAAGACCTGGGGAAACGGTTCCCGCTCGATACCCAGATGCAGTCACTTTGGCTGCCTGCGATTCACGCGCAATTGGCGCTGGACAGAAAAAACCCAACTGCCGCGCTCCATGCCCTGCAAACCCCTTCAGCCATCGAGTTGGGGCAAATTCCGTTCGTACTCAATATTTCCTGCCTCTACCATGTTTATGTGCGCGGAGAGGCATACTTGGCAGCGGGACAAGGCAGTGCTGCCGCCGCCGAGTTTCAGAGGATTCTCGACCACGGCGGTATTGTCTGGAACTGCTGGACCGGGGCGTTGGCGCACTTGGGTGTGGCTCGGGCGAACGCGTTGCAGTCGAGAACTGCGCACGGAGCGGATGCCGACGCCGCCCGCACCCGGTCGCTCGCCGCCTACAAAGACTTCCTAATCCTCTGGAAAGACGCCGACCCCGACATCCCCATCCTGAAAGAAGCCAAGGCGGAGTACGCGAAGCTGCAATAGCTGAGAAAAATCCTGCCACGTCGCCTGCTGTTTTCCGATGGTTTACGTAACCAGGCCATAGCACTCATTGAGAATTACCGGATCACCTTCAGAGCCACGCGAGACCGCGCTCTTCTGAGACCGGGGGGGAAAGCCCAAGGGAAGCTCTGCGCTTAACCCGCCGCCAGGTAAACATACCGCAGAATAAACAGCGCCGTCAGGATCCAGATCAGCGTGCTGATTTCCCGGAACTTTCCCGCCGCCACTTTCACCAGCGTGTATGAAATCAACCCCAAACTGAGCCCCGTTGCGATGCTGAACGTCAATGGCGTCGCCAGCAACGTCACGAACGCGGGAATCGCCTCGGTGAACTCCCCCCACTCCACCCGAGCCATGGACTCGGTCATCAGGGCTCCCACCAGAATCAAAGCCGGAGCCGTGGCATAGCCCGGGATCGCTGCGGCCAGTGGGGCGCAAAACGCAGCCAGTAGAAAAAAGCCTGCCACGAAAACATTGCTGAGCCCGGTTCGGGCTCCGGCTGCCACCCCGGCGGCGCTTTCGATGTAGCTGGTCACGGTGGAAGTCCCCGTCAGTGCCCCGATAACAGTGCCGATCGCATCCGACACCAGCGCCCGCCCGACGCGCGGAATCTTGCCATTCTTCACAAATCCGCCCTGCTCGCAGACTCCCACCAGCGTTCCGACGTTGTCGAACAGGTCCACGAACAGAAACACAAAGATGATTTCAAGTAACCCGAGATGGAGCGCGCCCCGCAAATCTAGTTGCAGCCAGGTTGACGAAGGATGCGGCCACGAGAAGATCGCCGTCGGCCAACTGCCCATACCGCGAAAAATGCCCAGCACGGTAGTTGCGAAAATACCAATCAGGATGGCCCCGTTCACCTTGCGCGTCATCAGCACCAGCATGATCCCGACGCCCACGCACGCCAGTTGCGCCTCGCGGTTCGAAAAACTGCCCAGGCTGACGAACGTCGCCGGGTTTGCCACCACCAGCTTCGCGTTCCGCAGCCCAACAAAGGCGATGAACATCCCAATTCCCCCGGCCGTAGCGTTCTTAAGGCAGTCGGGTATGCCGTTGACAATCTGCTCCCGCACCCGCGTCACCGTGAGGATGAGAAAAAACACTCCGGAGAAAAAAATGACGCCCAGAGCCGTCCGCCACGGCACATGCATGCCCAGACACACCGAGTAGGTGAAGTACGCGTTGAGCGACATGCCCGGCGCCAGCGCAATGGGATAGTTGGCATATAAGCCCATCACAAGCGTGGCGGCGGCAGACGCAATGCAGGTGGCAAACACCACGCCTTCGACTGGCATGCCAGCCTGCGAAAGAATCTGCGGGTTCACCACCACGATGTACGCCATGGTGATGAACGTAGTCAGGCCGCCGAGAAACTCGGCGCGGACCGTGCTCTGGTTTTCAGCGAGACGGAAGTAGCGAGCGATCAACGCTGGTCCTTTTTGTGCGGAATCTTGCGCGCCGAGTGTTGCACGCAGAATGAACCCGACATTCTACGGCATGCGATCCCCGACCGGGAGAATCAATTGCCGACGAGCTTACAAGGACAGGCCGTCGCTGCCCGCGCTGGTGTCCGGTGACTCTTGCAGGCTCGCAGCCGTGATCGCGTGCAGATCGCCCGCCCGCCGCAGTTCCGGGAAGAGCCATGCCCACACGGCAATCACCACCAGGGTCCCGATTCCTCCCAGAATCACGGCCGGAACGGTCCCGAACCACTGCGCCGTCAGGCCCGACTCAAACTGCCCGAACTCGTTTGACGTGCCGATGAAAATCATATCTACGGCCGTGACGCGCCCGCGCATTTCGTCGGGCGTGGCCAGTTGGGTCAGCGTAGCCCGGATGATGACGCTGATCATGTCGCTTGCGCCCAGCAGCAGCAGCGCGATCAAAGAGAGCGTAAGACTGCGCGACACGCCGAAGATGATTGTGAAGACTCCGAACCCGGCGACCGCCCACAACAGCGTCGGGCCGGATCGTCCCCGCAATGGCCGGTGCGCCAGCAGAATGGCCATCAGAGCCGCCCCGGCGCCGGGCGCAGTCCGCAGCAGGCCCAGTCCCCAAGGCCCGGTGTGGAGTATCTCCCGGGCATAGACCGGCAGCAGCGCCACCGCTCCACCCAGCAGCACCGCGAACAGGTCGAGCGAGATCGCGCCCAGGATGAGCTTCCGCGTCCAGATGAAGTGCAGTCCGGCGAAGACCGTCTTCACCGTCATCGGCTCCCGCGGACGGGCCTTCGCCTCTGGCTTGATGCGGAAACTTGAGATGGTGGCTCCGATGGCCGTCAGCATCGCGATCGCATAAACCGCGGAAGGCCCTCGCGACAGGGCGTAGAGAATTCCACCGAACGACGGCCCCAGAATCGTCGCCGCCTGAAAGATGCTGGCGTTCCAGGCGACGGCGTTGGGAAAGTGCGCCTCCGAAACCAGCTGCGGCAGGATAGACCGGCTGGCCGTGCTGTTAAACGACCGGACCGTGCCCAGCACAACCAGCACCGCATAGATGGCGGTGACGGAATGCACGCCCCGCTGCGCCAGCCCCAGCAGCAGCGCGAAACACAACGCGTATCCGGCGTAGCACGCCGAGAGCACGCGGCGCCGCTCGTAGCGGTCCGAGGCGTGGCCGGAGATCGGAAACAGCAGAATCCCCGGCAGAAACTGCGCCAGCCCTACCAGCCCCAGATCGAGCGGTCTTTTCGTGATTTCGTAGACTTGCCAGCCGACCGCCACCGCCTGCATCTCGACCGCAGCCACAATCAGAAAGCGGGCGATCTGGAAAAGGACGAACGCGTGGTGCGTGAAAGCAGCGCGTCCGGCTCGGGCCTCGGCGGGTGCGGGCATGAACTTCTAATGTGACATAGAAGGCTGAGGATGTGCAGTCAGCTTCAGTGCAAGAGATGAAGAGAACGGAGCGTTGGCAGCAGGTTGGGCAACAAATCGCCCGCGGCATGGACAACCACAACCACGGCAAAATTGCGTGTGCGGGCCCATAACACACCCAGGAAGAAACCGGCCAGCGAGACGATCACAATCGAATAGCCCACTGCCATCAACAGCGAAGGATGCTGAAGACCCTCCTGCGTGAGTCCGGTGCGGAGGTAGATTCCCGGTGCATGCGCGAGTCCGAAGGCCAGAGCCATGACGACGATTCCACCGAGTTCGGATTTCAATACGGCGGACAACCTGGTTTGCAGCAGGACGCGAAAAAAGAATTCTTCCACGACGCCCGCCTCGATCGCCAGCCAAACAAAGGTGAGCGGCAATCCATAGAAGAGAGTGGCAGGTGGAAGATGTGCGCTCGCGATATCCCGCAGCCCGTGTCCCAGAACTGCCTGAAAACCGAGCAGCAACACAGACATGCCGAGAGCAACCAGCAAGTAACCACCTCGCGCCGAGGATGGCGCCAGCTGTCGCAGGCTATAGCCGAATTGCACCTGAAAGATCATTGCCGGGATGACGACGAATAGGATCAGCTTGGCCGTCAAGATCACAACTGCGTTTTCCGGGTCGGTCGGGAAGTAGCGGTGCAGAAATCCAAGGCCCCACGTCACAAAAACGACAACGGGCGCCAGGTAGGCCCCGACGGTCGCGAGTTCCTGCTTTGGACTCACAACCGCGTAGTCGAGCGGAGAAACACGCGCGGTGAGCAGCCAGGCAGCCAGCGAGAATCCAACGCCCAGGATGCCGAAGACCAGAAGCGGCTCGGCGATGTCGAAATTTCCGGTACGCCGCATCGCCAGCAGCATAGCGGCGTACAACCCAAGATAGCCGGCAAGCAGGCCAATTCCGATTGGCCGGTGGGCAGCGTTTGCATTCACCCGAACAGTCATACTGTCAGATACGAAGGTTCCAGTGAGTTTGTTCGTTCCTCACGCCACCAGCGGAGCGTTCGCGGTCCCGGCCGTGCCAAACACGCTGCGGTAGCGCTCGATCTCTGCCGGCGGCCCAAGCGCCTTGGAGTAATTGTCAGACAGTTTCACCGCGGGTCGCCCCTCCGCGGTCGAAACCTTGCAGATCAGTCCGATCGGGTCAAACCCGCCGCCGTCATTCGGATTGCAGCCGCGAAAATCGTTGGTCAACAGCGTCCCCCAGCCCGCGCTGACGCGAATCCGCCGGCCCGCCGTCCACTTATTTCGGTCGTGGAAATCGGCCGCGCTGCGGAAATCTCCCGCACTTACGCCCCGCGCCAGGGTGCCACCAAAATAAGCATGCAGTCCGAGGATCTGCTCCACATCCAGCGTGTCGGAGGCGATCAGCAGCTTCTCGCGCGGATCTCGTCCTCGCGCCTTCAGCCACTCGATGAATTCATCCCCGGCAAGATAGGGATCCTTGCTGTCGGTGCGCTGGCCGGTCCAGTCGGCCACCCAGTCGGGCGCACCGGCGAGAAACTGCGTGGTCCCAAACGTATCCGGCAGCATGACCCGCAGCGCTCCCTCGTAGGTCTGCTGCCAGAGCTCGAGCACGCGGTATTGCGAAGCCTTCAGCGCCACGTCATCCGGCGCCAGTGCGGCCATCACCATCGGAATCTCGTGCGCATTGGTTCCGATCGCCTCCAGATCGTGCTTGTGCGCGAGGAATGCGTTCGACGTCCCCAGAAAGCTGCTCTGAAGGCTGTTCGCCATGGCGACCACCACGTATTCCTGCCACAGGAAACTGTGCCGCCGGCGCGTGCCGAAATCAGCCACGCTCAGCCCCGGCACCCCGCGCAGCCGCTCGATCTTGCTCCACAGCTTGGTCTTGGCCCGGGCGTACAGAATGTCCAGGCCGAACTCGCTCAGCGTCTTCAAATGCGCCCGGGTCTTCAGCTCGTCGAGAATGGCCAACGCATACAGCTCCCACATCGTGGTCTCGGTCCACGCTCCTTCGAACGACAGTTGAATCTGCCCCTCCTGCACCGACAGGTGATAGTCCGACAGCCGGAAGTCGTTCTCCAGCCATTCCAGAAACGCCGGCTCGAAAATTCCCCGCCGCCCGTAGAACGTATTGCCCGCCAGCCACACAAGTTCCGATTTCCGGAAGCGCAGTCCGCGCACGTGCTGCAACTGTACCTTGAGTTCTTCGATATGGATCATGTCGGCCATCCGCACCGCCGGATGCCGGTTGAGCAGCGCAAACTCGACCCGCGTGTTCGGGAAATGCTTCCAGATAAACTGCAGCATCAGCAGTTTGTAGAAATCCGTATCCAGCAGCGACCGGATGACCGGATCCAGTTCCCAGTTGTGGTTGTGCGCGCGTTCGGCCAGGTTAATGATCATCGGGGACAGAAACTTTCACGAACAGTCTAGCAGGATGCTTCAGTTGCGCGGCTTCAACTGCCGTCTCGCTTGACGCGCCCGCTTGACTCATAATCATGAGTCAGATAGACTCATACCATGGCTAAACGATTGCAGGTCATTCTGCAGGACCCGGAATACCGTGAAATTCAGCGCGTCGCCCGCGCCCGGCGCATGTCCATTGCCGAGTGGGTTCGCCAGTCACTCGCGCGCGCCCGCCAGCAGGAACCGCTCGGAGATGTTGAGAAGAAACTTTCTGCCATCCGCGCAGCCGCGCGGCACCAGGAATCCCCGGCGGTGGATATGGAGACGATGCTGGCTGAAATCGAACGGGGATATCATTCGGGCCAGCCGTGATTCTGATTGATTCCAACATTCCGATGTATTTGATCGGCGCTCCTCACCTCCATAAGACTGACGCACAACGCTTGCTGGAGAGGTGCGTGAGCGAGCGCCGGCGCATGGTCACCGACGCCGAAGTCTTGCAGGAGATCCTGCACCGATACGCGGCCATCAATCGCCGCCATGACATCCAACTTGCTTTTGACGCGCTTCTGAACGTGGTGGACGACGTATTTCCGGTGGATCGAACCGTGGCGGAACGTGCAAAGCAGATCGTTCTCGGTTACCGTCGCCTGTCGGCCCGCGACGCGGTGCACTTAGCCATCATGCAGCAACATGGCATCGGACAGATTCTAAGCTTCGATTCGGGCTTCGACGGTTTCCCTGGGATTACACGTCTGTCGTAGCGACGGCGCGCACGCGGACGAAACTGGGACTATCTGTTTTTGCCCGTGAAGGCCGTCGCCTCCAGCCCCTCGAACACTTCCTCCGCCCTTCTCAGCGCCTCCTGCACGTTGTCGCAGATGTTTTCCTTGCCCACGACCTCTTCGAACTCCGCCTGATGAATGAGGTGCGCAGGTTGCTCGCGCGCCCCGCACAAAATCAAAGTGCGCTTCGTGGCATGCAGTTGTTTGGCGACCTCTTCAATGGCGAACAATCCCGTGGCATCGAGCGCGGTCATATTGCGCAGACGCAGGATCACCACCGGCGGCAGTTTGTGCACGTTCTCGATGACTGCGAAAATCTTGTCGGTCGCACCAAACAGAAACGGCCCGTGAATGCGGAAGATAGTCGCGTAATACGGGATGTCTTTATCCTGCAGAATGTGCACCCGCCCGTCTTCGACGTAGTCGTCGGTCACCTGCGAGACGGTCGTGGTCGAGGCCACGCGGCTGATGAACAGCAGCGCGGCCAGAATCATCCCGGCTTCGACGGCTACAGTAAGATCGGCAAACACGGTCAGCGCAAATGTCACGAGCCAGATGCTGATGTCGGTCTTGGTCAGTTTCAGCAGTTGCGGAATCTCGCGCCACTCGCCCATGTTGTAGGCGACCATCATCAGAATCCCCGCCAGCGCCGCCATCGGCACGTAGCTGACCAGGTGCGCCGCAAACAGAAGAATGCACAGCAGGGTCAGCGCGTGGATGATTCCCGCCACCGGCGACTGCGCTCCCGCGCGAATGTTGGTTGCCGTGCGGGCGATCGCCCCCGTAGCCGGCAGGCCGCCAAACATCGGCGAAAAGACGTTGGCCACGCCCTGCGCCACCAGTTCGACATTGGGATTGTGCCGGTCATTGCTCATGCGGTCCGCGACCACCGCCGACATGAGCGATTCAATCGCCCCCAGCATGGCCACCGTGAACGCCGGTCCCAGCAGTCCGTGAATCAGGTCGCTGCGGAAGTGCGGGACCTGCAGATGCGGCAGCCCGGCCGGAATTCCCCCGAATCTTGTCCCGATCGTTTCCACCGGCAGCTTGAAAAAATAAACGGCGCAGGTGGAAAGCACCAGCGCCACTATCGGACCCGGAATCCGCGCCGAGAGCCCCCGGCACACGATCAGTGTGAGCAGCGTGAACACTGCGAGCGCAGTGGCTTCGAACGACAGAGTATGAAAGTTCGCCGCCAGCGCCTCCATGCGCAGCCAGAAAACTCCTGGCACCTTGTCGAGATGCAGCCCGAAGAAATCTTTCACCTGCGTGCTGGCAATCAGCACCGCAATGCCATTCGTGAATCCGATAACCACCGGCCGCGGAATGAACTTCACTGCCGTGCCCAGTCCCGTGAGGCCCATGATCACCAGCAGCACGCCCGCCATCACGGTACACATGAACAGCCCGTCCACGCCGTGCGTCGCAATGATCCCGGCCACGACCACGACGAAGGCCCCGGTCGGCCCGCCAATCTGCGTCTTCGACCCGCCCAAAGCCGAGATCAGGAATCCAGTCACGATTGCGCAATAAATCCCCGCCTGCGGCGTCAGCCCTGAAGTGATGGCGAACGCCATCGCCAGCGGCAACGCCACCAGCCCCACGGTGACGCCCGCAATCAAATCGAGCAGGAATTTGTGCCGGTTATAGTCGCGAAGACAGAGTACAGACTTGGAAGCCAACGATCATCCAAGAAAGCAACAGCCATGATGACATTATCGCTCAAATTCTTGTGGCGCCTGTTGCTTGTAAAGTCTCTGCTTGCGCAACGATTGCCCCCGGCGAGACCGAGATTCTGAATCCGCCTTGTAGAATCACCCCATGCAACTGCTGCGCACCCTGGGATGGCTGGCCTCGGTCGTCTATTCGACGATCCCATCGTTCTGGCTGATGGTCCATCCCCGCGCCCATCGCTGGCGCGCACGCGAAGGCTCTCCCTTCCGTGTGCTTGTACCGGCCTGGATTGTCATGTGGGTTGGAATGGGCCTGCTGACCGGCCCGTGGCGGACTGTCGCCCTCTATTCGACCGGGTGGAGTTGGCTCCCCGCAGCACTGCTGTTGGTCGCCGGCATCTACCTTTATTCCCACGCAGGCGCGCACTTCAGCCTGGCGCAACTCGGTGGCCTGCCTGAACTCCGGAAAAGCCATGGGGACGACCGACTCGTGACCACGGGCATCCGCGCCCACGTCCGCCATCCCGTTTACCTCGCCCACCTGTGCGAGATGCTCGCCTGGAGCCTCGGCACCGGCCTGCTCGTCTGCTGGCTGCTGACCGGGTTCGCCATCGTCACCGGCGCTGTGATGATCCGCATGGAAGATGCGGAATTGCAGAAGCGCTTCGGGGATCAATATGCCGCCTATCGCGAGCGGGTACCTGCAGTCTTGCCCAAGCTGCGTGCCTGAGCAGGACGGATCCGCGGAGGGACACTTTCAGATTTCCTCGCGCGCCGCGAGGCCATGCCCGGAACTCTCCCTGCGCGGCTGATCACGATGGAGTGTGCTTTCTGTCACTGCGGAAAGGACGATTCCCGGAGCTAACCTCGAACATCAAGGGACTGTCAGCAGACACAGGGAGTGAAACCATGCGATCAAGACTCTTTGGTGTTTTGTTTGTCTCCACACTCTTCTTGTTCGGCCACGTCCTGGGCGGGGTTCCGAAGACAGTCGCGCAAACCTCTCCCGTTGGCCGGTGGACGACCGTGGACGATGCTACCGGCAAAGTAAAGTCGGTGGTCGCGCTCTGGGAAGAGAACGGCAAGCTTTTCGGCAAGATTGAAGAGGTCATCAACGCTGATCCCGACAACCCGGGCCACGTCTGCCTCCACTGCGAGGGGGACCTCAAAAACAAGCCTCTGGTCGGCCTTCGCATTCTCTGGGACATGCAGAAAGACGGCGACCAGTGGTCCGGAGGCAAGATACTCGACCCGCACAACGGCAAGGTCTACCGCTGCACCGTCGCCTTGCAGGACGGCGGGAAGAAGTTGAAGGTGCGCGGATTCATCGGCTTCTCTCTGCTCGGGCGCACACAGTACTGGTCCCATAAGGAGTAGTGCTGTCGTTATAATCGCATCTCGATGAGATTCGAGCTGTTTATCGCTTCGCGATACTTGCGCGCCAAGCGGCGCCAGGCCTTCATCGGCATCATCACCGGCATCTCCATCGCCGGAGTCGCCGCCGGAGTCGCCTCGCTGGTCATCGCGCTCGCCATCAACAACGGCTTTCGCCAGGACCTGCAGCAGCGCCTGCTCGGCTCCACGTCGCACATCAGCCTGCAGCGCATTGCCGACGACGGCATCAAAGACTGGCCTGCGCTCATGGATCGCCTGTCCAAACAGCCGCACGTGGTCGCGGCCGCTCCAGCCATCTTCGAGCAGGTTCTGATCTCGCGCGGTCCACGCGCCCGCGGCGCTGTGCTGAAAGGGATGATCCCGCGCTATGAGCGGAAAGTCGGGGATCTGTTAACTACGGTTAAGGAAGGATCGGCCGCGGAGCTGGAAGAAAGTGTGGCGCGGGCGCCCTCGCCAGCGCAGCCCGAATCCGAGACATCCGCCGCCAGTCCCGACTCGCTCGCCGCCGTCGAGCAGCGCGTCGCCGCCATGCCCCCCATCGTTCTCGGCAAAGACATGGCAGACAATCTGGGCGCCACGGTCGGCTCCGTCGTGCTGGTCACGAGTCCGCAAGGCGAACTGACCCCATTCGGCATGGTGCCGAAATACAACCGTTTTCGCGTGGCCGGAATTTTCAACTCCGGTTTCTTCGACTACGACTCCAGTTGGGCCTTCGTCCGCCTCTCCGACGCGCAACAGTTGTTCGGCTTGGGCAATCTGATCTCCGTCATCGAATTCAAGGTGGACGACATCTACCAGGCCGACGTTCTCTCCCGCGCCCTCGAAGACTCCGCTGGCAAAGGTTTCATGGCCACCAACTGGATGGAGCAGAACAAGGCCCTGTTCCGCGCCCTTCGCCTCGAGCGCGTCGTCACCTTCATCACCATTGGCCTCATCGTTTTCGTCGCCGCCCTCAACATCCTGATATCTCTCATTATGATGGTCATGGAAAAAACCAAAGACATCGCCGTGCTGATGTCCATGGGAACGCGCAAGGCGCAAGTGCGCAACGTCTTCATCGCGCAGGGTGTGCTGATCGGCGTGATCGGCACCGCCATAGGCCTGGTCCTCGGCTATGCCATCTCCTATGCGGGGGGCCACTACCACATTATTTCGCTCGCGCCCGAGGTCTACTCGATTGACTACGTCCCGTTTGCGCCCCGCGTAAGCGATGGTGTGATCGTCGCCCTCGTCGCCGTCGGGATTTCCTTTGTTGCGACTCTGTATCCCTCGTGGTCCGCGTCCCGCATCCTCCCGGCCGAGGCGTTGCGCTATGAATAATCGTGCGAGCCAATTTCCACCGTCTAACCCTGTGCCGTCTGTGTTCTCACGAAACAGCCGCCGTGACCTCAGTCACATGAGGGGAATTGGGCTCGGTGTACAGTTTTTGCAACTATGGTTCCTGGAATGGGAAAGGTGGGCCATTGCGTCCTGGTCCACGAGGCAGATACTAGACCAGCTTCATTTCCGTGCCGGCGTGCTGGTGGCTGACAAGCACGGGCAGCAGCGCTGGAACGAAAGGGACCCGAATTGCATCTAACCCAACAAGCACCGATGTTGCGAGTCGAAAGCCTGAAGAAGGTTTTCCCGTCCGGCGAATCGGATCTGGTGCTCTTCGAGAATCTGTCGTTTGAGGTGAAGCGGGGTGAAATGCTCGCCATTGTGGGCGAATCCGGAGCAGGGAAGAGCACGCTGTTGCACATCCTGAGCGCTCTCGATCGCGCTTCCGCGGGCGCCGTTGTCTGCGACCAGGTGCAGTTGAGTTCGTTGTCGCAGGATCAGGCCGCGGACTTCCGCAATCGCCAGACCGGCTTCGTCTGGCAGTTCCACTATCTGCTGCCGGAATTCACGGCGGCGGAAAACGTGGCCATGCCACTGCTCCTGCGCGGGCAGACTTGGGAGCAGACCCAGCCGGAAGCTTTACGCTGGCTGCGCGAGGTTGGACTGGAGCAGCGCGCCCATCACCGTTCCGGCGAGCTTTCCGGCGGTGAGCAGCAGCGGGTGGCTCTGGCGCGCGCTCTCATCACCGGCCCCAAATTACTGCTGGCCGATGAGCCGACCGGTGACCTGGATGCGCGTACGGCTGAGGCTGTGTTTGACTTGATTGCGCGCTTGCATCGCGAGCACCAACTCACCTCGCTGATCGCTACGCACAATTTGTCGTTCGCGCGCCGCTGTCACCGTGTCTTAAGATTGCAGCGGGGATCTGTGGAAGAGATCGCTCCCGAGTCCTTGCCGGTTTGAGCTAGGGGACGCGGGAAAGGGCAACATTAGTCTGACAAAGTGCAAGAAATTGGTTCGTGGATTAGTCGCAGGGAACTGGCTCTCGTTCCTTCGGTAACGTGATCAGAGGTTTAGGCCGTGGTTTCTGTGCTTGGGTTTCGAGGCCCTTTGATTGCATAATGTACAGATAGGGATAATGTACAGATAGGGATAATGTTAGGATCAGGGCGAAAGATCAGGGTGGGACAGAAGCACCAGGTTGGGTAGGGTCGGGCAGTTCTTCCCGGCCGGGGAAGTCAGGGGGAAGGGCATTATGTTCGAACGGTATACGGAGAAAGCCAGGCGCGTCATCTTCTTTGCACGCTATGAAGCCAGCCAGTTCGGCTCGCCTTACATTGAGACCGAGCATCTCCTTTTGGGACTCCTGCGTGAAGACAAAGCCCTGACCAATCGGTTCCTGCGCTCCCATGCCTCGGTCGAATCCATCCGCAAGCAGATCGAGGGGCACACCACCATCCGCGAGAAAGTTTCGACCTCCGTGGATCTCCCGCTCAGCAACGAGTGCAAGCGCGTTCTGGCCTATGCCGCCGAGGAGGCTGAGCGCCTTTCCCATCGCCACATCGGCACCGAACATTTGCTCTTGGGTTTACTGAGAGAAGAAAAGTGCTTCGCCGCTGAGATCCTGCACGAACGCGGCTTGCGCCTTTCCACCATCCGCGAGGAACTGGCCCGCAGCACGCAGGAAAAAGCCCAGCCGCAACGCCAGCGGGAATCTTCTCTGCTCAGCGAATTCTCCCGCGACCTGACCCAGGCGGCCATGGACAGCCAGCTCGATCCCCTGGTCGGCCGGGAAAGCGAAGTGGATCGCGTCATACAGATTCTCTGCCGCCGCACCAAGAACAATCCGGTGCTGATCGGCGAGCCCGGCGTGGGCAAGACCGCCATCGTCGAAGGCCTGGCCCAGCGCATCGCCGACGGCGAGGTTCCGTCGTTCCTGGCCGACAAGCGCATCCTTGCTCTCGACCTGTCCCTCATTGTCGCCGGCACCAAGTACCGCGGCCAGTTCGAAGAGCGCCTCAAGACCATCATGAAAGAGCTGATGGAGTCGCAGAATTCCATCATCTTCATTGACGAGTTGCACACGCTGGTCGGCGCCGGCTCAGCCGAAGGCTCGCTCGATGCCGCCAACATTCTCAAGCCGGCTCTGTCCCGCGGCGAAATCCAGTGCATCGGCGCCACCACGCCCGGCGAGTACCGCAAGTCCATCGAGAAAGACCGTTCGCTCGAGCGCCGTTTCCAGGCCGTGAAAGTTCCGCCGCCGAACGAGACCGACGCCATCAAGATTCTGTTTGGCATCAAAGACCGCTACGAAAAATTCCACGCCGTCACCTACACCGACGACGCCATCAATTTCGCGGTTTCGCATTCCAACCGCTACATCCCCGACCGCTTCCTGCCCGACAAGGCGATCGATCTCGTGGATGAAGCCGGCGCCCGCGTCAAGCTGCGCCAGACTTCGCTGCCCGAGGAGATCACCGAGGTCCAGAAGCGCATCAAGTTCATCGTGCATCGCATGGAAAACGCCATCGCGAACCACGAGTTCGAGAAGGCCCGTTTCTACTCCGACGAAGAGCGCAAGGAGCGCGAGAACCTGCGCGCCCTGCGGGAAAAATACCATCTCGACGAATCCGCCACCGGAGTGGTCAACCGCGAAGACATCGAAGAAGTCGTCTCCCGCTGGACCGGCGTTCCGGTTACCTCGATCAAAGAAGAAGAAACGCAGAAGCTGCTGCGCATCGAAGAAGAACTGCACCGGCGCATCATCTCGCAGGATAAATCCATCAGTGCGCTGGCCCGCGCCATCCGCCGTTCCCGCGCCGGCCTGAAGAATCCCAACCGGCCCATTGGCTCATTCCTGTTCCTCGGACCGACCGGCGTCGGCAAGACCGAAGTCGCGCGCACCCTGGCGCAGTTCATGTTCGGCACCGAGAAGGCTCTGGTCCGCTTCGACATGTCCGAATTCATGGAGAAGCACTCGGTCTCGAAGCTGATCGGCTCGCCTCCGGGATACGTGGGCTACGAAGAAGGCGGCCAGCTCACCGAGCGCGTCAAGCGCGCCCCCTACTCCGTCGTCCTGCTCGACGAAATCGAGAAGGCCCACCCGGATGTCTTCAACATCCTGCTGCAGGTCTTTGAAGACGGCCAGTTGACCGACGGTCTCGGCAACACGGTGGACTTCAAGAACGCGATCATCATCATGACCTCGAACATCGGCGCCCGGCACTTGCAGCGCCGGGAAGGCCTGGGCTTCGCGTCCACCAAGGAAGACGCGATCGCCGACAAGGTCGAAGAACTGGTCAAGAACGAGGTCAAGCGCACCTTCAATCCCGAGTTCCTCAACCGCCTGGATGAAATCATCATCTTCATGGCGTTGAACGAAACCGACCTGATCCAGATTCTCGAACTCATGGTCACGCAACTCAATCAGAACCTGGCGCAGAAGGCGATCACGGTCAGCGTGGCCGACGACGCCAAGAAATGGATCCTCAACCAGACGCTGACCGACCGCACCTACGGCGCGCGCCCGCTGCGCCGCGCCCTGCAGAAATACATCGAAGACCCGCTGTCGGAAGCGTTAATTCAGGGCACCATCACCACCCGCCCCGCCTTCATCGAGGTTTTCCTCGAAGACAACAAGCTCTTCTACCGCCCGGTGGATGCGGAAAAGGCGGAAGGCGTGCTGCTGTACGAGAAGTGAACATGTAGGGACAGCCGCCTCGGCTGTCCAGCCGAGCGCAGCTCGGGAGGGTTTCAAGCCGTCAGCCAGAAGCTGGCGGCTTTTGGTTTTTATCGAAGGATCTTCTCCGCGGCCTTCGCAGCATTTCTTTGCGACCTTTGCGGTTCGATGTGAATCATTCATCTGTCACAAGTTAAGCGCAGGCCATCATGCACAAAGTCAACATCGCCGAAAAATTCTCCAAGATCACCGAATACTGGAAGCCCTACATCGGAGCCGAACTGAACGGCCAAGCGGTCAAGTTCGACAAGCTCAAGGGCGAGTTCATCTTCCACCATCACGACCATGAAGACGAATTATTCCTCGTGGTCAAAGGGCGCTTCCGCATGGAGTACCGGGACGAAGAATTTCGCGACCGCCACGAATGGATCGAAGAAGGCGAGTTCATCGTCGTTCCTCGCGGAGTCGAACACCGGCCTGTAGCCGACGAAGAATGCTGGCTCCTGTTGTTCGAACCCGCTTCCACGCTCAACACCGGCAATGTCGTTAACGAGCGCACCCGGACCGAACTGGAGCGGGTGTGAGTGCTCGTTTTCCTTAGTGTGCCTTAGTGTCCTTCGTGGTTATAGGTTTCTGACTCCCCACGTCCCACAGTGAAGTATCTCCCGTACATCATCTTCAGTACCGTAGCAAACCCGCGCCAGACGGGCGAAGATAGACACTCCAAGTTCTCAGTTCTCCAGCGTTCCCCGCGCAAAAGACTGAAACAGAATGGCTTGGAGCCAGTCCAGGAACAGCGCGACTTCGACCTTCATGGCCGCATCCCAGATCAACGCATCCCAGATCTCCGAATCTCGGACCAGCGAGCCGCCGCCGTCTGGGCTCGATCCGCTTGTCCCACAGGAGCCCAACCCGGTCTGCGACAGCTGGCAGAAGATGGTGCAAGGCGTGTTAGGAGCAGTCATGCTCCTTGGCGCGCTGGCCATGCTGCACTATTACGCGCCTACGGCGCCCCAGGGAGCTCCGCCCGACGATCTGCAAACGCAGCTCCACGCGCTGACCGCCCAAGTGGAGCAACTCAAGCAGGAACAGGCCATGCCGGCCACGGTGCTCGACCGCTACCGCAATTCCATCGGCTACATCTACGGCGTGTACCAGGTCGGTTTCGCCAATCAACGTCCCGCGGTGCGCGCACGCGTCTCCGGCACAGGATTCCTGGTCGGCGACGGCCTGCTGGCCACCAATCGCCATGTGGCCGAGCCCTGGTACGGAGACCAGGAATCCGAAAAGCTGATTACCCAGGGCGCCTCCGCCACGCTGGAGAGTCTGGTGGTCTTTTTCCCCGGCTCGCCTACGCCCGTCACTCTGACGCCCGCTGCACTCTCCAAGACTTCCGATCTCGCGCTGCTGCGTGCTGCAGATCCAGCGGCCGTCCGCGGACTCGCCGTGCTGCCTCTCACCAAGTCGCCCGTCTCTCCCGGACAACTGGTCACCGTAATCGGTTATCCCATGGGCATTGCCGGGATGGTGGCCAAGTCCCCCACCGGCATTTACGAGCGCCTGGCCTACCGCCACAACGACATCAGCGCCGCCAGCGAATTGGCCGCGCTCTCGCTGATCCGTCCCCTGGCCACGTGCGGCCATCTCGGCGACGTGGTCGGCGACAAGCTCATCTACGATGCCCCCACCGCCCACGGCGGCAGCGGCGGCCCGGTCTTCAACGCCAAGGGGGAAGTGATCGGCGTGAACTCTGCCTACATGGACGGATTCTCCGGCGGCACCCTCGGCGTCTCCGTCGAGTCCCTGCGACCTCTTCTGCTAGAAGCCCAGAAACGCAACTAAGGAAACTCTGATAAGTGCAGTGATCCTCTGTGACCTCTATGGTTTAGGCTTTCCTCGGATACTTAATCAGAGTTTCCCCAATTGATTTTGGGTGGCGCAGCGCTTCAGCGCTGCGATCAGCGGCCCGCTTCTAATCGCGGCTTCAGCCGCTGAGGCTATGGGTGGGACTTTTCCCGCATACCGCGGGTAAGATCAAGACGCAGTCAAGAACGCGACTCGGAAGACCGAAAATGCCCAAGCTCCGACCCCACTTTCTCGCCGCTCTGCTCACATGTGCATTCGTTGTCGCCGCCCTCGCCCAGAACCCGCATCAGCCTCCGCCCTACTGGGCCTATGCCATTGATCCGGACACCACGCTGGCCCCAGCCAAGCCCGACAACGCTCCCCGCCATGTTCCCGGCAGCGACGCTGCATTCACCCCGGCGCAGGTTGAGGATTTCTTCCGTCCGCCCGACTGGCATCCCGCCGGTCATCCCGCAATGCCTGAGATCGTCGCGCATGGCAGAAAGCCGGATGTTTACGCCTGTGGCTACTGCCACCTGCCCAATGGTCAGGGCCGTCCCGAGAATGCCAGTCTCGCAGGTCTCCCGGCCGGTTATATCGTTCGGCAGATGGCCGATTTCAAGGCCGGCTTGCGCAAGAGTTCCGAACCGAGGCACAAGCCGGTTGCTGCGATGATCGCAAATGAAACCAAGGCCAACGAGCAGGAGATCCAGGCCGCCGCCGCGTATTTCTCCGGACTGAAACCCAAACGGTGGATCCGTGTGGTTGAAACCAGCACGGTCCCGAAGACGCGCGTTGTCGGTTGGATGCTGGTTCCTTCAGACCCGGCCGGCACCGAGCCGATCGGTCAGGGCATCATTGAGACACCGGAGAATGTAGAACAGACTGAACTTCGCGACGACGCCTCCGGATTCGTCGCCTACGTCCCCGAAGGCAGCATCAAGAAGGGAAAAGCACTTGCCACCACCGGGGGCGACGGCAAAACAGCTCCCTGTGCCAAATGCCATGGCCCGGGCCTCAGGGGCAGCGGGAGTGTGCCGTCCATCGCAGGCCGGTCTCCGAGCTATATCGTCCGGCAGCTCTTCGACATTCAAAACGGTTCTCGCAACGGAGTCCTCACGCGAGACATGCGGGCTCCCACCGCCAAGTTGACGCTCGACGACATGGTGGCGATCGCCGCCTACACCGCCTCGTTGCGCCCATAGCGCGCCGAGTTCGGATTCGCGGATTGCTGTGCGCGACGGAGGCGCGGGGAAAGAGCTGAAGGATTAAGCGCGAAGGGGCGAAACAATACTTACGACCCAGCTTCTGGCGGTTCAACCCCGTACGCATCCAGCACGTCGCGCAGCGTCACCATGCCTTCCAGTTTGTGCACGTCGGCCCGGCTCACGACCGGCAGCACTTCGATGTGGTTCGCTCCCATTCGTTCCAGCGCCAAATCCAGCCCCTGATCGGAGTGCACATGAGGGAAGTCCTTTTCCGGGACGATCTCTTTTAGTTGCCTGCTGGAATGTTCCACCGCCTCTTGTTCGAGCTCGGACAGCTTGACCACCCCGATCACTCCGCGTCCGCTCTCGCCTCGAAGATCATCTCTAGCGTCGTCTTTCTGATCAAGAACCAGCCAGCTTCGGAACGCCGTGGAGCGGGCCTGTTGCAAAGCCTCCCCCACCGTGATCTCGCCAGCCAGCACTGTGGTCGCCGGACGCATCACGCGCGCCACCCGGCGCATCCCCTGCCGTTGCCGGGTCTCGGCCGCAGGCAGGTGGATTCCATCCTGCACCGCGAGCGCTTCGTAGATCGCTTCGTGCTGCAAACGCGACGCCAGGAAAAGGCTCACCAGATTCGCGATCATCAGCGGAACGATGACTGCGTAGTCCTGCGTCATCTCAAAGATCATCACCACTGAAGTCATCGGGGCCCGCACAATCCCCGCGAACACCGCGCCCATCCCCACCAGGGCGTACGCGCCTGGTGTGGCCGTGTAGGCCGGCAGCAGCCGATGGGCAACCGTTCCCACGCTGCCTCCCAGCATGGCTCCAATGAACAACGCCGGTCCGAAAATGCCCCCCGCATTCCCCGAAGAGTAACTCGTGGTCACCGTGATCAGCTTCAGCACGACCAGCAGCATCATCAGGTTGAGCGCCATCCGCCCATTCAAAGCCTCGCCCACATGGCCATACCCCACGCCCAGCACCTGCGGCACAAACCATCCCAACAGTCCCACCAGCAATCCGCCGGCGACCGGCTGAAACCAGACTGTTTTCTTCGGCAGGCGCAGGAACCACTCGCGCATGCCCAACAAAAGTCTGGTGAAGGCCACCGATACCAGACCGCCCGCCACCCCCAGCACCGCATAAATCGCAAATTCGAGCGGATGCACCAATTGATATTGCGGAACCTTGAATAACGGACTGTTGCCGAGCAACAGCCGCAGTACCACCCACGACGTCGCCGACGCCAGAACCACCGAGCCCAGCACCGGCGCGTGCAGGTCTCCCATAATTTCTTCCAGCGAAAACAGCACCGCCGCCAGGGGAGTATTGAACGCCGCCGCGATCGCCGCCGCCGCGCCGACCGGGATCAGCGCCTTTACCTTCGCGGGACTTAAACCCAGAAACCGCCCCAGCACCGACGCGATCCCACCCCCTACTTGTACCGAAGGCCCTTCGCGCCCCAGCGGGATTCCGCTGGCCAGCGTCGCCGACGTGCACACAAACTTCCCCAGCACGGTCCGCAGGCTGATGAATCCCTCGCGCGCAAACAGCGCCGCCTTGGTCTGCGGCACGCCGCTGCCACGGGCGTTGGGAAAATAGCGGTAGAGCAGGTAGCCCATGCAAGCCGAGCCGGCGACCGGAAGCAGCACCCGCCGCCAGGCCGCGCCACCCGGCGGATACAGCCGCATTCCGAGGCGTTCCGTCACCAGAATGAACGCGACCACCGTCAGCCCCGTCAGCGCCCCGATTACCAGCGCCAGCACCAGAAATAGCTGATCCTCCCGCGGCCGCAGCCGGGCCACGCGCTGCAGCAGCGTCGTTCTCCACGCACTCCCGCTGATCGCTAGTTCGCCATCACTCATAGCTACAGTTCCTTGGGGGACGTAACGTTTTCGGCGCTGCGAGACGGGATCCGCTATCGGTGCAGACTACGGTCTCTGAGGCCATCAACCCTCGTGCTCGGCGCAGTATCTCCGCGACGTTTCTTTCTCTTCCTTCATCACCCTCCGCAGCGCCGTCACCAGGCTCGGCGCCGCGCTGCGCAATTCGTCATGATGATGCAGCGCCAACTCGGCCAGCACGCGCTCGCCCTTGGGCGTAAGCGCCAGCAGCACTTCGCGCCGGTCTTCCTGCGCCCGCTCGCGGCGGACATACCCGCCGGACTCCAGACGGTTGATCAACTCCACCGCGCTGTGATGCTGAATCTGCATCCGGCTGGCCAGTTCGCGAATGCGCGGCCGCACTCCCTCCGGCATTCCCTTGATGGCCAGCATCAGTTGGTACTGCCCGCGCTCCAACCCCGCTCCCTGCACCGCGCGCTCGCTGAAATGCAGAAACTTCCGAATCTGGTACCGGAACTCTGCCAGGGCCTGATAGTCCGACAGGGTGAGCCTCTTCATGCGCCGATTCTATCGTGCCGCGATAGTCCCCCGTTAGTATATCGTGAAGCGATATATAGGAGAAACCCGGGTGCCCCATTTCTCGCGCGCTTTTTGCGCGAGAAGTGGGGCTTTCCAGGCCCTCTCAAATCGCCGCCCCCAGCTAGCCTCTTTCCCTTCCTCCATTTAGAATCCTCTGTCCACACATTTCCACCCGCAGCACAGGAGGCGACCGCAC
>DATFNP010000056.1:0-44921 GCA_035266345.1 Candidatus Sulfotelmatobacter sp.
TGCGAGGCGTGTTGTATGTGCTGGATGAGCCGTCCATCGGATTGCACCACCGAGATAATGGCCGGCTGCTGAATGCTCTGGAAAACCTGCGTGACCTCGGCAACACGGTGCTGGTCGTGGAGCACGATGAGGAGACGATCCGGCGGGCGGATTATGTGGTTGACTTGGGTCCGGGAGCGGGACGTCACGGCGGAAGCCTGGTGGCGCACGGCACGCCGGAAGAAATCATGCGCGCGCCGAATTCGCTGACCGGGGCGTATATCTCCGGGCGGACACAGATCGAAATGCGGCCCGAGCGGCGGCAGAAAAACGGGGCGGCGCTCACGATTCTGGGCGCGAAAGAGAACAATCTCAAGAATCTGGATGTGACGTTTCCTTTGGGTGTGATGACGGTGGTGACGGGAGTTTCCGGGTCAGGCAAGTCCACGCTGGTGAATGACATTTTGTATCGCGCGCTGGCGCGGCAGCTTTACCGGTCGCGGGAGAAAGCGGGCGAGCACAAGGCGATTTCGGGCGCGGAGAATATTGATAAGGTCATCCGCATTGACCAGTCGCCGATCGGGCGCACGCCGCGGTCAAATCCGGCGACGTACACGGGAGTGTTCACTGCGATTCGCGATCTGTATGCCATGCTGCCGGAGTCGCGCGAGCGCGGTTACAAGGCGGGACGGTTTTCGTTCAATGTTTCCGGCGGACGGTGCGAGGCGTGCCAGGGCGAAGGACAGCGGCGCATCGAAATGAATTTTCTTCCCGATGTTTACGTGTTGTGCGAAGTCTGCGGCGGGCGACGGTATAACCACGAAACGCTGGCGGTGAAATACAACGGCAATTCGATTGCGGACTTGCTGGAGATGCCGGTTTCGGACGCGCTGCCGATTCTCGAAAACATTCCTCAGGTGAAGCAGAAGCTGCAAACGCTGGTGGATGTGGGGCTGGGATACATTCATCTGGGGCAGTCGGCGGTGACACTTTCTGGCGGCGAGGCTCAGCGCATCAAGTTGGCCCGCGAGCTGAGCAAACGGCAGACGGGCAAGACGCTCTACCTGCTCGACGAACCGACGACCGGGCTGCACTTCGACGACGTGAAGAAACTGCTCGACGTGCTGCACCGGTTGACCGACCTGGGCAACTCGATCATCATCATCGAACACAACTTGGATGTGATCCGCAACGCCGACTGGATCATTGACCTCGGACCGGAAGGTGGCGAAGAAGGCGGGCGCATTGTGGCCCAGGGCACGCCGGAGCAAGTGGCGCGGGTGAAGAAGTCGTATACGGGGCAGGCGCTGGCGGGGTATTTTGGGAAGGCGGTTCTCAGTTCTCAGTTGTCAGTTTCCTGTTGAAGGAATTCGCTCTTTGTCTTCTCCTGAAAATCCGCAGTTTGAGCCGCAGGCGAGCGCCGAAACGCCGGCGCCGGTTGCGGCCGATCCTTTTGCTCCTCCTGCTACTCCCGCTGCCGCTCCGGCGAGCCTCGCTCCCATTCCGACAACGCTACCTCCCGTGGAGGATCCGGTCTGGAGTGGTTGGGACGTGCTGGCGATTGCCGGGCTGACCCTGGTCACCATGCTGGTGTTGCAGTTCATGGTGCTGCTGGGGGCGCACTGGTTTGTGTATCCGCGCGCCAGCCTGGCGGAGGTGGCGCAGAAGCCCATCCTGCTGCTGCTTTCGCAGTTTCTGATTTATCTGGCGGTGGCCGCGTGCATGATTCTGCTGGTTGAGGGCAAATATCACGTGGCATTCTGGCTGGCGATCCGGTGGAACTGGCCGCGGTCGGAGTGGACCCCGCTGGGGCTGGGCGTGCTGCTTTTCCTGGGGCTGGCGCTGCTGCAGAATTTCCTGCCCATGCCCAAGGACACGCCTTTCGAGCATCTTTTCGACCGCCCGCGCGATGCCTACCTGCTCTCGATCATCGCGGTCAGCCTGGGGCCGTTGATGGAGGAACTGTTCTTCCGCGGATTTCTCTATCCCGTGCTGGCGCGGCGCATGGGCGTGGTGTGGGGAATCCTGCTGACCGCGCTGCCCTTCGGGCTGATTCATCTGCCGCAGTACAACTACGCGTGGGGAGCGGCGCTGGTCATCTTTCTGGTGGGCGTGGTATGCGGAGCGGTGCGGGCGGCCACGCGCTCGGTCGGCGCCAGCTTTCTGGTGCACGTGGGCTACAACGGAACGCAGATGCTGATCGCGGTGGTGGCGACGCACGGCTTCCGGCAGATGGAGAAAGCGCTCGCCGTTTGCATTCGTTGAGGACAAATCCCCACTTCTCGCGCAAAGGGCGCGCGAGAAATGGGGCACCCGGAATCGACGTCAAAGGCCCCCTGTCGCAGAAAGCGCGACAAGGATGAGGCACCCACTGCTTGCCTATGGCTGGACGATCTCGATATCATGCGGGAACTGTGGCTGCTTGGGGATGCACTGTGGGGATGAAGTATGAGTCAGCCGGTTGACCCGAGACAGGACAAGCCGTCCGCGCCGCAGAAGAGCGTGGTTGAGGCGCTGTTGTCTTCCTCCATTCTCGAGGCGATTCCCGACGCTCTCATTGCGGTGAACCAGCAGGGCGTCATCATCCAGGTCAATGCCCAGACCGAAGCGCTGTTTGCCTACACGCGCGACGAACTGATCGGCCACAAGATCGAGATGCTGGTGCCGGAGCGGCAGCGGCCGGAGCACGACCGTCATCGAGAAGAGTTTCACGCCAAGCCCAAGGTCCGGCGCATGGGTTCGGGGCTGGATCTCCACGGGCGGCGGCGCGATGGATCGGAATTTCCGGTAGAGATCAGCCTCAGTCCGGTCGCGACCGGGGACGGAATGATCGTGCTGAGCGCGATCCGCGATATCAGCGACCGCAAGCGCATTGAAGAGGAACTGCGGCGGGCGCACGAGGAACTGGACCGCAGGAAGACCCGCGAACTGCGGGATTCGCAGAACCGGCTGGCGCTGATCGTGGACTCTTCGCAGGATGCAATCATCGGGAAAAATTTGGACGGGATCATCACGCACTGGAACAAGGGTGCGGAACACATGTATGGCTACACGGCGCAGGAGGTGATCGGGCGGCCGATTTCGGTGCTTTGTCCCAAGGACCGGGTGGATGAGATTCCCGGGATTCTGGAGAAGATTCGCCGCGGGGAGCGGGTCGAATATTTCGAGTCGGTGCGGGTCACCAAAGACGGGCGGAGAGTGGATGTCTCGATCTCGGTTTCGCCGATTCACGATGCCGAGGGGAAGGTGGTGGGAGCGTCGGCGATTGCGCGGAACATCACGGCGCAGAAGAAGATTGAAGACCAGCTGCGGCAATCGCAAAAAATGGAGGCTGTGGGCCGGTTGGCCGGTGGCGTGGCGCACGACTTCAACAACCTGCTGGGGATTGTGACCGCGTGTTCGGAACTGCTGCGCAACCGTGTGGATGCGGAGAGCCTGGAGTATCTGGACAACATCAGGGAAGCGGCGAAGCGGGGGGCGTCGCTAACGCGGCAACTGTTGGCCTTCAGCCGGAAGCAGCAGGTGCAGCCGCAGGTGCTGGACCTGAACGAGCGGCTCAAGGAAGTGAGCAAGCTGTTGCGTCCGCTGATGGGCGACGACGTGGAGATTGTGTTGCGGCCCAGATCGGCGGCGGCGATCGTGGAGGCGGATCCAGGGCAAATTGACCAGATGGTAGTGAATCTGGCGGTGAACGCGCGCGACGCCATGCCGCACGGCGGAAAGTTGATCGTGGAGACGTCGGTGTCCGACTTTGATGAATCGTTTGCCCGCGAGCACCCGCCGATGGTGGCGGGGCGGTATGTGATGCTGGCTATCAGCGACAACGGAACGGGCATGGACGCGGGGACGTTGTCGCGCATCTTCGAGCCTTTTTTCACTACGAAGGAAATGGGTAAGGGAACCGGACTGGGGCTGGCCACGGTGTATGGGATCGTCAGGCAGAGCGGGGGACATATCTGGGTGTACAGCGAACCGGAGCGGGGAACGACGTTTAAGATTTATCTTCCCTGCGCCGATCACAAGCTGGGGATCGCAACCGAGACGCAGGCGGAGACTCTGCCGCCGAGGCGCGAGGGCGTGACAATTCTGTTGACCGAAGATGACGCCATCATGCGGCGGCTGACGCAGAAGATGCTGGAAGAGCACGGCTACACGGTGCTGGAGGCGGAAGATGCAAAGTCGGCGCTGGCCGTGATGGGGACCGATCATGCCACGATCGATCTGCTTTTGACCGACGTCGTGATGAAGGGAATGAGCGGGCCCGAGCTGGTGCTGAGGCTGATTGACACGCATCCGGCGACCAAGGTCGTCTATATGTCGGGCTACACGGGAGAGTTGGTGGCAAGTCAGGGCGCTGACGGCGGTATTCGCCTGCTGGAGAAGCCGTTCACGCGGGCGGCCTTGCTCCAGACGATTGATGCCGCGCTGAATTAGGGCAAGGTCTCAATGTTTCAAAGTTTCAGGGTTTCCAGGACGACATAAACAGTGCTCCAAGGGGCGGGACGTTGAAACGTTGAAGCCTTGAAACTTTGAAACCTGCTTCTGTTCCGTTTGCTCTCTGTCTCTCCTTTTGCGATACTCGGGGCGTTATTGAAAGGAGCTTCTTATGAAAGGCAATCCTAAAGTTATTGCGGAATTGAACAAGGCTCTGCGGGAAGAGCTGACGGCCATCAACCAGTATTTTCTGCACGCGGAAATGTGCGAGAACTGGGGGTACGAAAAGCTTTCCGATTTCATCAAGAAACAGTCCATCGGCGAGATGAAGCACGCCGAGAAGCTGATCGAGAGGATTCTGTTTCTGGATGGAAGCCCGTCCATGCAGCCCCTGGAGTTGAAGGTGGCGGGGACGGTGAAACAAATGATTGAGAACGATCTGGCGCTGGAAGTGGGAGCGGTCAAGCAGTATAACGATGCGGTAGCCATCGCTACCAAAGAGGGCGACAACGGCTCGCGCGACCTGTTCGTGGCCCTGCTCAAAGACGAAGAAGGTCACGTAGACTTTCTCGAAGCCCAGGTACACCTGATCAAGGAACTCGGCTACGAGCGGTATCTGACGCAGCAGATGGGCGAGGACGAGGAAGAGTAGTTACGACAGCCAAAGCCCCACTTCTCGCAAAGAACGCGAGAAATGGGGCACCCGCCAGGACAGCCGAGACGGCTGTCTCTACATGAGCCGGAACCCCCGCTAAGAACTACTTCACTGTAACCGTCAGTAACTGCGCGCCGCTTACCACGTAGTCGAGCGGGGGCGTGGACGTTTCGTCCACGTTCGACTCGCCGCTGACTATCATTTCCTGGTTGCCACGCATGCCGTCCATGACATTCATGACCGAGAGCGGGAGCGTGGGCATGACTTTGTCGGCGACGCGGGCTTCGGGGTCGGCTTCGAGCAGAGAGACGTAGAGGCGGTTGTTGGCGTGCTCCTTGTTGAGCACGGCGATGGTCGAAGCCAGGTCGAGCTTGCGGCCGAAAGCGGGGTTCATGCGGTTGACGCGATCGAGCGTCTCGCCGTCACTCACCAGGATGCGCAGAGGTCCTTTGCTGGCCGAGGTGGGAATCTTCACCGCAATCTGGCGCACGACGCGCTCGCCGCGATAGGGAGCGAGCACGGTTTCCACCGTGATCTGGTCGCCGGGACGGGCTTCGGTCACGTCGGTGCGGGCGCTTTCCAGGCGGGCCCAGCGCCGCTCGCGGACGAGGTCGAAGTCGAGCTTCACGCTCTGCACTGCGGGAGCGCTGTAAGAATTGTCGTAGATGCGTCCGAAGCGCTCGCCGAGCGAGAGCGCGGCGGCCATGGCGGCGGGCTGTCCGTTCTCGGCCGGGGCGAACATGTTCTTCAGCGCAACTTCGGGGAAGCCTTTGACGTTGATGCTGCCGCTGAGGCGGTAAGTGATTTCTTCGCCGTATTCGTTCACGCCATGCAGGGCGTTGAAGACGGTCGCCATGATGGCCACCGGACTCAGACGCGGGTTGTTCAATACTTCGTAGTGGAATTCTTTTTTCTGCGCGCCGGTTCCGCCATGGATGGTGAGCGTGACCGGGATCATCTCCGGTTGCTTGTTGAATACGCCCAGGATGCCGGTGTGGCGGTCCTGGACGAAAACACCCGCGGCTTCGGTAGTGTTGACGATTTTGAAGGCGTTGAGCGGCGAGGCCAGAGTAGCCAGCACCTGCGCCTTATTCATGGGCAGATCCACCGAGCCGAACTGCAGCAGAGGATGTCCGCAGGCGAGCAGGCGCTGCGGGTCCATGTAGGTGACGGTGCAGGTGGCGGCGATGTCCATGTCGCCGCGGACCAGGATTGCGCTCACGGCGGAGCCCGGTTCGAGCGGTTCCGGCTGTTTGTCTTCGCTGACGGAGCCTGCGCCCATCACAGGAATGATGCCCGCGGAAGCGAACTCGGGCGCGAAGCGGCGTACGGCCTCTTCAGAGAATCCGTTGAAGACCAGAGGCGTTTCGATGGGCTGGAGATAGTTCGCGAAATCCTGAGTGGAAGCGGGCAACGTTGCGGCATCACCGGGAGCCGCGGTCTTGCCCGCGGCGTTGGTCACGGCCGGTTTGGACGCGGCGGTTTCTTCCGCCGGCGATTTGTCGAGAGCGTTGATCTCAAGCATGCTGGCGATGGGCGTGACGCCGGCAATCGGTTCTTTGGAGAATTGGCCGATGCGGAAGGCCAGGGCCCCGGCCAGTTTGCCGTCGAGGTAAACCGGGCTGCCGCTCATGCCCGCGACCACTCCGGTGTATTCGACCTTGGTGCCGTGCAACCGGATCAGGATGATGTCGCCCTTGGGGCCGTTGACATTGTGCAGAACGCCGAGGACTTCCACGTCCATGGGCTCCGGCTTGACGCCTTCAAAAACGGTGTAGGCGACGCCGCGCATTCCGGCGTGGATCTGATCCACGGGGATGGTCGGCTGGGAGCTTTGAGCGGAGAGGAGCAGCGTTGGCAGGAATAGCCCGAACGCGAGAAGCGCGAAAACTGCTTTTCTCATGTAATCCCCGACAAGGACCCGCCAACAGGCCCCGCTATCCGGATTAGACTCTGACTAGCCTTTACTCGTTGCCAGGAGGGGAAGAACTGGGGCCGGGCAAAACATCCCAATTGCGAATCCTTGCGTCTATACTAGCACAGAGGCTTTTTCGGGGTTCCCATTATGTTTAATCATCAGAAAAACAAGACCTTACAGGGCAATCGCTGGCATCTGGCGGGGCGGCTTTTGAGCGCGGCGCTCACCCTTGCTCTGCTGTGCGCTTCGACGCCGATCTGGGCGCAAGACCAGCAGGGGCAGGCCGCGCCCGCGTCTTCCCAGACCCAGGACAACAGCAAGCCCAAGCAGGACGTGCCCGCCGAAGCGGGCGGGCCGGGCAATAGCGTGGGACCGTATGCGATCCCGAAAAAGAAGGCCGAGGATGCGCCGCCTCCGCCTCCTCCCGTGACGCCGAAGAAGTTGGAGGATGTCCCGGATTATTCGCTCAAGGTGAACGTGCCTTTGGTGAATGTGGACGTGCTGGTGACATCCAAGGATGGGCAGTTCATTCCCGGATTGAAGAAGGAAAACTTCCGGGTCATCGAAGACGGGGTTCCGCAGACGGTCAGCAGGTTCAACGTTTCGGAAGCGCCGATCACCTCCGTGCTGCTAGTGGAGTTTGCCAACATTTATTACGTTTTTACGATCCAGGCATTACAGGCTTCGTATGCCTTCGTGAACTCGCTCAAGAAAGACGACTGGATTGCAGTTGCCTATTTCGACATGCAGACGCACATTCTGGTGGATTTTACGCAGGACAAGAAGGCGGCCTACGGAGCGCTGAACCAGTTGCGCATTCCGGGATTTGCCGAGACCAACATCTTCGACGCCCTCTACGACACGCTCGATCGCCTGGACCGGGTGGAAGGGAAGAAGTACGTCATCCTGGTGACGACCGGAGTGGATACCTTCAGCAGAATTACGTACGACAAGATACTGAAGAAGGTCAAAGACACCAAGGATGTGACCATCTTTCCGGTCAGCGTGGGATTCATTGTGCGCGAATATTGCGACGTGCATCCGGGGTATTGCCGCAACGCGCACGGCATGGGCATTCCGGTGGGGCGCATGGACTATCTGCAGGGCGACAACGAGATGCGGACGTTTGCCTCGATGACCGGAGGGCGGGCCTACTTTCCACGTTTTCAGGGAGAACTGCCGGAATTGTTCGGCGATATTTCCACCGATATCCGCCACCAGTATTCCCTGGCCTACAGCCCTACGAACACCAAACTCGACGGTACCTATCGCAAGCTGAAGGTGCAGGTGGTAGCGCCCGATGGCGGCCCGCTGAAAGTGAGAGACCAGAAGGGCAAGGACGTGAAGATCGAGATCTCTGCGCGCGACGGATATACGGCCAAGCATACGGTGGACTGAGAAAACAGGGGTCAGGGGCCAGAGGTTAGGGGCCAGTAAGAAGCTGGCAGCAGATCGTGAAAACTGACCTCTGACCCCTCTTCAGTACACGTGAAGCAGGGTATCCAGCAGAAGGAACACTCCGGCGCCGACAAAGACCAACAGCGCCATCTTCACGGCCGGTTCTTTGTTGACTTCGGGAACCAGGTCGGAGGCGGCGACATAGATCGTGACTCCCGCCGCCAGCGGCAAGCCTGCGCTGACCTCATGGCGGAAAAGCGCCATGGTCAAGACTCCTGCCAGGGTTGATCCTCCCAAAACCGCCGACGCGCCCCAGGCCGTCGCGCGGCTGCTTCCGCTGGCCAGCATGACCGAACTCACGGTGAAGCCTTCCGGAATCTTGTGCAGGAAGACGGCGAAGAAAATCAGCCAGCCCAGCCAGTTTGAGACCAGGAATCCGGATGCGATGGCGATGCCGTCGAAGAAAGTGTGAATGATCAGCCCGAGCAGCACGGAGTATCCCTTGTGGGAATGGAGGAACTGCTCGCGATGAGTTTCTTCTCCAAAGTGGAAGTGCGGCGTTACGGTGTGCTCGAAGAAATGAATAATGAGATAGCCGAGCAACACCAGCCATGCCGCAGAGCGGCCGCGAAGTTCGAGGCTTTCCGGAACCATCTCGACCAGCGCCGCGGCCAGCATGAATCCCGCGCCGAGAGCGACAAAGTAGCGGAGATAGCGCCGCTCCCAGTGCCGCTGCACGATGATGGCGCCGCCAAAAACGTTGGCCGCGGCGGCGGTGAGGCCGAGCAGGATGCTGGTGGCTATGGGATGCATGCGCGTCGGGATGATATCAGTTCTCAGTTCTCAGTTCTCAGTTCTCAGTTCTCAGTTCTCAGTTCTCAGTTCTCAGTTCTCAGTTCTCAGTTCTCAGGCCAGATGCAGAGCTGTTCGTTGGAGATGCAATTTCATCTTGGGAATTTCAACATGAAGATCACGGCGTAGTGTTCAGTCGTCACACGGTTTCGGCACAGTTCCCTGCAACAATATTCGGCGGAGGCATCCTATGGGCGAATCTTACAGAGGCTTGATTGCCTGGCAGAAAGCGATGCTGTTCGTGACCGCGATCTACGAAAGCACACGAGTGTTTCCTCGGGACGAGACTTACGGGCTGACCAGCCAACTCCGAAGAGCTGCAGTTTCGGTTCCCAGTAATATCGCAGAAGGGCAAGCCAGGTTTTCGTCGAAAGAGTTCCATCACTTCCTTAGTCATGCACGCGGGTCTCTGGTCGAGATCGAGACTCAGCTCATGATTGCGCAAAATCTTGGTTATCTGAATGTGAAACAAGGCCACGCCTTGCTTGCGGAGGCTGCAGAGTTGGGCCGTGTCCTCAACGGACTGATCGCGTCGGTAAAACGCGTAGCTTAGGCTTGCAGTGCGAGTTGTTGGGTCTAGCCTTTTCTGAGAACTGAGAACTGAGAACTGAGAACTGAGAACTGAGAACTGAGAACTGAGAACTGAGAACTGAGAACTGGCCTATCCGCTGTGCCGGATATGCATCACATCCCCGTCCTGCACGATGTAGTCCTTGCCTTCCAGGCGGAGCGTGCCTTTGGCGCGGGCGTTGGCTTCCGAGCCCGCTTCGAGTAGCTGGTCCCAGCGGATGGTTTCGGCGCGGATGAAATGTTTTTCGAGATCGGAGTGGATGGCGCCGGCGGCTTCCTGGGCGCGGGTATGGGCGGGAATCTGCCAGGCGCGGCATTCGTCTTCGCCGGCGGTGAAGAAGGAAATCAGGCCGAGCAACTGGTAGGTGGTGCGGATCAGGCGGGTCAGGCCGCTTTCCTTGAGGCCGTAGCTGGAGAGAAATTCAGCGGCATCGGCGTCGCTCATTTCGGCAAGTTCGGCTTCGACCTTGCCGCAGATGGCCGTGGCAGCGGAGTTCGGACGCGCGGCCTCGTCGGCGACTTTGTATTTGCCGACTGCCTCCTCGAGTTCCTTCCCTAGTTCGCTCGACTCGCCGATGTTGAGCACGTAGAAAATCGGCTTCTCACTGAGGAACATGAAGCCGCGCAGGCGCTTCTTGTCCTCGGGAGTCATCTCCATTTCGCGCAGCGGCTTTTCCGACCCGAGGTGCGAGTTGGCGCGCTTCAGCAGTTCGAATTCTTTTTCAAGGTCGGCGGTTTTCATCTTCTTCAGATCTTTTTCCAGCCGCTCGAGACGCTTTTCGATCTGGCCGAGATCGCTGACCATGAGGTCGAACTCGACATTCTTGATGTCGCGCAGGGGATCAATTTCACCGACGTGTGGAATGGCCGGATCTTCGAAAACCCGCACCACGTGCGCCAGAGCATCCACCTGGCGGAGATGGCCGATGTAGGCGGTTTCCTTGAGGGCGTCCTGGCCGATGGCGCCGACGTCCACGTATTCGACCGACGTGTGGGTGAGTTTTTTCGGGTTGTAGAGCGCGGCGAGCCGGTCGAGGCGATCGTCGGGAACCTTGGCGACGCCGATGTGGGCCTCGCGCGGATTGGCCAGGGCGTGTTCGGAAAGGTGCGCCTTGGTCAGAATGCGGAACAGCGATGTCTTGCCTACCTGGGGCAGGCCAATGATGCCGGTTTTCATAAAGGGCTCTTAGCTGTTAGCTCTTGGCTCTTAGCCAGTACTGCGATGAATTGAGGACAGGGTTGACGGAGTGGCTCAGAGAGCGTCGGGCAACTGTTCAGGATAAATGATGAGGCGGGAATTGCCCAAACAGGGTGTATCGTCGAGCTTCGCTCGACGGGACAGCCGAGGCGGCTGTCCCCACATAGTGCTTTGGGCTCACTGCTTTTCCGCGGGAAAATTCAGGCGCAGGCCGATGCGGTATAAAAGCGGCGGGCCGATATTGAACAGCGACCCAGTCGCGGTGGGGGTGTTCGCCACGTTGTAGCGCTCGTCGAAGATATTTTCGGCGGCGGCGAAGACTTCCAGGTTGCGCGTGAGGTTGCGCCCGATCTGCAGATCCATGGTGTAGAAGCGGCCGAGCGGGTAGAGGTTCTGATCGTCGTCGAACTGGTTCCCCACGAAGCGCCCTTCGACGCTGAGCAGGAGCCGTGATGGATTCCAGTAGCGTGCTTCCCACGTGAAGACGTTGCGCGGCACTTGTGCCACTTTGTTGCCTAAGAGAGAAACCTCGCCCGAGGGCACCGTGTAATTGACGACCGTGGCTGCTGTGAACTCGTATCCAGCTGTAATTTGAATGTCGTGGCTGACGTGCACCACTCCGTCGAGCTCCACGCCGCGGGAACGAATCCGTCCCACGTTTTGTTTCTGCCGCAGCACTGGATTTGAAGTGGGATTGGTGGTGACGTTCTCCACGGGGTCTACGATGTCGCTCCAGAAGAAAGTTCCGCGGAAATCGAGTTTGCGGTCGAGCGCGGTGACGTTCACTCCGGCTTCCGCCCCGGTGAGGTGTTCGGCGTTCAGATAAGGATTGTTCAGAGTCAGGACATTGGCCACGCGGAAGGTGCGGTACAACTCGTTCAGAGTCGGGGCGCGGAACGCTCGATACATGGAGCCGGTCACCGAGACGTGCTGATTCAACACTCGCAGTACAGACAGACGCGGGCTGAAAGCGAGGTCGCTGCGCTGCGGGTAGAGTGTGTTGGGCGAAGTGCAGGCGCCCGAGACCGGGGTGCAGATGGAACTGGCGTTGAAGTTGTTCCAGTCGTCCACGCGGCCAGCCAGGATGACGGTTAAGCTGCGCCAGCGGGCGAGATCTTCGCCGAAGATTCCGAGAATGCGCTGCCGCCCTCCGGAGGCGTTGTTGCGCGTGTGCGTGCCGGAAGAAAAAAACTGCTCATCGCTGGCGCCCATGACTTCCATCAGGTCGGCGCCGCCGATCAGCGTCTGGTGCGCGCCGAGAAGATGGGTCCACTGCGCGCCTCCTCCGCCCACCTGTTCCGGAACATGCTGGAAGTCGGTAAGGGATTCGCTGTCGCGGTCAGCAGCCACGGACGAAAAGTTCTGGTCGTAGCCCAGCACCATGCCATAGGCGCGGAAGGTCAAAAAATCGTTGCCGCCGAATTGTTTGTCCAGTCCAACCGCGCCTTCGCCCAGTCGCGTGTCGTTGGTCTGGATGGGCGTGCCGTTGTGGCGGAATTCGGTGAAGAAGTTGCCGCGGGCGAAGATGCGTCCTTTCTCGCCCAGCTGGTGCCCGATGTTCACATCCACGGTCGCATCTTCGGAATTGGCGGGCGTGTCCACGCTGCCGCGCTGCCAGGTGGGAACGACGATGAAGCCATCGGCGCGGAACATTTCCGAGGCGAGCGAAAGATCCCCGGGGCCGGCGCGCGTTCCGGTCCAGAAAGAAAGATCGGGAGTGCGCTCGTTGCCGTAAGAGGTTTCCAGCGCCAGCGCCGGTTCTTCGGGTTGGCGGGAGAAGAACTGCACGACCCCGCCGAGAGCGTCGCTGCCGTAGAGGTTGGAAGCGCCGCCGCGGAAGACTTCGACGTTCGAGAGCTCTTCTCGCGGCACGCGGTCCCAATAGACCCAGCCCCCGAAGGCATCCACCAGCGGAAGGCCGTCTTCCAGCACGAGGGCGCGGCTGGAGGCGGTGCCTCCGAGACCGCGCAGCGACACGCCTTGATTAGAAGCATTGGCGGTGCGGCTGTCGGAGCGGCGGAACAGGGAGAATCCAGGAACCTGGCGAAGCGTGTCGTCAATACGCACCGCGGGCGTGGCGGCCATGTCCGTGGTGGAAAGCAAAACCGTGCTTCCGGGAGCCTCGGACAGACGCACTTCGGTGCGCACCGCCGAGACTGTCACCTGCTCGCTGGCGGAGGCCGGTTGCAGGATGATTTCCAGACTGACTGCGACGTTCGCTCGGGTGTGCCACGATTGGAAGGCAGGACTGAACCCCGCGCGGCTAATCTCGACAGCTCCTGAAGTGGCGGGTAGCGCGAGGAACACGAAACGTCCGGTGAAGTCGGTTTGCGCGGAGGTTTGAAACGAGCCGGAGCGCACTACGACCGATGCGCCGGCAATCACGGCGCCGCTGGTGTCGCGGACAATGCCCTCCAGGCGAGCAGTCTGGGCAGAAAGGCGGGGAAGCTCCATGGGCAACAGGAAAAGAGCCAGGAGAATGATGATTTTTCGATTCAGCATCGGCAGGAAACGTAGTATCAACGCTAACAGAGAGCGCTTGCGCCTCGTGTGACCGGAATCACAAACAGTGGCTTCGGTGGAACCTCCTGGTAACTCTGCTCGCGCGAGACTAGCACCCTGAAGAAGTCTCTACATGGGTGCGTCGCGCCGCCATTTCAGTGGCCTGCAGCTTGTGCGGCTGCCGCTGCTGGAACTGCGATCTTCACCGAGTCGGGCTGAGTCCAGACGGCCTTGCCACTGGTCATGTCTATCCGATTCATCGTCACTTTCAGCTGCTGGTGATCCACCTCAACCAGCAGGTAGTGGTAGTTCACTTCTTTGCTCTGGAAGGGATCGTCGGGCGCGCGCCCAATGGGATAAGCGTGTGCGGCTCCGCCTCCGGTCACGAAGTAGGTGACGCCGCCGTGCTCGTGGCGCTCGTAGTTGTGAATGTGGCCGGAGAAAACCACCATGCGATAGCGGGCGTGGGCCTGGCGCTCCTCGAGCACTTTCGCCAGCGCCTGCTCGTGCGCCCGGGCGGAGTGCCCTCCTCCAAGTATCTTCGCGTCGGAGGAACTGGTGTACGGCGGATGGTGGAACATCAGGAAAACAAAGTCCACCTCTGAGGGAACGTGATCCAGCTTGCCCGCCAGCCAGTCGGCCTGCAGCCCTGAGGTCTCTTCCAACGAGCTATCGAGGACGAGAATCAGGGCGTTCGCGACGCGGACCGAATAGTAGCGGCTATTCTTCAGATCCGGAAAACGCTGGAAGTAATTGCCCAGCGCGACCTCCTCTTTGCCGTGCAGATCGTGGTTGCCCAGCGCCGGATAGACCGGGATTTTCTTTTCGCGCCAGATGGCGGTTTCACTGTCCCAGACTTTCCAGTCGTCGGCGTCGTAACCGTTGTAGACGATGTCGCCGGTAAAGCAGACGAATGCCGGATTGGCTTCAGCGATGGCCTGTACCAGGGCGACGCGCACCGGTGGATTGGCAGCGTCGGTGTCTTTGGGATCGTGGAAGCGGGTGTCGCCGTAGGCGACGAAACGAAACGGGGCCTTCAGGTCGAGTTGCAAATTCACAGGGTTGGGGGTTTGTGCGCTCGACTTCTTGGTGCAGCCGGGAAGCGCGAGCAGCGTTGCCACGGCCAACAGCAGAAGGGCCGCCTGCACGGGTGTATTGCGTCGCGATTTCATCTGGTGAAGGCCCTCGTTTCGGAATCAGGCTCCTATTTTCCCACGACCAGCACTTCAAACTGCCCATTTTCCGCGGTTGAGAGGAAAAGACGGTGCGTCTTGGGATCGAGCGCCATGGTTTTTGCCCGAGGCGCAGTCTTCACCGTTTCAACCATAGAATACTTGTCAGGGCTGTCTTCGTGAATCACCGTGATGGTTCCTTCGCCGTTGGAGTTAAAGATCAGCTTGGTCTCGGTATCGAAGGCGGTGGCGTCCACGTGATCGCCGATGGGCAGGGTGGTGATGACTTTGCCCGAGTCGGCGTCCACGACGGCCATGACTTTACTGCGGCATCCGAGGAATATGCGGCGGTTGGCGCGGTCCATAGCCATGCTGCTGGGGGAAGCGCATGGAGCGGTGGGCCAGCGCTGCTCAACTTTGAGTTGGCGAGAGTTGATCTTGAGCACCAGGCTTTCGTCTTCCAGGTTGTCGAAGACAAAGCCGTTGCCGTCGGCAGCGGCAAATTCTGGACCGCCGCCGAGATCCACTGTGCCTGCCACTTTGCCGGTAGCGGAATCAATAGCGGTGGCGCTGTTGCTGCCGCCATTGAATGCGAACACGCGCGCCGTGGCCGGATCGTAGATGATGGCGTCAGGCTTCTGGCCCGTTGGTACGTCGGCGGTGGGCTTCAGGGTCTTCAGGTCGAAGATGGTGACGGTTGCAGTCTGGCCGTTGCTGACGAATCCGCGGCCGGACTCGGGGGCAATGGCAATGCCGTGCACGCCGGGCGTTTTCGGGATGCTGCCGACCACGGTCAAGGAATCAATGTCCAGAACTTCCACCTGCGTTCCGTGAGAAACGTACAAACGCCGGGCGGCCTCGTCCACGGTGAGGTAGTCCCAACTGCCCTGGCCGGGGATCGGAATTTTCTTGATGACGGAGTAGCCACCGTCGGCGGCGACGGACGGGGTGGCGACGGCGAGAATCAATGCGAAGACAGAGATGAGGATTGAGGATTTCCTGGCGGCAACACAAGGGCCGTTAAACATGCTTTCTTCCTTCCCGGGGTGCAGGTCTTAGTGACAACTACGGACAGCGCAATCGTATACCACAAACCTGAAGTGCTCCTGAATGTCAGGGAGAACTTCAGGCGTCGGGCGGATCAATCTTCTCTGCGAGGCTGCCAACGCAGACCGAAGGAGTATGTCCGGTTGTAGTATTCGCGCTGAATCATGTACCAGGGGCTGCCATTGTAGAACCCGAAGACCTCATTGGTGAGATTGAGGCCTTGCGCGAGCACAGTGAGACTCTTCTGGATGCGGAAACTGGCTTGAGCGTCCACCTGAGTGTGCGGGAAGAAGTAGATGTCGCCGGCGGGCCCCTTGGACCCGATAGAGCTGGGATCTTCGCAACCAGCGCCTTGGTTCGCTTGCGCGGCAGTGCATTGCTGCCACTGGTACTGGAAGATGCTGGAGCCGTTATAGCTCACCCCAAGTCGCGACGAAAAACGTCCCCGGTCGTAGGTCGGGCTGAAGTTCCAGGTTACAGGGGCCTGCCGTTGAAGGGCCGGGGTATCGGGACGAAGCGGCAGAGCGCCGGAGTTGGAGCCGGTCCAGCTGTAATTTGCCGAGATACCGAACCCGCTCAGTGCGCCGGGCAGGAAACCCAAGTGCTGAATGTAGGCCGCTTCAAAGCCATACAACTTCGCGTTGTGGCCATTGATGATGTAGTCCAGGTGGTAGTTCGGGTACTGATTATAGTAAGGATCACCGGGACTGAGGAAAGGGTTGTCCACGTAGTAGATGGGAGCGCTCAGTTGTTTGTAGAAGAAACCCGCCTGGAACTCGCCAAACGGTTTCAGATAATGCCGATAAAGCAGGTCATAGCTGTTGGCGTGTTCTGGCTTCAGGTTGGGATTGCCGATGCCGATACTCGGCGGAGTGGAGGACTGATCGAGAGTGACATAGGGAATCGTATCGTATGGATCGGGTCTGGAGATGCCTCGCCCGTATACTGCGCGAATGTCGGAGTTGTCAGTAATCCGGTAACGCATCTGCACGCTAGGCAGCGGGTCCCAGTACCAGGCATTGGCTGGAGTGGGGACGGTAGAGATCCAATTGCCGCTGGCGTCGTTGTTCACGATATAGCCGCGGGTGTTGAGTTGGGTCGTTTCGATGCGCAGGCCGGTTTGCAGGCGGAAGCGGCCGAACTCGATCGTGTTCATCGCGTAGGCAGCAGAGACGCGTTCGGTGAGATCGTAGTTACTAGCGTCGGAGTTGAGGTGAGTCAGCCCCGAGTCAAAACTAAGCAAGCCCTGACTCACGAGGCTGTTGAGGTTATTAGTGATTTTATGGAAATCGGTGACGGGACCATAAACGTAATCTTTGAAGTAGTAGTTGGGATTCGTGAAGCCCTGGTCGAGAAAGTTTGTCATCAGCAGCGACTGGGGCGGTGTGGATGGCGGATTGTCATAGGCTGGCGAATACGCGTCCTGCCCTTTGTGGGCGTTCCGCACCTTAAGGCCGAACTCGAAGGTTGAGGCGCGGGAGGCAAGATGATAATTCCTCGCGTAGGAGACAGCTCCCTGCAAGTTGACCTGAGAGGTATTTCCCGAAGTCAGGTTGACGTCCTGTAAAGACCACTGGGTAGGGTCAAAGATCGGCGAGCCGACCGCGTCGCACCCGGGGTTGAACTGAGGCAAGTGGATATTCTTAGTCGCCGCCTGATCGTAGGAGCAGGTAGCGGTCCCGTTGTACTGGAAGTCTGAGCCCGGGTTGCCGGCTGCCGCGGTTTGCCGGGCTCGGGCTGCCGAAACTTCCCAACTGAGCCAGGATCTTTCAAAAACGTGCTTGCCACCGATCGCAAGATCTCCAATCGCGTAGTCAGGAGCGCGATTTTCATTCGAGTAAGCTGGGCCTCCGCCGTCGTTTAGCGTGTACACCCACTTGTCGCCGAAGTCCCTGAAATCGGAATAGAAGTAATGGAAGTGGAGGCCGGAGGCCGGATCTTTCAGCTTGTAATCGAGTGAGCCCGCAAACCCGTACCGCGTGCGGTAGTAGCGGTATTCGCGGAGGTCCATGCTGTCATAGTAAGGCGTGACTTGGCCCAAGTCGGGGGATGGCTCAATATCGTCGATGCCGCGCCCGTTGTAATCGTAACTTCCCGAGAAGAGCGCGCCGAAGCGCTTGTCGTGACCAAACCGCTCTCCTGCAGTCCCGGCTAGGTGACCGATATAACGGGTATTGACGATGGGGGTCCAACCGCCAATAGTTTCCAGGGACAGCGTCGGCAACTCGCCCGCAGTCTTGGTGCGGAGATTGACTGATCCGCCGATGGCATCGCCATCCTGGTTCGCGGAAAGGGTCTTGTTGATTTCCACTGACTCGATGATATCGGCGGGGATGGTGTCGAGCTTCACCTGGCGGACGCCGGCTTCCGGAGAAGGAACATTGATGCCGTCAATGGTGAGATTGTTGAGGCGGGGCTCGGTTCCGCGAACCTGGACGTACTTACCTTCGCCCTCATCGCGCTCCAGCGTGACGCTGGGCAGGCGTCCAACGGCGTCGGCGATGTTAGCGTTGGGCAGGCTGGTGATTACGTCGGAAGGAAGCACGTTGAGAATATTGTCGGAGGTGCGCTCGCGATTGATGGCTTCGGCCTCGCCATGCGGACGCTCACCGATCACGGTTATTTCTTCACTCTTGGCTGCAACCTTAAGCACAGCCTCAATCCTGACAGCCTGGCCAGCCTTGACTTCCACCGTGGTACTGAAGGGCGCAAAGCCGACATAAGAAACCTTAACGGTGTAGTCTCTGGGCGCAAGGTCCGTGACGGTGAACTCGCCCTGCGTGTTTGTGGCCAGCGACATTCCTTGGGGCTGCAACTCGACGAGGGCTCCCTGCAGCACTGCGCCCCGGCGGTCCACGGCGCGGCCGCCAATTGTTCCAGTGCCACGCTGCGCGGCTGCGCTGATTGCCAGGAGGAGGATGACAGCGAGCGTGGCCAGAAACCCGGGGCTGAACAAGAGCATGCGCGAAGGATGATTACGTTTCATGAAACTAGCTCCTTGTGACCAGAATTCGATAGCCGGAGAGTTGTGGCCGGGCCGGAAGGAAGTTGGTACACGTGGGGCCAAAGCGCCTCCCCGCAAACAGAAATCCCTATTGATTGGCGTGACCAGCGATTGTAGGGAGGCACTGTGACCAGGTGATGAAAATCAGGTTAATATTTCTTCGGGGCTGGGACTGGCCATCGCCCAGTGGATCGTCACGCAGGGCCGCGGCGCGATTGGGGTCGAGAGCCGGGTGGGCGGCGGCTCGATCTTCCGCGTGGAGTTGCCGATGAACCGCGCCGGCGCAGAGCGCGCTGCTGGCGTGAGACAAAAAATAAGGTGGCTAGCGGTCTTGGCCGCCAGCCACCAGGAACAGGTCGAGTGGACCGCTTATCCTCTATCCTCCAGCGCCAGCGGCTCGAACCAGCACTTGCGTGCGTCCGGTCTCCGCGGGCTTCCCGAAGTACAGCCGGTAGGACCGGTGCACACCGTACATGACCGGCAGCACCGCCAGGGCCAGCGGCCAGCCCAGATGCGAACTGGCTGCCTGAACCATGGAGCAAACGCCCGCACTCAGCACGTAGTACGGGAAGGATAGGTGGGCCAGACTCCACCAGATGGTTCCGGCGGCCTTGCCCTCGCTGATCCCAATGATCCCCGCGACAGGAACCGTTTGTCCCAGGAACAGGGTGATTCCCGCCAGTGCCAGGCCCAACGCGGTGGAAGTCCACTGCGCACCACCCAGCCACTGGGCGTGGCCAATCAGGCTAGCCGCGCAGACGGCGAACGTCATCATGCTGAGGTTGAACGTCATCTGCTGCGGGTTGAACTTCGTGTCCTTCCGCGGCCAGCACTGCACCGCGGTCGAGACGCAGGCAACCAGGACCGCTTCCGCGGCGCTCAGATTCACGGCCGCGGTCAGCAGGAAGGGCAGGTTGACCGACATGGTGCCGTTGATTCCCGGCAGCTTCACTTTCATCCGCGATGTCACCACCGACAGGGCCAGTACGGCCAGCGCAAAGTAGACATGCAGCGTATGGCTTGAGAATGCTGCATATCCTGCGGCGGCTGCGGCGGCCAGCATCATCGCGCCGATGAACATCTTAGTTTGCCGTGTGTGGTTCATCATGTCTCTCCTTTCTTTAGTATTCACACACGGCAGTTATTGCTCGTCGTCGCCCGCGTCCGAAAACGCTGAGTTGGTGTTCGACACCGACGCACCCCAGAGTACGCTCGAGGCCGAAGTGCCCGTGCCTGTGCTCGAACCCCAAACCACGCTGAACGCGCTCAGAGTATTGTCGTTCCAGGGCAGCGAACTACCCCAGACCACGGACGTTCCATTGACAATCGAAGTTCCCCACACCACCGACGTACCCCAGACCACCGAGCTTCCCCAAACCACGGAAGTTGAGGCAACACTCGAGTTTCCATAGGCCAGCGAAACCGTGCCCGTCAGGGGGTTGTAGACTGCGCTAGGCGAAAGGGCCGATCCAACCGTGGCCGGAGCCAGGTCAGTATTGGTAATCGCGGCTTGCAGGTTCAGCAATCCCGACCCCACCGAGAACAGATCATAAAAATCGGTGAACGTCTGCTTCAAATGCGGCACACTAGCTGACGTAGAAGTGAGTCCCATCTTGTACGCCGTCTTCATCAGCCGCGCCTTCACCTGATCCGGAGTGAGCGTATTTTGCTCTTGCAGCAACAAAGCTACCGCTCCAGCGACGGCGGGAGTCGCCATGCTGGTGCCGCTCAAGGTGAAGTAATCCTGGTTGCTGTGGTTGCCCTTGACCTCTTCGGCCGGATACGCAGCCTCCAGCGTGGCTCCAGGGGCCACCAGCGAAACTATGCCATTGCCCGGCGCCATAATGTCAGGCTTCACTATGTGATCGTAGGTCGTGGGGCCCTTCGAACTGTAGCTGGCTTTGGTTTCGGCTGAGGCGGACGATGATCCGTTGCTCTTGGTCGCGCCAACTGTCAGCACGAAAGGGTCGTTGCCCGGAGCGGTGATGGTTCCAAAACCGTTGCTTCCATTTACGCTCAAGCGGCCATAGTTGCCGGCTGCCACCACCACCACGATCCCGCTCTTCCATGCCGATTCCACCGCCTGGCACAGAGGATCCTGACTGTAGCTGGACCAGATTCCGCGGCCAAGCGACAGATTGATGACCCGGATGTTATAGGTGTTCTGCAACGCAACGGCTTGCTGAATAGCCGCGATCACCGTGCTGTCGGTGCCGGAGCCATTGGCGTCCAACGCCCGAAGATCAATCAGGCTGGCGGCAGGAGCTACGCCTTCGTATTGCCCGCCCGAAAGGTAACCGTTGCCGCCGATGATGCCTGCCACGTGCGTGCCGTGACCGTACAAGTCGTGCTGCGCTCCGCTGGAGTTGGTCGTAGCGGTTCCGGTGAAGTCCTGGTGATAGACCACGCGGGAGTTGCCACTCGAATCCCACAGATCGGGGTGGCTGTCGTTGATGCCGCTATCAATCACGGCGACCCCGATGCCGGCTCCGGTGTATCCCGAGTTCCAGGCAGTCTGCGTGCCGATGGCGCCATTGGTGAGATCGTCCATCACGTTCATGGGATGGTCAATCGTCACCGAGGCGATCTCCGGATCAGCTTCCAGCAGTGGCAGGGCGCTGACCGGGATGGTGAAGGCAGCACCCTTGATCATGTGCAGCTTGAGGTGGAGGCGTGCTCCTCGGGATGCCATCGCCGAGTAATGCGCGGTCGTCGGCACCCGCTTGTACTGCACGATCACTCTGACTGTCTGGTTTCCGGCGTTTCCCTGCTCCGCTTTGGCAAGCAGTCCCGAGAGATCGGAAGCGATTTTGGAGCCGACGATATTCGGTCGCTGACCCAAGGCCATGCCAGTAACCAGGAGCAGCACCATAGTCAGGCGTTTGCCCCAGGCGGCGCTGTGGCGTTCATTGCGCCCCGCCGTTTTGGTTGATTTCTGTGTCCGCATCATGAATCTCACCCTTTCTTACTCATTGGGAAAAGATTGCGCTTCGCACCCGCTCTCTCAGTTGCACGGGCCGGGCCAATCGGTGGCCGGTAAGTGATTGATTCTGCTAGGACTAAAGTCTGTTCGCCGGCGCCGGAAGGGCCAGTCTGTCCCCTCCTTAGGGGCATGGGACAATGTGTCCCGCCCTGTCGGTTTGCGAACCGAGTGTGACCTGGGTCTTTATAAGTAGGTGACTGGAGTCTTACTGGGCGCCGACTGCTCTGCTGGCGGCTGGCTTCCGCGGTATTTCCGGCAGGGCCGCCATCAGGCGCTGGGTGTATTCGTGCTGAGGCGCGGTCAAGACTTGCTCTGCAGTTCCCGTCTCCACGATCTGACCCTCATGCAGGATGGCGATGCGGTGGCAGATTCCCGCGACCGAGCCGAGATCGTGCGAGATGTAGAGAATGGCCATTCCCGTGCTTCGGTTCAGTTCGCGAAACAGGGCCAGAATTTCAGATTGCGTGATGACGTCGAGCGCGCTGGTCGCTTCGTCGGCAATCAGCAGCGCCGGACGATGCATTACCGCCATGGCAATCAGCACGCGCTGCGCCTGGCCCACGCTCATCTGCGAAGGATACTTGCGCAGGAACTCCTCATCCGAGGGCAGGCTGACGCTCTCGAGCGCCGCGCCGATGGCGGCATCGCTGTCGGCAGCGGCTGCTTCGGAAGCATGCGCGCGCCAGGCTTCCTTCAACTGGGTGCGAATCTTGAGTGCGGGGTTTAACGACGACAGTGGACTCTGCAGCACCAGAGCCAGTTTTCTTCCCCGCAGGCTGCGCAGTTCGCGCTCCGGCAACTGCAGCAGGTCGCGGCCTTCGAACTCGACGGCGCCCTCCGCCCGTGATCGTTTCCGGTCGAGCAGGCCTAGGATTGCCATGGCCAGAGTGCTCTTACCCGAGCCGCTTTGTCCGACCAGCCCAAGCACCTCGCCACGCCGGATTTCGAGCTTGACATCGCACAATACGGGAGGCTTGCCGCCATACCGTAAGGACAGACTGGCAGCCAGAAGTATGTCGCTATGAGAAGCCTCGGTCACCCTCAAGCCTTTCGCGCTCATGCCTGGTTTAGATCCGTGGCGATCCGTGCCCATCCGTGGCAAGAGCTACTTCGTTGCCGTCACGGTCAGCCGTTCCACATTCCAGTAAGTCTGCGGCAGCAGAATCACGGGGCTCGCGCCCTGTACCGTAGCGGCGACCGCCGACAGCGCGTTCTTGTTGACCAGATAAATGAACGGCGCCTGTTCCACCGCGATTTGCTGCACCCGGTCGAAGCTTTCCTTGCGCTTCCGGGCGTCGGCCGCGGAGGCCTGCGCCCGCATGAGTTGGTCAATCTCGGCTTCCCAGGCGGTTTCCGGCGTCTTCTCCTGCGGATTCCACTGGTGATTCTCGGAAGAACTCAACCACACGTTCATCTGCTCATTGGGATCAAGTCCCACATTTGTCAACCCGAGAAGAATCGCTTCGTAATCGAAGGTCTGGGTCATGCGTTCGATCAGCGACGGGAAGTCGAGCGTGACCACGTTCACGTGGATGCCGATTTTCTGCAGATCCTCCTGGATCATCGTTGCCATGCGTTCGCGGTATTTGTTACCCGAGTTGGTGATGATGGAGAAGACGACAGCGTTTCCGTTGACGTCCTTCAGCACGCCGTTCTCCAGGCGGAAGCCCTCGCCCTGCAGCATCTTCAAGGCGGCATCGGGCGAGTACGGTTCAGCCTTCAGATTGGCGTTGAACCAGAACTTGTTGGCCGGAGAAACCGGGCCCACCGCGGGCTGCGCATGGCCGCGAAATGCAACGCGGCTCAGATCGGAGCGGTTGATGGCCTCGGAAATCGCCCGCCGGAAAGGGGCCGACCGGAACCAGTTCTTCTTGTACGCGGGCAGCGGCGCCCGGGCCACCTGGTTGAACCACATCTGTTCCGAGTCGAGCGACGGCCCGGCGTCGTGCACCAGTTGTGGCGAAGTGGCCGCCAGTTTGTCGAAGTACTCGCTGTCAAGGGAATTGATCAGGTCAATGTCACCGCGCTTGAAGCGCAGCATTTCGACGTCACGGTTGGGCTGAATGTCCAGAAGGATCGAATCCAGATAAGGCAACTTCCGCCCCTGCGCGTCGGTCTTCCAGTAATTCGGATTCCGGTTCAGCAGAACTGAGGCTCCCGGCTTGTAATCGGCCATCATGAAGGGGCCGAGAACCGCCATTTCTTTCCGGGGCGAGTGCGCCGAGAGAATGGCCACCTGATCGAACTGCCGGTCGAGTCCGGCCACGGGCGCGGGAAAAGTGATTGAAATCTGCGTAGGAGAAATGATCTTCGTCTCCACGTTGCCAGGCCCCGAACGGAAGGTGTCGCCCGTGGGCGAGTGTAAGGCGGGATCCATCAACTGCTGCATGGTGTAGGCGACATCTTCGGCGGAGAACGGCGTGCCGTCAGAAAACGAAATGCCGGAGCGCAGTTTGAAGGTGATCTGCTTCCCGTCCTTCGATGCTTTCCACGATTGCGCCAGTTCCGGCTCCAGAGTCTGGGTCTGGCGATTCATCCGCAACAGTACGCCTCCGGTGAGGTAGCGCACCACAAACGAAGCGTCGTCCTCTACCTTGAGCGGGTCAAATGTCTTGGGTTCCGACCGCAGGCAGAACCGCAGTTCGCCGCCGCCTTGCGCTGCCGCCAGCCCTGCCAGAAGTCCCAGGCAGAGCAGGGAAACCGCGATTGCCTTGCGCCACGTCGTTGTCTTGCACGCCTTTGTCTTGCACATCTCGCTTGTCATGACTGCCAACCTTCTTCTGCGGCCGGTTATGCGGCCACCTCATCCTGCTTCGAAAGCACGAGTTGAAATGACGTTACGACCAGCACCAGCAGCACGATTGGAACGAACTTCCACGGTTCCTCGCCGACTGACACCAGCCCTTCCAGTTCCTTCAGCAAACTTCCCCACGACGGCAGCGGCTCGGCGACGCCCAGGCCGAGGATGCCCAGATTCGCCTCGCTCAAAATGAACGCGGGAATCGAGATCCAGAACTGCGCGTACAGCACGGGCTTCAAGTTCGGCATCACATGCACCCAGAACAGGCGCGCGCCGCGAATGCCAGAGGCCCGCGCCTGGCGCACAAAATCGGAATCACGCAGCGAACCTGCGGTCGCGCACAGCACGCGCGCGGCGCTGGTCCAGCCCAGCAGCCCTAGCATCAGAAACGTGACCAGCACCGAAAGCAGCGGCGACACATTCAGCGGCATCAGAGCGCGAACCGTGATCAGCAGGAACAGCCAGGGCAGCGAAAGGAACAAGTCGGTCACTGCCATCGCAGCGCGCGCCCATGCGCCCCCGAGATATCCCGCCAGACCGCCGACCAGCGCCGCCATCAGAGTCGAAAGCAGAGCGGCAGCCGGCGCCAGTAGCAGCGAAATCCGGGTCCCGTAAAGCACCCGGGCGAAGCGGTCGCGGCCAATTTCGTCGGTGCCAAGCCAGTGCTCCCGCGAGGGAGGCGCGCCCGCCGCTTCGCGATACTGCCGGGCATAACCTGCCGGAGCGAGCCAGTTCGCCGCCAGAGACACGCCCACGGCGAGCAGCAAAACCACACACGCCACCCTGCGCCAGAAGCTCATGCCGGCTGGCCTCGCAACATATATCCGATTACATCGGCCCCAGAATTGGCCAGCAAGGTTACCAGCGTCACCAGGATCGTAAGGTTCATGAGCAGGGGCAAATCGCGCGCCAGAGCCGCCTGCCACGCCAACTGTCCGATCCCTGCGAGTCCGCACAACGCTTCCACAGGAATGGCCGCACCCACGGCGATGCTCACCGAAACTCCGGCCAGTGCCAGCAACTGCGGGCCCACCACCGGGACTACGTGCCAGAACAGAATTCGAAGCTCGCTGAGTCCCTTGGCGCGCGCCGTAATGATGTGAGGCAGGGAATAGGCCTTTGCCAGCAGATTGCGCGCATAGCGGTACAGGCGCGGAAACACGATCAAACCGATGGCTAGCGATCCGGGCACATTCCACAGCACGGACAAAAGCGCCAGCACCGCCGCCGGAATGCAAACGAAGGTTCCGCTGATGACGGTGGTGAATGCGTCGTAGGCCGAAACTCGCAGCCACGCCGCGCTCAGCGCCAGAGCCATCGCCGCTGCCCAGCTCAGCAGCAGCCCAATCCCCACCAGGCGGAGCGTGAGCGGAGCGCGCTGGCGCAGCAGCGTGCTGACCGGCTGTCCCAGGGAAATGGAGGTGCCCAAATCTCCGTGCGCCGCGCGTTGCAGGGAATGAAGGTAGAAGCGGAAGATGTTGTGCTGTTCGAGCCGGGCCTCGCGCAAGGCGCGGACGCTCTCGGAGTTCAGGCGCGGATCCAGCTGCGCTTCGTCTGTATCAAAGCCGGGCGCCAGCCGCACCATTGTGGCTGAGAGAAACCCTCCTAGCAGAACCGTGGCCGCCAGGGCCAGCCCATGCCGCGCAATTCTTTGGCGCGTAGTTCTTCGCCCCAGCATCGTTCCAGGTCTCCTATTGCGCCGCTGTCCCGTGCGCTTTCAAATCGCGCGTGACCGCTCCTGCGTGGTGCGTCTGCTTCATGGAATACATGCGGCGGTCGGCCTCAGCCAACAGGCGTTCCACGTCGTATCCGTCGTCCGGACAAAATGCCGTTCCCACGCTCAGGGTGATGAGATCGCGGCCGCACACGTGCCGTACGGCCTCGACAGCCGCCTGATTCAGACGCTCGGCTTTTTCCTTCGCCCCCTCCGGAGTCAGGCCGGGCGCCGTGATCACAAACTCATCTCCGCCCATGCGCGCCACATAGTCGTAGCCGCGGCAGGCGTCTTTCAGCCGGGTGCTGAACTCGCGTAGCAGCTTGTCGCCTTCCAGGTGCCCGAAGGAATCGTTGATCTGTTTGAAACCGTCTATGTCGCAAACCATGACTGCGAGCGGGGTTTTCATGCGCCGGCTGCGCGCCACTTCCTGGGCCAGATGCACGAACAGCGAGCGAGCGTTGGGCAGGCCGGTCAGGTAGTCGGTGGTGGCGGAGCTCTCGGCCTGCTGGTACTTCAGCGCGTTTTCGACCGAAAGCGCGACCTTGGAGCCCACGGCCAGCAGAATTCTCAGATGGTCTACGGTGAAGGCGTCGCGGTTGGAGTGATACATGGCCAGCACGCCCACCACTCCATTGAGTCCTTCGAGCGGTACCGCCAGCGCCGATTGCAGGGTGGTGTGCTTCTCAGGATCCACCACGTAGCCGGCTTCCACCTGCGGATTGCCATTTACAATGGGCTTGCAATTTTCCGCCACCCAGCCGCAGAGACCCTCGCCCACGCGGACCTTCAACGACGACAGGATGCGGAAGTTCTCCCCGCTGACCAGTTCCGGCAGCAGCCATCCGTTGCGATTGACGAACACGGCAATGGAGTCATAGGGAATCATCCGCCGCAGACGCATGGACAACACCGAGAGCGTCTCGCTCAGGCTCAGGGACACGCCCAAATCCTGGCTGAGTTCAAACATGGTTTGTGCTTCCTGGCGGGCCGAGGCAATCAAGGTCAGGAAGTCCGTGTTTTCCGCCAGCCCGCTGGCGGATTCGGAATGCTCAAATCCCGCCGCTGGAGCCAGGCCGTGCTCCACCCGCACCGCCCGCGACAGCCCGTGGGGCGTGATGGTGTGCTCCTGCACCTGCGCCAGTTTTTCCATTTCAAGGAAACGTCGATCCAGGATCTCCACCACCCGCGGATCGAACCAGGCTCCCGATTTCTCCTTCAGCCGCGACATGGCTTCCTGCAGAGGCAATGCGGGTCGGTACTGGCGGTGGGAAGCCAGGGCGTCGAGGAAATCCACTGCCGCCAGAATGCGGGCTCCAACGGGGATTTGTTCTCCGGTGAGGCCGTCGGGATATCCCGATCCATCCCACCGTTCGTGATGGGAACGCACGATGGGAGCGACGGGATAAGGGAACGCCACCCGCTCCAGAATCTCCGCTCCCACCAGGGGATGCACTTTCATCTTCTCGAATTCTTCCGGCGTCAACTTGCCCGGCTTGTTGATGATCTGCTCGGGTACGGCGAGCTTGCCGATGTCGTGCAGCAGCGCGGCCGCGCGCAACGCTTCGACGTCGGTCTCAAGCAGGTTCAGGTCCTTCGCTACTTCCAGCGCGTAGGTGCGCACACGCTGCAGATGGGTGTGGGTGGTGTGATCTTTGGCTTCGATCGCCAGGGCGAGGGCCTCAATTGTGCGCATGTTCAGCGACGCGATTTCCTCGACGTGCCGCTTTTCCACTTCGACCCGCTGTTTTTCGGCTTCCAGCCGGCCCAGATACAGCCGGTAAGACCGGTACACCCAGTAAATCAACGGCAACACCAGCAAGGACGTTTCCCAGCCGGCCGACCGGTTCACCACTCCGACCAGGCCGACCGCGGCCGCGCCTACGAGGTAATAGGGGAACGACCAGAAGTAGCACTCCAACCAGACTTTCCGGCTGGACTTGCCCTCGGTCATGGCGATGACGACCGAGATGGGAATGGTGTTCGCGAAGAAGAACACCAGTGCCGCGATCATCAGCAGAATCGGTTTGTTCGACCCGGCTCTGGCCGAGAGCCAGTGGTAGCTGAGGTAGGTCAGGGCACTGGCGTTGGCCATCATGCCGGCGACGTTGAACAACACCTTCACCGGATCGAGGCGCTTGCGGACCTGCCACACGCTCTGCACCAGGCTAGCCGTGCAGCCAATGACCAGGGTTTCGGGAAGACTCAACTCCAGCACGCCCAGCAGAATGAATAGAAAGTTCACCGACATCGTGCCGTCAATGCCGGGCAGCTGCACTTTGAGTCCGGAGGCCAGGATCGCCACCGCCAGGTAGCAGGCGAATCGCGTCAAATCCTGCGACTGCCAATGCAACAAAGCGAAGCCCAGCACAACCACGCCCAAAGACGCGGTGATGCCGACGAAGACCCTGGTCTGGAGTGACAGTTCTTCCTTCGCTGGTTTCATCTGCACCTGCTACCGCTCTTTCGAACGCCAACCGCAGTCGCGTCCTCGCACAACTCCAGCGAAGACACGAATCGTAACCGAACGGGCCTCGGCGGCTCGCGCCCGGCCCGAGCACACCACCGCCTACACGGAACCTTGTGCGAATCCTATTGCAGGGATTGAGGTTTCAGTAGCTTACTGAAGTAACAGGAAGCGCCCCGCTTGCAGCAGGGTTGGCGATCCAAGGAAACGTGCCGCTGGTGAATTCCAGTCTTCTTCACCAAGCCTGCGGGGGTATTCGTTACCTTGGTTACGCGGCCGGGCAGACGCTTCTCGGCCCGGACCGCTCGCCTGTGTCAACATCATCCCCAAACACTGCGAATGCTGCCAGGGCAACAAAATTCGGAACCGCAGGTGCCGGCCGCTAGTGCCCGCAGCGGGAAAGATTCTTCGGCAGCTCAGGCGACCCCACCAATGGCGGTTTTCTCCACCGATATCGACGGGGATTTCACCGCCTGCAACCTGGCTTTTACTCAACTAGCCGGCTATTCCGCAGAAGAGTTACTGGGCCGTAACTTTTCCACGCTCTTCGCCCTCGGTGGGACGTCGAACTCCAAGGATCAATCGCAACTGAGTAAAGCCATTCTGCAGGCCGTCTCTCAGCAGGGCCACTACCAGGAGAGGATGTACGTGCGCCCGAAATCGGGGGACGGCGTTGCCGTCCGATTCTCCGCCACGCTTCTGCGCGATTCGGCATCGAGGCCGGTGGCCGTCGTCGCGGTCGTCGCGCCCGAAGAGGGAACTTACGCTCCCGCTGCTAAGTCCAGGGCCCCGGCTCCGGATGCGGCGGGCGTCGTTTCACGCACGATTGATGGCACGCAGTTTCTCCTGGCCAGCCCAGTCATGCACAAGTTCATGGGGCTGGTGGACCGGGTGGCGGGCCACAGCGAAACCGTACTGATTACCGGAGAGACGGGCACCGGCAAGGAACTGATCGCCCGCACGGTTCATGAGTCGTCGAACCGGCGCAGCCGGCCCTGGGTGGACATCAACTGCGCCGCGCTTCCCGAAAATCTGGTGGAAAGCGAACTGTTCGGATACGAAAAAGGAGCGTTCAGCGGCGCCGATTCCTCCAAGCCCGGCCTTTTCGAACTGGCTGACAAAGGCACGCTGTTCCTCGACGAAATCGGAGAACTGCAGCTGCAGACTCAGGTCAAATTGCTGCGTGTGCTCGACGGCCAGCCTTTCTACCGTCTGGGCGGGCACCGCAAGATCAAAGTGGACGTGCGCATCGTCGCCGCCACCAATCAGGACCTCGACGCCGCGGTCTTGGAAGGACGTTTCCGCAAGGATCTTTTCCACCGCTTGAGCCAGTTCCAGCTGAGGGTTCCTCCGCTGCGGGAGCGGCCCGAAGACATCGTCGCGCTCGCCGAACATTTTCTGCGGCTCAAAGCGCCGGGCCGGCACTTTTCGTCGCAAGCGGTTTCTGCTCTGCTCTCTCATGCCTGGCCGGGCAACATCCGCGAACTGCGCAATCTGGTGGCCAAGCTGGCCATGGAGTCGGGGGGAACGGAATTGTCCGGAACGGAGATAGACTTCTCACGGTTGAGCGCGGCCCTTACGGGAGAGCCTGCGGCCCTGCGGCAAACCGCCTCTGTGCCCGTCGGCAACCTGGACAGCATGGAAGAGCAAATGATCATCAACGCTCTGGAGCGCACCGGCGGACGCCGCGCGCTGGCCGCCGAGCAACTGGGCATCTCACGCCGTACTCTCAGCCGCAAGCTCAAGGAATACAACATCAGCGCCGCTGTGGGAGACGGCCCCACGCCGCTTGGCTTCATCAGCAATGCCCAGCAGAAATTTTTCCGCGCCCGCGTGCAGCTGCAGGTGACGATCAGGGATTCTCAAGGAGAAGTGATCGAGGCCCAGGGTGTGAACCTGAGCACTGGGGGCATGGGACTGGCCGGCGTGAAGGAACCGCTGCGTTTGTCCGGCCTGTTCGATGTGAGCTTTGTGTTGCCCGAGAGTGAAACCGTCTTCCAGGCCAAAGCCCGCCTAATGTGGGTGGGCGACGACGGCCGGGTCGGCCTGCGCTTCGCCGTCATCGAACCTGCCCTGTTCGAGCAACTCCAGCACTGGACCAACACCAAGATGCGAGACGAAGGCTGGGAATTTCCCGCCTGACAGGCCGCCTTCGCCGATGGAACACGCCTGCGGACGTCCCCATAAGCGGCAGCACAGACCGCAACTTCCAATTTCCCAGAAGCCGACTTCTGGGGCCTTGGGGAGTGGTGGCGGCACAACGACTTCTCCATGGTGCATAACCAGGGGCTCCATCAGTTCCTCCAGGCGCAGGGGCTCATTCTGATCTCATGGAAGGCTCTGGGCGAAAGCGCGGGCGTTGGTGATCGGTGCGCAGCGAATCCGATGATTGTGGACGAGTGGCAACACGGAAACTATCCAGAAACGGGCTTCCGGGAACTTGGTATTCGCGGGCAGGAGCCTAAGTTAACGCGTATGCGGGATCTGCCGCCGGAACGGGGGCGCGGTAATCAGCGCTTCAGCAGGTTCTCGAAATAGCGGCTGTTGTAGTAGGCGTTGGTTTTCTGCACGTGTTCCAGAATCTTGAGCATCCGCTCACGGCCTTCGCGGTTGACCTCGCGGAATTGCACCGCGACTCCAGAACCCGGGTCGAGCCTGGCCACGATACCCTCGTGCGTGAGGGTGCCATCGTCCATGGAGAATCCTAGCTTGATGTGGCTGCCCGGGGAGAGAATCGTGCTGGTCTCGACGTAGCAGCCGCCCATGCTGACGTCGGTCAGATTGGCGAACACGGGAGGACCTCCCGCCTCGGCCTGTAATTCAATCGTGACCCGGCAATTGAAACGCGGGTGCGACCGGCGGTCCTTGAAGGAAAGTTGCTTCTGCTTTTCCACGTACATGCGGCGGTCGGCTTCGGCCAGCAGATGTTCTGCGTCCTGCCCATCCACGGGATAGACGGCGCGTCCTACACTGAGCGACAGAATTTCCTCGCCGCAGACTTCGGCTCCGGCCTGGCAGGCGAGGGCACGCATCTGCTCCGCCTTCTTGCCCGCTGCGTCCGCAGCCAGCCCGGAAGCGATGACCACGAATTCATCGCCGCCCATGCGCGCCACGTAGTCGTATTCGCGGCAACTGTCTTTCAGGGCCTGGGCGAAGAGGCGCAGCACGCGATTCCCCTCGATGTGTCCGAAGCGGTCGTTGACCTGCTTGAAGCCGTCCATGTCAGACACCATGACGGTCAGGGTGGAGTTGGAGCGCTGGCAGCGGGCCAGTTCGCGGTCGAGCTGCAGGAACAGCGAGCGGGCGTTGGGCAGCCCCGTGAGATAGTCGGTAGTCGCGGAGTTTTCGGCCTGCTGGTACTTCAGCGCATTCTCAATAGCCAGGGCCATCTTGCCGCTGACGGCGAGCAGAACACGGAGGTGATCGGAGGTGAAGGCGTCGCGTTCGCCGCGGTAGAGCGCGAGCACCCCGATGACTCCGTTGACACCCTCCAGCGGCACCGCCAGGGCCGAGCGCAGCGTGCTCTGCACCGAGGGATCATTCAGGTACCCGGGTTCGACCGATGGATTGCCGTTGATGATCGGTTTGCGGTTGTGCGCCACCCATCCGGACAGTCCCTGTCCCAGCGGGATGCGCAGGGAAGAGAACAGCCGGTAGTTGTCTCCATTGACGTAGTCCGGGACGAGCTCTTGCTCGCGCACGGTGTAGATGGCAATGGCATCGTAGGGCACCATCGGCTTGAGTTTGACGGAGAACACCGAGAGCGTTTCCTCGAGGCTGAGCGACGCGCCCAGATCCTGACTGAGCTCGAACAGGGACTGCGCCTCCTGCCGGGCGGCGGCGATCGAAGACAGAAACGTCGTCTCTTTTCCGGCGTAGTCCTGCGCCGTAATGTTCTCAAACCCGGCTGCCGGCTCCAGGCCGCGCTCGATCTTGATCGCGGTGGAGAGCGGAGCGTCCGGATCTTCGGCCGACTTGGCCACCGCAAGCTGCTCCAGGTCTTCGTAGCGCCGCTGCAGAACGGCGACGACTTTCGGGTCGAAGGACTTGCCCGATTCGGCGGCCAGTTTCTGCATCACGTCGCGCAGCGGCAGGGCGCGCCGGTATTGGCGGTCGGAAGCCAGAGCGTCCAGATAATCCACGGCGGAAAGGATGCGGGCGCCGATGGGAATTTCGGCTCCCTTCAAGCCCAGGGGATAGCCGGATCCATCCCATTTTTCGTGATGGGCGCGCACAATTGGCACCACCGGATAGGGGAAGCGCACGCGCTCCAGAATTTCGGCCCCCACCAGAGTGTGAATCTTCATCTTCTCGAATTCCTCCGGCGTGAGCCGTCCGGGTTTGGAGATGATGTGTTCGGGCACGGCCAGTTTGCCGATATCGTGCAGCAGAGCGGCCGCATGCAGCGCCTCCAGATCAGTCCCGGTGATGCCCAATTCCTTCGCCACTTCGATGGCATAAATGCGTACGCGCTGCAGGTGGGCGTGCGTGGTGTGATCCTTGGCCTCGATGGCCAGCGCCAAGGCTTCGATAGTCCGCAGGTGGAGGTTGGCCATTTCCTCGACGTGGCGCTTCTCGTCCTCCAATTTGCCCAGATAGAGACGGTAAGAGCGGTAGATCAGATAAACCGCCGGCACCAGGAGCAGCGAAGTCTCCCAGTTGAAAGTCTCGTCCAGCCAGCCGATCACGGCGGCGATTCCGGCTCCAACCAGGTAGTAGGGAAACGACCAGAAATAACAGTCGATCAGAATGCGCATGATCGGCCGCCGCTCAGTCAGCGAAATCACCATGGCGATGGAGCCGGCGTTGGCGATGAAGTACACCGTAGCCGCAAATCCGAGCAACACGGGGCGGCCTACAGGCGGCAGATCTATGTAGTGATACACGGCATAGGCGAGCGCAGTCGAAACGGCGCCGGCGCACACGTTGAACGTCACCTGCAGGGCTTTGGGCTTTTCCGGATGCAGGCACTGCGCCAGCATGGAGATGGCGCCCAGAATGATCGTCTCGGTGAAACTCAGTTCCAGAACGCCGATCAAAATGAACAGGAAATTGACCGAGAGCGTGCCCGTGATGCCCGGAAGATTGACCTTGAGCCTCGAGGCCAGAATCGCGATGCCCAGGTAGCAGATAAACTCGGCGATATTCTTGCTGTGCTGATGGATTCCGCCGTAGGCCAGGATCACGGTTCCCGCCACCACGACCAAACTGATGAAGAGTTTGGCTGCAAGCGACAGCTCTCGCCACGAACGGGAGTGCGAGACGAAGCCTCTTTCGATGCTGGTGGCACCGGTCATAATCAGAGCGCGCACACTTCGGCCCGAGGCCGTGCGCGAATCCTATGGATATCAGGTAACGCGTTTAGAAACAACAATTTGGCGAGTTTTTGAAAAACTTCGGTAACGCTCCGAGGTTCCCGACGGAGATTGACAAACGCACGCGGATTTGCCGGTCCGGAGCCTGCTCTGGCGCTGCTGCTATGCCGGTGGTCCCGTCTTATCTAACCGCGGATGACAACGAGACTAAACTGCACTAAGCTAGAGGCCAAGCTTCCCTTTTGAGCCGGGATGGCGGAACTGGCAGACGCAGCGGACTCAAAATCCGCCGGTACTTAGTACCTTGGGGGTTCGACTCCCCCTCCCGGCACCATACCTAACTTTAATTGATCCAAGGATTTGTGCCGTCTGCTGTCCGGTGAAAATCCACTCGGTTTATCCTCCCAAAAGGTTCAGTGTGTCTGTAGTGTGCTCAAACTTCCGAAGTCCCTCGACGAATGACTATCCCTCCTGATCCGAGGATTGGACCTTGCTCACAACAGGCACGCGGCGAGAGCCGTGAAACACGGAACACGACACGTTTAACACGTTTCCGTCTGACCGACAGTAAGTCGACCATTCGAGCCCGATCTTCGTAGAACGCTGCCGTGACAGCGTAGCGGGACTAAGCATTACAACGACTTAACAGTACCGCGGGGACTGCCCAACATTCATGGCAGCGCTTGATGCCACAAACTCATTCACTGAATGATTACCTGCTAACCTGAGAGCGCTCATCTCCTGGCGCGTTAGCCGGAGTCGCAGTGTCTCGCTGCGTGTGGAGTGCGCCGAAAGGGCCTTATTCCTTACTTTTGGCGACCGCAATCGCTTTAGCCAACAGGCAGAGGGCTTGAATGCCCCTTCGCGATAGGCGGCCCAGATGTCTGGGCGCTGCCGATGGCCTCTTCCGTGCGATTGTTGTAGTTGTTTCCAAAAGAACCAACCTGAGACTTGAATTCAATAGCGGCCAGCAGCCTGCCATCAGACACAATCAGCAAATCCCACTTTTTCTCCGGGCGATACCAGCCGGGAAGTTCGACGTATTTCTCGCAGTAAACGTGCGCCTTTGGTAGCCCATTTTCACAAAGCAAATCGCGCACCAGATTGATGAATCCATTCATCTGCGCACCGCCCGTCTCGACAAATACCGTGGATGACAAGCATCGACAAAATAGTGCTTGACAACGTCAACTACGCTCCCTAGCCTTCCTTGATTATAGGAACGTTGTACAACACTCGCGTTGGATTGTTGCACTCTGCTGAGAGCGCGTAATGCGCAGGGGGGTGCCTGCATGAGTTTCAAATGCTTCCGCGGCTGTATTGTCGTTTGCCGACCGTCCCGACAGTCTTTGCCCTTTGAGTTCGCTAATTTCTTCTGCTGCGTATTCCAGCATCTGAAACCAATGTGTCCCGAGGAGAGACGAATCGCCACGTTGCCCGGGACGGTTGTCTCGTTTCTCTCGTCCTGCGTGCTGCGGTCCTTCCTTGCCCTAACCTTCACTGCTTTGTTCTTCGGAGTTTCGGCCTTCGCCCAAAATACGAATGGCCGGGTAATCGGCACAGTCACAGATCCGCAGGGTGCGGCCGTAGCCGGCGCGAGAATCGCGGTCAACAACATTGGCACAAATGCCCACTGGAATACCGTGACTGACAGCGCTGGATCGTACCAGGTGCTGGACCTTCCCATTGGGATGTACTCCGTCACGGTCGAGGTCGCAGGGTTCAACAAAGCGGTTACTGATGCGCAGGAGCTCACCATCAGCCAGTCGTTGCGCATTGATGTGCACCTGAAAGTTGGCGCGATCACAGAAACGGTCCAGGTGCAGTCGGAAGCCGCGCAGGTCGAAACAGTGAATCCCACGGTCGGCGGTACCGTCACGGGCGCACCGATCCAGGATCTGCCTCTCAATGGCCGCAATGTTTTGGATCTGGCGTTGACTCAGCCCGGGGTTGTACCCGCGCCCGAAGCAGGCTACGGCGGCGGTCAGTTCACGGTGGCGGGAGGCCGCGCCGATGCGGTGAGCTATCTGCTTGATGGCGGTACGAACGACTCCGTGACCGGCAACAGCGTTGTGTTCAATCCGAATCCGGACACCATCGCCGAGTTCCGTATCTTGAGCAACAACTACACGGCAGAATACGGCCGTAACGGTGGCGGCACGGTCAGCGTAGTCACCAAGTCGGGAACCAATCGGGTCCACGGAAGCTTGTTTGAGTACCTGCGAAACGACGCTTTCAATGCCAATGATTTCTTTGACAATCTCAACGGCCAGCCTCGTCCGGTGCTGAAGCGCAGCCAGTTTGGAGGCACCGTAGGTGGTCCGATCGTGAAGGACCGCATCTTCTTCTTTTTTGGCTATCAGGGGCAGCGTCAATCCGCCCTCTTGAATGGAACGGAGGTGACTACTTACACGCCGGCGGAGTTGACTGGCGATTTCTCCCAGGCGGTGGATGGTGGCCCCGATCCGAACGTCGCTGCTTTCCTCGCAAGCCATCCCTATTTCGTGCCGGCAGGTGGGAACCCGGCCAACGCCATCATCGATCCAACAAAGATCGATCCGGTGGCCCAGGCCTTCATCACCGCGGGTCTGATTCCGACATCTCCCAACGGGCAGCTCTTTCCCAGAGGGAGCTCGACCGACAACGTAAACGAATACACGGGCAAAGCCGACTTTTATGCGACGCAGAACGACCGCATCGCGGTCACCGTGGGATCGAGCACCGAACCTACGTTGAACCCTTTTTCCACGGGCGGCGGAGACCCCAGCGTGCCAGGCTTTCCGGACAGCACCACCACCACCAACCAGTTTTTGAACGTCGGCTACACGAAGACCATCTCGGCCGCATTGCTGAATGAATTCCACGCAACCGCCGTCCGCTACTTCAACCAGTCAACGGCCGCGAGTCATCCTCCCAATCCAGCTGCTCTGGGCATCCAAATTAACTCTGACTTGCCTTATGCCCCACCCATCATCAATCTTTTCGATAGCGGACTGAACCTTGGGTTTAATGAAAACGTACCTCGCAAAAAGGCGGACAACACCTACGCTGTGTCGGATTCGATTGCCTGGACCAAGGGCCGACACACGGTGAAGGCTGGTGGAAAGTTCGCCTTTTTGCAGGAGAATTCTGTCTATAGCTACGCTACCAACGGCTGGTTCTTTTTTTACGGAGCTGGAACCAGCGTTGGCTCCGGCACTGACCTCGCGGACTTCCTGTTTGGCGCGCCCGACGAATACCAGCAATATCCCACCGGAAACAACAACGAGCACCAGAAACAAATGGCCGCGTTTGTCCAGGATGAATGGAAGGTGACGCCGCGCCTCACGCTTACCGTGGGCCTTCGCTATGAGTACACCAGCCCGGAAACCGATATTCACGGGCACAGTTACAGCATCATTCCCGGACTGCAGTCCCAGAGGTTTCAGAATGCGCCCCTTGGGCTGCTGGTGCCGGGCGATCCCGGAACGCCGCGCGCCTGGTATTTTCCCGATTACAAGGATTTTGCCCCACGCTTCGGTTTTGCCTGGGATCCGTTCGGCGATGGAAAGACCAGCGTCCGCGGCGGTGCCGGGATGTTCTTTGACACTCTGAACGGATGGATGTCGGACTGGAACAACGGCGTGCTGCCTTGGTGGTCTTCGACGGATCTGTTCTTTCCTGGGGCTCCTACCAATGCCCAGAACACGAGCATGGCGATGCCGTACCAGAATGCGTGCGTGTTCGATGCCTTTGGCAACTGCTCCAGCATTGGCCAGCCCGATCCGTTCCCTTCCACGCCGCCTCCGCAGAATCTGGACTTCGCGGCTGCCGGCTACTTGCCTTTTGGCTACGGTGATCTCTTTGTCGATCCGCACCTGAAGACGCCCTATGTGTACCAATACAACCTCACGGTGGAGCGGCAACTGGCGAATGGCTTCATGGCCGAGGTCGGCTACCTGGGAAGTTCGTCCCACAAGCTGCTCACCTGGGCCGATATCAATCCCATTATTCCTGGAACCACCAACCGGCTCATCAACGTGCAGGAAGGACTCACGGCGCAAACCGGCTTCGCTCCTTTGCCCAACAGCTTCGCGGGCTTGAACAACGCCAACTACAACGCGTTCGAGGCCAGCCTTACCAAGAGAATGGGTGCGGTGCGTTCGCTCGGCTCGATGTTCTTCACGCTTGCATATACGTGGTCGCACAATCTCGACAATGGCTCGGGATTCAACCAGCGCACTTCAAACATTCCTTATTTCAATCGGCATCAGCTCTATTCCAACTCGGATTTTGACATGAGAAACCGGTTGGTGCTGAGCGGAGGATGGGACTTGCCTTTCGCCAATCTCTGGGTTGATGGTCCAAAACGCCTGACGCAGGGCTGGAGCCTATACCCGATCTTCTTCGTCCAGTCTGGTATTCCGCTGGACTTGAATGCAGGCTTGGGTAATCCGCAAGAGTCAGACCCAGGGCCTTCAGGCGCGGGCGATCCGCAGCTGATTCGCCCGGATCAGTTGACTGCTCACGTACAAACGTTCGATCCGCGGCATCAACAGACCATCAATGGCCTTACCGGAAATTACTATTACAATCCGACCGACTTTGCGCTTGATCCTTGCATTAGCCTGGGCACCTGTCCCTTAGGGTTCTACGGAACCTTCCGGCGGAACTCTTTCGTAGGGCCGGATCGAGTCAACCTGGACCTCGCGCTGGAAAAAGCCACGAACCTGGTGGGAGATCAAGTGAAGCTTGGTTTTCGCGTGGAGGCGTTCAACGTTCTCAATCACGCGGAGTTCCGAAATCCCGGTAGCATTAACGTGAGCTCTCCGGCTCTCGGCCTGGTGTCCAGAACGTATGATCCAAGAATTCTTCAGCTTGCTCTGCGGTTAACGTTTTGAGCGCTGTTAGCGCCGAGGCCGCGTGCGGCACTGCGCCGTCATCCAGCTCACGGCGTGATTATCGAAAGGTGATCCTTGATAGACGACCCGCGCAAACTCAACCGGACGGCGCAAAGCGGTCTTACGCGCCGCCGCTTTTTGAATGGTGCAACTCTCGCAATGGGTGCAGCGGCACTGCCATTGGGAACGTCCTCCAAGTTCTCAGCGGCAGGCACTCCTCCCCAGAGGTCATTTGAACGCACCGAACCCGACCTGATCCTTTACAACGGAAATGTCTGGACGGTCGATTCCCGTAACCCTCGTGCCCAGGCCGTGGCGATCAGCGGAGGGAGGTTCGTCGCAGTCGGCTCCAGCGACGATGTTCTGCATCTCGCCTCCGGCCGTACCCGCAAAGTCGACTTGGAACAGAAAACGATGTTGCCCGGCTTCATTGATGCGCACACTCACCCGGCTGAGTCGGGACGGCTGCATCTTCGACAGGTGGATTGTGATCTCCGCTCGATTGCGAAAATCCAGGCGGCGCTGCGCGAGCGCGCCGCGAAGACTCCTCCCGGTCAGTGGGTGTTGGGTTTCAAGTACGACGACACCAAGACTTCCGACGGGCGCAGGCTGACGCTCCAGGACTTGGATGCTGCTGTTCCCGACCATCCAGTGCTGGTAACCCACCGTGGTGGCCACGAAGCTTTCGCGAATTCGGCTGCCTTGAAGGTGGCCAAAGTTGACCAGGCTACGCCCGACCCTACCGGCGGACAATTCGAACACGATGCCGCCGACCATCTTACTGGCCGCATCAACGAGCGCGCAATAGAGCCTTTCAACAAAGTGATTCCCTCCGGCTACACCCGGGATGACTTCCGTGAGGGCGTAAAGCTCATTGCCAAAATGATGACCAGAACTGGCATTACGTCTGTGGGCGATGCTCTGGGAACCCCGGAAGATTTGCAGGCCTACCAGGATGCCCGAGACGGTGGCGACCTGCTCTTTCGCGTCTATTGCTTCATTCATTCCTCTTGGATTGATCGCATGATCGCCGCCGGCGTGCGAACTGGTTTCGGGGACGAGTGGGTTCGCGTGGGTGGCATGAAGCAGGTGGCGGATGGTGCGATCTCAGGACGCACGGCGCGGCTCTCACAACCGTATGTCGGCCATCCGAACGATTACGGAACGTTTTCGGCGACCGAGGAAGAACTATACGATTACGGGCGCAGAGCCTACGCTGCCGGCTGGCAACTGGGCACGCACGCCAATGGCGACGTTGCGATCGACAGAGTATTAAACGTCTACGAACGAATCTATCGCGAAATACCGCGAAAAGACCCGCGCTTCCGGATTGAACATTGCACGCTGATCAACGATTCGATTATTCAGCGGATGCGTGCGTTGAATGTGATCCCGACTCCGTTCTCAACTTATGTCTATTATCACGGCGAAAAGATGCAGTACTACGGCGAGGAACGCCTGAAGCACATGTTCGCGCTACGCACGTTCTTGGATGCGGGCCTGCGCCCCACGCAGTCCTCCGATTACCCGCCCGGAGAATTTCCTCCGATGATGGCGTTGCAGTCGGAAGTTACGCGCACCGATATGAACGGCCACGTCTGGGGAGCCAACCAGCGCATCAGCGTTGAAGAGGCAATCTATGTCGGCACCATGAACGGCGCGTATGCCTCGTACGAAGAGAATCTGAAAGGTTCGATCGAGCCCGGCAAACTGGCCGATCTCGTCGTGCTCGGTCGCGATCCCTTCAAAGAAGATCCGGCCACGCTGGTGACGATTCCGGTTGAACGCACCATGGTTGGCGGCAAGTGGGTGTACGAATCTTGATCCCGGGATCCGCGTGAGGACGCAATGAGCAAGGAAAAGCAAGATCGTGAATTGGGCATGGACCAGAAAATCACCCGGCGCGATTTTCTGAATGGTGTGAGTATTGCCGTGGGGACTTCGCTCCTGGCCACAAATCCCTTATGGCTGGAGGCGTTCGGCGTTCCGCAGTCTCCATTCGCCCCGGAGAAAGATCCCAATTACTATCCGCCGGCCAAAACTGGAATGCGCGGGAGTCATGACGGCTCCTGGGAGGTAGCCCATGCCCTGCGCGACGGCACAAGTTGGCCCGACTCCGTTGCGGACGACGAATCTTACGACCTGATCGTCGTCGGCGCCGGCATCAGTGGCTTGGCGGCCGCCTACTTTTACCGCAAGTCCGCTGGAGCCAACGCTCGCATCCTGCTCCTCGACAACCACGACGACTTTGGCGGCCACGCCAAGCGCAACGAGTTTCGAGCCGGCAAGCGCCTGCTTCTCGGCTACGGAGGGACGCAATCCATCGAAGCCCCGGCCCATTACAGCAAGGAGGCGATCGGTCTTCTCAAGGAACTGGGAATCGACGTACAGCGATTCTACAAATACTACGACCAGAAGCTGTACGATTCGATGAAGCTCGGCGAAGCGACCTTCTTCGACAAACAGACTTTTGGCGTGGATCGACTCGTGCCCGAAGCTGGCCTGCACTACTTCGGCCCGACGTTCACGGCGGAGACTGCGGCTCAGCTACCCATTGCCGAAGCCGCGCAGCATGACATCCTCCGTCTCCAGGAGACCACGATCGACTACGTTCCGGGCCTCACTCTGGAGCAGAAGCGCTCCAAGCTGATCAAAACCAGCTACAAGGACTTCCTGCTGAATTATGTAAAAGTGCATCCCGACGTGGTAAAGGTCTTTCAGACTGCGCCTCACGATCTCTATGGCGTTGGTGTCGATGCGGTCTCGGCCTACGACTGCGCGCGATACGGTTATCCCGGGTTCAAGGGCATAAGTCTTCCCAAGCGTCATCGTGAAGACGACCAGGAGGAGGAAGAACCTTATATCTTCCACTTCCCTGACGGCAACGCTTCCATTGCAAGAATGCTCGTGCGCTCGCTGGTGCCCGGCGTTCTTCCTGGCAGCACGATGGAGGACATCGTCACGGCCCGGGCGAACTATGCCCAACTCGATGATCCTGCTTCCCGGGTCCGAATCCGCTTGAACAGCACGGGCGTGCGGGCGAAGCATGTGGGAGACCCTGCGACCGCCAAGGAAGTAGAAGTCACCTATGTTCGCGGCGGGCAAGCCCGCCGGGTCCGGACCGCCCATTGCGTGCTCGCCTGTTACAACATGATCGTCCCCTATCTCTGTCCCGAGATGTCCGACAAACAAAAGGAAGCTTTGTCCTATTGCGTAAAGATTCCTCTTGTGTACACTAATGTGCAGATCAGCAACTGGAAGTCGTTTCAGAAACTCGGAATCAATGGCGCCTACGCTCCGGGAGCATACTTCAGCAATATCACGTTGGATTTTCCAGTTTCGATGGATGACTATCGCTTCCCCAGTTCACCCGAGGAAAGTTGCCTGCTGCATCTTCTAAGGACTCCCTGCAAGCCCGGGCTGCCCTGCAAGGATCAATATCGAGCCGGACGCTACGAGTTGCTCAGCACGCAGTTCGGAACTTTCGAACGCAATGTTCGCGATCAGCTTGGACGGATTCTCTCCGCCGGTGGCTTTGATCCTGCCCGCGACATTCAAGCCATCACGGTCAACCGCTGGCCCCACGGATATGCCTACGAGTACAACTCGCTGTTCGAACCCATTGACCGGCCCGCTTCCGAGCGGCCGTGCGTAATCGGGCGCCAGCCGTTCGGGCGTATTCACATAGCCAATTCCGACGCGGATGGCCACGCCTACACCAACATCGCGATTGACCAGGGCCATCGCGCTATTTCAGAGATAGTCGGCAGCGCCAAGAAAGCAACTCGAAACGCATAGAACTTCCATGAACAAGGACAAACCGAACCGCTCCCGTGACCGCGAACTCGGCATGCACCGCGCCATCTCGCGCAGGGACTTTCTGAATGGAATTGCCGTTGGGGCGGGCAGTATACTCGCTAGCGCCTGGCTGCCGAGCCTTACGCTCGCCGCCGAGACGGCCAACTTTGCGCAAAATGCGCCTGGATATAATCCTGCCGCTTTAACTGGCATGCGAGGCAGTCATCCGGGGGCCTTCGAGGTTGCGCACGCGATGCGCGACGGTAAGTTCTGGGAGGCTGCGGGCAAACCGGTCGACACGCACGAAACTTACGATCTCATCGTCGTCGGCGCAGGCATGAGCGGACTAGCCGCCGCATATTTCTACCGCAAGCAGGCTGGGCCGTCCGCCCGCATCCTAATTCTCGATAATCACGATGATTTCGGCGGCCATGCCAAGCGCAACGAGTTTCGCCCGGGCGGCCGTTTGCTGCTCGCCAATGGCGGAACCGTTGCGATCGAATCTCCTTTCCCCTACAGCGTGGAAGCGCGGGGTCTGCTGGCCGAACTTGGTATCGACCCGCCCGCGCTGGAGAAGAAGAGCATGGACCGCGACGTTTACCGCGGCCTCGGGTCCGGCTATTTTTTTGACAAGGAAACCTTCGGCGTCGACCGTCTCGTCCCCGGTGTTCCCGGTGGCTCCTACGGCTCCCCGGTTGCGCCCGGAAGAACGGCATGGTCCGAATTCCTGGCCAAGACCCCGCTCTCGGCCGAGGGTCAACGCGACATCGCCCGGTTACAGGAAGAGAAAGTCGATTACATGCCGGGCGTGCCCCAGGCGGAGAAGAAAGCTCGTCTCGCGCGCGTTAGCTACAAAGATTTTCTTCTGAACGTCGCCAAAGTCCATCCTGATGTGATTCGGTTCTACCAGACGCGCACACACGGGCTCTATGGAGTCGGGATCGATGCCGTGCCGGCGCTCGATTGCTGGGCTATAAACTTCCCCGGATTCCAGGGGCTGAATCTCGATCGCGTCCCGTCGAAGGGCCTCACGTTTACAGCCAAGGGAGAAGTCACGCCGCAGGAGCGCTATCACTTTCACTTCCCGGATGGCAACGCCTCCATCGCCAGAATGCTGGTGCGGTCGTTAATCCCAGGATCGATCCCCGGCAGTACGGCCGAAGATATCGTTACGGCCAAAGTGGATTACGCCCGTCTCGAAAGCAGCAGTTCGCCCGTCCGCATGCGTCTGAGCAGCACGGCTGTGAGAGTGCGGCATGTCGGAGACGAAGCGTCCGCCAAGGAGGTGGAAGTTACCTACGGCCGCGAGAGCAAGGCTTACACGGTGCGCGGCAAAGGAGCCGTCCTCGCCTGCTGGAACATGGTCATCCCTTACCTCTGCGAGGAACTGCCGGCAAGACAGAAGGAGGCGCTGCGCTACGGAGTGAAGGTACCGCTGGTCTATACCGTCGTGGCCGTAAAGAACTGGACTTCTTTCCACAAGTTGGGCATTCGTGGTGCGTCTTGCCCCGGAATGTACCACTCCTCGGTGAATCTCGATCAGCCCGTGAACATCGGAGACTACAAGTGTCCGCATTCACCGGAAGAGTCGATCCTGGTGCGCATGTTGCGCACACCGTGCCAGCCTGGCTTATCCGCGCGCGAACAGCAGCGAGCCGGACACTACGAACTGTTGTCCACTTCCTTTGAGACTTTTGAGCGAAATATCCGTGATCAGCTGGGGCGCGTGCTAGGTGAAGGTGGATTTGACCCCGCACGCGACATCGAGGCTATCACCGTCAACCGCTGGCCTCACGGCTATACCTACGAGTACAACCCGCTGTGGGACCCTGACTGGTCCGAGGGCCAGCGCCCTTGCGACATCGCGCGCCAGCGTCACGGAAGAATTACCATTGCCAATTCCGACGCTGCCGCCGCAGCGTATACCGACCAGGCCATCGATCAGGGCTACCGGGCCGTGCAGGAACTACTGTCGTTGAGCTGACGACTTCTGCTTTTGAAAACAACCGGAAATGATTGAGGAGATGGTCAGGCAAAAGCGAGGGAAGCCATTAAGAAACCGCATGGAGACTGGTCTGTCGGCAGCCAAGAAGTAATTCGGTTCCTTCCTGTTAACCCGTCGACCGAAATCATCGAGGCATCGAGGAAGGCGCGATATGACAGGTAAACTCCTCCAGACGCTGCAACTAGAGCTAGCCGGCGGTCAGTATAAGACAGGGTAATATCGTCTATTAT
>DATFNP010000057.1:0-5810 GCA_035266345.1 Candidatus Sulfotelmatobacter sp.
CTGATTCCCGTGCTGGCCGTGAAGTCGCTGAACTGCAGACGGTTGTAGCGCTCGGAGTACGGAGTGCTCCACTCATAGCGCAAGCCCAGATTGAGCGTCAGCTTCGGCGTGACCTTCCAGTTATCCTGCACGTAGAAGGCGGTTTCTTTCGACTTGTCGGCCACCGCCGGAACCAGGTGAATCGAAGCCGAAAGGGCATACCCAGTCAGGATCGTGGCGAACGGGTTCCCCTGATTTTGGCTTCCCAAGTCCGCATTGTTGGGGTCTTGGGTGGTTATATCCCGGGAGAAGTTGAAGATGCCGGTGGGATTGTCCGGCTGCCAAAAATTGTTGAAGAAGATGCGCTGCTCGCCTCCGAACGTCACCGAATGCCCTCCTCTTACCCACTGCAGAGCTGAGGAGTAGTTGAATAAAGTGTGGGCAAAGTGCGTATCGACGCAGCACTGGGTAAACAGCGATGTGAAACCACCATCGACACCGACGGTGATCATGCGGTCCAGCCCGTTGGCGGCAAGGATTGGCGAAAGGCCAACCGAACCGATCGTTGGGTAGTGGTTGCTGATGCCGGGGGCATGCACGCGGTCCACGCCGAAGCGACTGGTCCAGAGAAGTCTTGGAGTGATGGCCCAGTTGTACTCCGCGCCGCCGTTTTGTGCTGTCGTCGGGTAGATCGCGCCATCGTTATCGCCAAGAACGGTGGGCGTAGTCGATATGTCGTGATGACGACTGTAACGTCCGCCAATCTTGTGGTTGGCGCTAATCTGATGGTCTAGCTTGATGTCGAATTGCCAGCCCGGATCAGTGCTCAAAATGACCTTACGGAAGTTGGGCGAAGGATAGGTCGCGCCCTGGATGTTGCTGTGCGGATACAGATTGAGAATCGCCTGCCCGATGGGGTCGATCTCGGCGGCAGGGATCTTATTAAGTACGGTCACTCCGTTGACTACATCGGAGAATTGCGCTCGTTGTACACACCCCGGCCGGTTTCCAGCACACGGGTCGTAGATGCCGGCCTGTGCCGTACCGGTGGGATTCGTAGGATCGACCAGGTTCGCGGGATCCTGGGAGAAGTCGCCGCCACGCTCGGCGTCGGTGGGGACGATCCCTTCCAGGTTGTTGGGGTCCTGCTCGCGAACCTTTTCGAAGTCGGCAAAGAAGAAAGTCTTGTTCTTCTTCAGGGGACCGCCGAGAGCGAAGCCATACTGGTCCCGCACGTGGTCGGGTGTCGGGCCCGTGTTGAAGTAGTCGCGGGCATCAAATGTCGAGCGCTGCCCATACCACCAGCCGCTGCCGTGGAAGGCGTTCGAACCCTGCTTCAGCACCATGTTCACGATGGTGCCGCCGTTGTTGCCAAACTCGGCGGAGAAGCCGTTGTTCTGGACCTTAAATTCCTGCACGATCTCGACCGAAGGCTGGTAGTAGACGTTGGAGTTGCCCCCCTCGCCCTGTTCCGGCGCGCTCAGAGAACTGCCGTCGAGGGTGATTTGCGCTGTGGCGTTGCGCTGGCCGTTGGAGACGAAGTTGGTGCCGGTGGGATAGTTATCGTTGATCCCGGCGCCCGTGGTTTCCGTCACACCGCCGGCCAGAAAGACCAGCCCAAACATACTGCGGCTGTAAAGCGGAATGTCTCGCACGTACTCGTTCGTGACGTCCGTGCCGAGAGAGGCACTCTCCGTGTCCAACATGGGCGCAGCGGTCGTGACTTCCACCGTCGTGATTACTCCCAGCGGATGCAACGTGAAGTCAATCGTGGTCTGTTGGTCAACCTGCAGCACGACATTCTTCTCTTCAGTCGGCCGGAAGCCCGGACTGTCCACCTTGATCGTGTACACCGCCGGCCGAAGGCCCGTGAGAATGTACAGTCCGTGATCGTCGGTGTGTGCCGTGACGGAGATGCCGGTGCCGTCGTTCGTGATCGTGACGGCGGCCTTCGCCACCATGGCGCCGCTTTGGTCCTTGACCACTCCTCGAACCTGCGCCGCGTAACTGGCTTGCCCAAATGCCGCCGTCGTCGAAAACGGCAACAGCATCAGGGCGAAGCCGACGGCAACACAATTCCAACTACGACGGTAGACACGCATGGCAGCCTCCCGACAATGGCTTTCATATTCTTACGAGTTAAAACTATTACTTTCGTTTATGATGCTTGTCAAGTCAAATCACAGCCAAAGTAAAATGCCCCGTAGCTCCAGAAGCGTCGCTCACCCAGACCTTCACGATCCCAACGCAGGAGCAGCATGTGTTTCACCTGCAGCCCTTTCAGGTGCTGACTCTGGAACTGCTACCATCCTCGTAACGGCATGTAGATAAACCATGTGGAGACAGCCGCCTTCGGCTGTCCCGGCAGGGCGTAGCCCGCCGCCCTGTGCACGCTCGCTGTATTCTTGGCATGATTTTTGGCAGCCGAATGTTATGAGAGCCGCAGTTCTAACATCGCCGAAACCCGTTTCGCAACGCCCGCTGCGAATCACCGACGTCGCCGACCCGCAACCCAAGCCTGGGCACGTTCTTCTGCGCGTGCGCGCCTGCGGCGTTTGCCGCACCGATCTGCACATCGTTGAAGGCGAACTGCCTCCCCAACAGTCCGGCATCACGCCCGGCCATCAAATCGTTGGTGAGGTGGTGGGCGGCGACACGAAAGAGCTTCCTCAGGGCGCGCGTGTCGGCGTGTCCTGGCTCGGCGGGACGGATGGCACTTGCGCCTACTGCAAACGCGGCTCGGAGAATCTCTGCGACTTGCCCACCTTCACCGGCTATTCCGTTCCCGGCGGATACGCGGAGTACGCCCTCGCCCGCGCCGACTTTGTCTTCCCGCTGCCGGCGGCCCTCGATGACCTGCACGCCGCCCCGCTCCTCTGTGCCGGAATCATCGGCTTCCGCAGCCTGCGCGTCGCCGGAGTCGAGCCCGGTGAGCGCGTCGGCTTGTTTGGTTTCGGCGCGTCCGCGCATCTGGCGATTGCTGTTCTGCGCGCGTGGAAGTGTGACGCGTATGTTTCCACTCGCGGAAAATCTCACCGCGCCTTGGCCGAGTCCCTGGGCGCGATCTGGGTGGGAAGTGAAACCGATAAGCCGCCCGTGGAACTCGACCGCGCCATCACCTTCGCTCCCAGCGGAGACGTCGTCATCGCTGCACTGGCCAGTCTGCGCAAGGGAGGCGTGGTCGCGATCAATGCGATTCATCTCGACCGCATGCCGCAGTTCGACTACGACCGCCTTCTATGGGGCGAGCGCCAGCTGCGCAGCGTGACCAACATGACTCGCGCTGACGCCCGCGATTTTCTGGCGCTGGCTGCGCAGATCGGCCTGCAGCCAAAGGTGACGGTCTTTCCCCTGGATCAGGCGAATGAAGCGTTGCTTGCGGTGAAGAATGACGCGGTCGATGGCGCCGCCGTGATCGTGCCGTAGGTCGAAAACGGCGGCAAGTTATCCGATTCAAAGGGGATACGGGAGTTTTCCACAGCGTTCCTGCAGGAACACTTTTCTTACATAACTGTATGTACGAATATGTATGAAGGCTAATGTTTTCAACAGGTTGCGAAATGATTCCGGCGGCTGCTAGACGCGGCCACTGCTTTCCGTGCGCTGAATGCGAGGGCGAGACGCCCTCGCGACAGCCGGCGAGACGCCAGCGCTACTTTGCTACCGCAAAAGCCGCGATGAAGAGAACGCAGAACGCCACTGCGTGGCTCAGTTCGTTCCAGCCCAGCTTGCGCACGACCAATGGCCTGGGCCCCTGAATGAAGTAGTACCATCCTCGAAACAGAAGTGGCGAAAAAGCGATGGACGCAACCGCGGGTATCAGGCCGAGCAGACAGGCAATCGTAAGTAGCAGAGTCATCACCAGCTGTCCGGCTGCGAAAGTCCAGCCGCGCTTGAGCTTCGCACGAAAGCCTTCGATGCGGGCGGTGTGGATTCTGAGCTGTACGTAGTGAACCTGGTCGCCGGCAAAGATCAGGTTTGCGAGCCAGAGGATCCACGCCGTGGCGCCAAACTTTCCCGTGATCACATAGTAGGCAGCCGGAGCCGACGCCGTCAGGCCGATGGTGCCGATAATTTCAGAGAGCATGCGGAGCTGTTGCGCCGACTGTTTGCTCAGGGGCCGCCGGGCTTCGCCCTGGCGGGACAGCCGAGAGCCTGCCCTGAGCCTGCCGAAGGGCGGCTGTCGCCACATGACTTTGAGGAGTGCCTGCCCTGCGAAAGCAGCTCCAGCTGCGGTACCAATCAGCCACAATAGCGGATTTTTCCCCGCCCACAGCAAGGTGCCCAGGGCCAGCGCCGCCACAGTGCCTAGACCTGCAATCACGATCACGACGGCCCGGCGTTCATCCTGCGTTTGTGCACGCAGGGCGGAAGTGCCCAGCAGGCTTTCCACGGGAGTTCTCAGCCAGAATAAGGCGAGGGCAGCGACAAGCAGCAGTAAAACGGGAAAAACGTGGTTGCTTTCTCGGAGGCCGACGCCTGCTCCGGTGACCATGGGGACGAGCAGCAGCCCCCAGGCTCCGTGTTCTCGAGGGAGAACCAGAGCGTGCCGGCGTTCGCGGCGCGCTTTCTCGAGGGTGGGATCTTCCCAGGAATTGAACGACGCGTGAGGTCCTGGAACCTCATTGCTGCATTCCGTCGGAACTATTTCGTAAGTGTTCACGTGTGACACAGTCATCAGCCCCAGGGGCTAAACAGTCTGCTGAAAAACTTACCGATTGCGGGTAAAAGTGCGTCCCGCCATCGTTTGTTCCTGCGTCCGCTCTCGTTCTCGTCTTCCATCTCGACGTGACCGCGAGCCCGGAGGACGCCTCGCCTCACCCTAGCGCCGGCCGTAAGCGCGTCATGCGGACCAGGTTGTAGGCTGCCGCCGCGATTTGAAACAGCCACTCCACCCGCCGCCGGCTGCGCAACTTCACCTGCCAGAATCCCGCCCAGTGTTTGATCCAGGCAAAGCTTTGCTCCACCAGTTTCCGTTTCTTCTGGCTCTGCACAAACTCGGGTCCCTCGCGCTCGTCCGCACGCAAGCTATTGCGTTGCAGGTTGCCCCGTTCATACTCCGCCACATGCGGCACGATGTTGCGCGCCCGCAGCGCCTCCACAAACTGTCGTTCCTGATACTGCTTGTCCGCACCCAAGGTGCGCCGCTTTCTGCTCCGGCGCTGATCCAGCAGAGCGAGGGCCGCATCCCGCTCCGCCCGCGTCCCCGCCTCCGTCACACAGGCCGCCACAATCAGCCCGTGGTCGTTTTCTGTCAGCACGTGTCCCAGATAGCTGGGCTCAGCCGCCCCCGCGTTGCACTTGCGATACAGACGCGCCTCCGGATCGGTCCGGCTTTCATGGGTATCGCGCAGCAACCGTTTTCCTCCGGGCCCGCTGCCCCGCTCCGGGGGATTGGCCTTCTCCCGAAAACTCCGCCGATTGGCCCACGCCTCCAGCATCGTCCCATCCACCGTAAAATGCTCGTCGCTCAACACTCCCGACTTCTCCAACTGCACCCGCACCGCCACAAAAAACCGGCTCGCGATCTCGCCCCCGATCAATCGATCCCGGTTCTTGCTGAACACCGTCGCATCCCACACCGGGTCGTCGATCGCCAGCCCCACAAACCAGCGGAACAGCAGGCTGTAATCCAGTTCCTCCATCAGCAGTCGTTCGCTGCGCTTGCCATACAGCGCTTGCAGCAACAGCGCCCGCAACAGCTTCTCGGGCGCAATCGAGGGACGACCCGTCGTTGCGTACAACTCATCGAACTGCTCCGACAGTTCGGCCAGTGCCTCATCCACCATCCGGCGAATCCCCCGCAACGGGTGACTGGCGGGCACCCGCTG
>DATFNP010000058.1:0-3282 GCA_035266345.1 Candidatus Sulfotelmatobacter sp.
TTGCGCACCGTGCAACAGGAATTCAGCGACCCCAGCTTCCGCGTCTACACCAACAGCGACGTGGTAGGCGTGGAGTTGGGCGGAGCCTTGAAGAACATTGTCGCCATCGCCGCCGGAATCTGCGACGGTCTTGGCCTGGGCCATAACTCAGTCGCAGCCCTCATCACCCGCGGTCTGGCGGAGATGACCCGCCTGGTTGTGGCTTGTGGAGGCCGAACCGAAACCATGGCCGGCCTCGCCGGACTCGGCGATCTCGTCCTCACCTGCACCGGCGGCCTGTCGCGCAATCGCAGCGTCGGCGTGGAACTTGGTCGCGGACAGAAACTGCCAGAGATCATCGCGGGGATGCACGGTATGGTCGCTGAAGGAGTCTTCACCACCTCCGCCGCGGTCGGACTCGCTCATGCCCGCAAAGTAGAGATGCCCATCACCGAGCAGATGCACGCCATCTTGCATCAGGAAAAATCTCCCCGCGAAGCGATTCAGGAGTTGATGACCCGCAGCGGTAAGAGCGAGGGCGGCAGCGCGTAGTTTTTCCTTCGTGCACCTTTGATTTGATGAAACCGTCGGCTCCTCAGACCTGAGTAGACTTGGGAGTGTCAACCTCCAAGGCTCGGGAGAAAGGAGCCGAACATGCTGATTATAGGATGTGATGATCACCCGGGGATGCAGCAAATTGCGTGGTTTGACGAGCCGAGCGGAGAATGTGGCGAGCAACCGCTGGAACACTGCACAGGTGAGGCCGAAAGGTTTTATCGCGAGCTGAAACGGCGCGGAGTACAGGTGCGGGTGGGAATCGAGGCCAGCGGGCACACGCGCTGGTTCGAGCGGCTGCTGGCGGAGTTGGAGATGGAGTTGTGGATCGGCAATCCCGCCAAGATCGCAGCGCCACGGGTGCGCAAACAAAAGACCGACCGCGGGGATGCGCGCCTCTTGCTGCAATTGCTGCGGGAAGGTCATTTTCCCAAGCTGTGGGTGCCGAGCCCGGAGAATCGCGATCTGCGGCAACTACTGTGGCATCGGCATCGACTGGTGCAGATGCGAACGCGGGTCAAGAATCAACTGCACGCCATCGCCCTGAACGAAGGCGTACCGAGGAAGTCGCGGCTGTGGAGCAAAGCCGGACGAGCGCAACTGGAATCGTTCGCATTGGCCCCGTGGACGGCGCGACGCCGGCACGATCTGCTCGAACTGCTGGACCAGTTGACGCCGCAGATCGCCGAACTCAGCCAGGCGGTTGAGCAGGAAGCCCAGCGGCGGCCGGAGGTGCAGCGCTTGATGACCCATCCCGGAGTGGGACCGATCACGGCGCTGGCCTTCGTGTTGGTGCTGGGCACGCCCGATCGTTTCCGCTGCGGCAAACAGGTGGGCAGTTACCTGGGACTGATTCCCTGCGAAGATTCCAGCGCTGGGAAACAACGTTTGGGACACCTGAGCAAACAGGGCAACACGCTGTTGCGTTTCCTGTTGGTGGAGGCGGCCCAGGCGGCGGTGCGCTGCGATCCGCAGTGGCGGCGGTGTTTCGTGCATCTGGCCCTGCGGCGGCAACGCAATATCGCCATCGCCGCCATGGCCCGCCGACTGGCGGTAAGTTTGTACTGGCTGTGGCGCAACGCCGAAGATTCGCCGGCAGCGTCCCAGTCCGGTTCGCACGTGGGGTAGCCCGAGAGGACACGTGGTGTGTGGCTGAACACCGACCCTTTGATTCGGGCGCCCCGCTCCCTTCGCGAGAAGGGAGTTTGCAGTCATAATCATGGTCGAAGTCGATCGGATAGATGTTTAGGTCGAACCGAAAAGTTCCGACCGAACGATTAGCAGCGAGCCTGGCGGTTGACGATGGCAAAACCTTTCCTCATAGAGCGAAATGGCGCTCGTCTCCCGAGTGCACGCTGTAGTGTGCGCAAAAAGCACTTGACGCAGCCGACGGTTTCATAGACGTGTCCTTCGTGGTAAAGATCCGAACCCGGCCACGGCCTATTTGCGCGTTTGCTCCGGCTGCGCCGGCAACTGGTCGGGAGACTCCACCAGTTTGTGAAGGACTCCCGTGGGCAGGGTCGCAATCAGCACCGCCCGGTTCGCTTCCTGGCGCACCTGCAGGCTATCAAAAAGGGCCTTCACGTCGGCGTCGCTGCCCGGCGATCCGACTGACGCCTCCGCGCTATGAAACATCGTCAGGAACACGTTGGCCTTGTCGGTAATGCCGCGGGCATCTTCGTCGCTGCTCGCCCAGGCCTCCGCCCGCACGTGTAGCGCGCCGGTGCGCAGCGGCAGATGCAGCGGGTTGTAGCTCGCGGAAACTACCAGATCGGCAGGCTTGGGAAAAATCGAGGACCACGATTCAAATCCCGGCGCTCCCGGTTCCACGCGCGCCACCATCCAGACCGGGCTGGCCAACTGCACCCGCTTGTAATACCGGCGCAGCAACGCCGGACCGCCGAATGGGGATGCCAGCCGCCGCGAGCGGTCGACCATGCCCCGGATCACCGCCGGGTCGTCGTGATTCGAGGCAGCGACCGTATCCACCCCCAGAATCGCGATGCGGAAGGTCCGTCCGTAGATTGGAATCGTAAAAATATCGACGGAGTTGTAGTTCTCGATCGACTGCGCAGTCCGCTTCAGGTAAGCCAGACACTTGCTCCCGTCAAACCGTCCCGTGAAGACTTCGGAAAAGCGAGCCTCGGGCGCCGCGCCGCCGGTCCCGCCGCCGGGCCAGTTCTGCGGGTAATGGATGGCGAAGGCCACCGCATCCAGGTCGCGCTCAAAGTCAAACCCGGTTTCCTGGATAAAGCGCTCGTAGTCTGGATCGTGCGAGACTGGAAAGAACGGCTTTCCCCCGTTTGTCTTGCGCACCCAGCCAAAGTTGGCGTACACAAAGGCGTCAGCGCCCGGCAGCAGCCGCGCCGGTTCCGGCGGGGCGTGCTTGCGCAGTTGGACGGCAAGCGTCACTGCCGCACCGACAGTCACAACCGCCAGCGCGATGGGGAAGGCGCGTCTTATTCGCATGAAGTGCGGGACAGGGATGAAATGATAGCACCCCCAGCCGCTACTTATTCAGGGCGCCGGGCCGTCATGGGGTCGACCTGAGATGCCAGCCTTGCCGGTATGCCCGCCTGCCAGCAGCAGGATCATTACCGCCCACCCCCGCCTATAGGGAAGCAGAAAATCCAGACTGGGAGCCGCGAACCCGATATCATTTTCAATTTCCAATCGTCCATACAGCCATGTTGTCCACCATGTTGACCAGTATGTTCAGCACAATCTGGGCAGACGTTCGCTACGCCG
>DATFNP010000059.1:0-53383 GCA_035266345.1 Candidatus Sulfotelmatobacter sp.
GGATCGCCGACGATACGACAATTGGATGCGAATCGAAGCTGCCCCGCGCTCACGGGTACTCAGCGAGGGTCCCTGCGGTCGCGTCTTCTCAGATTTTCGTCGATAGATCTCAAGCGCTTCGGAAGCGCAGCACCAACCCGAGCTGACAGACAAAAGTGTCACCTTGCAAAGTGCACTTACTGGGAGGACAATTCTGGATGGAGGTGATCGCCATGAGTCCCAAGACTCTCAAGGCTCCGATCCCGATCAGACCACCCGATGCCGAAGTCGAAGAACAAATCCGCCAACGAGCGTATCAGCGGTATGAAGAACGTGGCCGCCTGGATGGAGACGCAATAGAGGATTGGCTGTTGGCCGAAAAAGAAGTGTTGAGTTCCAGACAAGCCAAAGCAGCCACGGCCGCGTCCTAACCAGATTCTCGTATTCTGCCTGCCGCCCGCCCGGCCCGGGCCTTTTCCTTTGCAGCTTGCCCGATAAGGTTGGAAAATGTTTTGGTCCACTCCACGAAGCTGACTTGCCGAGGGCTCGCCCAACAAGTTCCTCTCGGGCCCTCCTAGACCTCCAAGAACTGTCCCAATGCCAGACGTACCATATTCGTCTATCCCGCTCGCGGGCATACCGCGCTATGTTTAACGACAGCGTTTGGTGCGGCCTGTCAGCGCCAGTGAGCCCGCAGTCACGTTTATGAATCGGGCGCTGTGCGGAGAAGCGGATCGAGTCGCTTTCCAGGGCCGCTTCTGGAGCCTGATGGCACGTTATCTCTGTGTCCACTGTCACTTTTACCAGCCACCGCGTGAAAATCCCTGGCTGGAAGAGGTCGAGCTGCAGGATTCCGCCTCCCCCTACCACGACTGGAACGAGCGCGTTGCCGCCGAGTGTTATCTACCCAATGGCGCCGCACGAATTCTCGATGAAGGGGGGCGGATCACAAAGATCGTCAACAACTATGCCCGCATCAGCTTCAACTTTGGGCCAACGCTGCTGTCGTGGATGGAACGCAACGCGCCGCACGCCTATGAGCGGTTGCTGGAGGCCGACCGCCAGAGCCAGCAATCGTTCTCGGGCCATGGAGCCGCATTAGCGCAGGCGTACAACCATATGATTCTCCCGCTGGCAAACTCGCGCGATAAGGCAACGCAGATCCTCTGGGGCATGAGTGATTTCCAGCACCGTTTCGGTCGAGACCCGGAGGGCATGTGGCTGCCAGAAACGGCAGTAGATCTGGAGACACTCGAGCTCCTTAGTTCGGTGGGCGTCAAGTTCACCATTCTGGCCCAACACCAGGCCCGTCGGATGCGCCACCAGCCCTGGGAGGAATGGCTCAACCTCCAGGGTGCTGGCATCGATCCCACGCGCGCCTACGCCTGCCACCTTCCGTCCGGTCGCTGCATCAGTTTGTTTTTTTACGACGGCCCAATCTCGCACGCGGTGGCGTTCGAAAAATTGCTCGTCAATGGACAGAACTTTGCCAACCGCCTGCTCAGCGGCTTCAACGACGACCGTCCGTGGGCGCAATTGGTCCACATCGCTACCGACGGCGAGACCTATGGGCATCATCACGCTCACGGCGACATGGCCCTTGCCTACGCGCTCGACTACATCGAGCGCAACCAGTTGGCAAGTATCACGAACTACGGTGAATACCTTACCAAGCACCCGCCATCCCATGAAGTGGAAATCACCGAGAAGAGCTCGTGGAGTTGCATGCATGGGGTGGCACGCTGGGAGAGCGATTGCGGCTGCAACTCTGGCGGATGTGGCTCCTGGCGCCAGCATTGGCGGCAGCCTCTGCGGGAGGCAATGGACTGGCTGCGCGATGATCTCGCCACGTTATATGAACTCAGCGCGCAGGAGCTTCTGCGGGATGCCTGGGCCGCTCGCGACGATTACATCAAAGTGGTGCTGGATCGTTCGCCCGGCAATGTAGACGCATTTCTTGCCCGCCATGCTGTGCAGGACCTTTCTCTCGAACAACAAGTGCGCGCTTTAAGACTGCTCGAAGTACAGCGCGATCTCATGTTGATGTATACGAGTTGTGGCTGGTTCTTCGACGAACTGACCGGGCCGGAGACGGTGCACGTGCTTCAGTACGCCGGCCGCGCCGTGCAACTAAGCGAGCAGCTCTTTGGCGAATACCGCGAGGAGGAATTCTTGCGCCGCCTGGAGGCGGCCTGGAGCAACATCCCTGATTACGGGAACGGGCGCCACGTTTACGAGCGCTTCGTCCGACCCGCTATGTTGGACCTTTTGGGGGTGGGCGCACATTATGCCATCAGTTCGCTGTTCGACGGCTATCACGACTGGAGCTCGATCTACAGCTACCGTGTGGACGTGCAGGAAGCGCGCGTATTGGAGTCCGGCAAAACAAAACTTGCTCTCGGTCGCGCTCGCATTGTTTCGACCATCACACGCGCGCGCTTGACCGTCGGCTTCATCGTGCTTCATTTCGGCGATCACAACCTGAGTGCTGGGGTCCGCCCTTTCCAGAGCAAGAATGCCTTCCGCGGGTTAGTTGAAGAAGCGAGCCAAGCATTTTCCAGTGCTGACTTGCCCGAGTGCCTACGCGTGATCGATCGCCATTTTCGGGGCGCGACCTACTCACTGAAGTCCCTGTTCCGCGATGAGCAACGGCGCATTCTCGGTCAAATAATCAGGTCCACCATGGGCGAGGCAGAGTCCATGTACCGCCAGGTGTACGAGCACCACGCCCCATTCATGCGCTTCCTGTCCGAACTTCACATGCCTCCACCTGCCATCCTGCGTACCACCGCCGAGTTCGTGCTGGGTAGCGCGGTACAGCGAGCACTGACGGACCAGGAATTGGATCTGGATCGTATCCGGATGCTACTCCAAGCTGCCCAGCTCGACGGCGTCAATCTGGACATATCCTGTCTCGAATCGGCTCTGCGCCAACGGCTAAACCAGGAAGTGGAAGAGTGGGCACGGAAACCCGGCGATTCGGAGGCGCTGGGAATGGTGGAGTCCCTGGTTTCTCTGAGCCGCGTCCCGCCTCTGGAAATGGACCTTTGGAAGTCGCAGAACGTTTACTACCGGCTGGTCGAGGCGCTTTCCGGAGCCAACCAAACCGGCATGAGTGAAGCATGGTTGGACCACTTTCACGGTTTGGGAGATTGGCTGGGAGTGGCCGTTCCTCAGCAGTCCATGGAGTTACCCTGCAGCCCGCAAGACCGGATCGCGTGACCGCGAGCTGGCCAGCTGACAGTCCCCAACATCAGGTGGAGGATCTCCTCAAGCTGCAAAAGGCCGCTTAGACAAGTTCCCGGGTGTTGAAAAAGTCAACCGGCTTTCGCTGAATCATCGACTTGTGATCGCATTAGGTTCGCCTCACGGAGTCTTTGAAACCGGACTGCCCATGGGTCCCTCAGAGAAAAGGAGGGCAAGGCTTGTCTGCGGCGTAAAGTGGGACACTTTCTCCAGTCCGGTTTGAGTGCAAGATCTGCAGAATTGCGGCGGTTTCCCGCGATTTTCCCAGGAATGCAGCCCTGTTTCTCTGCACCCCAGACTGCATGGCGGAGGGAGAGGGATTCGAACCCCCGGTACGGTTTCCCGTACAGCGGTTTTCAAGACCGCCCGTTTCAACCACTCACGCATCCCTCCGCGGGCGATGCAACTGGGGCGCCGTCACTTCAGGCTAGTTTACAACAGGGGTGAGAAATTCCCGCATTCGGGGATCAGCCGTTGCCTGGCCCAAAACGGTCCCCTAAAACGATTCACCACTCTCGGCAATTGGTCTCACGGCCGGTTGTTGGCTGGAGCGCCCTTGCGCGGCGCCTGCTCCATAGGCAGCAGCTCGAACTCCCGGGAGTGAAACTCCATCACCTCGGCGAAGTGAGACAGGAAATAGGTGAGGCTGTGGTCGCCCGGATAAGCATGGTACTCATGCTTCACGCCTGCCTTCTGCAGTTCGTCGTGCAGCCGGGCCGCCCCTTTTTCGAAACCGTAGTTGTCCTCCTGGCCGCAATTGAAATAGATTGCGAGCCGATGCAGGGCCTCCGCATTTCTCCTGGCCAGCACGAACGGGCTGTTTTCGTTCCAGTGGCTCACGTTGATCGGCTTGCCGAAGACCAGGGCCAGCACCCCTGCCAGAGGTGCGCCCGTTTGCGACGCGGAATCCAGTTGCTGCGGCGATTCTGTGATCAGGGCGGCGCTCTGCGCGCTAACCGCCGAGAACAGCTCGGGATGCGCGAAGGCCAAGCGCAAGGCCCCATAGCCGCCCATGGAAACTCCGCTGATGGCTCGCCCCGCGCGGCGTGCTAGAACGCGGTACTTGCTCTCGATCTGGGGCATGAATTCCTGCAGGAAAAAATCGTTGTAGCGCACCGAACCGTCGGCGGAATTGATGTAGAAGCCGCGCCTGCCTTCCGGCGCCGCGATGAGAAAGTCACCCATCTTGTGCTGGCTGCGCAGATCATCGAGAAGGGTCCAGCCGCCGGTGTTGAAAAGAGTTTGCTCGTTGTCGCCAAGACCGTGCAGGAAATAGAGCACCGGATAGCGCCGCGCCGGGTGTTGCGCCGCACTTGCATCGTAACCGGAGGGCAGGTAAACACAGTAGTGAACCACGCGGTTCAGAATGCGGCTGTTGAGCGCACTGCAATCAATCCGGCTCTGCGCCGCGGCCGAATTTCCGGCTGGCAGAAGACACAGGAGAAGCAGCGGAGCCAGCAAGTTGGGCCGGAGGTGGGATCGCATGCGGATCAGTCTATTCGTAACGCAGCGCCTGCACGGGATCGAGCCGGGCCGCGCGGCTGGCCGGATACAAACCGGAAACCAGGCTCACCACAAAGGCAAATAGGATGCTGAACACCACCAGCCACAATGGCACCGCCCAGAAGTGTTCGGGGGGCAGGGACTGACTCTTCAGCCAAATGTTGGTTCCGAAGTTGATGATTTGGCCGATGGCCCAACCCAGCACGACTCCCACAATACCGCCCAGGATTCCCATCGCGCCGGCCTCAGCGAAGAACAGTTTCTTTACGTCCCCGTCGCTCGCGCCAATTGCTTTCATAATGCCAATTTCGCGGCGTCGCTCGAGAATTGCCATGACCAGCGTGTTGACGATTCCGATCGACGCCACCGCCAGCGCAAGGCTGCCAAAAATTCCAAGGAACGCATACAGGACCCTGAAGACCTGCCGCAAACTGTTACTCGCGTCGAGGATCGAGAACGTGTTGAAGCCCATTTTCTTGATGGCCTCTTCCACCAGTTGCACCTGAGCCGGATTCTTGACTCTCACGCTGATCGACGAGTAGACGGGCTGATCAGTCGCAGCCCGCGAAATCTCGCGCAAGTCGGTGGGCTGCATCACATGGAGACTCTCGGCCAGCTTCAGCGGCAGGAAAACCTTGGCCCGCATTGGACCGCGCATACTCTCGGGGTCGAGGTCCGAAATACCGACAATCCGAAGCTTCTGCTCGCGCGGGACCACAGAATACGCAGCACCAGCGATGCTGTCGTCCGCCGATGCGCTGGCGCGGACAGGCGGCTGAGGCGCCGGTGCAACCTGCCGTTGTGCATATCGCATCGTCAATTCCTTGCCCACTAGCGGTTTCGCCAAGTCGGCAACGTTCGGATCGGGCGCACCGAGAGGCGGGGTCTTCCCCAGCAATTCCTCGGCAAACGACTTTTGCAGGATCACCTCGGGCGCCGCATCTGATGAGAAGAAACCGCCCTGCATGCCGTCGAAGGCATCGGTGGATTTTGCCGACACCGGCAGTGCCGAAATCATCGTGAGATGAGGTTTGTCCTCATAACGCAACTCCGTAACGAAGCGAATGTCAGGATAAGCCTCCAGCACATTGGGGAGGCGTTCGATTTCCTGCCGTGCCGGTTCGTCAAGAACGCGGCTTTCCCCCGGCGTGGGGCCCTTGCGCTCTTCCTCGCGTCCCATCCCGCGCAGGTCGCGTCGTGAAGAAACGAAAACGGTATCGAACAGCCCAGACTTCGCGAGGCGCTGTGAGAACAGCTGCTGCAAACCGGTCCCGAGCGAAAGCATCGCCACCAGCGAGGCCACGCCAACCGAGATGCCGACCGTGGTCAGGGAATTTCGCAGCAGCGACTCGCGCAGATTCCGCAGGGCGAGTTCAGTCAGGTCGGGAATCTTCATGGCCGCCCTCCTTGCGTTGCGGGCGCGGCGCCGGCATTCGGCCGGTCGTCAATCAGCTTCCCATCCGCCAGAAAAATCATGCGCTGCGCGTAGCGCTCGGCCAGGGCCCGCTCGTGCGTGACCATGACCACCGTCATTCCCAACTGCTGATTGAACTCGCGGACCAGGTCCATGATTTCCGTGCCGGTGTGGCTGTCGAGGTTTCCGGTGGGTTCATCCGCCAGCAGAAGTTGGGGCCGATTGATCAGCGCACGGGCCAGCGCCGCCCGCTGTTGTTCACCGCCGGAAAGCTCGCTAGGACGATGGTTCATGCGCGCCCGCAGACCTACGCGCTCCAAGGCCTCCTGAGCGCGGCCGGGGCGCTCAGAGCGGTCCACTTCCGCAAAACGCAAAGGCAGTTCCACGTTCTCCGCCAGCGTCATGCTGGCGATCAGATTGAACGACTGGAACACCATCCCCACAATATGCAGACGGTACTTGGCCAGTTCCTCGCGCGACAGTTTCGCCAGATCACGACCCTGCACGACAACGCTGCCCGACGTGGGACGATCGAGGCCCGCAATCAGGTTCAGCACCGACGACTTGCCGGAGCCGGAACTTCCCAGCAGCGCAACAAATTCCCCGGTACGAACTTCGAGCGAAATTCCATCCACTGCGCGAATCAGGGTTTCGCCCATGCGGTAGTGGCGGCAGAGATTTTCGCTGTGGATCGCAACCGTGCCAGGTACAAGAGAATGTGCCGCGGAAACTACGGGGACGGTCGTCATAGGGGCTAGCGCATCTCTCCCCGCAGCACGCGCAGAGCGTCGGAAGCTTTTACATCGCCGTTCTTGGCGTTGGCCCCGTTGCCGTCAACCAGGACTGCGTCGCCCTCGCCGGGAGCCAGAAACAGGTTGTCTTCCACGCCATGCTGTCGCGTATAGAGATCGTAGTAGCGTCCCCGCGCTGCGTAGAGTTGCGCATGTGTGCCCCGCTCCACGATCTGCCCCTGCTCCATCACCATAATCTGATCGGCGCGCCGGATGGTGGAAAGCCGGTGCGCAATCACGAACGTGGTCCGCCCCTGCATGAGATACGAGAGCCCCTGCTGGATCATCTCTTCCGACTCGGAATCGAGACTGGAAGTGGCTTCGTCCAGAATGAGGATCCGCGGTTCCGCAAGAATTGCGCGGGCAATCGAGATGCGCTGGCGCTGGCCTCCGGACAGTTTCACGCCGCGCTCGCCCACCACGGTTTCGTACTTATCGGCGAAGGATTCTGCAAACTCATCCACGCGCGCGATCCGGCAGGCGCGCATGACGTCTTCTTCGCTGGCATCGGGCCGCGAGAAGGAAACATTCTCCCGAATCGTCCCATCGAATAGAAACGACTCCTGCAACACGACTCCCAATCGCGTGCGGAACGAGTCGAGTCGAGCGGTGCTCAAGTCCACACCGTCCACGCTGATCGTGCCTTGCGTAGGCACATAAAAAGCTGAGATCAAACCGATCGTGGTGGACTTCCCCGACCCAGATGAACCGACCAGAGCCGTCACCGTTCCCGGTTCCGAGCGGAATGAGATGCCGTGCAGAACCTCGTGAGTTCCGTCGTAGCTGAAACTCACGTTCTCGAAATTAACCGTGCCCACGATGTCACGCAATTGCACCGTGCGTTTCGGGTCCTGATCCTCGGGGCGCTCGCGCATGATTTCCTGCGTACGCTCCAGTCCGGCCAGTGCCTCGGTAAGTTGAGTGCCGATCGAGACAATCTGCATGATGGGCGCGACCAGAAATACCAACAGAAAATTGTAAGAAACGAAGCCGCCTTTGGTCAGGGTTCCCGCCAGAATCTCCCGGGCACCCACGTACATCGTGGCTGCGCCCACCACGCCGAGGAGCACGCTGGCGGAAAGGCTCATGAGCGACGTGGCCGTGAGCGTGCGCATGACGTTATCGAGCAACCGGCGCACGCCGCCGGCAAAGATCTTCTCTTCTCTCTCTTCCGCGTGATATCCCTTGATCACGCGCACGCCGCCGAGCGATTCTGTGAGGCGTCCCGTGACCTCCGCGTTGATCTTACCGCGCTCGCGGAAGATGGGACGGATCGTGGAGAACGCCTTGTTCAAGGCAAGGGCGAAGCAACCCAAAGACCCCACGGCGATTAGCGTCAGCGGCACGCTGGTGCGCAGCAGCAGGACAACCGCGATGGAGGCGGCGACCAGCCCACCGGCAAAATCCACCAGCCCAGTTCCCAACAGGTTGCGGACGCCCTCCACGTCAGTCATGATGCGCGACACCAGCGCGCCGGTCTTGTTCGCATCGTAAAAGGAAACGGGCAGGCGGGAAATGTGCGTCTGCACCTGCTGGCGCAGATCCGCAATCAGCCTCTGCGCCGCCTTGGAGAGCAACTGCGTCAGGGAAAAAGAAGTCACGCCCTGAATCAACGTGGCCAGCAGCACCAACGACACCAGGGGAGCCAGGCGTTCGATGTGATGATGGTCCATCACATCGTCAATCAGGAACTTCATCGAATAGGGCAGCACGAAGCCCGCGAGTTTGTTGATCACCATCAAGACAAACCCCAGCGCGAGCAGCCCGCGGCGCGGGCGCATCAGATTCCAGACCTCGGGTAGAACAGCCTTCAGGCGCTGGATCTTCGGGGGTTTCGCGGCTTCTTTCGCTGGGGAACTCAATCTACTATTGGACTCCGTTGGGTGCGGATTCGCTTCAGTATTACTGCACGGTCACACATCATTTTCACACTTCATTTTCACACATCCAGCGGTCGAGCGCCGCCTGTGACAGGCCCGGCCCCGTCGTTGTATGCTCGGGGCGTGTCCCGCCCGTCTCCGCCGGACCGTTCACCGACCTTGGGCCTGCTGCTGGGCCTCATCATTACGCTGTCCGCGGTAGTGGCCTATTCCGCCTACATCACGTGGCAGGTCACCGGCCTGCGCAAATTGCAGACCGACATGGTGGACCGCAACCGCAAGGATTCCCTGCAGTTGCTGCGAATCCAGAACGACCTTAACTTGCTGGCCGTGGCTATGCGCGACATGGTGAGCGGCGATGAGCCTTATCCGCTGACCGCCTGGTCGGCGCAATTCCAGCGCATTCGCACCGATCTGGATGACGCTGTCCGCCTGGAAGCGGGATTTTCCGCGGCCAGCCGTACCCCGGAGCAGAGCGCGTTCCTCACCAGTTCCTTCACCCAGTTTTGGGACGCCGTGGACCGCGTTTTCGCCCTCGCCAAAGACGGCAAGGACAAAGAGGCGCGCGAACAGATCCAGCTTTCGCTGCAGGAGCGGCAAGCCGCGCTGACCACGGCCGTAGCCCGGCTGCTGGTGCAGAACAGCGAGAACGAAGAGCAGGCCGGCCAGCGCATCGTGCAGATTTACGACCGGGTGCAGCGCGAGGTCTACGTCTTTCTTGCCGCCACCCTGCTGGCGATCTTGCTCAGCAGCCTTTCGATCATGCGCTGGAACCGGAAACTTTTCGCGCGCCTGGCTGAGATTTCGGAACGCCGCAGCGAACTGGCGCAGAAGTTGATCTCCACTCAGGAATCCACCCTGCGCTACATTTCACGCGAACTGCACGATGAGTTTGGCCAGATTCTCACCGCGATCGGATCCATGCTGCGCCGCGCGGGAACCCATGCGCCCGAGGGCTCGACTCTGCGGGCCGACTTGCAGGAAGTTCTAGAGACGGTTCAGACCACATTGGAAAGCGTCCGCAGCCTTTCGCAGGCGCTGCATCCGGTCATGCTCGACGAGGCCGGACTCGAAAGCACGCTCGACTGGTACATCCCCACCGTGGAAAGACAAACCGGGATTGCCATATCCTACGAGAAGCAGGGCGAGCCCTTTCACGTGGATGGCGCCGCCGGCGTTCACGTTTACCGCGTGCTGCAGGAGGCGCTGAATAATGTGGCGCGGCACTCCGGCGCCCGGCAGGCGTGGGTGCGTCTGCGTTTCCTGCGTGATGCGCTCGAGTTGGAAGTGGAAGACCATGGCACCGGATTCCAGGAGCGTCCGAGCAAGCGCGGAATTGGTCTGGTGGCCATGCGCGAACGTTCCGAGTTGATGGGCGGGCATATCATTTTCTCGCGTCCACCCGAAGGTGGAACCCTGGTGCATCTGGCCGTTCCCAGAGAGAAAGCGGAGTCCTATGGAAAAGAAGATCACAGTCTTGCTGGTGGATGATCACAACCTGGTGCGTCGGGGTTTCCGGCGCATGCTGGAGGACGAACCCGACATGGAGGTCGTCGGCGAAGCTGGCACCGGCGAGGAAGCCATCAAACTGGCGGGCAAGTTCCATCCCCAGGTCATCGTGATGGACTGCGCCCTGCCCGGAATGAACGGCTTGGATGCGACGCGGCAGATTCTGGAAGATACCCCTGAAGTTGCGGTCCTCATGCTCAGCATGCACACTGAGAGCACGTGGGTGCGCCAGGCGATCGATGCCGGAGCCAAGGGATACGTTCTCAAGAACGCTCTGGACCTGGAACTGGGAGCGGCCATCCGCAAAGTCGCCGCCGGAGAAACCGTATTCGATCCGCAGGTCGAACAGGGAGAGGCGCTCAAGGGCGAGCGCAACGCGCTGACGCATCGGGAACTGGAAGTCCTGCAGATGATCGTGGACGGCAAATCGAACAAGGAAATTGCGACTGCCCTCGATTTAAGCGCCAACACCATCGCCGTTCACCGCGCCAACATTATGAACACCCTGGGAATCCACAAGACTGCCGAGCTTGTGGTCTACGCGATTCGCGCCGGACTGGTGAACGTTCCGTGAACCGCAGGTCTTTCCTGGGAGGATTGGCGGGGCTGGCGGCGTGGTCGCAGTTGCCTCGCCTGCATGCTCTGGCGGCACAAAGTGGACCCGGAACTTCTCTTGGCTTTCGATTCACCGACGTGACCAGCCCGGCCGGAATCCAATTCCAGCACAACAGCGGAGCCTTCGGCGGCAAGTTTCTGCCCGAAACGCTCGGCTCCGGCTGCGCTTTCCTCGACTACGACCGCGACGGCTGGCAGGACATTCTGCTGATCAACAGCGCCGATTGGCCTGGACACAAGAAGAACCGTTCCACGCTGCGCCTTTATCACAACAACCGCAACGGCACTTTCACGGATGTCACTTCCCGCGCGGGGCTGGATGTTGAACTCTATGGCATGGGCGTGGCTGTCGGAGACTACAACAACGATGGCTTTCCGGACATTCTCGTAACCTGTGTCGGGCAGAACCGCCTCTTCCGCAACACGGGCAAGGGCACGTTTGTGGACGTCACCAGCGCCAGCGGACTGGGAAAGCGCGAGGGATTTAGCACGTCAGCCCTGTGGTTCGACTATGATCGCGACGGCCTGCTCGACCTTTTTGTCTGCAACTATGTGAAGTGGTCGCCGGAGCACGACGTGTTCTGCAGTCTCGACGGCAAACACAAATCGTATTGCACCCCGGAAGCCTATCGCGGAGCCACTTGCTGGCTCTTCCACAATCGCGGAGACGGCAGGTTCGAAGATGTCACCGCGGCCAGCGGAATTTTCGACAGCAGTTCAAAATCTCTGGGCGTGGCCTTGCTTGACGACGACCGCGACGGCTGGCCCGATCTGCTCGTGGCCAACGACACCCAGCCCAACAAGCTCTATCGCAACCAGCGCAACGGCACGTTCAAAGATGCCGCAGTCGAAGCCGGACTCGCCTTCAGCAGCGAAGGCAAGGCGCGGGCGGGCATGGGCGTGGATGTAGCCGACTTCGAAAACTCGGGCGCGGCGGGCATCGCCATCACGAACTTCGACAACGAAATGATTGGGTTGTACCGCGCCAGCGGGAAGAGTTTCGAAGACATCGCGGCGCAGGCCGGGGTCGGCATGGCCTCGAAGAACAGTCTCGGCTTCGGCTGCGCTTTTCTTGACGTCAATCTCGATGGCTGGCTCGACTTCGTCGTAGCCAACGGTCACATTGACGAAACGGTGCGCAACATTCGCGGCAACGTCGGGTACGCGCAGTCGCCGCAAGTTTTTCTCAACAACGGAAAAGGGAGTTTCCGCGATGTCGCGCCCGAAGCGGGGGGTGGTTTCGACCTGCCTAAAGTGGGCCGCGGCCTGGCTTATGCGGATTTTGACCGCGACGGCGACCTCGACCTGCTGCTCACCACTAACAACGGCCCGGCCTACCTTTACCGCAACGATCAACTCGGCGCCAATCGCGGCGTCCGTTTCCGCCTGGTGGGGACAAAATCCAACCGCGACGCGATCGGCGCTACGCTGCAGGTATCTGCCGGCGGCTTAACCCAGTCGCGAATGGTCAAGGGAGGCTCCAGCTATTTGTCGCAATCCGAACTGCCGCTGACCTTCGGACTGGAGAAGCACGACCGCATTGACCGCGTGGTAATCGAGTGGCCCAGCGGCAGAACGGAGGACTACAAGAATCTCTCCGCAGGCCGCTGCTACGAATGCACGGAAGGAAGAGGAATCGTGCCCCAGGACGGCTACTGAGCTGAATTGCGAGTGGCGGCGCTGTGCTGAACCACGTTTCCGGCAGCGATCAGATCAATCTCCACCGAATCGTTCACCCGCAGAAACAGAGTGCTCGGATTCTTCATGCCCCACTTCGCATAGGGAATGGTGAAATGAACCGTCGCGCTCCAGTGGTCGGCAGACATCTCGACCTCCGCCGGGACCGTGATCTCCCGGTCCACGCCGTGAATGCGAAACATTCCATGCACTTTGACCGGACCCTTGCCCGGGATTGTCACCACCCCTTCGACCCGGTCGGGACGAAACGAAATGTCCGGATAGTTCGCGCTCTCCAGGACCTCTTTGTGCATCTTCCGGTCGCGCATGCCGCTGCCGCTCTCGCCGCTCCTGGCATCCACCACGATCTCTCCCGAAACCCTTCCCGTAGCAGGATCAAGCTGCAGCGCACCTTGCTTCAACTGGAAAGTCCCATGCACGGTGTGCAGCACGTCTCCCAAAGTGAATTTGACGGAAGTGTGCGCGGGATCAAGGGCGAGATCGGCCTGCTGAGCCGCGGCTGAAATCGCCGCCACGGCCAGGACGGCGAAGATGACTAACCACTTGTTGGCAAGGCGTTGCGTGGCGCTCATGGTTATGCGGTCAGCAACCCCCACCCCAGAGTCAGACCATCCCAGACAAGCTGCGTTGGCGGCAAGGCTCCGACGTGCAGCGCAACCAATCGCCGGAAAATTTCCGGCCGCTTTTGAAAAACCTGCAGTGTCCGCCGCTGCAGTCTGGGCCGCCCATCGAGAGTGAGCATCAGCCGCGCCATCCCCCGCGGACGCAGGGCCAGCCGCCGGTGTTCGGCTTGATACCGCGCCAAATCCCCGGACTCGAGGCACTCGGCTAACACGACCGCTTGCCGAAACGCCAGTCCCAGACCTTCCCCGGTGATCGCGTCCACGGTTCCGGAAGCGTCACCCACCAACACCGTATTGCCCCTCCACACGCTCTTGAGCGTGCGGTTGCCAGTGAGGGCCCCTCGTTCTGCCGACACGGTCTCCGCCCCACCCAGCCGCTTCTTCAGCCCCGGTAATGCCCGCAGCCCATCTTCCAGCCGCAGATGGGGGTCGTGCGACGCCAGCGCCACGCACACTTGCTCTTGATCCACCGCGGTGGCGTAACCCTGACAGCGATCGCCCCAGTAGACTTCCATGTGGTCCGTCCAGGGAGCGACGCGAAAATGCCGGCGAAACGCATACCGGAACCGGAACGGCGAGCCCGCATCCAGCCCCGCCCAGCGCCGGACGCGCGAGTTCGAGCCATCCGCGCCGACAATCCAGCGCGCGCGGACCGTGCGGCTGCCAATCTGGACTCCTTCCGAGGAAATGCCCGTGACCACCGTCCCCCACAGCAAGTCCGCGCCCAGATGCGCCGCGCGTTCCATCATGGCGCGATGCAGGCAGGTGCGGCGAACCGCCAGGCCCCGGCCTTCCCCGGGGAACAAGGCGTCCGCCGCCAGGGCGTCTCTCGATAACCCATCGCTCACAAAACGAATGCCCGAAAACGGCCGCGTTTCGGCGAACGGCAGTTGGACCCCCAGGCGCTCCAGCGCTGCCAAGCCATCCGGCAGAAGGCCCTCTCCGCAAGCCTTATCAATCGGTGGTCGGGCGCCGTCGGCCACCGTCACACGAAACCCTCGCTGCCGCGCCGCGATCGCCGCTGCCAGCCCTGCCGGCCCGCCTCCGATCACGAACATGTCGGTCGAATTCAGCACCCGCCAGACCTCACCATTGCAAAAGTAGAAGTTCCGAGCAGAATCCCGGACCCATCGCCGCCAGCACGCCCAGCGTACCCGGCTCCGGACGGCGGTTCTTCATCACGTCTTCCAGCACCACCAGCACCGAAGCGGACGAAAGGTTCCCCACTCTCTTCAGGCAGTCCCACGAGGCATCCAGTTGCCCGTTGTGCAGGTTCAGCGCATCCGCGGTCGCCTCCAACACCTTTGGCCCACCGGTGTGCAACACCCAACTCTTCACGTCGCTGCGCTGATAGCCATGATCAGCAAGGAAAGTATCCACGTCGTGCCCCAGATGCTCGCGAATCAGCACCGGCACTTCCGGCGAGAGCGTGATGCGAAAGCCCTTCTCGGTGACTTTCCATCCCATCATTTCTTCGGTATCGGGATAGAAGACGGATCGAGTCGCCAGAATGGCAGGTCCGGTGGCATTCAGTTCGTCGCCCGTAACGATCACGGCGGCCGAGCCGTCCGCAAATAGCCCAGACGAAATCAGATTGGCCACCGAGAGATCGTCGCGCTGTATGGTCAACGAACAAAGCTCCACCGAGACCAGCGCAGCCGCCTGCTTAGGATAGGCGCGCACATAGTCGGCCGCGCGCGCAATTCCCGCCGCACCCGCCACACATCCCAGCCCAAAAATCGGCACGCGCCGGATGTTTGCCGGAAGCCCCATGCGGTTGATCAGCAGGGCGTCAATCGAAGGACTCGAGATGCCCGTAACCGAGACAAAAAACAGCGCCCCCAGTTCACCCGGTTCAATCCCGGCATGATGCAGGGCGCGGCAGAGCGCCTGCTCGCCCAGTTCCTGCGCCACTTCGATCCAAATATCGTTCGCCTGGCCCCAGGTAGCGATGTCGTAGTACTTCTCCGGGGGCAGGGCGAGATAGCGGCCTTCCACCGTAACGTTGCGATGCAACCGCGCCAGCAATTGCGGGTTCCTCAGCCGGTCACCCCAATATTCCTGCAGCTTTTCCAGCAGGAATTTCTGAGAGTAGTAATGTTTGGGGAAGGCGCTCGCGGCGCTGGCAATTCTCATAGGTTGTGATCCAGATCTCTGCGCAGGTTCGGGTACTCCAGAAGGTGGAATGCCGCCACCTCGCGCGCTTTTCTACCGCACGGGTATGCTCTCAACTCCCGTACCCTGATTTGTCACCCGCTTGTTAAATCAAGTGTTGCCAAATCAAGTCAGAGGTGAACGGTTTCGGCAAAGCCGGTTTGGGCGGCCCTACTGCGTAACCACGATCGAAAACGGCGTATTCCCCACGGGATACGACGCGATGGAGGTTAGCGCGCTGCTGCTGGTATCCACACTGAACGACTCGATCATCGCACTGGATGCCTGATTGCCCACGAACAGAAATTTCCCGCTGGGGTCGGCGGCGATCACACTGGGCTGTGAGTTCGCGGTAAAAGGCGAACCGGCACTGGTGAGCAGGCTCAACGCTCCGTCAGAACCGATCGAGAAGGCCACCAGGTTTGCCGAGCCTTCGTTCGCCGCATACAAAAACGTCCCGGACTTATCAATGAAGAGTCCAATCGGATTGGAATATGTCTCGGTGATCGGGGAGCCTTGGATCCCCGTGAGGGACCCGTCCGAGTTGATTGTGTATTCCCAGAACGAGTTATCCGGGGCGGCGTCTCCCACGTAAAGATAGGTTCCGGCGGGATTGATCGCCAGGCCGGACGGAACTTGTCCCGTCTGAACAGACTGAAAGTTAGTAGGAACACCCGCAGTGAGGCTGATGATTTCAATGACCCCGGGAAGACCCGCGCCACTCGCGCTCGTTACGTAGAGCACATTCCCCGAGGGCGCCAGTTTCATGTTGAGCGGAACGATGCCAATGGTGATGGGAGATCCCACCGCGGTCAGGGCGCCGCTGCTTGCGTCTATGGAGAAGACCGAAATAGCAGGCACGCCCCCGATATTGCCCACATACAGAAAGGCTCCGGCCGAGTCCATGACCAGCAGCGTGGGAGACGTGCCGACGAGCGTGCGCGAGCCTGCCTCAGTGAGCGCACCGGTAGTGGTCGAAATGTTAAACAAAGAAACGTCGCTTTCCCCCGAGTTTGCCGCATACAGGAATTTGCCCGACGGATGCAACGCGAGCGCCTGTACCGCCGTGCCGGCAGAGACCGGACTTGTCGCCAGTGCGGTCAACACCCCGGAGTTCGGATCTTCGCGATAGGCAACAATCTCGTTGGCTGCCGGAATCGCCGCGTACAAATAACGGCTGGATGTCTTAGCACAACCCACCCATGAGGCTAAACCCGCACAAACCAGCAACAGCGCCGCCGCTTTCTTTAGCATCCGTGACTCCTAAAGGAAATTTCGCACCGGAAAAAACGGAATCTCGCCTGATCTCCCGAAACCCGGGCGGAATGTGTCGCTCTCAAAGCTCTAATGCGTGATCTCCTATCATACGGGACAAGTCCGGTTTCGCGCAGCAGCGGCCCGGCCGGTCCGGCACGCTCACCAACCCCTGCCGCACCCGGCTCAGACTGGTCCGATGCAGAATTTCTCCCGCGAGGTTGCACAAGCCTCGTAGTGTAGCCCAAGGACGTCTTGCGCAAGAAAGAAGGGTCAGTGCGCCGGGCTGGGAGTTCCAGTTTCGGGCAGGGCCTTATCCGCGCCGCCGCGCAGCCACAGCCTCGCCCGGTCGAGATAGACATACACCACCGGCGTAGTGAAGAGCGTAAGCGCCTGACTCACAATCAGTCCTCCGACAATGGTGATCCCCAGCGGCCGGTGCAACTCGGAACCGGTTCCGGTGCCCAGAGCCAGGGGCAGCCCGCCCAGCAGCGCGGCCATCGTCGTCATCATGATCGGCCGGAAGCGCAACAGGCACGCATCGTAAATCGCCTCCACCGGCGGCTTCCCCTGCGTCCTCTCCACAACCAGGGCCACGTCAATCATCATGATCGCGTTCTTTTTCACCAGTCCAATCAGCAGGATGATGCCGATGGTCCCGATCACGTTGAGTTCGTTGTGCGTCAGAAGCAGCGCCAGCAGCGCCCCCACGCCGGCCGAAGGGATCGTCGAAAGGATCGTGATGGGATGAATGTAGCTCTCGTAGAGCATGCCCAGCACAATGTAGACGGCAATCAAAGCCGTCACGATCAGGATCCATTCGCTGGAGAGGGAGTCCTGGAATGCCGCGGCCGTGCCCTGGAAGCTGGCCTGAATGGTCGGCGGAAAACCAATGGTACTCTGCGCATTCAGGATCGCCTGCGTGGCCTGGCCCAGTGACACTCCCGGCGCCAGGTTGAACGAGATCGTGACCGACGGAATCTGTCCCTGGTGACTCACTGCGAGCGGCGTATTCGACGGCTCGTAGTGCGTAAACGCGGCCAGGGGCACCGGTGTTCCCGTGGTGGAGCGCAGATAAATATTCTGCAAGGCCTCGGGCGTCTGTTGGAACTGCGGCGCAACCTCCATGACCACGTGATACTGGTTCAGCGGCCGGTACATCGTCGAAACCTGCCTCTGTCCGAACGCGTCGTAGAGCGCATTGTCCAGGGTTTGCGCGTTGATGCCCATCCGGCTGGCGGTATCGCGGTCAATCACCAGCTTGGCCTGCAACCCGCGGTCCTGCTGGTCCGAGTTCTGATCGCGCAGTTCGGGCAGGGTCTTGAGTTTCTGCAGCAGGCGCGGAGACCAGTTGTTTAAGTCGTCCAGATTTGCGCTCTGCAGAGTGTACTGATACTGCGCGTTGCCAAACCTCCCGCCAATCGTGAGATCCTGGGCCGACTGCAGAATCAATGTCGCGCCCGGCACTACCGCCAGCTTGCTGCGCAGACGGTTGACCACGTCGTCGGCCGTCACATTCGGGCAGCGCTGCCAGAAATGACTCTTGGAGCATTTATTTCTCTGCTCCTGAGGTTTCAGCATGACGAAAAAGCGCCCCTGGTTGAGGGCGGTATTTCCGCCGGCAAATCCCGCGACCGTGTCCACCGCCGGATCCTTCATCACGATGTTGATGTAGAGCCGCATCTTGTCGCTCATGGACTGGAACGAGATGTCCTGCTCTGCAATCACGCCTCCCATCAGGCGCCCCGTATCCTGCTGCGGGAAGAAGCCCTTGGGAACCTTGATGTATAGGAACACGCTCAGGCACGCGACCAGGATGGTAACGGTAAGCGTTACCGGCTGATGCGCCAGCACCCATTTCAGCGCGTGGCGATAGGTTCCCAGCAACCGGTCGAAAAACCATTCACTCGCGCGATAGAAGAAGTTGTGCTTTTCGCTCTTGCCCGTGCGCAGGAACTTGGCGCACATGGTCGGCGTGGTGGTCAGCGAAACCAGCAGGGAAACGCCGATGGCGATGCTCAGCGTCACGGCGAACTCGCGGAATAAGCGTCCCACAATCCCGCCCATCAGGAGCAGCGGAATGAACACGGCCACCAGCGACGTGCTCATCGAAACCACGGTAAATCCGATCTCGGCCGCTCCCTTGAACGCCGCCTGCACCGCGTCCATGCCCTGTTCGACGTAGCGCGTGATATTCTCCAGCACCACGATCGCATCGTCCACCACGAATCCGGTCGAAATCGCCAGCGCCATCAACGACAAATTGTCCAGGCTGTAGCCCAGCAAATACATCCCCCCAAACGTTCCCACCAGGGAGAGCGGCACCGCAATGCTCGGGATAATCGTGGCCCGCACGGTTCGCAGGAACACAAACACCACCAGAATCACGAGGATGATCGAGATGATCAACGTAGTCTCGATGTCCTTGACCGAGGCTCGCACTGTAATCGTGCGATCCATCACGATGGACAGGTGGATGGCCGGAGAGATGGACGACTGCAGATAAGGCATCAGCCCCCGCACCCGGTCCACCGTGTCAATGATGTTCGCGCCCGGCTGCCGGAAGATGACCACGACAATCCCCGGTTTGCCGTTGGCCAGGCCGATGTTGCGTACGTCGGAAACCGAATCCGTCACTTCGGCAACGTCGCCCAGGCGGACCGGCGCTCCGTTATGGTAGGACATGATCAGCGGCCGGTACTGGTCCGCCGTGAAAAGCTGATCGGTGGTGTCCAGGGTGTAACTCATCGTGCCGCTGGAAAACCCGCCCTTGGGCCGGTTGGCATTCGCTGCACTCAGGGCATTGCGAACCGTGTCGAGTCCTACCCCAAGTTTATTCAGCAGCATCGGATTGACTTCCGCGCGCACCGCAGGCTGCGCCGCGCCCCCGACAAACACCTGGCCCACGCCCTCCACCTGCGCCAGTTTCTGCGACAGAATAGAGTCCGCCGCGTCATACATCTGCGGGATCCTGACCGTGTCCGAGGTTAAAGCCAGGATGAGGATGGGCGCATCCGCCGGATTCACCTTGCGATAGCTGGGATTGCTCGGCAGGTTGGTCGGGAGTTGGCCCCTTGCGGCATTGATGGAGGCTTGCACGTCGCGGGCGGCCGCATCAATATTCCGGTTGAGATCGAACTGCATGGTGATGCCGGTCGTGCCCAGTTGACTGGAGGACGTCATCTGGTTGACGCCGGCGATCCGGCCAAACTGCCGCTCCAGCGGCGTCGCCACCGCCGATGCCATCGTCTGCGGGTCCGCGCCCGGCAAGCCCGCTCCCACGCTGATTACCGGAAAATCCACCTTGGGCAACGACGCGATAGGAAGAAAATTAAACGCCAGGATGCCGGAGAGCAGCAGCGCCGCCGCCAGTAGCGACGTGCCAATCGGACGGCGGATAAATGGAGTCGAGATGCTCATTCTCTAATCAGTGTGTCTAATCCGCAGGCATGGGCTCCCGCGGGATCGGGTTGCCGATCCGGTAGCGGGCAAAGCGCCGCGCCAGCCGGTCGAACCACAGATACACCACCGGAGTCGTGTACAGCGTGAGCAGTTGGCTCAGCAGCAACCCGCCTACAATCGTGATGCCCAGCGGCCGCCGCAGTTCCGCCCCCGTGCCCGGCACCAGAGCCAGCGGCAAACCGCCCAGCAGCGCCGCCATGGTCGTCATCATGATGGGCCGGAAGCGCAGCAGGCAGGCCTGATAGATCGCTTCCTCGGGAGGTTTGTGCTCTTCCCGCTCCGCTTCGAGCGCGAAGTCAATCATCATGATGGCGTTCTTCTTCACGATTCCGATCAGCAGGATGATGCCGATCAGCGCCACCACGGTCAGATCATTCCCGGTGATCATCAGCGCCAGAATCGCCCCCACTCCCGCCGAAGGCAGCGTCGAGAGAATCGTGATGGGATGAATGTAGCTCTCATACAGCACGCCCAGCACGATGTACACGGTGATAACCGCCGCCAGGATCAAGTAGGGCTCGCTAGCCAGCGAGTTCTGAAAGGCCGCCGCCGTGCCTTGAAAAGCCGCGTGAATGCTGGCCGGCAATTGAATTTCGTTTTCCGCCTGCTGGATGGCCTTGGTCGCGTCGCCCAGCGAAGCTCCCGGAGCCAGATTGAACGAGAAGGTCACCACGGGGAACTGCCCCTGGTGGTTGACCGCCAGCGAAGCGTTGGCCGATTGCAGCCGCGTGAATGCGGAAATCGGAACCGGCGCGCCGCTGGTGGCAACGGCCGCGCCATTGGCGCTGGGCGCCCCGGTATTTAGCGTCACCGTACTCGGCCGGATGTAGATGTCTTTCAACGAGTCCGGGGTCAGGGCAAAGCTGGGAAGGACCTCAAGGACGACATGGTACTGATTCAGCTGCGTGAAAATCGTTGACACCTGCCGCTGGCCGAAAGCGTCGTAGAGCGTGTTGTCTATGGCCTGCGGGAAAATCCCCAGCCGTGACGCCGTGTCCCGGTCAATCGCGACGGTCGTCTTCAGTCCGCCGTTGAGCTGGTCCGTGGCCACATCCTGCAACTGCGGCAGCGTGCGCAGCTTGGCCACTAACTTCGGTGTCCACTGCGCCAGTTCCTGCGCATCCGCGTCTTCAATCGAATACTGGAACTGCGTGCGGCTCACCCGGTCTTCCACGGTCAGATCCTGCACCGGCTGCATGTACAGGGTGATGCCCTCAACCTTGGCCAGTTCCGGCTGCAAGCGGCGAATGATCGCCGAAGCATCTTCGGCTCGATCATTGCGCGGCTTCAGGTTGATCTGGATGCGGCCCGCATTCGGAGTCGTATTGGTGCCGTCCACGCCGATAAACGACGAAAGACTCTCCACATCTTTGTCCTTCAGAATCACCTTCGCCAGTTCCTGCTGGCGCTGGGCCATCGCCTCGAACGAAACATCATCCGGCGCTTCCGACACGCCCAGAATCACTCCCGTGTCCTGTACCGGGAAGAACCCCTTGGGCACGATCACATATAAGGCCAGGGTCAGAACCAGAGTCCCAAAGGTCACCAGCAGGGTCGCCGTCTGATGCTTGAGCACCCACTTCACCGTTCTCCCGTAAAAGGCGATCACCCGGTTGTAGTACTCTTCGGTGACTTCGTAGAAGCGCCCCTGTCCTCCTTCCCTGCGGTGTTTGAGGAGTTTGGCGCACATCATCGGCGTCAGGGTCAGCGAAACGGCCGCCGAAACCAGGATGGTCACCGCCAGGGTCACCGCGAATTCGCGGAACAGCCGGCCCACGATGTCACCCATGAACAGCAGCGGAATCAGCACCGCAATCAGAGACACGGTCAGCGAAACGATGGTGAACCCGATCTGCCCCGAACCTTTGAGCGCCGCGTCCAGCGGCGAATCGCCCTCTTCCAGATACCGGTCAATGTTCTCGATCATGACAATGGCGTCGTCCACCACGAACCCGGTGGAGATGGTCAGCGCCATCAGCGTCAGGTTGTTCAGGCTGTAGCCCAGCAGGTACATCACCCCAAACGTTCCGATGAGCGACAAAGGAACGGCCACGCTCGGGATGGTCGTCGCCGGCAGATTCCGCAGGAAAAGGAAGATGACCATCACCACCAGCCCGATGGTCAACATCAGTTCGAACTCCACGTCTTTGACGGAGGCGCGGATGGTGGTGGTGCGGTCGGTAAGAATCTGCACCTTGACGCTCAGGGGCAGCGACGCCTGCAGCTGTGGCAGAAGTTTCTTGATGCGGTCCACCACGCTGATGATGTTGGCCCCGGGCTGACGCTGGATGTTGACGATCACCGCCGGCGTCAGGTTCATCCACGCTGCCAGCAGGTTGTTTTCCGTGCCGTCAATTACGTTGGCTACGTCGCTCACCCGCACCGCCGCGCCGTTGCGATAGGCGACAACAATCGGTTTGTACTGCTCGCCGGAAAAAAGCTGATCGTTGGCGCCGATCGTGTACGACTGCCGCGCCCCGTCAATGACTCCCTTGGCCTGATCCACGTTGGCCTGCACCAGCGCCGCGCGCAGGTCCTCCAGGCTCAAACCGTAGGAAGCCAGTGCCGTTGGATTGGCCTGAATGCGCACCGCCGGCTTCTGTCCACCGCTGATTGAAACCAGCCCCACCCCCGGCAGTTGCGAGATCTTCTGCGCCAGGGAAGTGTCGGCAAGATCTTCCACCTTCGACAGCGGCAAAGACTCGGAAGTCAGCGCCAGCGTCAGAATGGGTGCGTCGGCGGGATTCACCTTGTTGTAGATCGGGGGATTCGGCAGATCCGTCGGCAGATAGGTCGAGCCGGAATTGATCGCCGCCTGAACCTGCTGCTCTTCCACATCAATGTTCTGATCCAGCCCAAACTGCAGCGTGATCACCGAACTGCCGAGCGAACTGGTCGAGGTCATCTGGCTCAGGCCGGGCACCTGGCCGAATTGCCTCTCCAGCGGAGACGTGACCGACGAAGCCATCACTTCGGGGTCGGCCCCGGGATAGAAGGTCACAACTTGAATCGTGGGATAGTCAACCTCGGGCAGCGCCGAGACCGGCAGTTGCAGGAACGCAACCAAGCCCACCAGAACCACGCCCACCATCAGCAGCGTGGTCGCAACCGGCCGGAGAATGAATATCCGTGAAGGGCTCATGAACCCGGAGTTCCCGCCGCCTCCCGGCTTCCACCGCCGCTCGAACCGGCACCAGGCGCGGCCCGCGGTACGATCCGGCTGCCCCTCTGCAGCTTATCCTGGCCGTCGGTCACCACCGTATCGCCCGGATTGAGCCCGCTGGCGACGATCGTGACATTGCCCTGAGTGAGCGCCACCGTGACCGCCCGGTCTTCCACCGTCTTGTCCTCTTTGACCGCGTAAACGAAGGTTCCCTGCGGACCGCGCAAAATCGCCGCGGTCGGCACGACCGTGCTGTTTTTCCGCGTCTCCAGCAGCAGGTTCGCGTTCACGAACTGGTTCGGCCAAAGTTGGTTATCTTTGTTGTCGAAGACCGCCTTGAGCTTCGCCGTACCGGTCGTGGGATCAATCTCGTTGTCAATGGTCAACAGCTTGCCCGTGGCCAGCCTGGTTTGATTGTCGCGGCTGAACGCGTCCACCTCGAGTGTCCCCTGCTTCATGTGCCGTGCCACGTTCGGCAGCACGTCTTCGGGCAGCGTGAAGATCACCGCTATGGGCTGCAACTGGGTGAGGATCAGCATGGGGTTCGTGTCCGCGGCGTGAATGATGTTGCCGGGATCCACCTGCCGTAGCCCCACTCTTCCGTTGAATGGCGCGGTGATGTGGCAGTAGACGATCTGCAGCTTCGCGTTATCAATCTGCGCCTGGTCCGTTCGGACCGTGCCATCGAGCTGGTCCACCAGCGCTTTCTGCGTGTCCACCTGCTGCTGCGCAATGCTGCCGGAAGGAATCAGCGCCGTGTACCGCTCCAGATTCAGCTTGGCGTCGCGCAACTGTGCCTGATCGCGGAACAACTGGGCCTGCATTTGCTCCAGTTGAACCTGGTACGGGCGCGAGTCAATCTCGATCAGCAAGTTTCCCTGTTTGACGGTTTGCCCCTCCTGGAAATTCACCCTCATGATCTGCCCGTCCACCCGGCTCTTGATGTTGGCCGTATTGAACGCCGTCACCGCGCCCAGGCCGGACAAGTAAACCGGTACGTCCTGCCGTTGCACCGGCGCCACCGCCACCGACACCGCGCCCGGCCCGGCAGCTTGCGCTTTCTGCTGCTTTGAGTCCGCTGTGCTGCAGGCAAGGAAAAAGGCGCACAGCGACGTGGCAGCAATAACGGCAACCAAACGGAATGCAGGAATCACCCGCCCCAGGGATTCTCTGAAGGCTCGATCGTTCATATTCACAGGATTAGTCCAAGTTCTGCCCTTGCCGCCAGTAACGGCAGGCTGTAGTCCAAGTATTAGACGTATGCATTGTAGGCCCGGCTTCAGCAACTCCGCCCGAAAAACAGGGAAAATTACATCCGGGAGTCCTCCCGCAAAAGCCAGGAAGCAGAACGCCGTTGGTATGGTAAAGCCCCGCAGAATCAGCATCAACCGCCGGCCGGCGGCGGGTCAAGACCGGGGCGAATGTTTTACAAATCTTTACTCGCGTGGCGCGGGCGCCTCGCCCGCGAAAGCCCCCGGAGGGGCGGCAGAACTCCCGCCCGGGCCTACCCCCGCTCTGTCGCTGGATGGCGCGCCTCATACGCCGCAATCTCCGCTTCATGCTGCAGCGTAAGCCCGATGTCGCCCAGCCCGTTCAAAAGGCAGTGGCGTACAAACTCATCCATGGGGAATCGCGCCCGAAATCCTTGATCGTCGTTCACTTCGGCCTTCTCCAGATCGATCGTGAGCTGATAGTTGGGGATCTCCTGCGCTTTGCGCATCAACTCCGCGAGTTCCTCTTCGCTAAGCTGCACCGCAAGAAAGCCATTCTTCGTGCTGTTGTTGGCAAAGATATCGGCGAAGGAAGACGAGATCACCGCCCGAAATCCGAAATCCGCCAGTGCCCAGACGGCGTGCTCACGGGACGATCCGCAGCCAAAATTCTTCCCCGCCACCAGAATCGTCGCGCCCTCATAGCGCGGCTCATCCAAGACAAAATCGGCGTTCCTCTTCCCGTCCGTCCCGAACCGCCAGTCGTAAAACAGAAACTGGCCGAACCCTGTCTTCTCGATCCGCTTCAGAAACTGCTTGGGAATGATCTGGTCAGTATCCACATTGACCCGATCGAGCGGCGCCACTCGCCCGCGATGGACGGTAAACGGTTTCATCGTGAGACCTCCGGCGAACCAGGCTCTGATATACCAGACTCTGATGTACCAGGCACCCCGATAATCGGATTTTGGGTGGCGCAGCGCTTTAGCGCTGCGATAAGTTGCCTGCTTTGCGTACCGGCTTTAGCCGCTGAGGGAAGCCTGCTCACTGAAACTTCCAGTTCCGAATATCGGTAAAATGCCCTTCAATCGCCGCCGCGGCCGCCATCATCGGACTCACCAGATGAGTCCGCCCTCCACGCCCCTGCCGCCCTTCAAAATTGCGGTTGCTGGTCGAAGCGCAGCGCTCCCCGGGCTGCAGAATGTCGGGATTCATGCCCAGGCACATCGAGCACCCGGACTCGCGCCACTCGAATCCGGCCTCCAGAAAAATTCGGTGCAGACCCTCCTGTTCCGCTGCCCGCTTCACCGCCTGCGATCCCGGCACCACCATGGCCCGCACTTTCGAACTCACATGATGTCCCTTCGCCACCCGCGCCGCAGCCCGCAGGTCCTCAATGCGCGAATTCGTACACGATCCAATGAACACTCGGTCGATTCCGATATCTTCGATGCGCCGTCCCGGTTCGAGCCCCATGTACGCGAGGGCCAGTTCCATCGCTCGCCGGTCGCCGTCCCGCAAGCCATTCAGTTCCGGCACGCGCCCCGTCACCGGGGCCACCATGCCGGGATTCGTCCCCCAGGTCACAAACGGACAGAGTTGCGCCGCATCAATCTCCACCACTTTGTCGAATGTCGCGCCGTCATCGGTGGGCAGGCTCCGCCAGTGCGCCACGGCTTTTCCCCACTCTTCGCCTCGCGGAGCAAACCGCCTCCCCTTTACGTACGCGATGGTTGTCTCATCCGGCGCCACCATCCCGGCTCGCGCTCCCGCCTCGATGCTCATATTGCACAGCGTCATGCGGCCTTCCATGGTGAGCGCCCGCACCGCCGGCCCCGCATATTCGATGACATGCCCGGTCGCGCCATCCGTGCCGATCTGTCCGATGATTCCCAACGCCAAGTCCTTCGCCGTCACACCATCGGCCAAATGCCCATGCACGTCAATCTTCATCGTCTTCGGCTTCTGCTGCGCCAGACACTGCGTCGCCAGAACGTGCTCCACTTCCGACGTGCCGATGCCGAACGCCAGCGCCCCGAAAGCCCCGTGCGTGCTGGTGTGACTGTCGCCGCAGACGATGGTCATCCCCGGCTGCGTCAGCCCCAGTTCCGGGCCAATGACGTGAACAATGCCCTGCTCCGGAGAATCCATGTCGAACAACTGCACGCCAAACTCCCTGCAGTTGTTCTGCAGCGCCGCAATCTGCCGGGCGGCGATCAGGTCCGTAATCGGAGTCCCGCGCGGCTCGGTCGGAATGTTGTGGTCCACGGTGGCCACGGTGCGCGAGGGCTGGCGCACTTTTCTTCCTGCCGCCCGCAGCCCGTCAAACGCTTGCGGCGACGTCACTTCGTGCACCAGGTGCAGATCAATGTACAGAATGGGCGACCGCCCCGCCGGTTCGGCTACCAGGTGCGCGTCCCAAAGCTTCTCGAATAATGTCCGTGCCAATGTCATGGATGCGATTGAAGAAAACGGATAAGTCTCAGTTTTTCACAAAGCTGAGGACGTGAGCAAGACGCGGGAATCCCGCGCTTTGCGAGAACAAGCATGTAGGGACAGCCGCCCTCGGCCTGCCCCAGGTGGCGGGCGGTCAATGAGCGCGCCCTGCCGATCCCCTTCATTCTGCCCTTGACAGTTGTCCCGGCGCAGCTTACAAGTGATACTCTGAATCGCACCTCAAAAGGGCGAAACTTCGCTAAATGCAAGGAGATTGTCATGGGACTTCTGGAAGAAGCGGAAAAAATCGCAGGAGCTGTGGCCGCAGTGGAAGGCATGAAGAAGCTGGATCCGAATGCCTCGATATTGACCGAAGGCGCGGCTGCCATTGCCGGATTTGAAGGCGCTGGAGCAATCGCCGAACGCCTCGAAAAGAAAGACGACGGCGACAAGCAGAGTTAAGTCGCTCCCACCCGGCCGCCCCATGTCTCGCGCGCCGGCCCCCCCGGAATGAAACTCATGAACGAGCGCTCGCGGAGAGCGCTCGTCCAGCTTTTTCAGGAAATTTTCACAGCCGAGAAGTCAGCGCGGCGTCGTGATCGCCCCCTGCGACGCCGACGACACCAGCGCCCCGTACTTCGCAAACACGCCCGTAGGATACCGCGGCTTCCGGGGCTTCCACTGCGCCATGCGCTGCCGCAGCACCTCATCGCTGATTTCGACTTCCAGCAGACGCTGGCGCACATCGAAGTGGATCATGTCGCCATCGCGCACGCCGGCAATCGGACCGCCCAGCGCCGCCTCGGGAGAAACATGCCCCGCCATCAGCCCGTGGGTCGCGCCGCTGAAGCGTCCGTCGGTCAACAGGGCCACTGACTCGCCCAGTCCTTCGCCCACAATCGCAGCCGTTACACCCAGCATCTCCCGCATTCCAGGTCCGCCCTTCGGACCTTCGTTGCGAATCACGACCACATCTCCGGTACGGATCTTCTTGCCGGTCACCGCAGCCATCGCCTCTTCCTCGGATTCGAACACGCGCGCCGGCCCGCGATGCTCCAGCCGTTCATGCCCGCTGATCTTGGCCACGCAGCCCTCGGGCGCAAGGTTCCCCTTGAGAATGACCAGCCCGCCAGTCGCCTTCAGCGGCTTCTCCAGCGGCGCAATCACTTCCTGCCCCGCCGTCTCGACCGCGCGCTCTGCCTCGGCCGATATGCTGAGGCCAGTAACCGTGACCGCAGCCGGATGCAGATGTTTGCCCGCAAGCAGCCGCTTGGCCAGCAACCCAACGCCGCCCGCCCGGTGCATGTCGGCTGCAACAAATCTTCCCGAAGGCTTCAGATCAGCCAGCAGCGGCGTGCGCTCACTCACAACCTGAAAATCATCTATCTCGAGATCCACACCCGCTTCGCGCGCAATCGCCAGCAGGTGCAGTACCGAATTGGTGGATCCTCCGGTCGCCGCCACCGACGCAATGGCATTCTCAAACGCCGCCCGCGTCAGAATATCCCTCGGCCTCAGTCCTTTTTGCAGCACGCTCATCACGACCTTGCCGCAGTTGAAAGCGACTTTATCTTTCTGCGGATCCATCGCTGGCACGCTGTTGTAACCCATCGGCGAAAGCCCGATCATTTCCATCACCATGGACATTGTGTTCGCCGTGTACTGCCCGCCGCACGCACCAGCTCCAGGACAAGCCGCGTCTTCCAGGTTCTTCAATTCCTGATCCGTGATCTTGCCCGCCGCGTTCGCGCCGACCGCCTCGAATACATCCTGAATGGTCACATCTTTTCCGCCATAGCTGCCCGCGGCAATCGTTCCGCCGTAAAACACCATGCCCGGGAGGTTCATGCGCGCCAGCGCCATGGCCGCCGCGGGAATGGTCTTGTCGCAGCCCACCACGCACACCACCGCGTCGAACATTTGCCCGCGGCACACCAGTTCGATCGAGTCCGCGATCAGTTCGCGGCTCACCAGCGACGCGCGCATGCCCTCGGTGCCCATCGTTTCTCCGTCGGAGATAGCGATGGTGTTGAATTCCATCGGCGTGCCGCCCGCGTCGCGAATCCCTTCTTTCACCTTGGCCGAAAGCCGCCGCAGATGAAAATTGCAGGGCATGGTTTCGATCCAGGTATTGGCCACGCCAATTAGCGGGCGAGCGAGATCGGCATCGGTGAATCCAATGGCTTTGAACATGGCGCGTGCGCCGGCTCGGTCGCGCCCGTCGGTGATACCACGGCTGATGTGCTTGAGATCCATGGCTGAAAGAGTACAGGACAGATGAGAGAGGTTTCAAAGTTTCATAGTTTCAAGGTTTCAATGTTGCACTCGCTGAATTGTGAAACACTTTGAAACCTTGCAACCTTGAAACTCTGAAACATTCTCAATACAAAAACGGGGAACCCGCGTTGCAGGTTCCCCAAGTTGCAAGACGTTTGCCCAGAAGATCGTCATGCTTGCCCAGCTAAAACCCGCTCGAACCTACGCCCGGGCTGCGGTGCGGGATTCTATGCACACACCCGCCGGCGGATGCGGCCCCGCCCACTCCGACGCTTGCGGCGAACCAGCACCCACATGGATAACGTCTGCAATCGCATACCATTCGCGGTAGAGCTGGCCCACCTGCTTGGGATTCACGTTGAGCGTGAGCGTGACCTGATAGTCGTTCCCGCATTCCTCCGCGTGCACTGAGGTGATGTCCAGCCCGCGGCGCGATGCACCGTTCAGGATGCGCATCAGCGTTCCCTGGGTATTGCGATAGCGAATCTGAAAAATCTGCATGTGGTTGCTCCCTTGTCCCCGAACTAACGCCCCCGAACTGCCGATTTCGAACTGCCCGCCTACTGCGTCGGTTCTTCTTCCAGCAACATCTCCGAAAGCGCTGCTCCCGCCGGGACCATGGGAAACACATTGGCCTCGGGGGCGCAATCAAACACCAGCAATTCCGGCTCCGGCGAACTGAGGAACCGGTCAATCAGATCTCCCGTCTCACTTGAAACCGGGAACTCCCGCATGGCGTCTTCCTTCAGCCGCCAGCTATGAATCTTGTAAGCCTTGGCGATGTCCACGAAATCGGGGTTGTCGCTGAGGTCGGTCTCGGCATAGTTGCGCTCGTAAAATAGCTGCTGCCACTGCCGCACCATGCCCAGATACTTGTTGTCTATGATCACCATTTTGATGGGCAGGCCCAGCCGGTGCACCGTGGCCAGTTCCTGGATGTTCATCTGAAACCCGCCATCTCCGGAAACGCACAGCACGCAAGTATTTGGCTTGGCCAGTTGCACTCCCACTGCTGCCGGCAAAGCGAAACCCATCGCGCCCAGCCCGCCGGAGGTGATGAATCCACGCGGCGACGCCGACCGGTAACGCTGCGCTGACCACATCTGGTGCTGGCCCACGTCGGCGAGAATCACGTTGTCTTCGGGGAGACGGCTAAAAAGTTCGTCCAGAAAACGGATGGTCGGTTGCGCCAGCCCCCGCGGATCCAGTTCCGCGCGCTCCGGCCCGCAGGCCACGGCGCGCCACCGGCTGAAGTCCGGCAGAGGATGGCGACGCAACTCCGCATGGAAGGCCGGAATCGTGTCCGCCAGATTGCCGATCACCGGCAGTTCGCACGGCCGCACGCGATCCAGTTGCGCCGGATCAATCTCAAAGTGCACGATCTTGGCCCCGGGCGCAAAACGCGACGGATCGCCCGTCACGCGATCGTCCAGCCGCGCTCCGAACACCAGAAGTAGATCGGTTTCGTGCAGCGCCATGTTCGCCGCCCGCGTTCCGTGCATGCCGACCATGCCCAGGTAATAAGGCGCCTGCGGCGGAACCGCGCCCAAACCGTGAACCGTGGCAAAGGTGGGAACGTTCAAATCGTCGAGCAGCCTCCGCAACTCTGGAATGGCTCCCGAAAGCTTCGCTCCGGCGCCCACCAGCGCCACCGGCCTCGCAGCCTGCCGCAGCATGGCCACGATCGTATCGCTAAAACCGCCGTCGGCCTTGGCGTCCGCGGGACGCGCGTGCGGCGTGAACTTCACCGGCCCGGAAAATTCCTTCTTCGCCTTCAGCATGTCGGTGGGAATATCAATCACCACCGGCCCGGGACGCCCGCTGCGCGCCCAGTTAAATCCCTCGGCAATCGCTTCTGGAATCTCGTCAATCGTGCGCACCAGTCGGCTCCACTTGGTAAGCGACAGGGTCACGCCAAAAACGTCGGTCTCCTGGAAGGCATCGCTGCCGATCAGCGCGCTGCGCACTTGTCCGGTAATGCAGACCAGGGGAACCGAATCCATCTTGGCGTCGGCAATTCCGGTCACCAGGTTGGTTGCGCCCGGGCCGCTGGTCGCGATGGCCACGCCCACGTTGCCGGTAACCCGCGCATAACCTTCCGCGGCAAACACTGCACCCTGCTCGTGCCGCGTCAGAACATGCCGGATACCGCTGCCCTCGAGCGCGTCGTACAAGGGCATGATCGCGCCGCCGGGGTAGCCGAACATCAGCTCCACCCCTTCGGCCCGCAGGCACTGCAGAACGATTTCGGCTCCCTTATGCATTCACCACCTTCGGGGGATCCTGCGGCGCCGGCTTCTTGCTTTCCCGGGGCAGCCAGCTCATCATGCCGCGCAGTTGCGCCCCCACGATCTCAATGGGATGCTGCTTCTCTTTCTCACGCAAAGCCGCGAAGTTGCGCCCGCCGCTCTTGTTCTCTGCGATCCACTCGCGGGCGAACTCGCCGCTCTGGATGTCGGCCAGCGTCTTCTTCATCGCTGCCCGGGTCTCATCGCCCACCACTCTTTCGCCGCGGGTCAGATCGCCGTATTCCGCCGTGTTCGAGATCGAATAGCGCATGCGGCTCAATCCGCCTTCGTAGATCAGATCCACGATTAGCTTCATCTCGTGCAGGCACTCGAAATAGGCGATCTCCGGGGCGTATCCGGCTTCAACCAGGGTTTCGAATCCCTTCTTGATCAGCGACGTCAGCCCGCCACACAGCACCGCCTGCTCGCCGAACAGGTCGCTCTCGGTTTCTTCTTTGAAAGTCGTCTGCAAAACGCCCGCGCGCGTGGAACCAATCCCGTGCGCATAGGCCAGGGCATACTCGTGAGCGTGCTTGCTGGCGTCCTGCTGGATGGCGATCAGCGACGGCACTCCGCGGCCCTCGGTGTACACGCGCCGCACCAGGTGGCCGGGGCTTTTGGGAGCGATCATGACCACGTCCACGTCATCGGGCGGGACAATCGTTTTGAAATGAATGCTGAAGCCGTGCGAAAAGCCCAGAATCTTCCCTGGATGCAGATAAGGCTTGATGTGCTGGTCGTAAACGTCCGCCTGCGTCTCGTCAGGCGTGAGCATGTGAATCCAGTCGGCGCGCTTGGCGGCTTCATCGGGCGCCACCACCACCATGCCATCGGCTCGCGCCTGCTGCGCGCTTGGCCGGTTGGGGTCCAGCCCGACGATCACTTTGTAGCCGCTGTCCCGCAGATTCTGCGCCTGGGCGTGTCCCTGGCTGCCGTAGCCCAGGATGGCGATCGTCTTGCCTTTCAACGCCTCGGGCTTGGCGTCGCGTTCATAAAAAATAGTAGCCACCAGTGTGCTCCTCTCGTTGCGCTCGTCTTGCGCACTTCTTTTGTTGCACTTCTCTTGTAGCACAAGGGGAGGAAAAGGCCCTTGCTCGGGATGGGTTCCAAACCGACGCCTACGGGAGGGGCCAAGGAACCAGAGCCCTGACACTGCAAACCGACCGACCGGTCGGTCGGCATCTAGGGATCTTACCCAACTCGCACTCAGGGTGTCAAGTGGCTGGGTGTAGGGCCCTGGACTTCTGCCGGCCGGCACATTGGGTACCCGCTGATCGAGGGCTGAAGCGTTCGCCCAGAACTTCCGATGGTAGCAGACAGGAGTTCTCGGCGCCCGGCGCCCGGCGACCGAAGACCGCCGATCCCTATTCCGAATTCCGAGGCGTGGAAATGCCCGACCGGCGAGTTACAAATCAAAGGAGTACAGTGATATCAACCCCTTTGTTTTCAAACAAATCAGAGCGATCATCGCACACGAATGGCAAGCCGCCGAAAGCCGTGCGGCTGGGACAAGACCGCGACTACGACGAGGAGCTGCGGCGGCTGCAGATTGAACTGGTGAAGCTGCAGGAATGGATCCGCCACCGCGGCCTTAAGGTTGTGGTGCTGTTCGAGGGCCGAGACGCGGCGGGTAAGGGCGGTGCCATCAAGCGCATTACGCAGAGCTTGAATCCGCGCGTCTGCCGCGTAGTCGCGCTGGGCACTCCGACCGAGCGCGAGAAAACGCAGTGGTACTTCCAGCGTTACGTCGCCCACCTGCCGGCCGCCGGCGAGTTGGCACTCTTTGACCGAAGCTGGTACAACCGCGCCGGGGTCGAGTATGTCATGGGATTCTGCACCGAAGCCGAATATATGGAATTCATGCACAGCTGTCCGGAATTCGAACGGATGCTGGTGCGCGCGGGCATCATCCTGCTCAAGTATTGGTTTTCCGTGAGCGACGAAGAACAGGAACGACGCTTCCAGGACCGCATGAAAGACCCCACCAAGCGCTGGAAGCTGAGTCCCATGGATCTCCAATCCCGGCGTCGGTGGGCCGATTACTCGCGCGCCAAGGACGAAATGTTTGCCGTGACCGACATCAAGCAGGCGCCGTGGTTCGTAGTGAACGCCGAAGACAAGAAGTGCGCCCGGCTCAACGTCATCCGCCACCTGCTCTCCATGATTCCCTACGAGGACCTCACGCCGGAGTCTTTCAAGCTGCCTCCCTTGGACAAGACCAAATACGTGCGCCCGCCCATCGAAGAGCAGAACTTTGTTCCCGAGGTGTACCAAAAGCGACATAAGTGACATTTAGGATCGGGGCTCAGCCCAGAGCGGATGCCATTGCCCGTTCTCTGGGCTGCTCGCGTTCCGGCGCGTCCGTCTCGCAACGTTGGCATTCTCCGTCGCAACTGTTTACCATGTCTCGCGATGGCTCGCGAAGCTTTGGTTGATTCCCGGCAGGAAATCCTGCGCACCGCCGCCCGCCTGTTCCAGCAGCGCGGCTACGACGCCACGTCCATGAACGACGTGGCCGCCGCCCTGAAGCTCAGCAAGGGCGGCCTCTACCACCATTTCCAGAGCAAGGACGAAATCCTGTTCGAGATCATGAACCACGCCATGGAGATCACCGAGGTGCGTGTGCTGGCTCCAGTGCGCGGCATCCTCGATCCCGAGGACCGCCTGCGTGCCCTGATCCGGCGGCACATCGAAGTGGTCCTCAGCCCGGCCGACCGCGAAATCACGGTCATGCTGCACGAAAATCATCCCTTGCCACCGGCGCTGCGCAAGCGCATCAACGCCCGCAAGAAGGAGTACATCCACTTCGTGGAAAGTCTCATCGCCGAAGTGCAAAAAGAAGGGGGCACTCGCCCGTTCAAGGCCCGGGTCAGCCCACGCGCTGCCGCCTTCGCCCTGCTCGGCATGATCAACTGGATCTACCAGTGGTACAAGCCGGAGGGCGAACTGCAAGCAAACACGCTGGTTCCGCAGTTTACCGATCTGGTGTTTGGGGGAATTCTCGCGTGAACGAACAAACTCAAGGAGGACCGCTATGACCGCGAGCAGCACGCACAAGAGGAACCCCGCGATTGGCTGGGACATCTCCGCGTCAGCCAAGGTCGGCAAAGGCGAGAAGATTGCGCGGGCGCAGATTCTCGTCAATGGCTCGAGCGAATACAACCAGACGTTCGATCCGCCGATCAGCAACTGGCAGCAACAGCTCCATCAGCAGGGGCAGTATCCCGGAAACAACACCGTCCGGGTGATCGCCACCAACGATAAGGGCAACGACACGGAGTCTGCCGACTCGTGGAGTTAACAAGAACGTGGCCAACAACTTGTACAGGGGAGATCAGCCGTGACCCAGCCTGGAGTTAGTTTCTTCACCGCGGCTGAACTCGAACGGCAACGCGCACGGAGCGGCAAGTTGTACCAGGAATTTCTGCGCGTTCCGGCGATAAGTGCCGGACTCTACGTCCTGCCCGCCGGTGCCACCGATCTGCAGCGCCCCCACCACGAAGACGAGATGTATTACGTCATGCGAGGAAGAGCGCGCTTTCGTGTCGGCACCGAGGACAGAGAAGTCAGCGCCGGGAGCGTCATTTTCGTCGCCGCAGAAGTTGAGCATCACTTTTACGACATCGTAGAAGAGCTTGCCGTGCTGGTGTTCTTCGCGCCCGCGGAGAGCTAGGACTTCGCTATTACTTGCGCGGCGGGATCCAGTAAACCTCTTCCTTGACGGCTCCCTTCTCTGTAAACCCACGCCGCTTCAGGATGGCCTTGCTGTGCTCGATCATCTCCGGATGCCCGCACAGGTACGCCACCGTATTGCTCGCGTCCAGTTCCCAGTGGTCCGCATACTTGCGCAGGATGTCGTCCGCGCGCCCGATTTCCCCTGACCAGTCTTCGTGTTCCCAGGGCCGGCTGACCGTGGGCACATACTTGAACCAGGGCAATTCCTTATCAAACCAGTTCAGTTCATCGAGGTAGCCGAATTCCCATGGGCGGCTCGCGCCATTCAGCAGGTACAGTTTGTGGGTGCCGTCGAACCGGCCTTCTTTCCACTCCTTGTACAAGGTGCGGACGTAGCTCACGAAAGGAGCCACGCCGGTCACGGTTGAAATCAGCAGGTGATTGGTCCGTCCATTCTGCAGTTCGAGCGCGAATTTCCCCTTGGGCACTTTGCGCATCAGCAACTGGTCGCCGGGTTGCAGTTTGTGCAGCAGGGGCGTCAGCGCGCCTTCGGGCACCAGTTCGAAGAAAAACTCGACTTCGTCCTCCTCCGGCGATGACACGATCGAATACGGACGCTCGACGCGTTTCCCGTCTTTCTCCACTCCCAGTGTGGCGTACTGTCCCGGAACAAAATGGAACTCTCCTCCGCTGCGAACGCGGAACATCCACAGGTCGGGAGCGAAATCAACGCGCTTGGTAACTTGCGCGTGGTAGAACTTGTCATCGGGAATCGTCATGTCGAAAGCCCTGCTTGCTTTGGCCTGTCCCCTGGCGAGCACCCGACCGAACGGTCGTACGGTTGTTCTGGGCTGTCATAATGCTAGCCCGAACCGGGGATTTTGGGAAGGCCTGCCCTAACCCCTAGGGCATTGCGGAGACCAGCCTGAGAAAACCTGCCGCCACAGCAGGAATGAACGAGCCGTTTCATTTGCCGCTTTATTTGCCCACGACAAGGACCACGAAGCTATCCGGAACTATCGAGCGCCGCGGATGCGGATTATCCGCGGTTGCCGCCGGAGGCGGCCCAAACTGCGCCGTCACCACGAACACATTGTGTGTCTTGGCGTCCAGCGCGAGGGTTCGCGCTCCCTTCTGTGTCGGAACGTTCTCCGCCACGCTGAACTTGTCCGGCGATTCCTCTTTCACCACCGTCAGCACGCCGTCCTCGCCGCACGAGGCGAAAGCCAGCCCGTTCTCGGCGTCGAACGCGGTCGCGTCCACACCCTCGCCAATGGCCGGGGTGGCCAGGACCTTCCCGCTATCGGCATCCACCACCGCCATCATCTTGTTGTCGCAACCCACAAACAGGCGGCGGTTCTTGCGGTCCATCGCCAGCCCGCTCGGCTCGGTGCACGGGGCCAGCGGCCATTTCGCCTTCACTTCCAGTTTGTTGGGATCAATCGCCACCAGTTCGCTCTTGTCTTCTATGTTGACGAAAATCTCGCCCTTGGCGTCGCTGGCCGCGAACTCCGGCTTGCCATCGAGTTTGATCGTGCCCAGCACTTTCCCGCTGGCGGCATCGAGCGCGGTGGAATCCTGGCTCCGCCCGTTGAACGTGAACACGCGCTTCGTCGCCGGATCGTAGAGAATCGCGTCCGGATTGTCGCCCACCTTCACCTTGCCGGTGGTCGCCAGTGTTTTGATATCGAAAAGGCTGACGGTGCCTTCCCGCCCATTGCTGGTAAAACCGCGCCCCAGTTCCGGCGCCAGCGCAATGCCATGCACGCCCGGAGTATCGGCGATGTCGCCCACGCTCTTGCCGGTATCTGCGTCGAGCACCATGACATGCGTGCCGCGGGAAATATAGACGCGGCGCGCGTCGGAATCGGCGGTCAAATAATCCCACCCGCCTTCGCCGCCGACCTTGTAAGTCGTCATCACGTGATACCCCGGACCAGCCGCGGCCAGGGCTAGCGCCACCATCAACAGAATCATTCCGGATACGAACCATGCAGATTTCTTGGACATGACATTCTCCTTGTGAACTGTGAGCGTGAGCCCCTTCGCGTTTGCATCTAAGCGTTGGGGAGTAAACCGACGTAACTTTACCCTATTTCGACGGTCCCCCTAGACTCCAGATTACATGGATGTTTTCCGGCCTTCATCTTCACCCCAGCAAGGCTCTCCGCCGAATCCGGCGTCGAGCGCCGACCCGCGGCTGCAGCCGACTCCCGACTACGGCACGCTCGGCCCCGGTTCCGACGTGAGAGCGAATCTGGACGCGCAATCCGCTTCAGTCCCGCGGAGCGCCAAGGTTCCGCGGCGAGCCTATTTTTACGCCGTCGCGTCAGGAATACTCCTGGCGGTCTTGACGGCAAACGTGGATAACGCACGCGCGGCCTGGTCTCGCTTTGCCAATTTCTTCTCTGTGCCCGGGAACGCAGCTTCACCCGCGCTCAACTCCGCCAAGGATGCGCGGCAACTGGACCATCTGAAACCACAGAAACAGGCCGAAACCTTGTTGGAACTTGCCGTCGGCCGCTCCGATGGCGCGGTTGATCAGATTTCGTCGCGGGTGAACCGCTGGCAGGGGAAGCTCAAATGGAATTCGCAGATCGCGACGCTGACCACCGCAGCCCTGAACTCCAATGACATGCGCGTGCGCGAGTCCGGCATCGAGGTGGAACTGGCCGCCTATGGGCTCGCCAAGAACTCTGCCAGCCTGGAATATCTGCTGCGGACGGCCCAGTCTTCCGATCATGCGCAGAAGATCTGGGCGCTGTGGGCCCTTGGATTGATGGGCAATCGCGGGGTCGAAAGTGAGCGCGTAGTGCGGGCTTTAGCGGCTCATCTCAAAGACTCAGACGAAGACTCGCGCCGCTGGGCTGTCGAGGGCCTCGCGCTCACCGGCGCGACCACCGCGATCCCAGTGCTGCTGCAGACAATGCACAGCGATCCCGCCTCCGGTGTGCGCGAGCGCGCCGCCTGCAGTCTTGCCGAATCCGGTATGTTCAATCCCGAACAGCGGCAAAGCGCCCTGCCGCAATTGTTGAACTACACAGACGACCCCACGCTCGATGCTCAGACTCACGCCTGGGCTTTCCAGGCGCTGGGAGACATCACGCACCAGCGCCTGCCCAACGACTCGGCCGCCTGGCGCGAATGGTACGAGAACAACCAGAACTAACCCCGGAACCAGTCGTAGAGACGTTGCCAGCAACGTCTCTACCCAACTACTCCGCCATCTTCGCCACATGCAGGTCGAAGCCGGTCTTCGGCAGCAGCGAGGTCAGCGCGAACGCTTTGAATCCGTCCCCGGTCACTTCCGTGTGACGGTACACTCCCGGCTCGCTCTCAATCGTCTCCTTGCGCCCCTCCATGGCAAAGATGTCGGCCCAGATGATGCGCCCGTTCACCGCGACCACCACGCCCACCGCATGACGATCCCGCAGTTGCGCGATCAGGCTCTGATAGTTCTGCTCGATCGGCTTGGCGACGGCGTCCACCTGTTTCCTGACTTCTTCGTTCTCCATCACCTTGGCATAGGAACTGGTCTGCGCCAGTTCCGCCGCTACCATCGGTGCTGCAGCAGTCACCTCGACGGTCTCGCTCACCGCCGCCCGCTGCTTCTTCACCTCGTCCCAGACCATAGCCTGATTCTGATCGCCCATGGCCTTGGCGCGCTGGTCGCCACCCACCGCCCCGGCTCGACGCAAAACACGCTCAAGTCCACCGGATCGCTTTCCGCCGGAACGATGCGGTCTTTGCCGATCACGCGATCCTGCTTGCCCCCGGTAACGATCTCTCCCGCCAGCAGCAGCAGCGACCGCTTCGAGTTGTTGATCAGCACCAGCCGGTTCACCTGGGCCCCGTCGTGCTGGACCGCCGGCACCGGATGCCGGCGAATCAACCCTTGCACGCTGCCGGCTTCGGTGACCACGACCTCTCCCGAGCGCAGCCCTTCATCCAACGTGAGAAACTCGCCGGTGGGATAGCTCTTCGCCGCCACCACCGGGAACACAATTAAATTGCCATGACGGATCGGCTCCAGCACCTTGTACCCGGACGACGGGGTCACCTCGCCCGCCCGCGCCTGCCGCTGGTCCACGACCACCAGCCCGGCCACAATCAGCAGCACCGTTGCCGCCAGGAAAATCTTCGGACTCATGCTCTTCCAATTCATGCTCTTCCAGTTCAGGCTGTTCGGACTCATGGATAGCTCCTCCCCTGGCCGGACGCGCGCGCCTCCTGTTTGGGGAAGGGCCCGGGCCGATGTTTCGCCTGCAAGCGCGAAAAGCACCGTTCCGTTGGGGCGCGCCGTCCGTCTCGCCTTCCCCCGAAGAACGAAAATATATGCACGGCTTGCGGCCAAAATTCACACTCGGCGCGTCTAATAAATTGGTAGCATCAGGACGGCGCCTGTCGGGCGCTTCGAAGACCAGGCCTTTCCCCCGGGGCAGCACCGCAGCTCACAGATGAGCTCAGCCAAGCCAACTTCCGCCGTGCAATCGGTCGCAAATGACCTGCTGGCGGAGCTTCATGCCAAGGCCGGCTGCGACAAGATCGGCCTCACGCAAGAATCTTTCGCCGCCATCCTCTGCGAGGTCGGCACAAAGCACGCGACTGCCGCGGCTTCCGAGAGCGAAATCCGTACCTTCTTTCTTAGTCTCCGCGTGGACGAACTCGCCCTCGCCCGCGCCTGCGCCGCCGGCCATAACTCTGCCTGGGAAATCTTCCTCACGCGTTTCCGCGAGAAGCTCTATCAGGCCGCCCTGCGGATCGCCCGCGAAGATTCCGCCGCCCGCGAACTGGCCGACACGCTCTACGCAGACCTCTACGGCATGAACACGCGCGAAGGCCAGCGGGTCTCCAAGCTGGGCTCGTATACCGGCCGCGGCTCGCTAGAAGGCTGGCTGCGCACGGTGCTGGCGCAGGAATATGTCAATCGCTACCGGCGCACAAAACGCCTGGTGAGTCTGGATGAGGAATCGGAGGAAGGAGCTCAATTCTCCGCCCCCGATCCCGAGCCGGAGCCGCCCGCGGACCCGCGTCTGGCCCAGGCCACCGACGAGGCCCTGGCCTACCTTTCCGGAGAAGACCGCACCGTGCTGAGCGCGTATTATCTGGATGAGCGCACTCTGGCCGAGATTGCCCGCATGCTGGGCGTGCATGAGTCCACCATCAGCCGCAAGCTCGACAAGCTGGCTAAGGCCTTGCGCAAGCAGATTTTGGCGGGTCTGACGCGCCGCGGCATGTCCCGCCGCCAGGCCGAGGAAGCCCTGGAAGTGGACGTCCGCGACCTGCAGGTGGATATCCGCCGCAGTCTCGCGCAAGATTCTTCCCCTGCCGCGTTCTCTGAAAAGAGGGCGCAAGCCAGGGTCCGCGAGGGCCCGGGATGACCCGGGCGGGACGACTTGGAAGGGCACGGCGATTTGAAAGGGCAGTTTGAGCCGTGCCGCTAGAGGCCACGGAGGACGCTGGCTTTAGCCCCTGAGGGTCGCCGTTGAGGCCGCCCAAAGTATTTGAAAATGCAACAGATCCCCAAAATCGTACGCGAACGGCTGAAGGCCACAACCGTCACCCATCACCCCGATGCTGACGTTCTGACGGCCTTTGCCGAGAAGTCGCTGCGCGAACTCGAACGCGGAGTCGTGCTCGAGCACCTCGCCCGCTGCGGCGAGTGCCGCGACGTGGTCGCTCTGGCCTTGCCCGAAATCGAAGTTGCCATGCCCGCCGTCCGGGTCCATCGCGGATGGCTAACCTGGCCCGCCCTTCGCTGGGGATTCGTTGCGGCAGGAACGGTGGCCATTGCCTGGTTTGGAGTTCTGCAGTACCAGCGGCGGCTCCAGCCCGCAGCCACGGTCGCAAGGCAACAGGCTCCCGAGGCTGCTCTTTACGCCCCGAGTCAGAACGCCCCGAAGGACCTTCCGAATCAGACGGCAGGCCTGCCCGCCGCGCCTACCGAAAAGCACGAACAAGCCCCAGCCCCGGCTCAGTCTTCCGGCGCTACCGCTTCGGCTCCTCGCATGAGCACGGAACTCATTCAGCAGAAATTAGCGGCCCCTGCGCGAGTGATGCATGCGCCCCTGCCCTCGTCACAGTTTGGCGCTGGCGCAGGCGCGGGAATCGGAGGTGGGATTGGTCACGGCCCGAAGGGGACAATACAACAATGGCAGCAACAAATCCTGCCCCGGGTCCAGGCTCCCTCTGCCGCACCTCCGGCCACGAAGGAGCAGATGGCCGACATGGCCGCGAACATGCACGCTCCTTCACCGAAGAATGAAACTGTCGAAGTGTCGGGCGCGGCTGCACAGATCAACACGGAGGCTTCGAGCGCACAAACCCAGGTCCAGGTCGCACAGTCCGAACCAGAGTCCGACTCCGATCGGGTGGGCAAGGCCAAGGAGCCGGTGAAAGTTGAAACTGAAGCTGCGGCCCTGGCACAAAACACAGTGGGTGGAGCCCCGCAGGATCTGCCGGTGGAACGCAACGGCGCCACCTACGGGCGCAACTTCACCCAGTTGGCTGCCGTGGCCCCCATGCCGCGCTGGACCATCAGTTCCACCGGCTCTTTGCAACGTTCTTTCGATCAGGGAGCTACCTGGCAGCAGGTTGATGTAAACGCCAGTGCCGTTCCCTCCGCCAACCTGACCAGTCTCGACGTTGCGGCCAAGACCGCGGTTGCGAAGCCGCAGTACGCAGAAAAGAAAACTCCCTCCGCGCCCGCCGCTTTGATCTTCCGTGCTGTAGCCGCGATCGGTCCCGAAGTGTGGGCAGGCGGAACAAACGGGATGCTCTACCACTCCCTTGATGCCGGCAATCACTGGACTCGCGTCCTGCCGGGATCGGCCGCCGGAGCCCTCCTCACCGGCGACATCGTCAGCCTGCAGTTTGCCGACGTGCAGCACGGAAGGATCCTCACCTCCACGGCCGAAACCTGGATCACCAGCGACGACGGCCAGACCTGGCAGAAGCAATAGCTCGCTCTGCACTGGTTCCAGTAGATGCCGCGAACGGCCAGCCGGGTTAACTCTCCGCTAATCCCATTACCAAAGTGACGTTTACACAAAATGAGGGGAAACTTAGTATCCATTTCGTGGTTTGGCAGTTCTGGGGGAGGGCTGCCGAGGCGTCCTGGACTGAAAAGTCGAGGACGCTTTTCTTTTATTCCCGGACCCTGGGAAGCAACGCACTCACTGCGATCCTCGGCAGACTGCGCAGTACCCGCCAATTTCCAGCCGTGAAATCAGCACCCGGAAACGGCAGTCCTTCTCCACCTGTTCCTTGAGCTTTTCGAATTCTTCGCTCACAAACTCCGCGATCTTGCCGCAGCGCAGGCAGGCCATGTGGATATGATCGCGGCCCATCTTGCGCTCGTAGTAATGTCCCTCGCCGTTGAGGTGCATCAGGTCGAGCTCATCAATCAGCCCATGCCGTTTCAGCAGCCGCAACGTGCGGTACACCGTGCTGCGGTCCACGCTGGCGTCAATCCTTTGCGCCTTACGCAAAATCTGGCTGGCGTCGAGATGCTTGCTGGCCGTTTCCATCACGCTCAGGATGGCGCGGCGCTGTTGGGTCATGCGGATTCCGCGCTCGGCGAAATGGGCCTGCAACCGGCCCGGCATCTCGGTTTGAGGAAGAGGCATGGAGAAGAACCTGCGTGTCGCAACTGGTCGCAATCAGCCTGCGACGAATTCTTTCGCCGGAACTGGACAGGAGTTCGCCTCCTCCGGCATGATTTCGATGGTAACTCCAGATGCGACTCAGTTGCAACTACAAAATGACCCCAGGCGACCTGGCCTTTATCCTCATCCTGCTGTTCCCGGCAGCCGTCGTTTTCTCCGCCCGCGCCCAGGAGAGCCCTTACATCGTCACCTACGACCACTATCTCGAGGAGCCCGGAAGCCTCGAAATCGAGTATTTCTCGACTTTCGGCACCCAGCGCGGCGGCAACGACTTTCACGCCTTCTGGGCCGAGTTCGAGTACGGCACTACGGCCTGGTGGACCACCGACGTTTACCTCGACGGCCAAACCACTTTCGGCGACAGCACCATCTTCACCGGTTTCCGCTGGGAGAACCGCATTCGCCTGCTGCAGCGCGAACACTTTATCAATCCCGTGCTTTACCTCGAATACGAGCAAACCAGCGGCGCCGACAAGATCCTGAAAGAAGTGGAAGGCCACGACGTCGAATCGGACTGCGCGGTTCCCAACTGGCTGGCGCGCCAGGAGCACGATCACGAACTGGAATTCAAGCTGCTGCTCTCCAGAACATTCCACGGCTGGAACGTCGCCGAAAACACGATCGCCACCAAGAACGTAACCGGCGGCAATCCCTGGGAGTTCGGCTACGCCATCGGCGCCAGCCGACCTTTGGCCTTGAAGGCTTCCGCCAAGCGCTGCAGCCTTTGCCGCGAGAATTTCATCGCCGGGGTGGAAATGTACGGCGGCCTCGGCGATCGCCACAGCTTCGGCCTGCCCAACACTTCTCATTACGTCGCGCCGGTCGTGGCCTGGAACCTGCCCTCTGACTGGACCCTGCGCCTCTCTCCCGGTTTCGGCCTGAACGGCAACAGCCATCGCTTCTTGCTGCGCTGGGGCGTCTCCCGCGAATTCTCCGGCTTCGGCGCGGCCATCAGCCGCCTGTTCGGAGGGCACTGATGATCTCGAAAACCATGGCCTCCACAATCGTTCTATTACTCGCCCTGGGCGCCGCCTCGCAGACGGAGAACCCCGCACCCAAGAAAGACAACTCCGTTTACGCGGAACTGGCGAAAGCTCCCAGGAAGGCGGACGCTCGTCGCAATCCCCTGGAATCCGATCCCGATGCGGTGGCCGCAGGCGGCAAACTCTTCGATTTGCATTGCGCCGAGTGCCACGGAGAAATGGCCGACGGCGGCAAGAAAGGCCCCAGCCTGCGCGCCGATGAGGTGCAGCAAGCCACTCCCGGCACTCTCTTCTGGTTGCTGACTAACGGTGTCGTCCGCCGCGGCATGCCTGTCTGGTCCAAACTCCCCGAACCGCAGCGCTGGCAGTTGGTGAGCTACATCAAGTCGCTTTCCCCCGCTCCTAGACCTGACACGGAGAGCCAACCTCAAGCTCCAAAGCCTTGAGGCCCGGCCTCCTGCCCTGACCAGCGGATTGCTTGCGACCTTCTGCCTCGCCCGGGCATCAAATTGCGGTGTTAAAATGGTGTTAAAATAATGAGTTGGGAACCCTTCGGGGAAGCACTCATACAGATCGCCGGGCCCGGCAACGCCGTTTCGATGGAGCGGCAGTTGGCCGACAGCGGCCCTTACAAAGAGGAGAAAAGAAAATGGCAGGCAATGGAATCGTCGAAGTCACCGATGCGAACTTCGACCAGGATGTTTTGAAATCGGATAAGCCCGTGCTGGTGGACTTCTGGGCAACCTGGTGCGGCCCCTGCCGCGCCATCGCTCCCATCGTCGAGGAGCTCGCCGCCGAGTTTCAGGGCAAAATCAAAATCGGCAAGATGGACGTGGACTCGAACAGCGCCACCCCCATGCGCTACAAGGTCACCGGCATCCCCACGCTGCTGGTCTTCAAAGGCGGCCAGGTCGTCGAGCAGCTCGTCGGCTACCGCCCCAAGGACGCCATCGCACAGGCCCTGAACAAGCACATCGGGTAAGCAGCCCAGCAATCCTCAGCAAAACCAAACGCCCGGGAGAACTCCCGGGCGTTTGTGGCGTCAGCAGGGCCGCCGTTAGAATTCTAGAGTGGAAAACCCATGGCTCAGACTGCCTTGTGAAGCGCCCTTCATCCTTGATGTGGACCGCGAGAATATCAGCCGGTACAACCAGTCCAGACGCACAGAAAAAACCAAGATCAACACTAACTCCATTCCCGAGCCGTTCATCGGGAATGCCGATTCAGCAAAGCTGGTTCTCCTGAACCTCAATCCGGGGGACTCGGAAGCGGATCGAGAGGCACACGGAAATCCCGATTTCAGGGCTGCGATGATCCGAAATCTCCGCGGTGAACCGCAGCGATATCCGTTCTATGCGCTGAATCCCGAGTTTCGCTGGACCGGATGTGCCAAATGGTGGGCGCCCCGCACCCGCGAGCTGCAACACGCCGCTGGGTTGGATAACGCGACTTTTGCTGAAAGACTGCTGGTCGTTGAATGGTTTCCTTACCACTCCAAGAAGGCGGGCCTCCCACCCAGCCCTGTATGCGAATCGCAGACGTATTCCTTTTACCTCGCCAAACAGATGTTGGATAAGAGAAAGCTAATTGTCCGGATGCGCGCAGAAAAGCACTGGAGCACCGCCGATCCAGTTTTTCAGGGCGTTCGATCTCTGAGAAATCCTCAATGTGGATACATCAGTAGGGGCAATACGGATGGAGGTTTGTTTGAGCAAATGGTTGAAGCGCTGAACGACCCCTAATACTTCCGCAGCACCCCAATCACCCGCCCCTGCACCTCGACCGAAGCCGCGTGCACGATGATCGGCTTCATGGCCGCATTCGAAGGCTGCAGCCGGACGTTGTCGCCCTCGCGGTAGAAGCGCTTCAGCGTGGCGTCGTTGGCATCCACCAACGCGACCACAATATCTCCGTTATGCGCGGTGCGGGTTTTCTCGACCAGCACGTAGTCGCCGTCGAGAATGGCTTCGTCCTGCATGGAATCGCCGCGCACCTCGAGCACAAACACGTCCTTGGAACGCACAAAGTCAGCCAGCGAAATGGTCTCGTTATTGGGAACGGCCTCGATCGGCTGCCCGGCCGCGATGCGCCCCAGCAGCGGCAGCACCAGGCCTGTGTTCACGCTCATAGCCTGCTTCAGCCGGCCCTTCGGCGGCAGCAGATCAATCGAGCGGCTGCGATTGTAGTCGCGCGTGAGCAGCCCCTTTTTCTCCAGATTGGTGACGTGCTTGTGCACGGTCGCCAGAGACGACAACTCCAGCCCCTTGCCGATCTCCTCAAACGAGGGCGAATATCCGTGCTCCGCCACAAAGCGCGAAATGAAGTCGTAGACTTGCCGCTGTCTGCGTGTGATGGCCATGCCCAATTATTGGCGAACAGAAGGCGAAAAAGCAAGCGAGAAGTGAAACCGTAGGGTCACGCATGGAAACGTGACCGGGGTGCCCCACTCTTCTCGCGTTTCTTGCGAGAGGGTGGGGATTTTGACCTACGCTCTCTGCGCGCCGCCCAGAGCAGTCAGCGCGGCCACAATCTTACCCGACCACTGCGCCACTTCATCCTCGCGCAGGGTCCGCTCATCCGACTGGAACTTCACGCGCAGCAGCACCGAATACTTCCCCGCGGTGATGGCCCCGCCGCGGAAAATCTCCACCGGCCGGAATTCCCGCAATTCCGCCACGCCCGCGCCGTTCACGGCGCCCTGCATCTGCTCGAACGACACCGCACCGGCGAACACGAACGAGAAATCCCGCTCCACCGCCGGATACTTCCCGAGGGGCGCAAACCGCACCGGCCGCAGCCCGCACTCATACAACCGCTCCAGATCAAGCTCCGCCACGAACACGTCCTGCCGCAGCTTGCGCGCCGCCTCTACTTCGGGATGAATCTGCCCAAACTGCGCCACCACCACGCCCTTTACCAGCGCCCGCGCCGAACGTCCGGGATGAAAATATTCCGACGTTTCCCGGTCGTAGCTCACCTCGCCGGCGAATGCCGCCAGCAGATTCTCCACGTCACCCTTGAATCCGCGGAACGCCTCCGCCGCGGCCGCCTGCTCGCCTTTGCTGACGTCGAGCGCACCACCGGCAGGCAAGGAGGCCCGCACCGCCGCCGCAGTCGCGCCCAGACACGCGCGCTTCGGCTCCACGCGCTCGCCGCCCGCCAACTCATATACGCTTCCCATCTCAAACAGCCGCGCCTCGTCCACATCGCGATTCAAATTCCACGCCAGCATGTCGAGCATGCCCGGCACCAGCGACGTGCGCATCACCGACGCTTCTTCGCTCAACGGATTCTCCAGCTCCAGCACCTTCGCCCCCGCAGAGAACTTCTCCGCGTCCGCGTGCGAAATAAACGTCAGCGACAGCGCCTCGTTGTATCCCAACGCCAGCGCCCGCCCGCGCAAAGCCGCGTCCATGGCCGCATGCGGCAGTTCGACCACCGCGCCGCTGTAGGCCGGCAGAGTGTTCTCGAACTTGTCGAACCCGTGTAGCCGCGCCACTTCCTCGATCAGATCAATCTCGCGCTCCACATCCAGCCGCCAACTGGGAATGTGCACGCGAAACTGCGCATCTCCCTGGACGTCTCCCTGGCCTTCCGGAATCAGCGTGAATCCCAGCCTCTTCAGCAGCCGGAAGATTTGCCCGGCATCGAGATTGCCACCCAGAATCCGCCGCACTTCCGAGGCGCGCAGCACTACCGGCGCCTGGTCCATCTTCTTCGACACCACGTCCACCACGCCGCCCACCAGTTCGCCGCCGCCCGACTCCAGAATCATTTCGGCGACCAGGTCGCACGACACGACCGTGGATTCAAAATCCGCGCCGCGCTCGAACCGGTGCGAAGCATCCGTGTGCAGAGCGTGCCGCCTCGACGCCTTGCGCACCGTCGCCGGATCCCACCACGCCGACTCGATCACAATGTTCCGCGTCTTCTCGGTGATCATCGTGTCGTAGCCGGCCATCACTCCAGCCAGCGCCACGGGTTTCTTGGCGTCGCACACGACCAGGTCTTCGGTAGTCAGCTTGCGCTCGACGGCGTCAAGAGTCTTCAGCGTCTCGCCGTCGCGCGCCTTGCGCACGATAATCTTCCCGCCCTCGAGCAGGTCCATATCGAAGACGTGGGTAGGTTTGCCGATCCCCCAGAGAACGTAGTTGGTGGCGTCAACGGCATTCGAAATCGGCCGCTGATCGAGCAATTGCAGCCGGTGCGCGATCTTCTCGGGCGAAGACTTGATGCGAGTCCCGCGAATCACCCGCGCGCTGAAGCGAGGGCAAAGCTCCGGTTCCTCGACAATAATCGGGAAGGGCGCATCCTGCGACGGTTTTGAAAGGGCGCGGCTTCCAGCCGCGCCGCCAGCGTCGCCTGAAGACGCTGCTTTAGCCGCTGAGGGCAACGTCGGCGTGATTGCCTTCAAAGGCAAGTCGTAAACCGCAGCCGCCTCCCGCGCCACGCCGTAATGATTCATCGCGTCGGGACGGTTCGTCCCGATCTCCATCTCAAACACGGTGTCAGCTTCGCTGCCGCTGATGCCCTCGACCGAAATGCCAACGTTGGTCAAGTCTTCAGCAAGCCGGCGGTCGTCCACCGCAAGATCAACAAAGTCGCGAATCCATTGTGCGGAGAGTCTCATCGCTCTTGGAAAAACGTAATCTCGTAATCAACTAGTTCCAGGTCATGCTCTTCCGTAAAAGAGACTGTAATCCTGCGGCCTGGAAAATCGTGATTGAGTTTCACCTGCCAAATTTCTTTCATCAAACTTCCAACGTAAAGGACCAATTCTCTGGTTGGTAGTTCAGTACCAAACAGATGAAGCACATGCAGATGATTTATTGTTGCTTCAGCAACGGTCTTGTCGCCTTTAGCACTATCTAAAAACCCTCGATACCTTGCCTCATCTACAGAATCGCCCAAGAGAATGCACCCGTCGTGCTCGACGAAACTCGGCCACAAAATCCGGGAGCACCCAACCAGGATTTTGTGGTTCGCCATACATTGAATCCAGCTGTCAATGTCGATGCCCTTGCCGTTGTTCCAAGCCCTCATCTCCGGAATGAGCGCGTTGAAATCAGTGTGATTGCCGAAACTGGTCAATGACTTCCTCCCAGCATTTCGCGGGCGAGGGCGCCCGCGCCACGACCAACTCAAAACGCATCATCCAAACTGCTCTAAGAACCTCACATCCCCCTGAAAGAAGTACTGAAGATCATCCACGCCATATTTCAGCAGCGCGAGCCGGTCCACGCCCATGCCGAAGGCGAATCCCGAAACTTTCTTCGGGTCGTAGCCGTTGTCCTTCACGAACTCAAACACATTGGGATCAACCATTCCACAGCCGAGCACTTCGATCCATCCCGTCTGCTTGCAGGGACGGCACGGATCGGAGCCGCGCTTGCCGCTTCCACCGCAGATGAAGCACGTTACATACAATTCGGCGCTCGGCTCCGTGAAAGGGAAGAACGACGGCCGGAAGTGCGTCTTCACCGATGACCCGAACAGCGCCTTCATGGCGTGATCGAGCGTGCCTTTCAAATCGCCAAAGGTAATGTTGGTATCCACCGCCAGCCCTTCGATCTGATGAAACATCGGCGAGTGGCTCGCATCCGGGGGATCGTTGCGGTGCACCGTCCCGGGAATCACGATGCGAATCGGCGGCCGCATCTTCTCCATGGTGCGAATCTGCACCGGAGAAGTATGCGTGCGCAGCAGCAAGCGCTCGCGCTGCGGCTTCGACTGCTGCCCGGCAATGAACAGCGTGTCCTGCGTATCCCGCGCCGGATGGTTCGGCGGAAAATTCAGCGCTTCAAAGTTGTAGTAGTCGGTCTCAACGACAGGCCCTTCGGCCACGGAATACCCAAGTTTCTGGAAGACGCCGACGATCTCGTGCATCGTTTTGATGACGGGATGCTCCGCGCCAATCGCCCGCCGCACACCCGGAAGGGTGATGTCCACCGGACCTACCTTTTCGCGTGCGTATTTATCTAGCGCTGCCGCCGGGACTTCAATGCCTAGATGTACGACCCCTACTGTCGCCCCTGTGTTCCACCATTTCTGTCCGGCGTCTACCGTCAGTTCGACGATTTTCTTCAGTTCGTTGACCCGCTGTCCAACCTCGCGCTTCGCGTCCTTGGGCGCTGACTTAAGCCACAGATCGTTGATCTGAGTTACGATCCCATTCTTCCGAGCGACCCAACGGTCACGAAAGGTCTTCCACTGATCCGGGCTTCCCACGGCGCCGGATTCGTGCTTGAGCGCAGAAAGCAACGTGTCCGCGGCTTTCTCCAGCGCTGCCGACGAATAGTCCGTGAGTTTTGGAACGGTGTATGCCATGTGTCGTTCTTAAGTCCTGAGAATGCTTATGTGGGGACAGGCGCCCTCGGCTGTCCGGTCGGCTCGAAGAGCCGACGGGTGTCGACTGCGGCCACCGACCACCCGGCCACAAAAAGGGTACTCCCAGCCGCTAGCCGGGCTCTGCCCGGCAGGACAGCCGAGGGCGGCTGTCCCCACATGGGCATTGCAGCTGAAAACTGAAAGCTGACGGCTGACAGCTGACAGCTCTTCTACGCTGCCCCGCCGATCGCGCCCTTGGCCTGCGTTGCCAGACTGGTAAAGCCCGCCGGATCTTTCACCGCCAGCTCGGCCAGAATCTTGCGGTCGAGTTCGATCCCCGCCTTCTTCAGACCGTGGATGAACTGGTTGTAGCTCATCCCGTTCAGCTTGGCAGCGGCGCCGATGCGCACAATCCACAGCGAGCGGAACTGCCGCTTGCGCTGTTTGCGTCCGGAGTAGGCAAACTTCAGCCCGCGCTCCACTGCTTCTTTGGCGGAACGGTAGAGCTTCGATTTGGTCAGGAAATATCCGCTGGCGCGTTCTAATATCTTCTTGCGTTTGGCGCGGCGTTTAGTCCCGCGTTTTACACGAGGCATGGTCTTCTCCTTTTTGCTTTCTGTTTAAGGCGGCTGGAGGCAAGGACGATTCGCCATGGCGGCGATCTCTGGCCTCTTCACACGCCGGAAGAGTGGTCAGTGATCAGTGTCAGTGGTCAGAAAAAGCGTCGCTGCGGCTCTTCTGACCACTGATCACCGACCACTGGCCACTGCTTCACTGATACGGAATCATCCGCAGCACCTTGGCCAGATCGCCATCACTGACCAAAGCGGACTTGCCCAGCTTCCGTTTCCGTTTCTTGCCCTTCGAGGTCAGGATGTGGCGCAGGTGCGAATGCCCCCGCTTCACTTTCCCGGTCCCGGTTTTCTTGAAGCGCTTGGCGGCGCCCTTGTGCGTTTTCAATTTCGGCATAAGTCCTCAAAAACAGCTGTCAGCTCTCAGCCGTCAGTTTTCCGTTTCTTTTCTCGCTTTCCGATTTCAGATGACCGCTCAGATGAGACTTGTCATTCCGAGCGCAGCGAGGAATCTGCCCTACGACGCGGGTTTGGCCACCTGCGCCGGAGCGCTGGGAGCCGGCGCACTCTGTGCCGCAGCCTTGTGCTTTTCTTCTCTCTGCTTTTCTTTCTCCCGTTCCTTTTCCGTCTTCTTCGGCGCCAGAATCGCGTGCAGGGTGTTGCCTTCCTGCCGCGGACGGAATTCCACGATGCTGTGCGGTTCCACGTCCTTGATCAGCCGCTCCAGAATCTGGCGTCCCAGTCCGGTGCGCGTCATCTCGCGTCCGCGGAAAAAGATCGTCGCCTTGACCTTGTCGCCTTCATCCAGAAAGCGCAGCACGTGGTTCTTCTTGGTCTCGTAATCGTGGTCGTCCACATTAATGCGGAACTTGACCTCTTTTACGGTGATCGTCTTCTGGTGCTTCTTGGCTTCGCGCTCTTTCTTTTCCTGCTGGTAGAGATACTTCCCGTAGTCCATGATGCGGCACACGGGAGGCTGCGCGGTGGGCGAAATCTCAACCAGATCCAGATTTTTCTCGCGGGCTTTCTTGATCGCTTCGTAAGGCGGCATGATGCCGAGCTGATTTCCTTCGTCGTCAATCACGCGAATTTCGCGCGCCCGAATACGATCGTTGGTGCGGATAAAACGCTTATCGATACAATCCTCCCCGCTCTAAGCGACTGAGAATGAAGAATTATAGCATGACGCGTTCGTTCTGGCAGACGACCGGCCCCCAGGAGATCCGCGTCCAGCGGACCTCCTGGTGTTGCGTGCGGGCTCGGTGAACGCTGTGGTCAGGAGCCGATTTTGACCGTGCCCTTTCCCGGGACATTCAATGCGACGGCGAAGGTGCAATACACCGTCGCCACGCCGGGTTTCGCCTGTTGCACCGGGTTGGGGTTGGGCCCGCCGGGCGGGGTTGGGGAAATCTCGCCTGGTTGCTGGAACCACACGGTGACGGGGTGTCCGTTCCCATCTTCCCATGTGATGTTGTAGTCACTGTCCGCCGTGAACTGGATGTAGCCTTGCTGAGGGACCGCAATTGTGAAGGACGGGCTCGATGCCGTGACGCTGATCGCCAGCGGTCCCTGTCCCCACTGAATCGCGTACGGACCGCCGGTCTGCATGCCGTTGTCCTGCCTCTTGATCACGTAGTTCAACGTAACCTCGGATTCGGTGATCGGGTTGGCGTTGGATCCGTTGGCCGGTACCGGGACTGTGCCCGGGGGCGAACTGCTGAATACGAGATTTAACCCGAAGGGCGCACTGCTTTTGAACTGGATCCCGGTATTGTCGGGAATCTGCAAGTACGCTTGCGCGGCGGAAACTGTCCCGCTGGGCGAGATCGTGAGATCGATCGTATCGAAAACGTGTTGTCTTGCGGTTGCCATGTTTTCCTCCTTCGTGCGATTGACTTACTTCGGGCTGGGCCGGAAATTCGGATCAGACAACAATCCCTGAAAGGTTGGGTCGCTTTTCAACGCCTGCAGAGAATAGCCCCTTTTCAAGGCCTTTTCAATGTATGGCAAAGCGTTGGCCCGGTCTCCCAGCCTCTCATGGATCTCGCCTACTGAGGCGAGGACATACGGATCATCCGGAGAGAGCGCCAATGCGGCTTGCGCGCGGGCGAGCGCCTTGTCCTTCAACTTCTTCCTGGCGTACACCAACCCCAGCCGGTATTGCGGCGCCGCATCGCGCGGACTCGACTGCACGGCTTGTTCTAGTAGGGACTGTTCCCGCTCTACGGCGGCACTCGCCTTAGCCGCGTCGGTCAGACCGTCGTAAGCTACCACCAGGTTCGCCCACACAATGAAGTCTTTGTCGTTCAGTTGCAGTGCCTTTTCGGTGGCGGAGGCAGCCTCCGCAAAACGGCTCTGCAGCAGATAGAGATCGCCGAGGTTGGCGTACGCGCCATAACTCGGCGAGAGTTCAATGGACTTCTTCAAGGCCGCTTCTGCCGGTCCATAATTCTTGGGATCGCTGGAATCGACGTAGGCCGCTCCCAGATTCGAGTAGGCAGTCGCATTATCCGGAGTCAGCTCGATGGCACGCTGGAGCTGCTTGAACGCGTCTTCATATCTGCCCTGATCGTCATAGAACAGCCCCAGGCTGTTGTAGCCGTCCCAATAATCGGGACGCAGCGCGATAGCTTTTTTGTACGCGGCTTCCGCATCC
>DATFNP010000060.1:0-5636 GCA_035266345.1 Candidatus Sulfotelmatobacter sp.
CCGATGGACGGCTCATCCAGCACATACAACACGCCTCGCAGTTTCGATCCAATCTGCGTGGCCAGTCGAATCCGCTGTCCCTCGCCGCCCGACAACGTCGCCGCCGAGCGATCCAGCGAAATGTATCCCAGGCCCACCGCATTCAAGAACTGCAGCCGCTCCACGATTTCATGCATGACGCGCCCGGCAATCGCCGCCTCGCGCCCGGCGAGTTTGATGCCCTCGGCCACTTCCAGCGACCGCGCCACCGGCATCGCTGTAAAGTCGGCGATGGACATCCCATTCACCTTCACCGCCAGGCTCTCCGGCCGCAGCCGCTTGCCGTGACACGCGGGACACTCCGTCGCCGACATGTGATCCATCAGCCAATCGCGGTAACCCTCCGAAGTCGAATCCTCGAGATTCTGTTTCAGATATCCGAAGATGCCGTGGAAACCCGTTTTCCCTCCGCGCCCCGGCTCGCCGTTCAGCAGAAAATCCTGCGTCTTCTCGGGAAACTTCTCAAACGGAGTGTTCAGGTCAATGCCATACGCCGCCGCGACAATCTGCAACTGGTGAATCAGGTTCTGCGACGCCGATCCCGGCCCCAGCCCGCCCTCAAGCAGTGGCTTCGACCAGTCGGTGATGACCTTCGCCGGATCGAAATCATACTTGCTGCCGAGGCCGTGGCACTCCGGGCACGCCCCATACATGCTGTTAAACGAGAACGACCGCGGCTCCAGTTGCGGCACGTTGATGCCGCAATCCGGACACGCCAGCTTCTCGGAATAAAGCTGCTCTTCGCCTCCCACCACCGCGACCTGCACCAGCCCGCCCGCCAGCTTCATGGCCAGCCCGACTGACATTTCCAGCCGGTGCTCAATGCCCGGCTTCACCAGCAGCCGGTCCACCACCACTTCGATGGTGTGATTCTTCCGTTTGTCGAGCTGAATGTCGTCGTCCAGATTCACTAGTTCGCCATCCACTCGCGCCCGCGAGTAGCCGTGCTTGACCAGCGTCTCCATCTCCTTCTTGAACTCGCCCTTGCGCCCGCGCACGATGGGCGCCATGACCATCACCCGGTCCTCCGGGGTCAGCGCCATGACCCGCTGCACGATCTGGTCGGCGGACTGGCGGCTGATCGCCCGCCCGCACTTGGGACAATGCGGCGCCCCGATGGAAGCGAACAACAGGCGAAGATAGTCGTAGATCTCGGTGATCGTCCCTACGGTTGAGCGCGGGCTGCGGCTGGTGGTCTTTTGCTCGATCGAGATGGACGGGCTAAGTCCATCAATTGCATCAACATCCGGGCGTTCCATCTGGTCCAGAAACTGCCGCGCGTAGGCCGATAAAGTCTCCACATAACGCCGCTGCCCCTCGGCATAAATCGTGTCGAAAGCGAGCGACGACTTCCCCGAACCGCTCAGCCCGGTAACCACGGTCAGAGTGTTACGCGGAATCTCGACGTTAATGTTTTTGAGGTTGTGCTGCCGGGCGCCCCGGACCGAAATCTTGGTAATCGCCATTATTCGCCCAGGGTGATGTCCCTTCCGTAATGTGGACAGGCCATCAGAATTGTTTGAACGTGGGAATACACAGCTCTACTCCGTATCTTAGTCGTCAACAGCGCGGAGCGTCAATGCAGGTAGATTGACGGATAGATCGAAAAAAGCGGCAGATTGAAAAAAGCAAGAAAAACTGATTCCAAACAAGGCTGGTTGATCGTGATTTCGTTCTTTATGCCCCTCATCCTCTGCTTCACGGTTCTCGCCTCCGTAAGTATCGGCGTCCTGTTCGCGTATGCCGCCGTCCTCGGCATCCTGTATAGCTTCGGCCGCACGACGCAGCCCCAACTCGCCCCCGAGCGCCCGCGCCTGGTCCTGGTTCCCACGCAAAACCACGCCAGCGGCGACTAGGGCGAATTTTCTACCGCAACGGACAGGAAGTCCCACCAAGAGAACGGAAACCAATTAATCCCTTCGTGCCCTTCGTGGTTCATGGCTTTTTCTTTCAGCGTCAAACTGATAGGCGCGTGCCAACGCGGCCCGCGCCTGCCATCGTGGTAGCATTTCCCTAGCACCACATTCCCTTCCCCGCGGCGCCGAATGCCTAGTCTCCGCCTCACTTCGCGTCTTGCTCTCGTGCTGTCGGGAGTGCTCCTGTGCTTCATCCCCGCCCCGGCCGCCGAACCTCCCTGGCTCGAAATTCACTCGTCGCATTTCACCGTCATCACCGACGCCGGAGAAAAAAAGGGCCGCGAAGTCGCTTTGCGTTTCGAGCAGATGCGCGCCGTCTTCGCCACCCTGCTGGGGAAGGAGCGGCTCAACCAGCCCGTCCCGCTGACCATCCTCGCCTTCAAAAACGACAAGACTTACTACCAGCTTGCGCCCCTGCGCCAGGGCCAGCCCATTGACGTCCCCGGCTTTTTTCTCCCCGGCGAAGATCAGGATTTCATCGTGCTGAACCTGTTCGAAGAAGAATCCTGGCGAGCCGTCGCCCATGACTTCGCCCACATGCTGCTGAACTACAACTATCCCCCGGCTCAGGGATGGTTCGACGAAGGCCTGGCTGAATATTTCAGCTCCATCCGCCTGGACAACAAGCAGGTCGAGATCGGCGGCGATCCCGAGCTTCGCCCCAGCGCCTCCCAGGATCTGCTCGGCAATTCCCACGACGCGCATCCGCTCAAGTCGCTGACTGAATTGCTGGGCGCGCAGGTCTGGCTATCGCTGCCCGACCTGTTCTCCATGAAGCACGACACTTCCACCTACAACGAGGGCTCGCATCACACGCTGTACTATGCCGAGTCCTGGATCGTCATCCACTACCTGCTTCACGAAAACAGGCTGCCCGACACCGGAGCATACTTCAACCTGGTCCTGAACCAGCACATGCCGGTCGAAGACGCCATCCAGAAGGCTTTTGGCATGACCTCGGCGCAACTGGAGCAGGCCGTGAAAGATTACCTTCATTCCCAGACATTACTGCTGACTGCGCTCGACACCGCAAGGAGAGCTCCGGACCCTGACCATCCCGTGAACTCGGCCAATCCCGGGCGGGCCTACAGTCTCCCCGCTCCAGTCGGTCCGGAAGATTCCTCGATCCTCGCCAAGCCTCTGCCCGAGGCCGATGCGCGCGCGCTGTACGCAGGAGTACAAACCCGTATCCCCGAGCGCCGTGAAATCGGGCTCAAGGAATTGCAGGCCCTGGCCACAACGCCCACCGCAGCCGATAAGAAAGAAGACAAGAAATCCGAGGCCAAACAACAGAGAAATCCGGAAGACCCCGAACAGATTCCCAACTCTACGGTCGGCAATGCCGTTGCCCACCGTATGCTCGCTTGGGACCACATTCAGCACGGCGAATTCGACACTGCCCTCACTGAACTCGGCGACACAGCCGCGCTCAACCAGCGCGACATGTGGGTGCGCTACTACCTCGCGGTGCTCAAGCAGCGCATGGCGCAGGCCAAGCATACCGACATGCCCGGCCTCGCCAACATGATGCTCGACCTTAGGGCCGTGCTCGAGTGGTATCCCGAATTCGCCGATGCCTATGATTTGCTGGCCCAGGCCCGCAGCGAGGGCGGAGGCGCGCCCGCCGCCATGCAGGCCGAACGCGCCGCCATGACGCTCAGCCCGCGCGACGAACGCTACGTCTATCACCTGGCGCTCATCTATATCGCCAACAAACAATGGGAAGCCGCCGACGCTCTGCTCGAGCGCCTGCGCGCCAGCAACAATCCACAAATGGCCACGCTGGCCCGCGAGCGGCTGACCCAGGCCGCAAGCGAACACAAGTACGGCATTGCGGGCGCAGCTGCAACCCAGCCCAAACTCGCTCCCCAGAAGTCACCCTTCGACGTGCTGGAAGAAGATGCCGCCAAGCGCGCCGCCGCCCAGAAAGCAGCCCCATACGGCGGACCGGCGGACCAGCGCCCCACAAAATTTCTCAAAGGACGCCTGGTCACGGTGGATTGCTCGCAGCCTCCCGCTGCCATCCTCACCGTTACGGCAGAAGGAGCCACGCTGAAATTTCGCGCCGTGGATTACAAATCCCTGCTCCTGATCGGCGCCGACGATTTCTCCTGCACCTGGAAAGACCGCCAGGTCAACGTCAATTACAAGCCCGGCGGCGTGACCGACGGCGATCTGGTGTCGCTGGAAGTGAAGTAGACGCGGCAGCGCCGCTGCCCCCGCGGCTGGCCGGCAGGCTCTCACCCGCCCGGCACCCCCAAACCCGCGCCCCTTGCACCTTTCCCCGGCAAAGCGCAAAATCAAGGGTTGAGGAACTATGGGCTATCAGGCTGGCGTGGACTCCTGATGCCTCAGCCCCTAAGGAGGTCGAAATGCAGGTCCAAATGAAGATCCGTATCCTCGTAACGCTGCTCACATCCGCCGCACTCACACTTTCGGCGTTCGCGCAGCAAGCCAACTCAGGTTCAAGCGCGCCCCAGACCGCATCGGCTACCCAGACGGCCGCTACGCCGCAGAGCGGAGACACCACCCACGAACCGCTGCCGCCCGCCACCAAGGGTGACTTCTGGGACGGCGACGATCCGAACTTGGTCAACCTGGTCACCCACCCCTTCGCCAACAAAAAGTACGTGCAGCGCTTGACCCGCCCCATCAAGGATCGCCTCAACGAACTTGATCAGCTAACCACCTCCAACGCCGCCGCCATCAAAGACGTGGACGCCCGCGCCCAACACGGCCTTCAGATGGCTTCGGAAAAGACCAACCTGGCCGACCAGCATGCCACCGACGCCGCCGGCAAAGCTCAGGTAGCCAGCCTCGCCGCCACCGAAGCTTCCACGCGCGTCTCCACCGCCGAGCAGAAAGTGGGCAGCCTCGATCAATACAAGGCCAGCGCGCTGACTGAAATTCGTTTCGCTCCCGGCCAGACCCTGCTCAGCAAGAACGCCAAGGATGCGCTCGACCAGATCGCCGCTCCGCTGAAAAACGAGCGCAGCTACGTGATCGAAGTCCGCGGCTTCTCCTCCGGCCACGGCCAGACCGCCATCGCCGCCTCGCAGAAAATGGCCGACTCGGTCGTCCGTTACCTGGTGCTCAACCACAACATCCCGGTCTATCGCATCTACATGCTGGGCATGGGCAACGCCCCGCTCGAAGACGGAGCCAAAACCACGCGCATCAGCGGCGGACGCGTCGAAGTCAGCCTGCTCAAGAACGAAGCCCTGACCTCCGCGCAGCGTTGAGACCATCTGAAAATGCGGGCGGGCCGGGGACGGCCCGCCTCGCCTGGCTTCTCATGGAGCCTGCCGCTCGCTGCCTGGACGGCATCACTCCGGCACTAGTTGCCGCTGCCATCAGGCCTTGCCGCTCAAAACCCGGTCAATAAGCGATATCGCGATTCTTCACCACTTGAGACGATTGCCTAACGGGTTGCGGCTCCAATAAGTTCCGGTTGGCCGACCATCTGGAATCGACCCAAACGAGACATTCAAGAAGCGCTCCGATGCCCTTTGCGCAGGTACAGCCTAATCCAGTCACCCAATTGAAGATGGGCCTCCTCTCCGGAGATGTTCTCGGCCGCCTGACGGACTTCAGGTGGCACCCAACGGGGAAACGGGATCGTGCGAACTGTGTGCGCCCCCGACGGGGTGTGCTCCTCCCGTAAAGCAGCGAGATTCTTCT
>DATFNP010000061.1:0-18852 GCA_035266345.1 Candidatus Sulfotelmatobacter sp.
TTGAAAAAGTCCATTTTCCTCAAAACAGCCAAACTTCGGGAGATGGAAAATGTCTAGGAAAACTGAGAAAGTCGTTCGTAGAGCATCCTGGCGCAATTTTGTTTTCGCCAATTTCGCGGGAAGGAGTTTTTCAACAGCCACAGGCCTTAGCACTCATTGACCTGGTTTTTCGAGCCTTACGGCACGATGACGGCGGCGCCATCTACCGCGTCATTCTTCACCGCCATCAACACCTCGTTCGCCTGATCGAGAGAGAACACCGTCACTTTCGGCTTGAGGCCAATCTGCGCGGCTAACGCCAGAAAGTCGTGCGCGTCCCCGCGCGTCATGTTGGCCACGCTGCGCAGTTGGCGCTCGCCCCACAGCAGGCGGTCGTAGTCGAATTGCGGAATACGATCCAGATGAATGGCGTTGATCGCAACCACACCGCCTTTGCGCAGGCTGCCGAGCGCCGCGATCACGACGTCTCCGCTAGGCGCAAACGTAACCGCGCGGTCGAGCTCCACCGGAGGCTTTTCGGTTTCGCTTCCCACCCACGTCGCGCCCAGCGCCGCAGCCAGCTTGCGATGCGACTCTCCGCCCGTGGAAACATACACATCGCACTTCCATGCCCGCAAAACCGCGATCGCCAGATGAGCCGACGCGCCGAAACCGAACAGACCTACTTGCTCGCCCGGTTCGACGCCGGCCACGCGCAGGCTGCGAAAGCCGATGATCCCGGCGCACAGCAGCGGAGCGGCATGCAGATCGTCCAGCGCTGCCGGCAGCGGAAAGACAAAGTCGGCGCGCGCCAGAGCGTATTCCGCGTACCCGCCGGGAACCGAATAGCCAGTGAACGTGGGCGCGTCGCAGAGGTTTTCGAGGCCGCGCTGACAATAAGCACAGGTGCCGTCCGTTCCGCCCAGCCAGGAAACACCGACGCGCTGGCCGAGAGGCAGATCAGCCGTGGCGCCGCCGGCGACCTCGCCCACAATCTGATGGCCGGGAATCATTCCCGGCTGCCGGGGCGGAAGTTCACCTTCGACAATGTGCAGGTCGGTGCGGCAGACGCCGCAGGCGCGAACCCGCAGCAGAACATACCCAGGCTTGGGCTGGGGCGGTGGAACTTCGGTGATTCGCAGCGGGCGTCGTGAGACCGGCTGCGGCGAGGTAAGGACGGCAGCTTTCATGAGCGTTGCGCTCTGGGAGTATTCTACGGCGACGGAACCAACTCCAGCATCAGCACCTGAAACGGTTGCAGGCGAAAACTGTGCTGCTCTTGAGCAGCAATATTTTCCGGCGCCCTGGCGCTGTCGCTTTTCCACGGACTGCGCACGGCAAATCGCGGCGCAACTCCGGGCGGCAGTTCCAGAAGCGCCGCGAGGCTAGCCGTGAACTCCTGCGGATGATCGCTCGGATTGCGCAGCGTCACCATCGCCTTCTCCGGCGACCACGCGGCCCAGCCGTACACTTCGAGCAGCGCGGGATCGCCGCCGATCCAGTGCGTGTCTTTGAGAACTTGCGCGTTCTCGCGGGACCACTTCGCTGTCTCGGCCAGAACATCCCAGTCTTGCGCGGAAAGCAGCGCGGGCGTGATGTACATCTCCTGCAGTTGGGTCCCGGTTCCGAAGTACGAATGGACCTCGTCAGCGAAATCGTGTCCGGAATCTGAGCCCAGCCGCTCGGCATGCTGCGCGAAGATCAGCCCGTGCAGCATCAGCGAATTGAGCGGGAACAGCGGACCATCCTCGACCACCCAGCGGTAGGTCTGCGAGTCGCGATAGGTAATCCAGCGCTGCCGGTTCGAGCCCACGCCGGCGAAGCTGTGGTCGTCGCCTCCGCGCCAGATCGAGTCGGCATACAGCAGCCAGAAGGGTGACGGATACGTTCCCGTCGTGAGGTTTACATAGAGGTCTGGCTTCTTCGCGCGCAGTTCGCCGATCAGATGAATGGCCGCGTCGAAGTCGCTGTCGAACTCGCTGCCTTTGATTACCTCGTTGGCGTTGCCGGTGCCGTCGAACTTGAACTGGTTGATGCCGTATTTTTCGATCAGGTCGAGACAGGTGTCGCGGAAGTAGCGGTAATACTTCGGCCCGGAGAGTGCGAGGCCACCTTCGTTGGTTTCGAAGCCTTGCGCGTGGGCGGAGGCCAGACGCTGCTCTTTCGGTTTGTCGTAGCCTCCCCAGGGAGAGAGCCAGATTCCGGGCGCGGTGCCGTAGCCGGTCGCCATCTGCGCAACCTTCGTCAGGCCGGACGGAAATCCGGGATTGAATTTCCACAGCGTCGTGGGATCGTCCCAGCCGTCGTCGAACAGAAAGCTGTCGAGCTTGACCCCGCGCTGTTTGGTGAGCTGCTCGCCGAATGCCTCGACCACGGCGAGCGCGCCCGGTTCGCTGTAGCGGTCGAAATATCCCAGGTCATACCACGAGTTGTAATGCAGAAAGGTTCTATAGGGATGAGCGCGTTCGAGCTCCACATACTTCAGGAAGTCGCGCCGCAACTGGGAGGGATGCGCCGCACCGAAGACGGAAGAGTAAGTCACGCTCTGTCCGGGTTGCAAAGGAAGCTCGCGCGACAGCCAGCAGGAGGCGCGGTACTCGTGGACGCGGCATTCTGACAGTGGATGCTCGAAGCCAAGGAACCACATGTAGGCAGCGATGGGCGATCCCTTCACGTGTCCCGCGACCGCAGCGCCCGGAACCGAGGCGTCAATGAGATTGATCTGAGCCAACGGAAAAGGCTTCTGCAAAGCGTGGATGGTCACTTCCTCACGAATATAGTTGGCGCCTTCGCGGAGAGTGGCTTTCCAGGCGACGCGGAGATTACCCGAGGGATCTTCGAGCTCGATGCGAATCTGCCTGCCCGGCAAATGATCAGCGACCCTGGGCGAGTTGGCCGACGCAGGAATCTCTTCGAGGAAGGGACCCGCGACAATTTTGAAATCGGAAGAACGAAGCACCAGGCCTTCTCCCGGCACCAGCTCAAACGTGCTTCCATCGAGGGGCAAGGCAGTTCCGGTGAAGTTGTTCGTTAGGCTCAGCCAACGCAACGAGCCGCCGCTCAAGGTCCAAGTGCCTGAGATTGAATCATTCCTGAGAATGAGGCGATCGCCCTCGCGCACGGCCTGCACTGCGGAGGCTGGGGAGGCTTCAGCCGCAGCGAGGGCACACCAAGAAACCACCAGCCAGAAGGCGCAACAGGAGAGAAGACGTAGCATCTTGAGCATGGCGTTCGAGAGTGGAGCAAGGAATTTGCAGCCCAACAGACTACACGAGATCTCGCGGAACAAGAAGAAAGGCAGATCGTGGGTAAGCCTGAAAGTCTTTACCAGGAACGACACGAAGTCACACGAAGGAAGCGTGAGCTGCCGGCTTGCATTCCCAGCCGCCAACGATTTGACTTGACTTGCCCACAAACGAAAGTAATAGTATAGAGTCGTAATAATATGAAAGCCGCCGGGTGGAGGCTGCCATGCCTGTCTTTGGTCGCAATAAGAGTTGGGTTCGAGGTCTTACTTTCCTTCTGAACATGACGCTGATGGCTACGGCAGCCTGGGCTCAAGCGGCGTATCAGGCGCAGATTCGCGGAGAGGTAACCGATCAGAGCGGCGCCGTGGTGGTCAACGCCGCGATCACCATCACCAATGACGCGACCAATATTGCGCAGGTGACGCACAGCGACGATCACGGCCAGTATTTTCTGGTGGGCTTGCGGCCCGCCGTGTACACGATCAAGGCGGAGAGCAAGGGTTTCCGGGCGACGGTGAAGAAAAATATAGTGCTGCAAGTGGACCAGCAGACCACGGTGGACTTTGTTCTGCACCCGCTCGGCATCAGCGAGACGATGGAGGTTACGGACACCGCCCCGCTGCTGGATACGGAAAGCCCGACGCTGGGCACCGAGATCACCAACGAATACGTGAAGGAAATCCCGCTCATCAACCGCAACTTCTTCGGCCTGGCTTTTCTGTCCGGGGGTGTTACCGAGGTGGCAGGATCGGGCACGCAGGACAACTATCCCTCGGGCACCAACTTCGTTTCCAACGGGCAGCGAAACGCGACCGCGGAAGTGCGCATTGACGGCGCTCTGATCAGCGCGCCGGAACAGGGCGAAGGGGCGACCTCGAACGTGTACTACGAGCCGTCGGTCGAGATCGTGCAGGAATTCAAGGTACAGAACAACAGTTTCTCGGCCGAGTTCGGCAACAACGGCGGCACGGTCGTGAACATGGTGCTGAAAAGCGGGAGCAATGCCTTTCATGGCAGCGGCTGGTACTTTCTGCAGCGGGCCGGCACCGATGCGCGCGACTTCTTCAACCCGGAGCCCAACCCGAAGCCGGCCCACAAGCGCGACCAGGGAGGCTTTTCGCTTGGCGGTCCAATCAAGAAGAACAAGACTTTTTTCTTTGTGGATTTCGAGAAAGTACGCGACGACGAGGCGATCAACTTTCTTGCGTCAGTGCCCACCCTGGCACAGCGAACCGGCAATTTTGCGCCGACTGCCACCGATCCCAACCCCAATGTGATCTTTGACCCGACGACCTGTGGAAATCCCTGCGTTTCAAGGAACCAGGTCCAGTACAACGGGCAAGCGAACGTGATTCCGCCCACCGAAATCGATCCGATCGGGCAAGCCATCCTCAACCTCTACCCCAAGCCCAATGTGAACGGAGCGGGAGAGTTCAACAATTTTCTTCTCGATACCCTGTCAAATGCACCCGACTACCAGTTCGACATCAAACTCGACCACCAACTCAACGACAGGCACCGCCTGAGCGGCCGTTACAGCCGTTCGCACAGCGACTTCCATACCCCGATTGTGTTGGGAGACAGTGAATTCGGCCCCTCGGGCGACGGTATAGCCACCGGTCCCACGACCGTGCAGAACGTCTCGCTGGAGTACTCGTGGACGCTGAACCCGCGGATCGTGTGGACGAACCGGTTCGCCGTGGACCGGGTAAAGGAAGTGCAGACCACCAACATTCCCTCCATCTCCAGTTTGAACGCTTCGCTGCCGGCCGGCGTGCCGGGGCTGCCGACGGTGCTCGAGGCGAACGGAGTGGATCGGCTGCCGACATTTCAAATGTCGGGCAATCTGCCGTGGAACAGCCTCTACGACCAGTGTTGCGTGGGCACGACTTTTGCCCACACGCTGTACAGCTATTCTTCGCAGCTGGTGATTTCCAAGGGACGGCACCTGATGAAGCTGGGCGGAGAGCAGAGACTTTTCTACAACAACTTCTGGCAGCCGCCGAATCCGACCGGGATTTTCAACTTCACGGATTACGTGACGTCGCAGTTTCCCAACAGCAATACGGACCTGAGCGGCAACCCAACCGGGAATCCGTTTGCCAGCCTGCTGTTTGGCTACGCCGACAACATCAACGGGAGCAGCGTGATCAACATCTATCCGTCGGTCGCCAACAAGTCGAAAGAAACCGGCTTCTACTTCCAGGATGACTGGAAAGTCAATGCGAAGCTGACGCTGAACCTGGGCCTGCGTTATGAGTGGAGCACGCCGTACGCGGAGCGCTACAACCGGGTTCAGTTCAGCAACTTCACGGGCGACAGCGGCATCAACCTGGATCTGACCAGCGCCCAGTCGGCGCTGCAGGGACTCGGGGTGAACTTCCCGTCGTCGAAAGAACTGCTGGGGACCACTCTGTTTGCCAGTTCCAGCATGAGAAGCGTTCCGGTGGACCGCAATAACTTCGGCCCGCGCCTGGGCTTTGCCTACCAGTTGACCGCCAACACCGTGGTGCGCGGCGGGGCAGGCGTGTATTACGGAATGAGCGTGGCCACTAACTTTCAGTATCCGGGCACAGCTTTCCGCAAGACCGCAACCATGTTCTTTACGAACAATGATTTTGGCACGCAATCGGCCACCCTGGAGAATCCATTCCCCAACGGGCTAACGCCTCCCCAGGGAAAACAGTACGGGCCGCTGGCGGAGTGGGGATACATCAACCAGAACGATCTGGGCACAACCGCGGCGCGCAACGCCGACCTTTACCAGTGGAACCTGGGCATTCAGCACCTGTTCCCGAGCCAGTTGGTCATTGGCGTGGATTACTCGGCCAACCGGAGCACGCATCTGCCGTGGGGCGGATACTCCAGCACGCGGAACCGGAACTATATTCCGTCGGCGCTGCTGGCGCAGGTTGCGGCGGGCGCGCACGCGCAGGACCCGGCCTGCGATACCGACAGTTGCGTCAGCAATTTCCTGGCAAACACGGTGAACAACCCGTTCTTCCCTCTGTTCAGCGGCCCCAATGCGATTTTCAACGAACCGGATTCGCGGTACGGCGATCCCAGCGGGCAGATTCCGCTGGGAAATCTGCTGCGACCTTTTCCGCAGTTCGACGCCAACTTCGAGGGCCTGCCGCTGCTCGAAGCCAGCTCCTGGTACAACTCGATGCAGATGCGCTTCCAGAAGCGCACCACGCACCACCTGAGCTTCGAGGGCAGCTACACGGTTTCCAAGTTGACCGACGATTCGTCGGTGGGCGCGAACGCGTTTGTGGGCACGCTGAACAACGGAAACCCGCAACAGCTGGACAATCTGAAGGCCGAGCACGGGATCGGGGCCAATGACACGCCGCAACGGTTGGCGGCCGCGGTTGTGGTCGAGTTGCCGATTGGACGCAAGAAGTGGATTGGCGGGGACATGAACCGCGTGCTCGACGCTGTGGTAGGCGGATGGTCGGTCTCGACGCTGGTCACCGAGCAATCGGGCCAGCCGCTGGCGATTCCCATGGCCAGCTCCCGCCTGATGGACGGCAACCAGCGACCCAACGTTGTGTGTCCGAATCTCAAGACCGGAGTCAGCATGCACTCCGTAGCTCTGGACTGGCAGAATGTAGGCGTGGTGGAGCAGCCGCTCTCTTACATCAACATTAACTGCTTTGCCGATCCGGGAGACCAGATTCCCGGCAATGCCCCGCGATATTTTCCCGGAGTGCGGACCGACGGCATCCACAATTTTGACGTTAACATCTACAAGGAGTTTGTGCCCAAAGAAGGCACGAGGTTGGAAGTAAGAGGGGAGATATTCAACTTCGCCAACCATCCGCGATTTGGGTCGCCGAATACCGCGTATACGCCGTTTGTGCCAGGAGGAAGTCCGCAAGTGTTCGGAACCATCAGTGGCAGCGCTCCTGGCGCGACGCCGCGGCGGTTCCAGTTCGGCGTGAGGTTTGAGTTCTGATCGGCGGATCTCCTGCCCGGCTTGCTCATGAAGACACGACTGGCACTCTTCGCGGCAGTTGCAGCGTGCGGGCTCACCCTGCTCGCACAGAAAGTTCCGGCGGGTAAGGATTCGGTCTACCAGGACTGGACTAATTACGTTCGCATCGGGGCTTACGGGCTCAGGGGCGGCGACGCGCAGCGCATTGTGCGCGACGCGCAGGCCAGCGGCGTGTTCGGGATTGAAGTGGACAACGATATTCCGGGCCGCTACGAGAGTTTCCTCCATCCCGAAGAAAAGTTGAAGGCGATCCGTGCGGTGGCGGAAGAGGCGCACCGCGCCGGGAACTATGCGTTCGTGTACATCGCGGGAACGGAGTGCATCACCGCGCACGCCGATCAGACTCCGCACACGCTGGCCAAGGATCATCCGGACTGGCTACAGCGCAACGTTGCGGGCCAGCCCGCGGTGTTCGGCGGCGGCAGCGCGTTCTGGATTGCGCTGGGCGACGAGGATGTGTGGGTGAGTCCTTACGCTGCGGAATGGCGGAAAACCTACATGGAGCGCGTGCGGCAGATCGCCGCTACCGGAATTGACGGCATCTACGTGGACATCCCGTACTGGATGACCCATTTCGATGGCTGGGAGAACACGTGGGCGAGCTTCGACGACTATACGGTCGCGGCCTTCAAACAGCAGACTGGGCTGGATGCGAAGCACGATGTGAAGCTGGGAGATTTTTCTGACCCTGCTTTCCGCAAGTGGGTGGAGTTCAGAATTCAAACTTTCACGAATTTTTTACACGAGATAGACAGCACGGCCAAGGCGGTGAACCCGAAAGTGAAGACGATTCCTGAAATTTATCCGGGGATCGAGGAAGAGGCGGTGCGCGTGGGCGCCGATGTTTACAGCCTCTATCCCGTGGTGGACGCGATTGCCCACGAATACGAATTCGGCAGCGGCGATCATATGGCTTCTTCCCGCACGCCGCTGGACTGGTTTCGCTACCAGGTGGGCGTGTATTCATTTCGGGTTTTTGCACAAGGGAAGGCGACCTGGATTCTGAACTATTCCTGGGACGGAGATAAGAATGTGGATGCGCGCGAGGCCATGATGAATCTGGCGATGTCGCAGATCATGGCCGGGGCGAACTTCTGGGATGCGCCGGGGCATTCCATGGCGGGGTCGAACGACCTGCCGACGAGGAAGAAGATTTTTGCGTGGATCGAGGCGCATGAGAAGACGTTCTACCAGCCGCGCGCGCCGGTTGATCCTATCGGAGTCTACTTCTCGCCTGAGACGCGGAATTTCTATGCCGAAGATTTCATCGCTTCGTACCGCGGAATCCTGATTCTTCTGATGCAGAAGCATGTGGAATTTCAAATCGTGACGCCGCGCACGCTGGCTGACTTTCGCGGCCAGACGCTGGTGTTGCCGGATGTACGCGTATTGGGAGAATCAGAAACGAAGTGGCTGAAGGGGTTCGCGGCGCAGGATAAGAAACTCGTGATCACGGGAGCCGACTCAACCGGGATCGGCGGTTCGCAGAATGTAGTCCGCTTCCCGGCTTGTCCGGGAAAGGCCTACAACGCGGCGCTGGAAAAAGACTTCGAGCATACGTCGCCGGATTCCCAGCAGGCATTCCTCGACGCGCTGCAGGGTGGAACCACGGTGCGGATCAGAGCGGGATCGCAGGTGGCGACTTCGATTGCCCGGACTGCTGGTGGACACATTCACTGCTTCTTGGCCAACTTTGGCGGCCTGCGCGGAGGAGCGAATCCCGTTCAGACGCCGGAGAACGGGGCAGAAGTCAGCGTGGTTGCTAAGTCCGAGGGTAAGGGATTCTTCCTTCCCTTTCTTGGGGAGACGCAGAGCGTCAAAGGAATTCGCCGCGGAGACGTTATGACTTTCGCGCTGCCTCCGATCAACAAGGGCGGCGTGTTCTGGTACGAACCGTAAGTCTAGGCTGACCGCAGCGGCTACAGCCGGCGCTGAAAATAAGCCCGTTATCGCAGCGCTGAAGCGTTGCGCCACCCAAAATGAAGCGCCAGATCGAGACTTTTGCTGCCCATAAATCAAGCGCCAAATCGAGTTCTTTCCCACTGCTAGCTGCTTTGGGACGATCCGTGCTCCCAGTTCTTCGAACGCGCCACTGCTTCATTCCACCGGTTACGTAGAGCATGCGCCTGGGACGACGGCATTTGCGGCTCGAAGCGGCGATCTTTTCCGGTGGCGGCGGCACTGATGCCGCCCGGCCAGAATCCGACGGCGATGCCGGCCAGGTACGCGGCTCCCAGCGCCGTCGTTTCGGTTACTGCGGGACGGACCACCGGCACTCCGAGAATGTCGGCCTGGAATTGCATCAGGCTGTCATTGGCGGCGGCGCCGCCATCCACGCGAAGCTCCAGAACGGCATCGCCTGAATCTTTCTGCATGGCATCGAGCAGGTCTGCAACTTGGTAGGCGATGCTCTCCACGGCCGCGCGAGCGAGGTGGCCTGCGGTGCTGCCGCGCGTGAGGCCGAAGATGGAGCCGCGCGCGTAAGAATCCCAGTGCGGCGCGCCCAGCCCCACAAAAGCCGGAACGAAATAGACTCCGCCGTTGTCAGGAACCGACTTGGCCAGCGCCTCCACTTCGCCCGACGAACGGATCAACCCCAGGCCGTCGCGCAGCCACTGCACCACCGCGCCGCCCACGAACACGCTGCCTTCAAGGGCGTATTCGGTCGCGTCTCCGAGCTTCCATGCAACCGTTGTGACCAGCCGGTTCGAGGAGGGCACGGCACGCCGCCCCGTGTTCTGCAGCATGAAGCATCCGGTGCCGTAGGTGTTCTTGGTCAGGCCGGGCTGGGTGCAGCGCTGCCCAAACAGGGCGGCCTGCTGATCTCCAGCGATGCCGGCGATGGGTATGCCCGCCAGTCCCTGCACCGTCGCGTCACCATATTTCTCGCTGGAGGACCGCACCGCTGGCATCATCGAGACCGGCACGCGGAACAGGTCCAGAAGTTCGCTGTCCCAAGCGCCGGTATGAATATTGAACAGCATGGTGCGCGAGGCATTGCTGGCGTCGGTCACATGAACTCGGCCGACAGTCAGCTTCCAGACCAGCCAGCTATCCACGGTGCCGAAGGCAAGTTTGCCGGCTTCGGCAAGACCGCGCGCGCCTGGGACATGTTCCAGAATCCAGGAAATTTTGCTGGCCGAGAAATAAGAATCAATCAGCAGCCCAGTGCGCTGCTGGATAAGCGGACCGTAGCCCTGACTCCTGAGCTGTTCGCAGAAATCCGCGGTGCGGCGGTCCTGCCAGACGATGGCGTTACAGACGGGCTGACCGGTTTCCCGATTCCACACGATCGTGGTCTCACGCTGGTTAGCGATGCCGATCGCGGCGATGTCCCGCGGCTGCGCTCCGGCTTTGGCCAAAGCCTCCAGCGCCACCGCAACTTGAGACGAGGCAATCTGCTCCGGATTATGTTCCACCCACCCGGGCTGCGGAAAGATTTGATCAAATTCCTGCTGCGCGACAGAACAAACCGTGCCCTCGCGGTCAAACAACAGAGCCCGCGAACTGGTGGTGCCCTGATCCAGCGCTAGAACATATCGCACGAAAGCTCCTCGATTATTTTCTAGAATTGTCTTTTGGCTACTCAGAGCGCGACAAGAAACGCCGGATTCCGAAATCGTACACGGCAGCCCCAGCCAGTCCTCCGACAAGCGGCGCAGCCACCGGGACCCACCATACGCGAATTCCATCCGTGAGGCCGTTGTTGCGAAACCCTGCCACTACGGTAAAGAGTCGTGGGCCAAAGTCGCGCGCGGGATTGATGGCATATCCGTGCATGCCGCCAAAACTCATGCCGATGGCAACCACAACCAGCCCGATCATCGCCGGAGCCAAATTCGCTCCCGGAAGCGAATTCAATTCGTCGGTGATGGCAAACACCAGAAGAACCAGCAAACCCGTGCCGATGACCTGGTCGAGAAAGCCGGCCTGCAGCAGCGCGGGAAAAGCCGGAAAGGTCGTGAACACTCCGGCGGTGTGATCGAGTTGAGGGTCCACCTGGCGGAAGGCCGGCAGATAATTCCAAAACACCAGCGCCGCAGCGGCGAACGCCGCCGCAGTCTGGGCGATGAAATAGGGCAGCACCTTGCTCCAGGAGAATCCGCGAAACACCGCCAGCGCCAGCGTGACCGCCGGATTGAGATGCGCTCCCGAAATCTTCCCGGCAACGTAAATGCCCATGGTCACGGCCAGCCCCCATGCCAGCGTAATGTTGGTGAAACCGCCGTGGATAGTCTCCCCGGGGGTTTTTGTCGGAAACAGCACCACCATGGCGACCACGCCGAGGCCTAACACCATCAGCACAAAAGTTCCCAGGAACTCCGCGATCAATTCCGCCAGCAGCGAGGGCTTGGGGGGCATCCGTTTCTCCGGACTCATGTACTTGCGTTTCTGGATCGGGGAGTAGTGTACCAAGGGCGCAAAGCGGCGCAGGTGAGCCAGGACTTAGAGGTCTATCTCATAAGATCTGGGTGGATATGGCCGCGGACCTAAAAGGATTCCCTCAGCGGCTAAAGCCGCTATTGAGAATAGGGCTTGATCGCAGCGCTGAAGCGCTGCGCCACCCAAAATGCGACTTCGGGTACTGTCTGGCTTTCATATAGTACCCGACATCTCTAGGCGAGCCTTGCGGCGCCATCTTCGGCCGAGCAGCAATCAACCTGCGGACTGATGCCGGTGGCCCGGCGAAAGCGTTCGGCGATCTTCACAGCGAAGTCGGACGCATTCTCCCGGCGAACGAGGTTGATCGTGCATCCGCCGAAACCGCCGCCGGTCATGCGTCCACCGCAGAAGCCGGGCAAGCCCTCGGCGGCCTCGACCATGGCATCGAGTTCCGGGCAGCTCACTTCATAGAGATCGCGCAGGCTGCGATGCGCGTCGCGCATCAGTTGCCGAATCCGCTCCAGGTCGCCGCCGGCAAGGGCACGGGCGGCGTCGGTGGTCCTTTGGTTTTCGCGGACGACGTGGCAGCAGCGCTTCCAGATCGTTGTCGGCATGTCTCGGTCATGCTGCGACAGCAGGTCCGGGGTCACGTCGCGCAGGGCCCGAACGGCGGGATTCCATCGCGCGAAATGCCGCACACCCTCTTCGCACTCGGCACGGCGCGTGTTGTAAGCGCCGGTGGCCAGATCGTGCTTCACCATGGTATTGCACACCACGAGCTCGAGACCGGCAGGAATGGGCACGGGCTCGAAGGCCAGCGAACGGCAATCGAGAAGGATGGCGTGTCCGGCCTTGCCCAGGCAGGAAACGAACTGATCCATGATGCCGACGCGCGCGCCAACAAAACTGTTTTCGGCTTGCCGGCAAAGCCGGGCCACTTCGGGCAGCGGCAGTTGCGTTTCTTGCAGGCTCAAGAGCGCGAGCGCGGAAGCCACTTCAACGGATGCCGAAGAGCTCAGCCCCGCGCCGATCGGAACCTCTCCGTGCACCAGCAGGTTCGATCCGGCCAGTTGATGCCCGTGTTGCCGGAGGACGACAGCAACGCCCAGCACATAATCGCACCAGGCGCCTGTGCGCTGTTGCGGCAGGTGGTCGAGATCGAACTCGAAGGTGCCGGGGAACTGTTCCGAGCGGATCGCCAGCCTGCGGTCGGGCCGCGGAGCAACCGCAACATAGGCGGAGAACCCGACGGCCGCAGGCATGACAAAGCCATCGTTATAGTCGGTGTGTTCGCCGATCAGGTTGACGCGTCCGGGCGCGCGATAGATTCGTGGACGCTGGCCGAAAATTTCCTCAAAACGCCGGGCTAGTTCGGAAACCTGCATGCCCGATCTATAGTATCGCGGCGAGACGGAACCCGAATCTATGGCCACGGATTGGCGCGATCCGCTTGGTCTGAAGTGATCCGTTTTCTAGTAAGGATCGGCGTAAACGTAATTGGGCGGAGGATAGTCGTCCAACCATGGGGTATACCAGTACGGTGGCCAAGCCCAGAAAGGATCCCAAAAAGGATTCCAGCCCCAACCCCAGCCGAGGCCCCAGCCCCAGCCGCAGCATCCCCAGCCCCCGTAGCCGCCCCAACGACCGCCGCGCCAGCCATAACCACCGCGCCAGCCCGCGCCGCGGAAAGTCGAGGTAACGGCAGCGCTGTGGCTGAGAGACGTGCCCGCCGCGGAGTGGGTGTTCGAGGCCAGCGCCGATCCTGTGGCACTGTGGTTGCCGCCGAAGGAGTGGAATCGCCCGTCGGCAATAGCTTGATGGGTCGTACCCGCACCCCCACGGGCTGCCGCCATACTGCCGCCGGCGCCTCGGCCAAATGAATGCCATCCGGGCGAGTTGTCCCCATGACCGCGACCCTCCCAGGACCAACCTCTGGCTGAGCCGGAATTGCGCGTCGAAGGCGATCCGCCGTGCATGCCTCCATAGGTGCCGCGGCCTCCGTAGGCGCCTTCTCGTCCGCCGCCCCAAGAGCCGCCGTGGTAGCCACTGCCGCCGTACGAATATCCGCCACCGTGGGAATAGCCACCCCCGTAGGAGCCGCCGCCGTGGAAACCGCCGGCCCCACCGCCGTGAGATCCTCCGCCGCCACCGTGGCCTCCGCCTCCATGTTGGGCAAAGGCGGGGATCGGCGCACAGGTCAGAAGGATTGAAGCCGTGCCTGCAAGAAGAGTCTTCAGCAAGGTGGAATTCCTCATCTCAGTTCCCTCTACCCAACGGCGGGTGACTGCCCGGGAGGGCAACCCGCCTCTAGTAATTCTATTCCGTTTAGAGTCTCGCCGCAGCACGGAAGTTGTCCAGTGGGGTGGCAAAATGCTGGCGGCTCAGCTTGACGCTGAAGCGAAAACCATGAACCACGAAGGGCACCAAGTACCACGAAGGCGGTTCATTTGCGGAAGATCGTGATGGAGAAAAGAAAGGCCCAAGCGATTGAGCCTGGGCCTTCTTCGGTTCACAACTGTCTTACGACGGCTAATTAGTCACCGCTGCCGCACGAACAGGTGCCGTGTCCGCTGCCATCAAGAGCAATGGCCCAGCACTCGATCAGCAGGTTGTCGTTGTAGGCGCCGAGCGCACGATCCGAATACTCGGTCTCTGTGATCGAGAAGTTACCGTTCTGGATGTGAGTTCCCCACGCACGCAGCGTCGGATAGACGTAGTTGTTGAGGGGGCTGCACACGCCATTGGCGGGCACAATACCGGAGACGATCGACACTGAGCCAGTCTGCAGCGCAACGCCGGTCAAGGGGTTGGAGGTCAGATCAGAATTGACCGAGAGCGTACGCAGGCCGTCGGGGGTAACTTCGCAGGCGCAGCATTCGGACATTTCCTGATAGGGGTCAAACACGTAAATCTGAGCGCAGAGGTTGCCAGCGTAGGAGCCAGGGTTCATGATGCGAACGGTTCCGTCCGGCGCGCCAGCGGTGTTGGCGTTCGAGAAATAGTTGACCTTCAACAGGTCGGTGGCCCCAGCATTGGTCTCCGGGGTTGCGGCACCCTTGAGCGTCCAGGCGAATTTCTGAGCGCTAGCGGTCTGCGTCCCCAACACCACCACAACGGCCAGAGCGAGGATCAAGCAAAGACGAAATGGTTTCATTTGTGTTTTTCTCCTGAGTTTATTAACAGCGGGGGCGGGGAGGTTGGGGGATCCGGAGCCGTACCTCACTAGCCCGGCTTGTTGCCGCCGGAACTCCGGACACAGGCACTCTACAACAGACCAGAGGCGATAGATACTAGCAGAAGGGAGTAACTTCCCGGCCTAACCCGCCGGGCTAGTTCGCCATAAGCCCAAAGCCTACAGCACGATAGGAACGTAGTGAGTGATCAGGGGAGAACGGAAGTGTGGTCCATGCCGGGTTACTGCAGTTGGGCGTACTCGGCCTGGGCTTCTTTTAGGATAGGAACGTCGGGATCGGCGTTTTTCCAGAGCGCGAAAAAGTCTTTATAGGCAGCCAAGGCCCGGGAGCGGGCGGCGTCGGCGTCCACGCCCTTTGCGGTTTTCGACTCGAGGGTGTGGGCGCGGGCCAGTTCCAAATGCGCCAGCGCTCCGGTCCAGCAATTCCAGACGATGCCCGAGCGCCGCAGGATCTTCTCGAATTCCGCTGCCGCAGCTTCACCCTGTCCGGAGGCGAGGTAGGCCTGGCCGCGCAGATAGGTGGGATACAGGCACGAGATATTGAGTTCGAAGGGGATCCCGCTATCGTCCAGCGCAGTTGTGGCCTTCAGCGCGTTGAGCGCGGCCGCAGCGTCCTTCCGGGTAAGCGCGGCTTGCGCCGCGATGGTTGGCAGCCAGTAGGATTGCACATCGGTGTCGGCTGGGAATCGAGTTCGAAGATCCTGTTGCAGAAATTCCGCGCGCGGAACGTCGCCTGCCGCGGCGAATGCGAGCGCTGCCAGAACCTCGGCTGCCTGATTGCCCGGCGCCTTCGCCAACGCCGCCTTCGCTTGCCGGCGCACCTGCGTGAGATCTCCAAACGCCGTGTCGCGAATTGCGCCGCTGGCTTGCCACAAGCCTGCGTTTTCCCGGTTGTCGCCCTCCAGGGCAGACTTAATTGCCTTCTGCTCGAGTTCGCGCGCCTGTTTCGCTCTGCCGTGGTAGGCCTCGGTGCGGGACACAAGCGCCAGCCAGTAGGGCTGCGCCTCCGGGTGGGCGCTGAACCAGGACCGCTGCTCCTCCACCGCGTGATCGTCTTCGGCGAGCAGCGCGAGCGCGTACTCGGTGATGTTCAACACGTAGTCCTGGAGTCCGCGCGCGTGCGCCGCCGCAATCTCCTGGCGCGCCTCGTCGAAGCGCTGCAGGGCCATGAGGTCATTGGCCAGGTTCTCATGCGCGTTGACAGTATCGGGGGCCATGGTGATGGCGCGATGTTCCAGTTCGATGCCCTTCTCGTACTGCCCAAGCTGCTCGTACACGCTGCCCAGGTTGTTCACGGCCGCCTCGTCACGCGGGTAGACCGCTGTTATGTGCTGAAAGGCCTCCGCCGCTTTTTGCAGCTCGCCGGTCACCAGAAAGTAATAGTCGGCCGCAATGATCATGGCTTCCCGCTCGCTGGCGTGTTCCCGCAACTCGAAAGCCTTGGCGAGATATTCGCTGGCGCGCCCGGTCTGGGCAAGGTTCGAATAGTCGAGTCCGACGGCGCGGTACGCCATGGCGAAGTTCGGGTCCAGTTGAATGGCGCGCAGGTCGAAGGGCAGCGCGGCGGCCGGACCTTTTTCGTCAGAGGTTTTCACGCCCAGGCTGTATGCTTGCAGCGCCTCGAGAGAAGCCGTCGTTGCCTGAATCAGGGGCACGTCGTATTTCTGGACCGTGGCCAGCGACTCCCCCAACTCGGAGCGGAGACTGGTCGCCGCTTTGCCGAGCACCTCCAGCACCTTTTCCTTGGCGGGCGCAGTGGCTTGTTCCTGGCCGAGAATGTCGCCGCTCTTGCAGTTCACAGCTTTCAGGCCGACCACGTATTCGGTCCCCAATCGCGCGATGGAACCGGCAATGTACGCTTTGCTCGCGGCGCGCTGGCAAACCTCGCGGGCACGTTCGGCGGTGAGCGGCGTGTCGGGCGGCAAAGTCATCAGGCGGAGCGTTCCGCTCACCTTGTCGGGCGAGAGCACGTTGAGGAAAGGAGACTGGCGCAAGGCGATGCTCAGCGCCTGCCGAAGTGTGTCGTCGAAGACGGGATCTCTGGTGGAGTTGTCGAAATCCGCGAGGACTACAGTGTCCTTCTCAGAAAGGCGCTCCGTGAGCCGCTCGGTGCGTTGCCAGCGCAGAAAAAGGAAAGCCCCCACGACTGCGGCCAGCAGCCCGGCGGCCAGCAATATCTTGACCAAGGGCGATAGCCCCTGCACGGCGCGGGACGCAACCGCCGCGCGCTGCGTGCCGGACGCGTGCGTTGGAAACGAACTGGAAATCCGGATAGCGTCCGACTCGCGGCGCAGACGCTTGAGGTCGGTGCGGAGGTCGGCGGCGGACTGGTAGCGCAGATCGCGATCTTTCTCCAGCGCCTTATAAACGATGCGCTCCATTTCGGCGGGGACATCGCGGTTCAATCGCACCGGCTCGGTGGGCGTTCGGTGAAGGATGCCGTCGAAAATGGCGGCCGGAGTTTCTCCGTCGAAAGGCATTTTGCCGGTAAGCATTTCGTAGAGCGATCCCCCAAGGGAGAACAAATCGGTGCGGCTATCAAGATCCCGGCCCAGAGCCTGCTCGGGCGACATGTAGGCGGCGGTGCCCAGGGCGGAGCCTGCGCTGCTGAGCGGCCCGTCGCTGGTGCGGGTAAGCGCGACCGTTTTCGTGTCTCCGCTGCCGGTGGGGATGGTGAGCTTTGCCAGGCCGAAATCCAGAATCTTGGCCTGCCCGCGCGTGGTGAGAAAGATATTGGCGGGCTTCATATCGCGGTGAATGATGTTCTTTGCGTGTGCCGCGTCGAGCGCGTCAGAGACTTGAATCGCGATGTCGAGCGTCTGTTCGAAGGGGAGCGGACGGCCCGCGATGCGGTGCTTGAGCGTCATGCCCTCCAGGTACTGCATGGCGATGAAGGGACGACCTTCATGCTCTCCAATTTCAAACGTCGTGCAGATGTTGGGGTGGTCCAGCGCCGACGCGGTGCGAGCCTCCCGGCGAAAACGCTCCAGGCTCATGGGATCATGGGCGAGTTCGTCGGGCAGAAACTTGAGGGCGACGAAACGGCCGAGCGTGAGGTCCTCGGCCTTGTACACAATCCCCATCCCGCCACCACCGAGTTTCTCGACAATGCGGTAATGCGAGATAGTTTGGCCAGTCATTCGAGGGAAGGCCTTCGGGGTTCATCTTACGGACGCCTGCACCCACAGTCAACGAACGGACGCCACGCAGGGGATTTCAGGATTGGCGGCAGCCAAGAGGGGTCGAAATGGCAACGAGATCAGGGAACTCGAACCCTAGTGATTCGGGAAATCTGGCGGAGAGAGTGGGATTCGAATTCGCCTAAGAACGTAGTTTCAATAACATAGAGAACGCGGCGGGCACAGTAAAAGCGATGAAAGACGATGGTAAGCAGTGCTAACGGATCACAAATGGATCACAGCTCAGTGATTACTTGAAAAGCGCCAAGGAAGGGTGGCGCCGAACATTGATGTTCTAGCGCGTCATTCCCTGTCGAGGAATTCCGAACTGTATGGCCTGCGTCGGAATCAGAGTTTCAAGTTCCAACTGGCGACAATTCGGGAGTTGATGGCGATAAACGCGTTTCCCAGGACTAATGTGTCCGATGCCGGCTCAAATCCTTGCTCGATGAGCGCGTTGGCGTCAAAGCGACAGTTGAGCCGAGGTCACTCCGGCAAGGCGACGATTCGGCCAGGTAACGAGAGCGCGCTTAAACAAAGCCTCCGCAGCCACCCCTGGCTGGGGTTGCCGGGATGGACCTGCGTTTGCTTTGCGTTCACTATCTCGCGCATGACGGTCATCCAGGCTTGAACCTCTTATTTCGCCCCCCCCAGCGCCAGTTCCGCAACCACTGCGGCAACTTTATCGAGTATCTGGTTCCAGCCCTCCATTTGACCGCTATTTTTCGCGCTCTCCATGGGTTCATTTCCAATGAAGGTAAGTTTCGTCTGGCCGTTTCCGAGATCCTCAAAGATGGTCACGTCGTACGCACCGTCTATAGCCTCATGTTCTATTCCTAATTGCGCAGGCTCGATCTTGTTTCCCTTCGAGTC
>DATFNP010000062.1:0-65960 GCA_035266345.1 Candidatus Sulfotelmatobacter sp.
AAAGACTCCGCAGGTGAGAAAGGCCCAGGTGACCATGGTCCAGCGGCGGGTAATGTGAATCCACTTCTCGCCGGGATACTTCATGATCAGCGCGCCCAGAGCGAAGGCAAAGGGGATGGTGAAACCGACGTAGCCCAGATAGAGCATGGGCGGGTGGATCACCATCTCGGGATACTGAAGGAGCGGGTTGAGGCCGCTGCCGTCGGGGCGCATGGGGCCTTCAAGCAGGCCGAACGGGTTCGCGGCGAAATTTACCAGCGCCAAGAAGAAAATCTGGACCGCGGCGAGGACGACCGAGGCGTAGGCGAAAAGACGCGGATCGGTCTTGTAGCGCAGGCGGAGGACGAAGCCGTATCCGGCGAGCAGCAGCGACCAGAACAGCAGCGAGCCTTCCTGGCCGGACCACAGAGTGGCGAACTTGTAGGGGCCGGGCAGGTCGCGGTTGCTGTGGTGGAAGATGTAGGCGATGGTGAAATCGTTGCGGAAGGCCGAGACCACGAGGACCACGGCCGCCAGCAGCACTGCCCCGAAAACGACCACGCCGGCGCGGCGCGCGGTCTCGCCCACACGTTCCATGCCTGGGAAGATGAGGGCCAGGAGTCCAAATACGAACGAATAGGCACTCAACGCCAAGGCGAAGAGCAGCGCATAAACGCCAATTGTCGCCATTAAGAAAGAACCCCAAAACATTCTTCCAGAAACCTACGGCGCAAGCAACCGTAGCTGGGACAACCGGACGATGCCGGAAGGGCATCGGCGAGGTTGGAGCGTCAGACAGGAGTAGGCTGCGGGGCGCGTTGCCCCGCCGGAAAGCGGCGGCCGGGGCTCGGCCGCCAAAGGCGGATTAGGCCAGCGGCCTGCTAGGCGCTGTGCTGCTGGTAGCGATCGAGAACTTCGTGCTCGGCGGCCAGCCAGTCTTCGGTCTCGTGGCCGGGCTCGAATCCGCGGCGCTCCGAGCGGAGGTAGGCAAGCTGACGAATCTCGTCGTCCAGGTTGATGGGAACCAGATTCGTCCGGGGCTCGCTGCGGACGATTTCCGGCTTCTTCGCAGTAGTCCTGGCTTTGGCCGGCGTTGGCTGCGCTTCGATCGCGGGCGCCGCCGCTGCCGCACTCCCGGCGGTGGTGGACATGGGCTGTGGGTTGGGGACTGCTTCCTTGACGTCGGTAGTCTTCTTGGGTGCTCTTGGTCTCGCCATCGGTGGGTACTCCTTACATGCTCCTAAGGTTAGGAATGATTGAATTTGTTGATAAATGAACGACATACACGTGCCCCGCCAACACCCGTCACTCCATTCGAGAGCGGCTGCAGGCGTACTTCCACTATAGATCGTGACGGCCTGTGGAAAGGAGCAAGTTCCAGTGATAAATGTGATGCGTCCCTGCGGAATTCCAGAATGGAACCTGTTGGCGCGGGGCCCGGCTCGTCGTTTGGTAGCGACGCTTCGTAGGGACGTTTCATAGCGAACGCGCGCCCGAAAAAAGGCAAGGTTTTGTTATACTTTGTGTCTGCTTCCCGGGGCGCTATCGTCTAGGGGTTAGGACGGAAGATTCTCAATCTTCAAACCCGGGTTCGATTCCCGGTAGCGCTACCAAGTACCTCTTGCTACCTATTGCCACTGTTTGTCGTAGTGGATGGCATCCATTTTACTTGTCCTCAGGTTGGCTTCCTAATTTCCCTGAAGAATCTTCCTGGGCGAGCCGTTCCCGATCGCTTTGGGGGAGAGAAGGGCTCGTTCTTAGCCGGGGTCGCCTGCGTTCTGTGTGCGACCCGCGATCTCCTGCAATTGCTCTGAGGTGAGGCCGTAGAGCGGTGGCACAACGACACCGAGCACTCCAAGGTACGCGTAAAGTTCGCCGCGATGGTGAACTTCGTGCTCCACCATCGAGCGCAAAAGCTTCCAGGTGGTCATGGGAGTTCCGTCTGCCGACTGGCACTTCTGCTGCAACTGGCTCTCGCCGAGCCGCTTCAGCATATTTATCGATTCGCTGTGCATCCGTTCCATAAATCGCACAACCTCGTCGCGGCCGTCAGCCAGTTCGCGTCCACATCCCGCGTAGCGGTTGCGCCCGCCACATGCGCATTCCGCAAAAACGTTCCTTTCGGTTGCAGCGATGTGCCGGGCAAGGTCGCCAAGCGTAAATTTGCCTGCCGCCGCCCGCCATTCGATTTTGTCAGGCGGAATACAGGCAACAACCCGCATGGTGCGCTCACGGATTTTGTTGAAGTAATCAAGAAACGACTGGGTGGTGCTGATTTCCATGAGGATCATGGTACCGCACACTCCGCTGGCTGACCCAATTGGAGGAGGCTCGGGACAGAGCGTATCCAGCTAGGGCCTTCACGGCGCATCGCTGGGGGGTGAGGCTTAGTAGGGGCAGGTATGGCGCACCAGAGTCAGGTTGACTGGACCCTCCTGTCAGAACACGGCCCAAAACGTGGAACTTTGGTGTCCTTCCACCCAGGGATCACCCTGTACTTGGGTGACTTGCTTGGGTGATCTGTTTGGGTAACTTGCGCCGTGCCGTCCTTCCGTAATCTTCTGCTCTTGGCGGGAGCGGACCATACTCGCCTTGGCACATGAATTACCTGGCCCATTCTCGCCCGAACTGGCGCAGCCCGCGGGTACAGCTTGCGGACATCACGCCGGCGGTCCTGCGATTGCCGGACGGACGCCGCCATCGCGGCCAACTGGAGACCATTTCTCTTACCGGTGGCCTGCTCAGCCTGCCCAACATGCTGGATCGGGGCTCCCGCATCAAGTTGATGTTCCTCACGCAGACAGGGCCGGTGTTGGGGGCGGCGGAAATGTTGAGTCCGGTTTCGACCACCCAGCAGCCGTTCCGGTTCACGGCAATCGAGGAATGCGACCAGCGCAGGCTGCGAGCGGTGGTTCAGTCGTTCACCGACCCTGGCACGGACGCGTGGATCGAGAAATATAGAGCAGCGCTGGATCAGCAGAAGCCGGCGCGACGGGGAGTATTCCGGGTGGTTGTTGGATCGCTTACACTCCTTACTCTCTTGGGAAGTGGCATCTACCTGCTCAGCGCTCATCCCTGGTAATAGCAGCAAGGCGATTCCCGGTAGCGCTGAACCCTCCATTTTCTGCGCGATGCCCGGCGCGCGTTCCATTCTCGTCCTAGGACCCAAATCACTGACACCCGGTTGGGCAGGCTGCAAACCAGTTTTCACACGAACCGGCGTCTGTGCTGCTGATCACTGCAGTCCGGACGGTCAAGTCAGAGAATTGATGGCTGGTTTCTTGCTGGATTCCGATGCGTCAGGGAAACACGCGCCTGCGGGACGTGCCAAGCTTGCCGGAGATGAAGAAAAGGAGGCAGTTGTGATGCGAATCCTTTGGCCTGATTTGGGACTTCCCGGACTGCTGTTGAGCTTACTGTTGGCTAGTGCAGGCTCTGCGCCGGCGCAGACGCCGCTGAAATCCATTAACTCGCCCGAAGGCGGCAGAATCATGTACGGCGCGGTGGATGGAGCCCCTAACCAGGCGAGCGGATTGGCCTACGTGTTGCGAACGGTACATAACAACTGCGGCGAGCGTCCGCAAATCGGAAGGGTTTTCAGATTCCGTGGTACGGAAACCGTGGCAGTCTTTTTCACCGTGGTGAACCACCCGGCACGAAACGTCAAGGTTGCAGGCCTGGCTCTGGCGGCGATGAAGGGGCCGGGGCAGGTGGAAGGGGCGCTGGTGTCGGATGATGCCGCGCGCTTCGGCACGACGGTGAATCCGATGTTAAAGGAACTGTTCGGCGCGTGGCATCCGGGGGAGCCGGCCGCTGCGAGCGCGAAAAACGCAACTCCGGCCGTTTCCGGGTCGGCGGGTGGAAACTCAGGCCCGGCGCCCAAGCTGCACACGGTATCCGCCTCGGATAACTCGGTTAGTATCGGCGTTCCCGATGGATGGACGCTGGAGCCCGGCAGCGGACGCGGAGCCATCATAGTCAAAGGTCCACACGGAGAAGTGTTTGCCCTCAACCTGACGCGCAACGCCGTGGACCCAACGAGTCAGTGGCAGCGTAATTTTTGGCGACAAGGCGGCCGGCCTATTCCGGGATCGATTGTCTATGCCTACCATGGGAACCTTGTGAAGGCCTTCCCGGAGCTGTTTCAGGCATGGCGGCGCGCGGCCGGCCAGGGTCCAGCGAAGCTGGAGATTGACAAGATCGACCAGACCCCGCCGCCCCAGGGAGCTCAGGACGAAGAGTGTGTGATCGCACACGGGCACCTGGATCCGGACGGGAAGGGCATGCAGACGATGAGCGACATGATGTGCGCGACATTGCCTCTCAGTTGGGGTGGCTACCTGGTGATCCTCCACCACTCTGTTTTCCCCAATTCCCTCGCCGACCAGCAAAAAACGACCATCGGCGCCATGATTGCCAGCTGGAAGCTGAATGCGCAAGTGCTCAATCAGCAAATGGCAGAGAATATGCGGCAGAAACAGGCGAGCGACCAGGCCACCTTGGCCTGGGGCCGGCAGGCCGTGGCTAACATTAACGCCATCGGGGCGAACGCCACCGCGCGCATGAACGCCACCGAAGCAGCCAACGAAGCGCAACACGCCGGCTATTGGGCACAACAGGATAGCAACGCCCGCAATGCCCAGGGGTTCAGCAACTACCTGCTCGATCAGACCGTCGTGCAGGACAACAACATGTACAACAATGGCACGATTGGCCACGGCACGGTCTGGAACTCGACCGCCGATGCGCTCGTCAAGGCCGATCCCAAGCGCTTCGAGATGGTTGACACACCGAACTACTGGCGAGGCATCGATTACTAGATCTCGAATACACTCTCGGCAATGCCTCAGTTTTCTTCGACGGATCGCCTCTTCATTTTGACCGGGGCTGGTGTGAGCGCGGAGAGCGGGATTCCCACCTTTCGGGGCGTGGGCGGTCTCTGGCGGAACCGTCGCATCGAGGACGTGGCCTCGCCGGAAGCGTGGGGGCGCGATCCGCGTCTGGTCTGGGACTTCTACTCTATGCGGCGGCGCGTGGCGGCAGCCGCCAAGCCGAATCCGGCGCATCTTGCCATCGCAAGATTGGAAGCTGCTCTCGGAGAGCGGTTATTTGTCTGCACCCAGAACGTGGACAATCTGCACGAGCAGGCCGGCTTAAGAAACGTCGTCCACATGCACGGAGAGCTTTTCAAGAGCCGCTGCGATGCCTGCCGCCGTCCACCGTTCGAGGACAGAAATCTCTACGAAGCGCCCGCCGAAATCCCGCGTTGCGACTGCGGGGGAAAGATTCGCCCGCACATCTGCTGGTTCGGCGAAGTGCCGTTTGCACTGGACCGCATTTTCCGCGCACTCGACCAGTGTTCTGTGTTTATGGCGGTGGGAACTTCCGGCGTAGTCGAACCCGCCGCCAGCTTCGTGACTCATGTTGGCGACCGGGCAAGGACGATCTACGTGGGGCCAGAAGATCCGGCAAACGCTGCCTCATTCACCGACTGCCACTTGGGACAGGCCGGCCTACTGCTCCCCGGACTGCTCGATGAATTCTTCATGCCCTAGAACGATCGTGAATTGCCCTCTGGCAATTCACTTTCGCATCCTTTTGGTCGAACGTTTACTCTAACGTAGAAAATCAAACCCTGAGGGTTTCCTATGCACCCTGGCATCAGCAGAATGGTTGGCGCGGTCATTGTCGTTCTCCTTACACTTCCCGCCCTGCAAGCAGTGGATAAGCACTTTCATGACGCGCCGGATTCAGCCAAGGCCACCAAGAATCCCTTGGAAGGCCAAGCGGACGCGGCTGCCGCCGGTAAAACGCTTTATGCGCGCAACTGCCTGGCATGTCACGGAAAAACCGGAAAGGGCACGGGCAACGTGCCCTCTCTGGTGGATGGCAAACTCAAGGGGGTGGCCGCGGGCGAGGTGTTCTGGTTCATCAGCAAAGGAGACGCCGATAACGGGATGCCGTCGTGGGCGTTTTTGCCGGAGCAGAGACGCTGGCAGGTCGTCACTTATGTTGAGTCGCTGTCCGCGGGCAAAGCGCCGACGGCTAGCGTCGTGGGCATCGCTTCGGCGGCGGCCGCCAGTGCGACAACCCTGAAGGCCCCGCCCCCAAAAGCTCCGTTCACCGATTTCCGCTATGAAACGCCGGGCACGACTCGCAAGATCACGGTGAACGATCTGCCGCAGCCGTATGCCACCGATTCAGCCAACAACGGCGCGGAGTTGGTGGCGCGTCCCGAGAATGTGTGGCCGGTGGCACCGGCAGGATTCAAGGTGGAGCTTTACGCCGCCGGGCTGGATAATCCACGCTGGCTGCGGACGGCTCCGAATGGCGACATTTTCCTAGCAGAGAGCGAACCGGGACGCATTCGCGTGTTTCGCGGCATCACCAGCGATGGCAAACCGGAACAGATGCAGGTTTTCACCGACGGCCTGAAACGGCCATATGGGATCGCGTTTTATCCGCCCGGGCCCGACCCGCAGTGGATTTACGTCGGCAACACGAACGAAGTGATCCGCTTCCCGTATCGCAATGGAGACTTGAAGGCGAACGGACCGTCGCAGCACATCGCGGATCTGCCCGCGGGCGGCGGGCATTGGACGAGGGCGGTGGAGTTTTCTCCGGATGGCAAGAAAATGTTTGTCGCGGTGGGATCGGGATCGAATGACGACGATGCGGATACGCATCCGGGTGAAAAGAACCGCGCCGATATTCTTCAGTGCGATCCGGCAAACTGCGTGCTGAGCGTGTATGCCTATGGCATTCGCAATGCCGGGGGCGGAATAGCCGTGAATCCGCAGACGGGAGAACTGTGGTGCTCGGTCAATGAGCGCGACGCGTTGGGCGACAACCTGGTGCCTGACTACATCACGCATGTGCAGGAGGGCGGCTTCTACGGCTGGCCGTGGTGGTACATCGGGGCGCACCAGGATCCGCGACAGGAGGGGAAACATCCGGAATTGAAGGACAAGGTGATTGTTCCCGACGTGCTGCTGCAGCCGCATAATGCATCGCTGGAATTGACGTTCTATGAGTCGGACAAGTTTCCCGCGGAATATCGGGGAGATATTTTTGCCTCGGAACATGGGTCGTGGAACAAGGCGGTGCGCGTGGGCTATGAAGTGATCCGCGTGCCGCTGCATCAGACCGGCCACGCTACCGGCGAGTATCTGGATTTCCTGACCGGGTTTGTGCTGCCGGACGGAAATGTGTGGGGACGTCCGGTCGGAATCACGGTGGCGCCGGATGGATCGCTGCTGGTGAGCGACGATGGGTCGAACTCGATTTGGAGAGTCAGTTACGTGGGGAAGTAAGAACCGTCAGCAATTATTTGGCTTTGAGGAGATGGGGATTCTCGTGGAAACCCGCAGGCAGTTCAAATAAGGATGGATTGAGGGGCGAGTCGGAAAGCTCCTCGACGGTTTCTTCGAGCGTGAGGATCCGATCTGGGCTATTTTTGGTGCCCGTAACTCTGTGGATGTAAATCACTTTGACCTTCAGTCCAGCTGGGACCGGCCCTGTGTGATGAAATCGCGCAAGCTGCGGATAGAGAACAAGTGCGGTTCCGATCACGTAATACGGTTCGGTTCGCACATACTCTGGAGCGCAGTTTTTATCTGGAGGCTCGTGGTCGATGTACCAGGCGTCGATCGTTTCTTCACCGCCGGGGTTGTTCTTATCAGGAGGGCGTCTGGTCGTGGTTATGAAGTGCTTCGCTGAACGGCCGAAGAACATCTGTCGTTCCCCTGTGTCCACCGTTGTGCTCTCGATTTGTACTGCGTCCTGCGAATTCTTTTGCAGGTAACCTTCCAGTTCCGCCATAGTCCAGAACTTCACGAGTTTGTAGTTCTGATACTCATGTGCGACAAGGTCGATGAGATAACCGGTCCTAGTGTCGCAATTCGCGATGTCGGAGAAGGAAGCCATAGTTCCGCTCTCGAGGCTGTCTTTCCTTCTCATCGATCCTTTTCGATATTGGATTTCCCGATGCTCCGTCGGATTCTGCACGCCCGGCTGCGGTCCTGCATCGGTTATGACAGTGTGAGTCTTTACAGTAGTGTCGGCGCTGCAGACGACACCAGATGCGAGAAGAATGGTTATCAGAAATCTTCGCATGTGGAGGAGTTTAATCCGCAGACGCGGTGTCGCAAGGGTACGAGGGTCACGGGGTTCAATGGAAGTCGTGGGAGACGGTTTCGGCTTTCGTGACGAACAACGGCAGCACGCGTTCGGCTTTGACTGAGATGACGTTGTCCTGATTCTGCAGAATCCCTTCAATCGCCAGGAAACGTTCGCTGGCCAGCAGCAGGCGGTTCTGATGAAACAGATCGGGCGTGATGATGGCGTTGGCCACGCCGGTTTCATCTTCCAGGCTGATGAAGACGAAGCCCTTGGCGGTGCCCGGGCGCTGGCGGGTAATGACGCAGCCTCCGATGCGAAGACGCCGGCCGCTGGGAAGGTCGCGCAGTTCGCTGGCGCGGCGAATGCCCATGGCATTGAGCCAGGCGCGGCGGTAAGCCATGGGATGCGGGCCGACGGTCAGTCCGGTGCCGTGGAAGTCGGCGACCAGGCGCTCTTCGTGGTTCATGGGCTGGAGCGGCGAGGGGGAGTCGGGTTCGGGCTGTTGTTCGAGCAGCGGGCCGGAACCGCGCACAGCACGTTCGACTTGCCAGAGGGCGTCGCGCCGGTGGAGTTGCGAGTTGCGAGTACCGGGTTGCGAGTACCGAGTACCGAGTACCGAGTATTGAGATTCCTCCGCCCCTCGCGTGCGCTCGGGGGTCGGAATGACAAAGGTTTTACTGGCTACTGGCAACTGGGCACTGGCAACTGCGTTTAACGCTCCGATTTCTGCCAGCGTGGTGAGTTCGTCCTTGCGCAGTTCGGGGACGCGACGGGTGAGATCGTGGATGGAGGCGAAGGGAGCGTGCAGGCGTTCGCAGACCAGGGCCTGAGCGGCCTCTTCGCGCAGGCCGCGGACGTAGCGCAGGCCTAGGCGCAGCGCAATATCCTTTCGCCCCTCCGGGGCTTGGTCATTTCTGGCGGCTAACCCACGGCTTACGCCGTGGGCTGTATTCTGTCGCTGCTCCGCGGCTGTGTTGGGGTATTCGCCAACAGCTAACGACGAACGACCAACGACTTCACTCGGTACTCGGTACTTGGTACTCGGTACTGTTTCCAATGTGCACATCCACTCCGAGCACGTCACATCCACCGGCAGCATTTTCAGGCCGTGGCGCTGTGCGTCTTTGACGATGGTTGCGGGCGAATAAAATCCCATGGGCTGGTTGTTGAGCAGGGCGGCGGTGAACGCGGCCAGGTAGTGGCATTTCAGGTAGGCGCTGGCGTAGGCGATCAGGGCGAAGCTGGCCGCGTGGGATTCGGGGAATCCGTAGAGCGCGAAGGAAGTAATGGAGAGAATGATTTCTTCCTGCGCTTTCGGTGGGATCTTATTTTGCGTCATGCCGGCGCGCAGTTTGGCTTCGATTTCGCGCATGCGCGCCTGCGAGCGCTTGAATCCCATGGCGCGGCGCAGTTCTTCGGCCTCACCTCCGGTGAAGTTGGCGGCGATCATGGCCAGGCGCAGCAGTTGTTCCTGAAAGAGCGGTACGCCGAGCGTGCGTTTGAGCACGGGTTCGAGCGAGGGGTACGGATAGGTGACTTCTTCGCGTCCCTGGCGACGCTGCAAAAACGGATTCACCATCTGGCCGACAATCGGCCCGGGGCGGATGATCGCGACCTGCACCACGATGTCGTAAAAGCGCATGGGACGCAGGCGCGGCAGGCACGACATTTGCGCCCGGCTTTCCACTTGGAAGAGACCGACAGTGTCGGCTTGCTGCAGCGCGGAATACACCTGCGAATCGTCCTGCGGAAGATGCGCCAGGTCCACTTCTTCGTGATAATGCTCGCGGATGAGTTCGATCGAATCTTTGAGCACGGCCATCATGCCCAGGCCGAGCAGATCCACTTTGATGATGCCCATGTCGGCGCAATCTTCTTTGTCCCATTGCACGACGACGCGGCCGGGCATGGAGGCGGGCTCGAGTGGAACCACGGAATCGAGTTGTCCCTGGCAGATGACCATGCCGCCGGAGTGCTGGCCGAGATGGCGCGGCATGTCCTGCACGGCGAGACAGAGTTCGTAATATTTGCGCAGGCGGGGATGGTTGAGATCGAGCCCGGCATCACGGAAGCGGCGGTCGAGCGCGTCATTTTCGTCGCGAAATTCCCAGGTGGCAACGGCGGCGGATATTTTGTTGAGGGTTTCGGGATCGAATCCCAACGCCTTGCCCATTTCGCGCGCGGCCATGCGATTGCGGTAGGTGATGACGTTGGCAGTCATGGCGGCACCGCGCTCGCCGTATCGCTTGTAAACATACTGAATGACTTTTTCGCGCTCGGCGCCGCTGGGCAGGTCGAGATCAATGTCGGGCCACTCGCCGCGTTCTTCGGAAAGAAAACGCTCGAAGAGAAGTTCCATGCTGACGGCGTCCACCGCCGTGATGCCCAGCGAGTAGCAGACGGCGCTGTTGGCGGCGGAACCGCGTCCCTGGGCAAGAATGTTTTGCTCGCGGCAAAAGCGAACCAGGTCCCAGACGATGAGGAAATATCCGGCCAGTTTAAGTTTCTCGATGAGAGCAAGTTCGCGCTCAATCTGGCGCCGGGCGCGGGCTTGCAGGTCATGCGAAGCGCCGCCATAGCGCTGGAGGAAACCTTCCCAGGCACGCTCGCGCAGAAAGGAATTCATGGTCTCGCCTTCGGGCACGGGATAGCGCGGAAATTCGTAACCCAAATCGTTGAGTGTGAATTCGAGGCGCGCGGAAACTTCGAGTGTGTTGGCGAGGGCTTCGGGCAGGTCGGCGAAGAGTTGCTGCATTTCCTGTGGGCTCTTCAGATAACGCTCGGAGTTGCGGGTGAGCAGGCGTCCAGCGGTGGTCAGCGTGCGGTGATGACGGATGGCGGTGAAGGCGTCACAAAGCTCGCGGGCTTTGGCGGTGGCGTAACTGACTCCGTTGGTCGCGAGCAGAGGGAGATTGAGCGAGCGGGCGATGGAAATCGCGGCGCGGTTGCGGGATTCTTCTTCGCGCTGGAAATGGCGCTGCAATTCGACGTAGACGTTGCCGGGGCCGAAGATGCCGGTGAGTTGCTCGACTTGCCGTCGTGCTTCTTCGATGCCGCCTTGTTGCAGGGCCGCTGCCAGCGGGCCTTCCGCGCCTCCAGTGAGGCAGATGAGGCCGTGGGCGTGCTGTTCGAGTTCTTCCGCGCGGACTGCGGCTTCGCCTTTTTTGGCGCGCAACTTCATTTTGGTGATCAGGCGACAGAGATTCTGGTAGCCGATGCGGGTGGAGACGAGGAGGGGAAGGCGGAATTCACCACGGAGGCACCCTTCGACTGCGCTCAGGGCAGGCTCCGACACGGAGGAATTCGTAAATTGTTGATTTTTGATTGTTGATTGTTGATTGATCTCCTCTGTGTCTCTGTGTCTCTGTGGGGAAAACAAATTTGCCGTGACCTCCGCTCCTATGTGGGCCTTGAGCCCGACTTTCTTTGCCGCGAGGTGAAAACGAGGCGCGCCGTAAACGCCGTCGGTGTCGAGCAGCGCCATGGCGGGCATGCTGAGTTGGGCGCAGGTGGACGCCAATTCCTCGGGCAGGGATGCGCCTTCGAGAAAGCTGAAAGCAGAGCGGGCGTGAAGCTCGATGTAGGACATCAGTGGTCAGTGGCCAGTGGCCAGTGGCCAGAAAGAGCAATGAACTCAAAGGCTTTGACTGACCACTGACCACTGGTCACTGACCACTTCCTTTCAGTCATAGGTTCCTTCCACAAACCAGCCACCATCCAGCAAATCGTGAACAAGTCGGTATAAGGCAATGTGCTCGCCGTTTTGCAAAGCCACGTCCCACTCGTCGCGCGACCAGGCCTCGCGCTCCCACCAATCGCCGGAGGAACGCCAGGGGCCGGCCTTCCAAAGCACCTCGCCCTGCACGTTTTTCTTTCGACAAACCAAATACACAGGCTGGCCGTTTTCCAGAGTCACGTGGACGCGCAGCGGCGGACGGAATCGGCGCAGAGCAGTGACCGCGGATTTTTCTTCAGTCGAAGCCGAATCTCTCTCACAAAGACTCTTGTGCGGAACTTCTGGCACGAAGCGCTGCATGCGGAAGCCTTCGGGATGGTGCGTGTCGAGCAACTCCATCGCTCCAACTTTGTTTTCGCCGACCATGCCGGCGATGCGGGCCAGGGTAAGTTCCAGTTTCTCCGGTGGCGGCGACGGAGGCAGAAAGAGGCCGCCTTGCGCCGAGCGCGGCTGCGCTGGTTCGGCGGCCAGGTGAATTTTGACGATGGGCGCCCCGGGGGGATGCGCATTCAAATCCAGTTGCAGCAACTTGAGAAAGACTTTGGCGTCGAGCATGGGGAGAGGCAGACGCAGAGTGCGGAGAAATTGTTGATTTTTGATTGCTGATGGTTGATTAAACGGCGAAAAGTTTTCGAGTGCGAGCGTGAGACGCAGTTCCTGCGTGGCCAGGGCGCGCGCGGCCAGCCGGGCGCAGAGTTGCTCGAGCAGACGATTCAGCAGGAAGGCCAGGGGCTCGAGCAGAACAATGGCGTGCTCCAGTTCGACCGCTTCTTCAAACACCCGCGGCGCCTCCACCGGAACCAGCGTGCGCACAGTTGCGCCGCGCGCTAATTGCCGCAGCCGCAGGCCCGGCTGTCCGAGACGCTCGCTCAGCGCGACTTCCGGCAGCGCGGCCAGGGCGCGCAGGTTGCGTACGCCCCAGCGGTCGAGAGTTTCGAGCAGGCGGCCAGCGGATTTTTTCTCTTCGCCTTCCAGACGGCCGGCAAACAAAACTTCCACCGACAATGGGCCCAATTGCTCTGCCTCTTTGCCTGCGGGAATTACGGTGACGCCAGAGAAGCCGCGGGCGGCGAGCAGCGCCGCATCGGGATTGGAAGCGACGGCGACATTGGCTTCGAGTCCGAGCGCGGCGGCGCGATCGCAGATGGCGCGGGAAATTTCCGGCAGCGGTCCGAACAGCGACTCCATGCCGGCAAGATCGAGCAGGGCCGTGTCGCAGGCCGTATCTTCCACGCAGGGCGAAAACGATTGGGCACAGTCGAGCAAGGCGGCGTGCGCGGCCGATTCCCGCAGCGGCGAACGCGGGCGCAAGGCGAGTTCGGCGCACAGTTCGGCCTGGGCTTTCGTCATGCCCGGCGCCATGCCCATGCGCTCGGCCTTTTCATTGACTACAATGATTTTTTCCAACGGCGGCTTGCCTTCGAGAATGGCGACCGCGCGCCCCTGCATCTCCGGTTCGGCGCGCAGAGCGGCTGCCACAGGAAAGTTCGGCACGTAGATGCAGGCGAACATGAAGCAGTACCCAGTACCCAGTTGTCAGTACCCAGTTAAGTTTTTTCTGCCAACTGGCAACTGGGTACTGGCAACTGACAACTGGTTTTATCCCGCCCAGGCGGTTTTGGATTCGAACGTTACCGAGCACGCGGGTTTGCGTTCTATCCGCGAACGAATGAGTTCCGCAGTGATATCGAGTCCGGTCAGCAAGTGCGCATGCGCAGGTCCGGCAAATTGGGAATCAATGACGGACTGTTCGCCTCCGCAATTCTTCTTTCGCCCCTCCGGGGCTGGTTCACTTGAGGCGACTGACCCACGGCTTACGCCGTGGGCTTTATTCTTACGCCGCTCTGTGGCTATTTCTTCTGCTGGGCCAAGCTGAAGCAGCAGCGACGAGCAACTTCCGGCGATGGGCTGCGGCTCGATAGCCAGCAGAACCGTGGACGTGTGCTCGATGGCGCGGCGGAAGCGGAACCACGTGGTCAGCGGGATGCGGCGGGCGGCCTGCGGCGGCAGATCGCCGAGATCGAGGACGATCAGGCCGAAGCCTCCGCTTTCGAGCAGCAGATCGGTGGCACGCAGAACTTGCTCAAGACGGTGCTCCGATGCTGGTAATTTCTTTTCGTCAAAATTTAATACAGTTTGCTCGAAAGTCCCCACTTCTGGCGCAAAAGGCGCGCCAGAAATGGGGCACCCTTGATTCTGATTCTTTTGCTTCTCTGTGCCTCGGTGTCTCTGTGGTGAATCATCTCCACAGCGCACCCACAGCAACCGGTGCAGCGCGACCCCGGCGGAGGCGGCGGAGTGGGGATCGAGCGCGTCGCTGGCATCCACCACGGCGCAGAATTCTCCGCGACGGGTAGCGGCGGCGAGTGCGGCCAGCAGCAATGTGGTGCGCCCGGAGGAAGCCGGACCGCAGATTTCGGTCAGGCAGCCGCGGGGCAGACCGCCAGTAAGGGCGTCAAGGGCGGGGATGCCGCTGGGGACCATCTCGGGCGCGAGGCGAATCTCAAGCCGCGAAGCTGGGGTCACGCCCGCCGGGGAAATTTTTGATGGTTGATTTTTAATTGCGGATTGCAGGCGAGCGATGGGAGATTCCTGTGCTCCAGTTGGCCCTCCTTTATGGGGGCTTGCCAGCGAGCGCACCTCAGGATCTGTTTCATCGGCAAAAACAAAAGGGCGGCCCAGGGCCGCCGAAGTGGAAACCACTGCGGAAGACATAAGATTCCTCGGAAAGATTTCAGGGAACGCCGGGCTGATGTTTATAAGTCGGGAGCCGCGGAGGCGTTTTCGCTTTTTATTCGCCTACTCAGGATTCTGCTCCATCGGGGGCGCGTTGTCAAGAGCTTATGACTTTGTGCTTTGACCCGGTATGGATCGGGCGTCCGTTCTCAAAACCGGAAACAGGCCGGGGGTAGGGATGCTTCGACTACGAACGAGCAGCGCTTTGCGCTGCTCGTTCTCCGCTCAGCATGACAAAAAACGGTACTTACCAGACCCGGCAGGCGTTGGCTCTCACCATCTTTTGTCCGGCTTTGCAGCCGAAGGCCTGCTGGAATTCCGACATGTTGGAAAGCACGTTATCAATGCGGAAAACCGGCAGGGAGTGCGGGTCGGTGGTCACGATCAAACCCGCGACCTGCGGGCGTATGTTGGCGCACCACACATTGGCAAAGGCCAGGAAGAAACGCTGGCGATAGGTCCAGCCGTCGGGCCCCTTGTCGTCGAGCGACTTGCCCTGCTGCTTCAGTGTGGCTTCGAGGACGTACAGGGCGAGATGGCTTCCGCCGTTGTCGGCGGTATCTTCTCCCTGGGTGAGCAGGCCGTTCTGTTTGACTCCGGGACCGGCCTGGGGAACGTCCTGCGTGTACTCGTCGGAGATGCACTTGCCGCGTTCGTTGTACTGCTTGCCGTCTTCGGCAGTCCACCAGTCGCGCAGGTTTCCATGGGCGTCGAACTTGCGTCCCTGGTCGTCGAAGCCGTGGATGATTTCGTGTCCGATGACCACGCCGGTGGCGCCGTAGTTGACGGCGTCGTCCATGGTGGCGTCGAAGAAGGGCGGCTGCAGGATTCCGGCGGGAAAGTTGATGGTGTTCAACTGCGGATCGTAGTAGGCGTCGGTCGTGGGCGGAGTCATCGTCCACTCGGCGCGATCCACGGGCTTGCCGACCTTGGCGACCCAGCGCTCGAATTCGAAAGCGGAAGCCTGGCCGATGTTGTTCAAATAGCTGTCGCGCGTGATCTGCACGCCGGAATAGTCGCGCCAGTGGGAAGGATATCCGATTTTGTCTTCGATTCCCTGCAGCTTGGTGATGGCCTGTTCTTTGGTGGCCGGGGACATCCAGCTAAGATCCTGAATGTCGGCCTTGAGGGCGGTCTCGATCGCGTGCACCATCTGAATCATGCGGGTTTTGCTCTCGGGCGGGAAGGCGCGGTCCACATAGGCCTGGCCGAGGGCTTCGCCGAGATCGCGATCGGCGTTGCGCACGCAGCGTCTCCAGCGGGGCTGGATCTGTTCCTGGCCAGCCAGCGTATGGGCGAAGAATTCCCAGTTCTCATCCACAAGCGCCTTGGTCAAGAATGGCGCCGAGCGGTGGATCAGATGCCAGCGCAGGTAGGTCTGCCAGTGCTCAAGGGGATGTTGGGCGAGCAGTTTTTCTTCGGCGCGGAAAAAGTCTGGCGAGGTCACGATGTAGTGTTCGCTGGCCGGCGCCTTCACCGCCTTCAGATAGGCGTCCCAGTCAATCGAGGGCGTAAGTTCGCGCACCTGGGCCAGCGTCATCTTGTTGTTGACGTTCTTGGGGTCGCGGCGCTTGATGTTGTCCATTTGCGCCTGCGCCAGCGCGGTTTCCAGTTCGATCACGGTGCCCGCGTCGGCGGCGGCTTGCGCCTCGGATTCACCCCCCAGAACGAACATCTTCTGCACGTGGGCGCGATATTTGTTCAGGAGTTCCTTCGACTTGTCGTCGGTTTTCAGATAGTAGTCGCGGTTGGGCAGGCTGAGTCCGCCCTGATCGATCTGCGCCACGACTTTGGAGGCGTCGTCATAATCCTGCTGGCCGGTGAAGCCGAAGAACGGAGAATTGGATTGATTGTCGCCTTGCTGCCAGGCTCCGGGAAACCGGTGATGCAGATGGGCGATTTCCAGCGTGATGTCTCTCTTGGACTTCAGCGCGGTGATGCGCTCCAGTTCCGGCCGCAGCGGCTTCAAGCCGGCGGCCTCGATGCCGCTTTCGTCCATGCAGGCCGCCCAGTAGTCGCCGATCTTCTGGTGGACCGCGTCCCGTTTGGGATCGTTGGAGCTGGCGGCTTCGAGAGTCTCGCGCAGCAGATTCTCATTCCACAACTGCAGGCCGCTGCTGGTGCTCCAGTAGACCTGGTCGGCAGGAATCGGGTTGACGCTCAGCCACTTGTTGCAGGAGTACTTGTAAAAGTCGTCGCAGGGATCGAGCGTCTTGTCGGCCAGGTTAGGATCAAAGCGTTCGAGCGCGGGCTGCTTGGCTTCGTCGGCTGGAGCGCTGCGGGCCGTCAAAGAATTAGGGCTGACGGTCTGGGCCAGGCCGGCATGCGCAAACAGGGCTGCGCTCAGGCTGAGCACGAGCACGGCATTCAAACGGGAAATGGTCATATCACCTCATGGAAATGGCACGGTTTGGGATTTGAACAGACTGGGCCGGTAGAAAATACGCATATCGAGATCGGCAGGTTCCATTCGAGAATGTTGAAACTCCGCGACACTCCGGCCCGACCGGACACGATACTACAGACGGATGCCGGGGCGTGAGGTTAGCGGAGGATGAACAGCCGGTGCGGGTTGGAGTTCACAGACCTCCGGGCCGCGGAATCTGTGACATGATGGAAGCATGAAGAAACAAGCATCTGATCAACAGTTTCATGACCGCCGCTATCAGGAGCGGAAACGGGCAGAAGCTGCGAAGCAACCCGCCAAGAAGAAGACGGCCCGCGAGGATGTCAGTCAAGCCGGTGCGAGCCCAGAAGCGAAGAAGGGATAGCCAACATCTTGGGGAAGGGATTTCAGATTGGCGGACCTTGCACTTAAAATCTGCCATCTAAAATCAACAATCTGAAATGGTTTTCGTTATCCCGTGGTATGCAGGCGGGCGGCGATTCCGTTATATGGTTGCCACGCCAGGAATTCCGCCGGCGGCGGCGCTATTTCGGCACTTCGAAGCGGTAGCCGATGCCGCGCAGCGTCTTCAGGTATTGCGGATGGCGGGGATCGGTTTCAATCTTCTCGCGCAGACGGCGGATATAGACGTCAATCGAGCGCGGGGTCACGAACGGAGTTTCCTTCCACACCGCGTCCAGCAGTTGATCGCGGGTCAGGACGCGGCCGCGGTGCGTAGCCAGGTACTCGAGCAGGCGGAATTCGCGGACCGTGGTAAGCACATTGCGGCCCTGCACGTGAACCGTCATGGAAGAGACGTCAATTTCCAGATCGCCGAGCCGCAGCACCTCGGCGGTGGGCGGAGTCTGCCCTAATCCGCGCAGCACACTGCGCACCCGGGCCACCAGTTCCCGCGGGCTGAAAGGCTTGGTGATGTAGTCGTCTCCGCCCAGCTCCAGCCCCTTCACGCGGTCAGCTTCCGCTGTTCTTGCCGTGAGAAAGATGACGGGCGTTGCCGAAAGCATGGGAGCCTGGCGGATGTGGCGGCAGAGATCGAAACCATCGGCGCCGGGCAACATTACGTCGAGCAGGAACAGCGCCGGCATCTCGCGGGCGGCTTCGGTGAGCACGGAAGCACCGCTCACAAAACTCTGCACCTCGAACCCTGCCGCTTGCAGGTTGTGGGAGATCAGCCGGGCGATGTCCTCGTCGTCTTCCACGACGAAGATGACCGGGCGGAGAGACCCCATGCGGCCGGGGCTTGCAGATTCTTCGTGGGTTTCAGCCGGCAGGTGCATTCGCTCGTTTCATACACTCCCAGTGGTCCATCGGCTGGACCTGCCGAAAGCGCTCTCAGAAGACTGTATTGGGGGAATGTTGCGCGAATGTTTCCCGTTTGTTAACGAACGATGAATTTCCCGCGGGATTTCCTAGGTTGCGGCCTTCTTCTTCGGCGCATGCCGCAGGCTGCGGCCCTCGATCAGGCTGTAGAGTTCTTCGGCGAGATTGGTGGTGTGGTCGCCGGCGCGCTCCAGGGCCTGCGCCATCAGGAGCACATCGAAACCTGAGGCATCGCCGCGCGACACGCTTTCCGCCAGGTGCTTCTGGAACAGGGCGTGGCAGACGCGGTCAATGTCCTTGTCCATCTGCAGTACCTTGCGGGCACATTCCAGGTCGAGAGTGGAGAAGCCCCGGTGGATCAGATCGAGCATTTCGTGCAGGATGGCCGACATTTCCACTAACTGGCGAACATCGGAGGCCGCCATCTTCGTGGTTCTTGCCTGTACCCGCATGGCCACGCTCATGACCAGGTCGCCAATGCGCTCCAGGTCGGTAGTGCACTTCAGGCTGGAGAGCAACTGGCGGGCGCGCGCTTCATTGACCCGTGTAATGGCCGCGGGCAGCCGTTCGTCAATCTGCCGCTCGATCAGATCGAGTTCTTTTTCGCAGTCCTTGATGGCCAGAAAGGCCATGCGGGAGTTGACGGTGAGCAGGTCGCGGACGTTGAATGCCGCATCGCGGGCGATCAGGCAGGCTTTCAGCGCCAGTTTGGTCAAATCGCCCGTGCCGCTGAGCTTCGCCTCGATTGCCGCAGGAGTTTCCCCTGCGGAGCGCAGGGGGGGGGTGGCTTCCTCCTGCTGTGCTGCGACTTTTCGGGATGTCAGCGTGCGGCGCGGCATCTTCAGAAGAAACCTCCGCGTTGAAGCGGCTTGGAGCCCTGGCAAGAAACGAACCAGTAAGTCTATTCTCGGAATGTGAAAGGATCATTACAACATTGCCCGCAGTGGCAATCCAGACTAGATTGGTGTTGCAGTCCTAATATTGTGGAGGCCCGGCCGTTTGAATCTCGCTGACTATCTGCGCCGCCAGTTTGACTACGATGAGTGGGCCAACCGGGAAGTTCTTGCCGCGATCCGGGCGACGGGCGCCGACGAGCGGTCGCTGAAGCTCATGGCGCATATTCTTTCGGCCGAGCGGCTCTGGCTGGAGCGGCTGAAGCATCAGCCGCAAACTTCCCCCGTGTGGCCGAAGGGCGATCTGGCGGAGTGTGAGGCGCAGGCGGCCGAACTGGCGCGCTTGTGGCGCGAATTTCTGGATCTGATCACCGCAGGGGACGTGGCTCAGTCCATTTCCTATAAGAACAGCAAAGGCGAAGTGTGGACCAATGCGATCGTGGACATTCTGACTCACGTCGTGATCCATTCCGCCTATCATCGCGGACAGATTGCCAGCCACATGCGGGCCCTCGGCCAGACGCCGGCATACACGGACTTCATTCACAGCGTGCGCCAGGGGTCGGTCAAGTAAGGAGGAAACCAGGCATGGAAGGCCGAGGACTCCAGGTATTCACCGCGTTGCAGATTGTGGCCGTGGGCGTTCTGGGTTGGGTTCTTGCCACGTGGCCCACGCCTTGGAACATGCAGCGCTATATTGGCACGGCACTGGCTGTGGCAGGCGTCAGTTTCATAGCAGTCGCCCGTTATCAACTCGGTAAGTCGTTTTCCATTAGTCCCGAGGCTCACCAACTGGTCACCGCCGGGCTTTACTCGAAAATTCGCAACCCCATCTACGTGTTCGGCACGGTGATGCTAACGGGACTGTTGCTAGTCCTGGAGAAACCGGCTCTCTGGATCGTCCTCGTGATCGTGGTAATCGGGCAGACGATTCGCGCCCGCCGCGAAGCGCGTGTGCTGGAAGCGGCCTTCGGCGACGCCTACCGCGAATACCGGCGCAAGACGTGGTTCTGAGTTCCCCCGGCCGGCTCGCCCTTTGCCGCCGCCCGCTCCAAGACGTAATATCTCAGCAATGAAAAAACTCCCTGCGTTTTTCCTCCCGGCGGCCTGTGCCGTTTTTCTGCTGGCTGCGGATCAGCCGAAAATCCCTCCCATGCCCGCCGCGGTTTCCGGCAATGCGGTGGCCTCGCTCAAAGGCGGAATCGAGGTCTATTCCCTCATGGGCGTCGGCTCCAAGAAGACCTGGGACGATATCACGAACAAGGTTTACGTCCTGCACCTGTCGTCGGCGAAATGGAGCGAAGGCCGCCCGGTGCCGGGAGTCGGAGGCCGACTGGGCGCTTCCGCCGTGGGCGCCCGGGGCCAGATCTTTCTTTTCGGCGGATACCTCGTGGACGGCCAGGGCGTTGAACTTACCGTCGCTGACGTGAACTCCTACCTGCCGGACGAGAAGCGCTGGTACCGCGCCGAAGACATGCCGGTTGCCGTGGACAGCGCCGTAATCGGGCTGAATCAAAACCGCTACATCTACCTGGCCGGGGGAAGGTCCAAGAATGGGCCGGTCAACATCGTACAAGTCTATGACGCCGAGAAAAACACCTGGAGCCAGGCTACGCCGTTCCCGGGAACCCCGGTTTTCGGTCATGCCGGCGGACTGACGGACGACGCCATTGTCTTCGTGGACGGCGCCAGGAAAAACACGGCGGAGGGCAGTCCCTACATCGCCTCCGATGAGTGTTGGCTGGGCAAGATTGATCATAAGGATCCGAACAAGATCGCGTGGAGCAAACTGCCTGCCCACCCCGGGCCGGGGCGGTTCGGCATTGTGGCCGGCGAAAAAGATCACAGGGTCATTTTCTCGGGCGGGACGACCGCTCCGCACAACTTCAAGGGCCTGGACGCCGACGGCAAGCCCGCGGAAATCTCCCCCATGAGCTTCGACTACGATGTCCGCGGCAACCGCTGGGAGACCATCACCGACGATACCTTCGATGTGCGCGCCGACAGCCGTGGCATGGTTTCCACGCCAGTGGGATCGTTGATTGTTGGGGGAACGTTGAGCAATCAGGCGCTAACCGCTCGGGTCTTGATTGTGCCGAAGCGATAAGTTGAGTCCCCGACTGGAACTCATCCCACAACGGAAGCCTTCCGGCGGCCTTTACGCTGGCGAAAGTACCTTCGTGATCTCCCCCTGCGAGGCGTTGCGGAGTAGCCTGTGCTTGTTTCAGAACGAAGTTTTCAGAGCTGACATCACGTATACCTCCTGAGGAAGCGGCGGGTGGGGGACCTTCAACCACCCGCCGTTTTTTTTGTTCCTGGAAGAGGCCAATGCCACTAACGGCGTTCTGTTGCCGCAGGGACGCTGGAAACAGCAGAAAATCCTAGGACCGCTGCGAGCGGAGACATATGGGGCGGGAGGAACGGTATCGAACCGTCATCTCCGGGATGGAGCCCCGGCGCATTGCCGAAGTTATGCTACTCCCGCGTGCGAATTTTTAGATACTGACGCTCCAAGGTATTGCATGGTACTGCTTCTGTCAATACGAAGGGACTGTCACCGAAGGCATTGGGCGAAAAGCGGCTAGCGGCAAGCCTTTTCAGGGCTGCTGACACTGCGACCCGCAACTTCATCTCGCCCTCGCCAAAACCAGGGTCACATCGTCGGGCTGCTCTTTATCGCCGATCCAGTCATCCACCGCCATGGTCACAATCTGGCTGATCTGGGCGAGGGGCAGTTTCCGGTTTTCGCGGACCAGATCAATCAGCCGTTGCTCCCCGAATTCGCCAAAGTCATTCTCTGGCTCGGTAACACCGTCGCTGTAGGCGATAAAAACCTCGCCGGGACGCATGTCCACTGCGCCTTCGGCGTAGGTCATATTGTCGAACAGGCCTACGACCGTGCCGCCAGCCTCGAGTCTGCGGATAGATCCGTCTTCCGCGATCAGAATGGGCGGCAAGTGGCCGCCGTTGCTGTAGGTGAGGTGGTGCGAGCGGCCGTCATAAATGCCCAGGAACAGCGTGGCATACTTCTCCGGCGGAGTGCTCTCGAAGAGTTGGTGGTTGAGCAGGCCGAGCAAGGCTCCGGGAGAAACCTCCACGCCCTCGGGCCAGGCTGCCAGGACCCTCCCGGCGCCGGCCACCGCACCCACCGCAACCGGTTCTCGCATCTGCGGCAGGTGCTCCATACTGTAGGCCCGCACCGCGGAATGGATGGTGGCCATCAGCAGCGCCGCCGAAATGCCTTTCCCGCTGATGTCGCCGACGGCCAGAATCAGCTTGTGGGAACTGGCCGTCACGAAGTCGTAATAATCCCCGCTGACGGTACGCGCCGGACGGCAGAATCCGTGCACTTCGAGCGACTCCAGTTCGGAAACCTGGCGCGGGAACAACTGCGCCTGCACTTCCTGCGCGATCACCAGCTCGTTCTCCAGCCGCTGCTTCTCTTTCTGCTCCAGGATCAGCTTCTCGATCGAGGCCGTCATCGAGTTGAACGAGAGCGCCAGATCCGCCAGTTGGTCGCCGGATTTCACCGGGATGCGGTGGCTGAAGTCGCCACGATCCACGTGCCGGGTAGCGTCGTACAACTGCGCGACCGCGGCCGTGACGGTGCGAGTCATGCGCGTCCCGATGATCAGCGCGATCAGTTCGATGATGGCGAAGAAAATCCCTACGCCGATCAAGATGTACGCCACTCCCTGCACGAATTCTCCCAGCGCGGCGAACAGATGTCCGTACAGCACTGAGGGACGGGTACGAACCCTCAGCAGAGCGCGGCGGGCCCGTTCGCCGCTGTTCCAGTCCACCACCGAAAGGGACGTGCCGGCGAGCGGGATCTCGAGATCAAACCGGCCGTCGGGGCTGGGCAACATTCCCACGACAAAAGTAGGCTGCAGAACCTGGTTGTCGGCTTGGACTGATACACCTTGCTTATTTGAGCTGATGACGATTCCGCCCTTGTTGTCTTGCGGAGTGATGGAGGCCGAAGCATGAGGACCGGGATTCGGCTCACCGCCAGAACTGGCGGAACTCTGCGTGGGAGTCTCGTTAATCGCGATGCCGGAGGCGAACAGCGTGATTTCGCCCAGATCGGCAGCAATGTTCCCCACTAGCTCCTTGTCGAACGGCTCGCTGGTCACAACCGTCAGCCGGTTTGCCCCCAGCGGAAGCGACGTGACGACGCGCAGGTGCAGTTCTTCGCGATCGCGGACAATCTCGCGAAACGTGCCTTTCGCGAAACCTGGGAACGTAAGCGTGGCTCCTTGGAATTCGTTGCACAGGGGCAGCGGCTTTTCCCCGTACCAGGCGCAAATCTGCCGTCGTCCCCAGGCGCGATCGCGCTTTCTCAGCCCGGCCAGCGATTCAGCAGCCGGATTTTCTCCGCGCTCCAGTCGCGCCGCCAGTTCATTGCTGACCGCGGCGTTGGCTGCCTCAAGACTTCTTAGCTGAGAACGAATTTCAGAGGTCACGAGAAATACGGCAAACTGACCGGCGAGCCCGTAGAGAGTGATGAGCGCCATCGTCACCAGCAACACGGCTGGAATGACACCGATAAAAACATAGGTGACGATCAGCCGGTTCCGCAGCCGCCACAGAATTCTCCGTTTCAGCCAGCGAAAGGCGAGCACCGAGAAAAGCACCGCAGCCAGGAAGGCGAGGAACCCGACCCAGCCCCCCAAATGATCGCCCCAGGAAGCGGCGAACAATCCCAGCAGCTTTTGCAAGCCGAACAAGACCGCCGCCATGCCCGCCAGATAGCAGGCCAGGCGAGCCATGCGGCCTTCGGGCCACAGTCCGGCTTCGGTCAACCGGCGGCGCAATTCTGGATAAGACCGTTGCATGCTTTGTTGGACACCCGGCAGAGAACTAGGATTATACGGCGAGATGAACATCAACCTCGCAACGTGCCGCCCTGAAACTCGCCCCCGCTGAACCGACCGCGTACACCTGCGCCGCTAAATTTCAGGATAGAGGTCGAAGAACGCCTCCAGGCTCGTGCGCAACTGCTTTTCGATCTCTTCCTTGCTGCCTTCGAGCACGTGCATGGTGACGTGGGCCTCCCGGCCATTCGTGAGTTTCACCGGAGCCTGTCCCACTTCCGCCACATCCTCGGACGGCAGCAGCCGCATGCCATAAACCAATGTCAGGTTCGCCATAGCAGAATTCTAAGGCTTCTCTGGGGTCCTTGGCTTGCATCTCTGGCGAAATCCTTCCCGGGCTTCGGGATGCCGCCTTCAAGAAAGGTCCGAAGATTCAAGCTGGCCCACTGCCCCCCGCGATCCGAGATTTTTCCCTCTTTCTCATTTAGAATTTCGCGGTGCCCAGAATCCCCGTTTTCCTGCTCGTCGGTTTCCTCTGGCTGCTGCCCGCACCCCGGACTGCGGCCCAGGAGACCAAGCCGCCCTCCACTCAGCCGCAGGTGAAGGTCAACATGCTGAATGTCTGCACGCCGTCGGCGGACGAGCAGAAGGAGATCGCCTCGGCTCTGGCTCGCATCCCAAAACAGCCGCTGTTCGCCGCCGATTTTGAAGTATCCCGCGGACGCTCCACTCTGACCGATATGCCCAACTTCCTGCAGCCGGGAGCGAGCACCCACGTTGCCGGGGAGCCGTCGGTGGCCAGCTATGTCCGCATTCGCCGCGAATTCGCGGTGCAGGCCCTGTTTTCCAGCGTGCAGTACTCTTTCAGCAATGACGGACAGAATATGGTTGAGACGCTGGTGCTGCATGTGCGCGATCCCAAGGATCTGATCCAGGTCTCTCTGGAAGGCAGCGCGTCGTCGGTCACCACCGCGGAAGCCATGCTGGGGGCCAACAATCCAGCCAACCGGGTTCGGTTGGAGCGTTTTGGCAAAGCCTCGGTCGCGCTGGCCCGCTGTTCTGCGGCCGAAGGGCCGGCAGCCGACCAGAGCGCTTACGAACCGCTGTTTCACAGCGCGTCCGAGGTGCTGGCAAATTATCGCGGGCTGCTGGGCGTGAAAACTACGGTCCCCCAGGAACTGGCAAAGATCAGCGGGGAGTCGCGTCCGAAGACCACTCCAGCGCCCAAAATGAAGAAGCCTGCGGAAGATCAGAAATGACCAGATGTCAGAAGGCAGGCGCTGCGCATCAAAATCGGAACTCAGCCATCTAATCTGCCAAGCAGACAATCATCCATGAGCGAAACTCGCAACGTTGTCATCATCGGTTCCGGATGCTCCGGACACACCGCCGCCCTCTACACCGCGCGCGCCAACCTGAAACCGCTGGTCATCGAGGGCCACGAGCCCGGCGGGCAGCTTTCTCTAACTACGCTGGTGGAAAACTTTCCTGGATTCCCGGAAGGCATCCTCGGCCCGCAGTTGGTCGAGAACATGCGCAAGCAAGCCGAGCGTTTCGGCGCCGAATACCGCATGGCGCACCTGACCAGCGTGGATCTGAGCAAGCGTCCATTCCTGCTGCATCTCGGCCACCAGCAGATTCATACGCAGACGCTCATCATCGCCAGCGGCGCCTCGGCGCGCTGGCTGGGCCTGCCCCACGAACAGCAGCTCATCGGTCACGGCGTTTCGTCCTGCGCCACCTGCGACGGGTTCTTTTTCTCGGGAAAAGAGATTGTGGTCGTCGGCGGCGGAGACTCCGCCATGGAAGAAGCGCTTTTCCTCACCCGCTTCGCCACCAAGGTCACGGTCATTCATCGCCGCGACGCGTTCCGGGCATCGAAGATCATGCTCGATCGCGCGCAGCATCACGAAAAGATTCAGTTCCTGCTCGACACGGTCGTCGAAGACGTCTACGACGCGGGCAAGCAGGAAGTCACCGGCCTCCAGCTTCGCAACGTGAAGACCGGTAAAGAGTGGGATTTCCCCACCAGCGCGCTGTTTCTCGGCATCGGACACGAGCCCAACGCGAAGATGTTCGCCGGCCAGCTCGACACTGACGCCGACGGCTACCTGAAGACGCACGACTATGTACACACTCGCGTGCCCGGGGTCTATGCCTGCGGCGACGTGCAGGACCGCCGCTATCGCCAGGCCATCACCGCAGCCGGCACCGGATGCATGGCGGCCATCGAAGTGGAGAAATTCCTGGAAGCGCACGGCAAGTGACCTTGGCCAAGAGTGTGATACAACACTCTGTGATCTTCATGGGGTCGGGCATCCCTTTTCTTATCCTCCCGGACCCGCTTATTCCGGAGCTGGCAGGTCTTTCATGCTAAGGGCTTTCTTCGTCCATCTTTCTGAAAACCGTTCTATGCGCAGCTTTGCCGAGCGCTCTGCGGTAGGGCGCCGCGTGTCCGGCCGCTTTGTGGCGGGCACCGAAATCGCCGACGCCGTGCGTGTCACCCAGGTGGTCAACCGCGCCGGCATGAGCGTCACCATTGATAATCTCGGCGAAAACGTGACCAACCCCGACGAGGCCCGCCACAGCGCGCGGCTTTACCAGCACATTCTCGAGGCCATCACCGCCAACGGTCTCAACGCCAATATCAGCCTGAAACTGACCCACATGGGCCTGGACGTGGATGAAACCATGGCCCGCGATCTGGTCGCCGGACTGGTGGCCAAAGCCGCCTCCATGACGCCGCCCGGTTTCGTCCGCGTGGATATGGAAGGCTCTCCCTACACCCAGCGCACTCTCGATTTTGTGCACGAGTTACACCGCATGCCGGGAAACGAGAAAAGTGTCGGGACCGTGATCCAAGCCTACCTGAAGCGCTCCGAGAGCGATGTCGAGAAACTGCTGGCGGAGGGGATCCGCATCCGCCTATGCAAAGGGGCCTACAAGGAGCCCGCCAGCATCGCGTTTGAAAGCAAAGCCGACGTGGACGCGAACTACATCAAGCTGATGAAGATCCTGATGAAAAGCGGCACCTACCACGGCCTGGCCACGCACGATGAAGCCATCATTCGCCAAGCGCAGGCGTTTGCCACGCAGGAAAACATCGCGCGGGATTCGTTTGAGTTCCAGATGCTGCACGGCATTCGCCGAGACCTGCAACAGAGCCTGGTGCGCGACGGCTGGCGCATGCGCGTCTATATCCCCTTCGGCACCGAGTGGTATCCCTATTTCATGCGGCGGCTGGGTGAGCGCCCGGCCAACGTCTTCTTCATCGCCCGGAATCTGCTGCGGCAGTGAGTCAGCACTCAGCATTCAGCTTGTGAACGAAGGGTAGGCGTGACGCGCTGAATGCTGATTGCTGATTTCCGAGTGCGGAAAGGCAGTTGCTGGACGTCCTGTGATATACTGAATACATCGAATACGTGTATTGCAAGACCCTTCATGGCCACTTCCATTCGCCTTCCCGAAGAGATCGAGCGCCGTCTGGACGCACTGGCCGAAAAAACCGGCCGCACCAAGGCCTTCTACATTCGCGAAATGATCCTGACCCACATTGACGAAATGGAGGACTACTATCTCGCAGCGGATGTGGTCGAGCGCCTGCGCAAAGGACAGGAGCGCACTTTCAGCGCGCGCGAAGTGAGACAGGATCTTGGCCTGGACGATTGAGTACAGCGAAACCGCCCGCCGCCAGCTTCGCAAGCTCGACAAACCGTCAGCACGCCGAATTCTCGACTACATGGACAAGCGTGTCGCTCCCCTGGACGACGTCCGCACTGTGGGTAAAACCCTGCGTGGGCCTTTGGGGGACTTCTGGCGCTATCGCGTTGGAGAGTACCGCATCATTTGCGAGCTGCGGGACAAGGAATTGCGGGTCCTGGTTGTGCGCGTTGGAGACCGAAAAGACATCTACCGATAGCTGCGGAGTCTAGCCACTGATCCCTGATCCCTAGCCCCTGGCCCCTGAAAATTACTCCTGCGGGCCAGCCTCGCCGCCTTCGGCGGGGGCCAGCGGCAGACGTGTGGCCCCGCGCATCATCTCGCGCTCCTGGTCGGAAAACATGCTCTTGAAGCGCGGGGAGTTGATCACGGCTTCGCGCTGCTGCGGCGGCATGGCCCGCAGGTCGCGAACCGCCGTCGTGACCTGGCGCTGGCGGTCCGGCGGAAGCTGCCGCATCTGACCAAAAATCTGCCGCGCCTGCTGCTTCTGTTCGGGCGTCAGGTGCTCCCAGGTTTCCATGCGGTTCAGCATGCGCAACTGCTGCTGTGGGGGAAGGCTGGAGAAATGGTCCAGCCGCTGCCGGAGCTGCTGCTGCTGGCCCGGCGGCAGGCGGCGAAACGCGGGATCATTCTGCAGTTCGCGCTCCTGTTCCGCCGGAGGCAGGTCCTTATAGCGCCGCAGCCAGTCTCCTGCGTGCCCTTTCGGACGGGAACTTACTTGCGGATGTGCACCCGGCGGTCGCGCTGCGGGCCGCTGCGCTTGAAAAGCAGGGGCGGGATGCACCTGCTGCGGAGCGCCGCGTCTTTGTCCCAGGCTGGGCACAGGACAGGCCAATGCCAGCGCCACAGATGCGCTGGCCAGCCATCCCGTCATAAGTTTTCCCCGCCCCATCTGTCTGTTCGATCCTTCCTGGGCCCTAAACCCTTCCCTTCCCGCTTACGGGTTGGCGACGACATCCTGCTGCAAGTCCAGGTCGTCCAGCAACTCGAAATCGGAATACATTTCGTGATTCTTCTCCAGCGCCTGCAAGTCGCTCACCGCCGTGCCCGGCTCGGGAGCGCCAAGATCTAGCGGAATCCGGTTGTCGGAAATCGAATCGTCCACCCTCGGGTTGTAGATACCGATGCCTCGCGTAACGAACAAACCCACACCGATTCCCATCAGCACCGTGAGCGCCGCCGCCAGCACCGGTCGGCGGAACCAATACAACCAGCCCGCCTGCGGTTTGGCCATTTCCTCGCGCAGGCGAGCCTGCAGGCGCACGTCAAAGTACGGCGAAGGCTCAGGAGCCTGCCACTCGTCGAGCAACGCCATGGTGGCGCGCATCGTTTTCAGTTGCTCCGCACAGGCGGCGCAACCCGCCAGATGCTGGCCTTCCTCCGCTGTGGGCTCGATCAATCCCGCCGCCACATCGGGCATCCGCTCTCGAATCTCATCGCATTTCATGACTGCTTCCCCTTGTCTCTGTTCGCCACTGTCGTTCACACAACCCCACACAAAACCTGCCTGGCTACAAATATTGTTTTAACTGTTCCCGCAAAGTCTCATAAGCGCGGAAGAGCAGCGACTTGGTCGCGGATTCGCTCTTCTTCAGTACTTCGGCAATCTGCTTGTAATCCATCTGCTGGTACTTGTGCATGATTACCGCCAGCCTCTGCTGCTCGGGCAGCGCCTCGACCGTGCGCCGGATCGCCAGCATCCGCTCCCGCCGCACCATGGCCTGCTCCGCGGTCATATTCCCGTCAGGCAGTTCGAGCGTGGTGCCGGTTTCCTCGTCGGGCTCGTCCAGGCTGACCGTCACCTCGGGGCGCTCGTGGCGCGTGTCGCGCGCGTGATTCACCGCCAAGTTGGTCGCGATGCGATACAGCCAGGTCGTAAACTTCGCGCTGGCCTCGTAGTTTTCGCGCGAACGATACACGCGCAGGAAAACTTCCTGCGCCAGATCTTCCGCCGCGGCTGCATTGCGCGCCATCCGGTACATGTAGCTGATCATCGGACGGCGATACTTCTGCACCAGATAATCAAACGCCGACTGGTCGCCCGTCTTCACCCGCAGCATGATCTCGGCGTCAGACGGCGCTTCTCCGCCGGATGCGGGCAAGAATGCCGCCGGCGCCGGCTGCGTCGTCGCTGCCATCAGCATGGACTGATTCAGGGCGGCGGTGCTCACACTAATCTCAACCCCGGATGCGGGCGAAAGTTGCGTTTTCTGCCCGTCTGGAGAAACCGAGGAAGTCCCTTTAGATGAAGGAGATAGAGGTGCCGGCGAGGGTTTGGATTCGCGTGCCATGAAAAGCGAGAACCGGCCAGGGCAGCCGACAGGCGCCAAACCCGCTTTCCACCCCTGCCGCCGATAGGCTACCACGCCGGGCCACAGCGCCCAAACTTCGGCCCTGCGAAGCCAGAGGTTCAGGAAGGGGAGCGCGAAAAAAATGGCAGAGCAGTCTCGCGCGTGAGGAGTGAAATGGTGGGCGCTATAGGATTCGAACCTATGACTTCCACCGTGTGAAGATGGCACTCTACCGCTGAGTTAAGCGCCCGCTTTGGTGCGGTAAGTCCCTCATTATACACAAGCTCCCGCCTGAGTTCTGGCTGCGGGAGAAAGCATCGGGTTGGGCTTGGCTTGGACTCGCGTTTAGAATGAAGTCTGCACGGGAAGTCTTCCGTCCCGAGGGCCCGTAGCTCAAACGGATAGAGCATCGGATTTCTAATCCGACGGTTGCAGGTTCGATTCCTGCCGGGCCTACCATACAACACCGGGCTCGCGCCACTCAACAATCAGAACTTCTGCCCAAGTGCCTGGCTAAGAAATGCCGCGATGGGCGACATCTTGCGGCAGGTGGCGGCGAAGAGCGACATGAACCGCGGGCTGCAGACTTGCCGGTCAGTGAACTCAAAGGCAGTGCCGAGATCGCGAAGTTTGAGATCCTCCACGAATTCGTGGTCGCAGGGAAAGCCGCGCGGGGCGCGGCTGAGCTTGCCGGCGTCGTCCCAGTTCAAGAGTTTGCGGACAGCGCGCCACTCCTCCGGCCGGGCCACGATGGCGTTGCGCACCATCAGCAGGACCGGTGGCTCGGGATGCCACAGACCCGCCGCCGCGAAACAGCCGCCGGGCTCAAGGTGCAGATAAAACCCGGGAGAGTGAACATCCTTGCCGCGATGGGAAAAGCGCATGGCCAGGTGCGTCTTGTACGGACGCTTGTCGCCGGAGAAGCGTGTGTCGCGATAGATGCGGAACAGAGAGCCGCGCGAGGAGCGGGGATCGGCGACGAGATGAGGCGTAATTTCGTACAGCGGCCCGGCGAACTCGGTGATAAAGCGGATCGCGGGCTGGCGGACCCAGGTCTCGTATTCGTCCTTGTGGGCCAGGAACCAGTCGCGATTATTGTTGCGCTTGAGCCGGGCGAGAAAGCGGAAGAGTTCGGGCGTGAAATAAGCAGGCATGGGCAATAAGGTTAAGAAGGGACTGAAGAAAAGTAAAGGGTGAGGCGACCGTGGCCACGCCAGCCAGGCTGTCGCGCGTTGCTTCCTTCCGGCGGGCACGATAAGATAGCTCGTACACATCTTCTCCGCTTATTTCCCAAGTAATTTCCGCAGAGGCATCCCCGCGGGTGAGGAGTGTGCGACCCCGGGGGCAGCGCAGCCATTTGCCTGCCTGAAATCTCCCGCAACGGAGCTGAACTTGAAAAAAGGCAAGACCGCGGTGATCGTGGGCGCCCAGTGGGGCGACGAAGGCAAAGGGAAGATCGTTGACGTGTTGTCGGAGAACTTCTCGGTCGTGGCCCGCTATGCCGGCGGCCATAACGCCGGTCACACCGTCATCATCAATGGAAAGAAATTTATTCTCCAGCTTGTGCCGTGCGGGGTGCTGCGGGCCGGCTGCCGTAGCGTCATCGGCAACGGGGTGGTGCTAGATCCGGTTGCGTTTCTGAAGGAAGCGGGGGCCCTGCGCCAGGCCGGCGTCAAAGTGGACGGCAACCTGTTCGTTTCGAATCGCGCGCATGTGATCCTGCCCTACCACCGCATGATCGAACTGGCGGCGGAAAACGCGCCCGGGCGGGTCAAGATCGGTACGACCTCGCGCGGCATCGGTCCGGCTTACGAAGACAAGATGGGGCGCCGCGGGCTTCGTGTTGCCGACCTGCTCGATTTGCAATTACTCAAGAAGCACATCGAGAACGCGGTGCGCGAAAAGAATATGATCGCGCACGCGCTGTTCAACTCCGAACCGCTCGACGCCGACAAAATGTATGCGGAATACGCCCAGGCGGCGGAGAAGATCGCGCCGTTTGTCTGCGATACGGCCGTGCTGCTGAACCAGGCGCTAGCCAGCGGAGGCTCGATCCTGTTCGAAGGCGCGCAGGGTACGATGCTCGACATTGATCACGGCACCTATCCGTTTGTGACTTCCTCCAGCGCGACTTCGGGCGGCGCGGTCATCGGGACCGGTGTGGCTCCGAACGCCATTGATTCGGTCATCGGGATCACCAAGGCTTATTGCACGCGCGTGGGCGAAGGACCGTTCCCCAGCGAAGAGAAAAGCCAGGCCGGGGAAGAAATCCGCAAGCGCGGCAACGAATACGGCGCCGTCACCGGACGCCCACGCCGCACGGGATGGCTCGATTTGCCGCTTCTGCGCTACTCCGGCATGATCAACGGCACGTCGTGGCTGGTGGTGACCAAGCTCGACGTGCTTGACGATCTGGCCGAGATTCCGGTCTGCGTCGGCTACAAGATGGACGGGAAGGCGACCGCCGAAGCACCCGCGCAGGCCAGCGGCTATGAAAAGATCGAGTGCGCCTACAAGAAACTGCCGGGCTGGCGGACTTCCACCCAGGGCATCACCGAATATGAGAAGCTTCCGCGGCTGGCTCGGGAATACCTGACGTTCGTCGAAAAGGAAGCCGGGGCACGGATCGGCATGATTTCCACCGGCCCTGACCGCGACCACACCATACTGGTGAAGGATTTCGTTACGGAGTTGAAGGTGGCCGCAAAGAAGGCCTAGAATGACTTCCCCGGCTGACCTGCAAGCGGGGAAGGAGCGAAAAACGATGGTGGTGCTGGCGGTTACCTGGATGGCGAAAGTTGGGCACGAAGCCGAAGTTGCCGCGCTGTTTGAAAAACTGACCGAACAATCCCGCAACGAGCCGGGCTGTGCCATGTACCAGGTGCATCGGCACAAAACCGAACCGCGCCGGTTCTTCATCTACGAGCAGTACAAAGACGACGCCGCGCTCGAGGCCCACCGCACGGCTCCGCACTTTTTGCAGTTCGCGCGCAAGGATCTCCCCAAGCACGCCGACCGCGTGGAAGGGCATTTGTTCGAGCCGCTGGGCTGACTCGCGGTGGGATTGCGATTCGAAATCGCAGGAGGCTTTTTGGACCGCGACACACGCCTACCGTTAACTCTGCCGGCCGCTCTGAAATTCACGCGCACGGTATGGTCCCTCACGTTCATTAGTATTTTGGTGTTCCCCGCGATCGCGGAGAAAACCGGGCCTGCCTCGCGACACCCCAGTAAAGGTCTCTTCTTCGCGATCACGCTGCTCGCAATGCTGGTGGTGGTGAGTTGGAGAGTGGCGCGGGCGAAATACGTCCGAGAAGGAGCCCGCCGTTTGGCCGAGGATCTGGGAGATACTCGAGCCCTGCGGCGGTGGCAGGCTGGCCATATCCTGAGTTTTATGACAAGCGAAGCGGTTATGCTTTACGGCCTCATACTGCGCTATGAAGGATTTTCTTTTGCAGATGTCGTGGCCTTCTACATCGGTGGACTTATTCTCATGCTGCTTTCGGCGCCTAGAGTGCCGCGCGTCTAGAGCTGAGAGACCCGCTATTTTGGACATAGTTGACTACTTGCTGGCCGCGAGCTCGGGTGACGACATACCGCCGATGATCTGCCAGCCTTTCTCATCTTTAATCCAGGTGTGCGTTACGCGAAGAGTATGCGGTTCGCCGCGGCCGTCTTTGTCCGCCCAAACCGAGGTCAACCAATAGTGCACAACGACGATGTTCCCGGTCACCTGGCTGGCGGCGGGTTCCAGCGAGTAAGACTTCAGATGAAGTCCTTTGGAAGTATTAGCCGTGATCCAATCGGTAATGTGGTTTTTTCGTTGCGGCTGAGCGCTGACCGAGGGCCATCCAACAAAATTCGGGTGCCACAGTTCCAGATAGCCTTTCAGATCAAGCGCCTTCACGTATTCCCAGTAGGAATGCTCCAGCTTCCAGACAGCCTGCTCTTCCGTGGACTGTTGGGCAAAACCAGCCGACGCGCAAAGCACGAGGACGACCGCGAACCACGCTCGATTCAGTTTCATAGGAATCTCTTTCTTGACTACAAGAATGGCCCCAATAAAGCGTGCCGTTTACTTCCCCTTGTCGGCCATCAACTCGCCGCCCGAAGCGTAGCTCTCTTTCGACACTTCGTGGAAAGCAACGATAATCGCTTCCCGCCGTGCTCCGGCTTCTTCGACCAGAGCATCGGTGATCCGCTTGGCAATCTTGCGCTTCTGATCGGCGGTGCGGCCTGTAAGCATCGTGATTTGAACCAGAGGCATAGGAGCAGTTCTCAGTTGTCAGTTCTCAGAACAAACCTCTCGGCCTCAGATACTGAGAACCGGGAACTGAGAACTTATTTTGCCAGTTCGTATCCCGCAAAGAAAAAGCTCAACTCAAACCGCGCCGTGTCTTCCGCGTCGGAGCCGTGAATGGCGTTGTGCTCGATGTTGGTCGCCCACTTCTTGCGGATGGTGCCTTCCGCCGCCTGGGCCGGATTGGTGGCGCCCATGAGCGTGCGCAGGTCGGCGATGGCGTTTTCCTTCTCCAGGGCCAGCACGACGATTGGGCCGCTCGACATGAAGTCGGTCAGCGTGTTGAAAAACGGCCGGGCCGCATGCACGGCGTAAAACTGCTCGGCCTGGTGCTTGGAGATTTCCAGCATCTTCATGGCAAGGATGCGGAATCCCTGCTTCTCAAATTGTTCGATGATGTCGCCGATGGCATTCTTGCGCACGGCGTCGGGCTTAACTATGGTCAATGTGCGTTGCAGAGTTTTCATAAGTTCGGTTGTTGATCCTTGGTCGTTAGTCTTTGTAGAGACGTTGCTTGCAACGTCTTCTTTGCCCGTGCAGGCAAGACGTAGCAAGCTACGTCTCTACACCCGGCGCCTGCTGCTAGACGCTTACCCCGATGGCGGCCGCCAGCGTCTCTCCGATCGCGGCAGGAGATTTCGCCACGCGGATTCCGCAGGCTTCCAGCGCTTTGATCTTTTCCGCGGCGGTGCCTTTGCCGCCGGAGATGATTGCGCCCGCGTGTCCCATGCGGCGTCCGGGAGGGGCGGTCTGCCCAGCTATGAATCCCACGACCGGCTTTTTCATGTGAGTCTTCACGAACTCCGCCGCCAGTTCTTCTGCATTGCCACCGATTTCACCGATCATGATCACGGCTTCGGTTTCGGGATCGCGGTTGAACAGATCGAGCGCATCAATGAAATTGGTGCCGATAATCGGATCGCCGCCGATGCCGATCGCGGTGGATTGTCCAATGCCGCGCTGCGTCAACTGATGAACAGCTTCGTAAGTCAGCGTGCCCGAGCGCGAAACGATACCGATCGGTCCTTCTTTATGGATGGAGGCCGGCATGATGCCGATCTTGCACTTGCCCGGCGAGATGATGCCCGGGCAGTTCGGCCCGATCAGGCGCGAACGGCGGTTCTGCAGAAACTCCCACGCCTTCACCATGTCGAGTGTGGGGATGCCTTCGGTGATGCAGACGATCAGGTCGATTTCCGCATCGGCCGCTTCCATGATGGCGTCGGCGGCAAACGGCGGCGGCACGAAAATGACGGTGGCGTTGGCGCCTGTCTGGTCGGCCGCTTCGCGGACCGTGTTGAAAATCGGCCAGCCCTCGTGCGTCGTCCCGCCTTTGCCGGGCGTCACTCCGCCGACGATCTGGGTGCCGTAAGCGGCGCTGGCTTTCGCATGAAACGTGCCTTCCCGGCCGGTAAGGCCCTGCACGACGACCCGCGTTTTCTTGTCAACTAGGATTGCCATATGAAATTTCCTCATTGCCCCCGGGCTAAAGCCCGTCTCAATTCGACTTAGTACGCGGCCCTGAAGGGCCGCTCTTTCACAAACTGCCTACCGCCATTCGGTTCCGCCGAGCGTGCCTTTGGCGGCGGCCACTACCTTGTCGGCCGCGTCTTTCATGGTGTCGGTGACCACGAAGTTCAGTCCCGACTCCATCAGAATCCTCTTGCCGTCGTCCACGTTGGTGCCTTCGAGGCGCAGCACCACCGGCAGCTTGATGTTGGTCTTGCGCGCGGCTTCGACCACGCCCGTGGCCAGCGTGTCCACGCGCAGGATGCCGCCGAAAATGTTGATCAGCACGGCCTTCACGTTCTTGTCGCTGAGCAGGATTTCGAACGCATGCGCCACCTGCTCGGCGTTGGCGCCTCCGCCCACGTCGAGGAAGTTCGCGGGCATGCCGCCGGCGTACTTGATGATGTCCATGGTGGCCATGGCCAGGCCCGCGCCGTTGACCATGCAGCCCACGTTACCGTCGAGCTTGATGTAGTTAAGGCTGTACTTCGAGGCCTCGACTTCGAGCGGATCTTCCTCGGTAATGTCGCGCAGTTCGCGCAGGTCGGGATGCCGGAACAGCGCGTTGTCGTCAAAGTTGATCTTAGCGTCGAGCGCAAACAGGCGTCCGTCGGTCGTGGTGATGAAAGGATTGATCTCGAGCAGCGAAGCGTCGGTGTCGAGAAAAGCCTTATAAAGGCTGGCTAGAAACTGCACGGCGGGATTGATCTGCTTCGCGTTCAATCCAAGCTTGAAGGCGATCTTCCGCGCTTGAAACGCCTCCAGGCCCATGCCCGGATCAATGTGCTGCTTGAGAATCGCGTCGGGATTCTCGGCGGCAACTTGCTCGATCTCCATTCCGCCCGCAGCCGAAGCCATGAAGACCGGCTTGCCTTCGGCTCGGTCCACCAGAATGCCCAGGTAGAGTTCCTTTTCGATGGGCAACGTTTCTTCGATCAGCAAGCGGCGCACGATGCGGCCTTCGGGGCCGGTCTGGTGAGTCACCAGTTTCATGCCCAGCATCTTGCCCGCGAGATCGCCGGCCTCGCCGACCGACTTGGCGATCTTCACGCCGCCGCCCTTGCCGCGGCCGCCGGCGTGGATTTGCGCCTTGACCACCACTCCAGTCGCGCCCGAGCTGAAAAGCTCTTTGGCCGCGGATTCGGCCTCATCTTGTGAAGCAGCCATCGCTCCGCGCGGCACTGTCACGTTGTATTTCTTTAGAATTGCCTTGGCTTGATACTCATGGATTTTCATAAAAGAAACTCGTCAGTAAAGAATTCGGAGGGACCCTGCTTGCGGCGTCGCACAGCCGGGCAGCAAACTTACGATTCTATCGAAGGGCGGCAGATAGGGCAAACGCCAGGCGAGCATTGGCCGCGACCCGTGCCAGAACGGGGGCAAAGTGCTAGGCTATTGGCCACGCTGTTGAACCGACATGATCGTTGACGCCCTCCATCGCATCGCCAATCACGGCCAGTCGCTCAGCCGCGCCGAAGCACGCGAGGTGATGTCCGAAGTGCTGAGCGGCAAGTGCAGCGACGCCCAGATCGCGGCCCTGCTCATCGCCCTGCGCATGAAGGGCGAGACGGTCGAGGAGATCGTGGGTTTCGCCGAGGCCATCCGCGCGGCCGCGGCGCCCTTGCCCATTGAGCGTGCCCCAGAGAATGCGAATGGACTTTCGGCAGATGCGCTCGCCGTTACGGGCACCGGCCGCGACGCCCTTGCGGATGAATCTTTAGTGGATACCAGCGGCACGGGCGGCGACGCCAGCGGGACTTTCAACATCTCAACCGCGACGGCGTTTGTGACCGCGGGGGCGGGCGTGCGTGTGGCCAAACACGGCAATCGCAGCATCAGTTCGAGGTGCGGCTCCGCCGATGTGGTCGAGGCCCTCGGCGTGAACATCCAGCTTTCGCCCGAGCGCGCCGCGGAGTGCCTGCGCCAGGTCGGAATCTGTTTTCTGTACGCGCCCAATCTGCATCCCGCGATGAAGCAGGTGCAGGCCGTGCGCCGTGAACTGCGCATGCGAACCATGTTCAACTTGCTCGGGCCGCTGACCAATCCGGCGCGGGCCTCAGGGCAGGTCGTGGGCGTGTATTCGCTTGATTTGGTGGAGAAGCTGGCCGAAGCCCTGAGCATGCTGGGACTGCGCCGCGCGCTCGTCGTGCACGGACTGGACGGGTTGGATGAGATCACGATCACGGGGACGACGCGCGTGGCCGAGGCGCGCGAAGGTTCGGTGCGATCCTACGAAGTGGAGCCGGAGGAGTTCGGCATGACTCGCGCCACTTTGCAAGAGATCGCTGGCGGTGATGCCACGGAGAATGCTGCGATCATTCGTGCGGTCTTGCGCGGGGAGAAGTCGCCGCGCCGGGACGTGGTACTTCTCAACGCAGCGGCCGCGCTGGTGGCGGCAGGTCGAGGCAATCACATCGCCGAGGCGATCCCGCTCGCGGTGAAGTCAATCGATTCCGGCGCCGCCGCGGAAAAACTGGAAGCTCTCGTGCACTTTAGCTCTGCACCCTGATTATCCAGCAAGCTTCTTCGAGGGCGACGCTAGTTCACTTCCACTTTCTCCAGATACTGCGCGATCTGAACGTTCCATCCTAAATCGTTTTTCATCAGCTCGCAAAGCTGCCCGGAAGCGTCCGGCTCACCGTGAACGAGATACGTTGTCGCCGGCCGGCTGCGAAATGTGTGCAGCCACTGCAGCAACTCCGGCGGATCGGCATGGTCGCTGAACTGCTCGAGCGCGGCGATCTGGGCGCGAATCGGCACGAGATCACCGAAAATCTTTACCTCGTCGGACCTGCTCTTGATGGCAAACCCGCGCGTCCCCGGCGCCTGAAAGCCGATAAAGAGCACAAGAGTTTTCGGGTCGGGCAGCCGCTGCGCCAGGTGATGCAGGATGCGCCCGCCCGTCACCATGCCGCTGGAAGAAATAATGATCACCGGAGCCACAGCCGAATTGATTTTCTTCGATTCTTCCGGGGTTGACGCAAACGTGAACCCGGGCCACTCCATTGGTGAGCCGTACTTGCGAATCATGTTGCGGGTTTCGTCGCTGTACTCTTCGTCATGCTTCAGAAAAATCTCGACTGCCTTGATAGCCATGGGGCTGTCGCAGAAAACCGGCAGGCGGGGAATCTGCCCCGACTCGATCAGATGCTTCAGAATGAACACGAACTTTTGCGTGCGCTCAATGGCGAAGGCGGGCACAACCACGCTGCCGCCGCGCTGGGCCGTTGCCGTAATGAGTTCCGCCAGTTCCGGCATTGGATCTTCCTTAGGGTGTGTGCGGTTCCCATACGTGGATTCCATCACCACGAGGTCGGCGATCTCGCCTTCCGCCGGACCGGAATGCACCACCTTCCCCGGCGCAACTTTGTGGTCGAGCACGCGGCCAATGTCGCCGGTGAAGAGCAACCGCCGCTTCTGGCCGTCCGTGGCCAGCGCGATTTCGGCCATGCACGAACCAAGAATGTGCGCGGCGCGGACGAAACGGAATGAGATTTCAGGCGAGAGCTGCACCGTCTGGCCCACCTGCACAGGCTTGAAATACTGCAAGGAGCTCTGCGCTTCTTCGAACGTGTAAAGCGGCAAAGCCGGATCGTGTTTCGACTTTTTCCCCTTGTTGTAGAAAGCGGCGTCTTCTTCCTGCAGGTGTCCGGAGTCGGGCAGAATGATACCGCACAAATCAATCGTGGGCGGTGTGGCATAGATCGCCCCGCGAAAGCCTTCCTTCACCAGGCGCGGAATCCATCCGCAGTGGTCCAGGTGGGCGTGCGTCAGGATGACGGCGTCAATCTGCCTGGCCGGAACCGGCGTGTCGCGCCAGTTGCGCTCGCGCCATTCTTTCGGACCCTGAAACAGCCCGCAGTCAATCAGCACCTGGAATCCGTTCCTGCCCGACGCATCTCCCGTGTTGATCAGATGCTTCGAGCCGGTAACGGTGCCGGCTGCACCTAAGAATTGGATGTAGGCCATGCTTGCTCTGTGCCTCTTTAGTCTCTGTCGAAGACTCTATTTTTGTGCCGGTTCGATCTTGAACACGTTGTTCGTCAGGTCGCTCTCGGGCACGCTACCATCGTTAACCACGATTTCCTGCGGAGGTGCTGGCGTCTCCACGCGAATCGAGGCCTTGCTCTTGGCGCGCACTTCGAGCCGCTTCGCAATTTCTCCGCCGGCGAACTTGACCGTGACGGGAACCTCGGCGCCAGCCCCGCCCAGATTGCCCACGGTGACCGTGAGCAGAAAGGTGTTGGCCGCACTCTTTGTCGAGAACGCGGACTCCACTTTGAAGTCAGGCAGCCCGCGGTCGCGGTACACCCAGTCGTCGAAGAACCATCCCAGATCGCGCTGGGTCTGCGCTGCAATCAGGCGCGGCATGTAGGAAGGGTCCTTATCTTCCTCGGCATGGTAGGCCGCGAGCGCCTTCTTGAGCGCCGCATCACCGATCATGTCCCGCAGCATCCACCACACATACATCGCCTTGCTGCGGTAGAGTTCCTCGCTGGCGGTGTTCACCAGGGAGTGGGTGACTTCGTCGTCCGATCGAGGCACAGTGGTTATTTTCTCCGCTTCGGCGAATGCCGAGCGGTGCAATCCCATGTAGTCGAGCGCAGTCTGACGGCCCCGTTGCTGTTCGAGATAGAGAGCTTGCGCGAAGTGGGCGAGGCCTTCCTCGATCCAGGGACGGAAAGACAGAAAAGCAGCGTGCGTGAGTTGATGGGCGGCGGCCAGTCCGGCCAGCTTCGAATCTGTGTTGGCGAGAGGCGTTAGCAACAGCGCACCGCTCTCGAACGGAGCGGCGCTAAGATCGGGTAGATCGGCCACTTTTGCCCTCTCACGCTGCGGTCCAAACCAGTCGGTGATGAGAGGCAAGGTCTTTTCTGCTGCGTCAGCAAAGTTTGCGGCTGCTACGTTGTGCCCGCTCAAGTAGCGCACCTCGATTCCCGTACGTTCGAGCACCTGATAATCGGCGATTAGCAGAGTCGGTGCGTCTAATCGCAGAGGCTGGGGGCTGCACGACAGGAGGGAATTGCCCGGATATTTTCGCTGCCGCGGTGCGCATCCGATCGCGTTGAAAAGAACCTCTGGGTCGTTTCCGCTCACCCGGACTGAGCCATCTTCGTTGAACGAGGCTTTTAATCCACTCCCGCTCATCTGTGATAGCTCGATACCTAAACGCATCGCGGATCCCGCCTCCTTCTCCCTCCATCGCGCCAAGACCTCGAACAGGCTGTTGCCTTCTGAAAGATTTGCGACGTCCGTGGCAATTGGATACCAACCAACATATCCGGCTCCGCGCAATCCTACGAACTTCGGGTCAATCCGATCCCAGTCCGTGCTCTTGGCCGCTTCCTCAGGCGTGCCGATGCGCGTCAGCCTGGTCGCATCGAGCACGATCACGCCTTCGTAGGCGATCTCCAGTTCGATCGTTGCTTTGGACGTGATTGCCTGCGGCAGGGTTATGATCGCTTCGGAAAGCCCGCCGGTGTGATCAATGTCGGAAGTGTACGGCTGGGTGAGATACTGCAGCGCTTTGTCGTCTGCCTTGATGGACCGCCAGTCGAGCGACGACGAAATCTGCAGCACCGCAATCTTCTGCAGCGCTGTCGAATCATTCCGCAGCGTGATCTTGCCCCGGACGCCCAGACGGTGCAGTTCCGGATCCACTTGCAGGTTGAGGTCGTAGTTGGTGACGGTGAAGGCCTCGCGGTCGAGAGAAAAGCAGTTCACCGTTGAGGCGCAGAGAGTACCGAGAACGGCGAGGCTCTTGAGAGCGGACCTCATCTTGAACAACTTCATTCTGTCTTTGATGCGGCTTCGAGCGCCCGCCGCTGCCGCACGATTTCATATAAGACGACCGCCGCGGCCACGGAAACATTCAGCGACGACACCTTGCCCAGCATCGGAATCGAAACCAGGAAGTCGCACTTCCTCTTTACCAGATCGTGCAGCCCCTTGCCTTCGGCGCCCAGCACCAGCGCGCAGTCCATGTTGTAGTTGAGGGCGTCGTAGGTCTGCTTGCTGTGTTCGTCGAGGCCGACGGTCCAGATATTGTGGTCTTTCAGTTCCTCCACCGTGCGCGAGATGTTGGTTACTTTGGCGATCGGCAAGTGCTCGCTCGCGCCAGCCGAGACTTTGGTGACAGTTCCAGTCACGCCCGCGGCGCGCCGCTCGGGGATAACCACGCCATCGGCGCCGGCCGCGTCAGCGGTGCGTAGAATCGCTCCCAGATTGTGGGGATCTTCCACGCCATCGAGCACCAGCACGAGCGAATACTGCCCGCGCTTGCCGCCGACCACGTCGTCGAGGTCGCTATATTGTTTGGCCGAGGTGACCGCGACCACGCCCTGATGCGCCGCGTTCCCGGCCATGCGATCAAGTTCCGTGCGCGCCACAAAACGCACGGGCACGCTCAGCCGCCGGCAGTCTTCGATGAGTCGCTGCAGGCGGATGTCGTGGCGTTCTTTGGCCATGCCCACCCACTCGAAAGCCCGTCCGCGCGCCTTCAGCGCCTCGGTGACGGCGTTAATACCATAGATGTAGTGCATGAGGTATCAGTGTACCGAAAACGCAGCGCCCCATCGTAGAGACGTAACTTGTTACGTCTCTGCCGGCGCTAACGACGAACCTGAGGCTTGTGACGCTGGTGGCAGAGACGTTGCAAGCAACGTCTCTACGGCTGGTGGAGAAGACTCACAATCTCGCCCGGTTCCGGCCGCTCGGTGTAGTCCTCATTCGCCGACGCGTAGAGCACAGTGCCATCGCGATCCACAATATACGTCGCCGGAATCGGGAGCTCCCAGCTTTCATCGCCGTTGGTGAAGGGCAGATTGACGAAGGCGCGGCGGTAGACCGCTTCCTGCGCCGGCGGGACGCGATAGGTCAGCCCAAACTGCCGGGCAACTTTGTTGCCAGCATCCGGGAGCAACGGAAAGCGCAACTTGTGTTGATCGTGCATGAAGAACGACTGCTTCACCGTCTGCGGAGAGATGGCGACCAGCGTCGCTCCAGCCTGCTCGATCTGCGGCAGGATGAGGTTCATGGACTCCATCTGACCGACGCAGAACGGGCACCAGCGGCCGCGGATGAAGCAGAGAACCAGCCTTCCCTTCCCGAGCAGGTCGGAGGAAGAGACGACCTTGCCGTCGTGGTCGGAAAGCTCGAATGCGGGCGCCTTTGCGCCCACTGGCAGGATGCTCGCCGCGAGATGCCGAGCTTTGAGTTCAGCGACGGCCTGCGCGTGAATGGCCTGCGTCTCCGCCGGAACATACTTGGCGATGAGTTCCTTGCGCTCGGCAAAGATCTCGCGCAGAGGACGAACGTCAGTTTGTGGACCGGATTCTTCTAGAGAACGCCATTTCATATTCGTGGGGCGACTAAGCTCATAGGGATCCTTCGACCGCGTTGCCGTTCGCTTCGCTCGCGGCAACTCCGCTCAGGATGACAACTCGTTAAGGGTTATCGCTGAAACGGAAAACTGGCAACTGGGTACTGGCAACTGGGTACTGGCAACTGGCAACTGTTTTTCTACATCCCTGGCAGCTTCATCCCCGCCAGCCTTCTCGCGAAGCTGGGCTTGCCCATCTGCTTGAACATTTTTTTCATCTGCGCGTACTGGCGAAGAAGATTGTTCACTTCCTGCACCGTTGTGCCCGAGCCGCGGGCGATGCGCTTGCGGCGGCTGCCATTGATGACTTCGTGATGATTGCGTTCGTGCGAGGTCATCGAGTTGATGATGGCCTCGACGCGGTTGATCTGTTTCTCGTCCACGTGGTCGGCGGCCTTCTGCAGCCCGGAGAACGGACCGATGCTCGGCATCATGCCCATCAGGCTCTTGATCGAGCCCATCTTCTTCACCTGCCGCAACTGGTCGCGAAAATCTTCCAGCGAGAAGCCGTCGCCGGAAAGGGCTTTGGTGGCCATTTCCTGGGCCTTCTTCTTGTCAATCTGCGACTCGGCGCGCTCGATCAGCGAGAGAATGTCGCCCATGCCGAGAATGCGCGAAACGATGCGGTCGGGATGGAACGGTTCCAGCGCATCGTACTTTTCGCCCACGCCGATGAACTTGATGGGTTGGCCGGTGACTTGCCGAATCGATAGGGCCGCACCGCCGCGGGCGTCGCCGTCCATCTTGGTGAGCACCACGCCGGTGAGCGACAGCTTCTTGTGGAACTCGTCGGCGGAGTTGACCGCGTCCTGGCCGGTCATGGCGTCAGCCACGAACAGAATCTCCGAAGGATTCAGCAGCTTTTTCAGCGACTGCATTTCTTCCATCAACTGCTCGTCAATGTGCAAGCGGCCGGCGGTGTCCACGATCAGCACGTCGCAGCCGGAAACGATGGCCTCGCGCCGGGCTTCCTTCACCAGTCGCTCCACCGTAGCGGTGTTGGCCTCGCCGACTTCGCCTTCGTAGATGTGGCTTTTGACCGCCTGCGCCACGATCTTCAACTGCTCGCGCGCCGCGGGACGGTAGACGTCCACCGAAACCAGCAGCGGACGATGCCCGCCATTCTTGTACCAGTTCGCGAGCTTGCCGGAAGTCGTGGTCTTGCCCGAGCCCTGCAGCCCGGCCATGAGCACGACCGTGGGCGGCTGCGAGGCAAACTTCATGCGCGCCGTGTCTTTACCGAGAATCTCGACCAGTTCGTCGCGGACAATCTTGATGACCTGCTCGCCCGGCGAGAGAGCGGTCAGCACTTCCTGGCCGACCGCCTTGGCGCGAATCTGATCAATGAGCTGTTTGACGACTTTGAAGTTGACGTCGGCCTCGAGCAGCGCGAGGCGAATTTCGCGCAGCGCCTCGTCAATGTTCTCCTCGGTTAGCTTGGCCTGGCCGCGAAGGCTCTTGAACGCCCGTTGTAGTTTTTCCTGTAGGTTCTCGAACATAGGTGTAATTGACTATTCTAGCAGCGGGGCGTTTGGGGCGCGGGGTGCAAAGGACCCTTCTTTCACGCCCCACGCAGACCGAATCGAGGAGGCCAAATGAACGCATCACCACTGATCGGCGCACAGAGAGGGACCGAGCCATCCCACGGCGCCGTCGCGCCCGCGTGGCACACGGCCGTGGTTCTCTGCATTTTGCTTGGTCTCTCTCTGGCGGGCGCTCTGTTGCCCCTGGGCGGAGCTTCCCGACGCGTCCCCGAATACATTTTCGTCATGACGTTCGAATGGGTGCTGGTGGGGTTCATCTGGCATGGCGTGAGCCGCCGCGGTATCCGCATGTCCGATCTGGTCGGGGGCCGGTGGGCGCGGCCTGTGGACTTTCTTCGCGACCTCGGAATCGCGGTCGGATTTCTCCTCGTCGGCGGTGGTGCGTTGGAGGGGCTGGGTTATCTGCTCAAAGTTACGGACAATCCGACGCTTCGCAGCCTGCTTCCGCAGAGCTGCACCGAAGTCGTTCTTTGGGTCTTGATGTCGCTGACTGCGGGCTTCTGCGAAGAAGTCATTTTTCGCGGATATCTGCGGCGCCAGTTCGCCGCCCTCACCCAGGCTGCCGCCGGCGGAATCGTGCTCCAGGGCATCGCCTTCGGCGCCGGCCATGGATATCAGGGCTGGAAATACATGCTGCTGATCGCCGTCTACGGCATCATGTTCGGCCTGCTGGCGCAGTGGCGCCGTAGCCTGCGCCCGGGCATGATTACGCACTTCGCGCAGGATGCCGCCGGTGGACTCCTGGCCCGCTATCTGTAGGGACTGCCTGCAGGGTGAGTCAGCCGAACACTTCCTTCGCCGCCACCACCGTGTTGCAGTGAATCGTCACCGTATCTTCCAGGTTCTGGGCGTAGCCGCCGGCGAAGGTCACCATCACCGGAATGTCGCGCGCGCGGGCCACGCGAAAGACGAGTTCATCGCGCTGCTTCAGTCCTTCGATCGTCAAATTGAGGCCGCCGAGCTGGTCTTCCTTGTACGGGTCGGCGCCCGCGACGTAGCACAGCAGATCGGGTTCAAGCTGCCGCAGTCCGGAACTGAGCGCGTGATCCACCCAAGCCAGGTAGTCGTCGTCGCCGGTGCCATCCGGCAGGTCCACGTCAATCGAGGACGGCGGTTTCCATAGCGGATAGTTATTGTGCTGGTGCAGCGAGATGGTGAAGACGCTGCCGGCGCGCGCCTGGCGCATCCTTCCTCCCCGCGGCGCGCCCTCTGGCCGCCGCAGCGTGGAACTCGCGACCGAAGGCAGCGGCGAACTTGCGCTGTGCGCGTCGGCAAAAATCGTGGCCGTGCCGTTGCCCTGGTGCACGTCGCAATCCAGAGTCATCGCAGTGTGTATCTTTTCGTCGTGCTGCAAGCTCCGGATGGCGACGGCCACATCATGGATCATGCAGAATCCCTCGCCATGGTCGGGAAACGCATGATGGAATCCACCACCGATGCTGATCGAGACCTTGTCGGTCAGGCACTGCTGCGCCGCCAGGATGGACCCGCCGGCCGCCAGCCAGAACGCATCCGCCAGGTCGCGCGAGTAGGGAACTTCCATTTCCATTTCTTCGCGCTGGCTGAGCGTTCCGGTCTTCAGTTTCTCCACGTACTCCGGCGTGTGCACCAGCAGGATGTCCTGATCGCTGGCTGGCTGAGGTTCAAGAAAATCGGTAGGGTCGGCAACGCCGCTGGCAATCAGCCGGTCGCGAACGCGCTTGTACTTCTCGGCAGGAAAGACGTGGTCCCCGATGGGCAGATAATAGGCGTCACTGTAAACGAGTTTGAAGGGCAGCATTCCGCGCTCAGCATCTCAGCACCGGGCCGCTTTAAGTGCTGAAGGACTCAATATCATACGCGCGCGAGTCAACTAAGTGGGAGGCGGGCAATCCGGGCCGACTCTGGTGGGTGACTCACGACCAAGCCGGGAGCAAAGCCGGACGGACCGTCAGGCTCTGCGAAACCCGCGCCCCTCGCTGGGTTCCGGCCACGTACGCCTAAAGTATACAAAGGAAAGCCTTTGGCCGAGAGGGGCCGAGTCGCTTGGTGATACCATGCAGTTTCTTGCGCATTATTCTTGACTTCCGGATCGAAAGGATTAGCATACAAGTATCACCTCCGATCCAATTCAGGATCGAATGGGCCGATAGCCAAGGAATGTCACCGCTTCTTGGTTGCCGGCCCATTTAAATTGCGCGTCGGCCAGCGTCGCGAGTAAGTCCCGCTTCTCACGCTACGACGAACTCCCGCACGCGCCGCACCACCGACTCCGGCGCCTCGACTTCCAACTCCACCGCGCCGTCTTTGTACTTCCGCGAATAAATCCGCGCCTTGGCTTCCAGCAGCGCCAGCGTCTTCCCTTCCTGCTGCGGCACGCGCAGATGCACGCGGCTGACCGGGTCCTCTTCGATCATGGCGTCAATGCGCTCCAGCAAGCGGTCCAGGCCGGTCCCTTCCACCGCCGAAACGTACACCGTATTCCCGCCGCGGGCCGCGTCCGCCATCAGACTCTCCGCCACTTCCCCATCCAACAGGTCCACTTTGTTCATCACGCGCAGGCGTGGCCTCTTTTCCGCTTCCAGTTCCTTCAGGACAATCTCCACCTGCGCGTCCTGCTCGGCCGAGAGGCGGCTGCTGGCGTCGGACACATGCAGGATCAGCGACGCCCGCTGCACCTCTTCCAAGGTCGCGCGAAACGCCGAGACCAGCGTGTGCGGCAGGCTGCGAATAAATCCAACCGTGTCCGACAGCAGCACCTTCCGCTTCGAAGGCAGAACGACGCCGCGAATGGTCGGATCGAGCGTGGCAAACATTTTCGGCGACGACAAAACTCCGGCCCGGGTCAGCGCGTTGAACAGCGTGGACTTCCCGGCGTTGGTGTAGCCGACCAGAGCCACCGTCGCCACCGGAGCCGACTCCCGCCGCTGCCGCTGCTGCGCCCGGATGCGCCGCACGTTTTCCAGTTGCTGCTCCACGTGCCGGACACGTCGGGCAATTTTCCGCCGGTCAGTTTCGAGCTGCGTTTCACCGGGACCGCGCGTGCCGATGCCGCCGCCGAGTTGCGACATTTCCACGCCGCGCCCGGCTAGCCGCGGCATCATGTATTGCAGTTGCGCCAGTTCCACCTGCAACTGGCCCTCCCGCGTCCGCGCATGCCGGGCAAAAATGTCGAGGATGAGCTGAGTGCGGTCAATCACCCGCCGGTGCACGATCTTTTCGATATTGCGCTGCTGCGATGGACTGAGATCGTGATCGAACAGAAGAACGTCGGCATTCACCGAAGCGGCCGCTCCGGCCACTTCTTCCAGCTTGCCCGCCCCAATCAAAGTTGCAGGCTCAACCCGGTCGCGCCGCTGCAGAATTTCGCCGACCACCCGGGCTCCCGCACTTTCGGCCAGCGCGCGCAGCTCCGCCAGGGATTCCTCAGCGTCGAATTCTGGAATGCTGGGCTTGCCCGTTGGCTTCGGCGGCGCCCCGGCGGTCGTCGTCTGTGTCGAGGGCTGGGTTGCCGCCGCATCGCGCGCGGCCGCGGCCTGGGCCGTGACCACACCCTTGCCGCCGCGCCCCCGCGTTCTCACGTCGAGGCCGACCAGAAACGCGCGTTCGCGATCCGGTCCTGCGGTCGCGGCCTCGGCCCCGAAGGGCGCACGTCCGCGGGCACGCGCTGTGTCGCGGGATTTCTTGGAACCAGAACTTCCCAAGCCGAAAACGCCTTATCCTTCGGTGCCCGAGGCCGGGGCGGGCCCGGTGGAAGCCGCCGCGGCGTTGGCCGCCGGCTTCTCCGTGTGCGCCACGTGGGGCCCATGCGACGACGCTACCCTCCCCATCACCACGGTGGAGATCGCGTGCTTGAAGATGAGCTGCTCCTGACCGTTCGCCTCCAGCACCACGGAGTACTTGTCAAAGGAGCGGATGCGGCCCGTTAACTTAACCCCACTCAAAAGATAAATCGTGATGCTCATTCTCTCTTTGCGGGCCGTGTTGAGGAAGGAATCCTGAATGTTCTGCGCCGGCTTATTGCTGTCCATAGCCGATCTCCTCGCTTGTCAGACTGCGAACCATGCCCTGCCCACAGAAAACGTCTTCCGTGCGCAGGCTCACGCGTACAGCATGTTCCCGGTGCCTTCCCGTGTGCCCCAGGAACAAGGGGGGACAACCCCGCCGGCTGCTCATCCCAACCCCCGCAGGATTCAGCCCGGCAGGCAGATGTGAGTACGATACGGCGATCCCGCCAGCTTTTCAACCCTAACTTGCTCCCTCCATGTGTTGACAGCGCCGACATGGAAAGTGCAGACTTGCCCCGACTTGAACCCCAGTGGTCAGTGGTCAGTAGGTAGTGGCCAGCAACAGCAACGGCTCAGCATCCGCGCTTCTGCTGACCACTGGCCACTGATCACTGACCACTAGTTGCACCGGAGGAACTCCTATGCACCATTTCGCAGCAGCAGCCGCTTTCGTCATGCCCAGCCACACCGGCTCGGAAGCCACCCAGCTCATCCTGCGGTGGTTTCACTTCCTGGCCGGAATCACCTGGATCGGCCTGCTCTACTTCTTCAACCTGATCAACGTCCCCTTTATGAAGCAGGTGGACGCCGCCATGAAACCCAAGATCTTCCAGAACCTGACCCTGCCCGCCCTGAACTGGTTCCGCTGGAGCGCCCTGCTCACGGTGTTCTTCGGCTTCTGGTACTGGGCGCAGTTCTACGTCGGGCCCGATGCCCAGCGCGAAGGCAAGAGTGCCCTGGCCACCATAGGATTCTTCCTGCTGCTCTGGATCGCCGTCTGGTTCATCCTGTTCATGGTAATCAAGAAGATGACGCCCAGCGGATACGTGCTGGGGACCATTACAGCCATCCTCGTCATCGCCGCGGGCTGGCTTTTCCTCAACTACACCCCCGTGGGCCAGGACGACAACCATGTGCTCTCGATCGGCGTGGGCGGTGGCTTCGGCATCGTGATGCTGTTCAACGTCTGGGGCATCATCTGGCCCAACAACAAGAAAATCATTCGCGGCACGCTCGCCGGCACCCCTCCCGCCGAGGGCCCTGCGCTGGCCCGCCAGGCCTTCCTGGCTTCGCGCACGAACTTCTTCCTGTCCGTGCCCCTGCTATTCTTCATGGCTACCAGCTACCACTACGTGATCTTCGGGAAGTAGCAGGCTCTTGTCCTGAGCCCCGCGCCAGCGGCGTGGGGCTTTTCTGATGCCGGTCAGGCTTGAGGGCAAGCAACGGCCCGCTGCGCCCCTCCATCTGCAGCCTCCCGCATACGTTTGGTTGGATAGATTTCCAGTGGAGTCTGCCAAGATGGAACCGTTCCTCTGCGTAGCGGTCGCGCTAGCAGCCGCTTTGCCGGCTTGGTCTTAAGTTCCTCGCCCGGGCACCACTGATTCGCGGCAAGAGCGCATTGTTGGGCCGAGCTAATAACAGAGGGCCAGTCATTACCCAATGTTCGGAGGCTGAAACCTACAATGCGGCATTCCAGATGAGCACGCGACTTCCGCAACACTTGTGGTCAATGCGCGCCGATGGAAGACACAGCGCCGGCACGTGACCGCCCAGCCAAGAACAAGGAGGCTCCGAAGAGCCTCCCTTTAGTTTGAGACTACAGTCCAACTAGAACGTGAACCCAACCCGTAGACGGATATTGCGGCTTAGCTGATAGAGGTAAGGGTCACCGTACTTGCTGTTGGGAATGATCCCATTCGGGCTGCTGGTGAAGGCTGGTTCGTTGACCATCTGCTTCCAGGGATATGGGTGTTCGTAGAGGGAATATGCCTCGCCTCCGTAGTAGAAGGGGAGTCCTCCGGGCGCCAGAAAGCTTGCAAAATTCTGGGAATCGATCTGTTCGTTGTACGCCGTAATGGCGCGTTGGTTGAGCGCGTTGGGAATGGTTGCCGAGAAGTTGATGGCCTTGGTCTCGGATATTTTGTAGTTTTGCGTGAAATTCAAATCAGACTGCATGAACCACGGTGTCCGTCGCGTGTACGAGTTGCTGATGGCGAGATTCCCGGTGGTGCCGGTAACATCCACCCATTTCCCGCGGCCCTCTGTGTAAACGGCAAAAAAGTTACCGGGGATAACACTGTAGCCCACGTCGACGAAGCTGCTAACCGGCGACCCCTGATAGAGGAATTGGAACAGACCGAAGTCAGTGGAGGAATGCTTACCCTCGCTCAACTCGTAGTAAGCGTATCCCTTGAACTTATTCGGCCGGTCGGTTGGAAGCAACCCGCTGGAAGAATTGCCGTAGGCATCGAACGAGAAGTACGTCTCGTCAAAGGCGCGGCTGTTGTTCGGCGCATTGCGGCCGCCGCCGCCGTCGGAGATGTCAGTGCTGCTTAGTCCGGTGTAATTGCCTCGGAAGTGGCTATACGTGTAAGAGGCCATGCCGAACCAACGCTTGGAGCCGGTCCTGGTCACGCGTAGTTCCAGACCATCATAGCTGCGAGCCCCTTTTGGATCCGGGGGGCAGGCGGCATAGGAGTCTCCAGTATAGGGGCTGACACCGGCCGTAGCGCAAGTCGCATTAATGGCATTTTGTCCAAAACCGGGGTTGACAATGGTGAACACTTCTTCACCCGAAGAATTGAACAGCGCTGCGTCCTCAATTACGCGGTCGAGGCGCCGCCGGTCCCAGCGGGCCTCAAACGCAACGTGCTTGGCAAGTTGGTAGTCCACCCCAAACACCGACTCATGCTGGCGATAGGGCTTCAAGCCGGGCGTAACACCCTCCGTACCGCGCTCGTTCGCATTCTCCAGGAAGATCAACGAGTTTGCAGGCGGGGGAGGCTGTAGGTTGGCCGCGGTGGTGGCGCCTCCGACAGGGCTGCAGTAGTGCCCGGTACTATCGCGCACCGGGTCGAGCAAAGCCAGCGAGTTCGGGTCCATCATCGCGTAGGTGCAATTGTTCCAGTATTGGCCACCGAATGAACTGATCGCCAGGTTCAACTTCATATTGTCCACGAATACGCCATAGCTTCCGAACACCTTCATCTTTCCGTCCTTGAAGACATCCCAGGCAACTCCGACTCTGGGGGCAACCTTGTCGCCCCAACCGAAGTCGATCGGGTGCGCTGGCAGGGCTATCGTCAGGTTGGCCGTCTCGCCGGGCAGGTACTCCTTCTCCAGGCGTATGCCTGCGTTGATCGTGACTCCATGGCCGATCGTCCACGAGTCTTGCGCAAATAGACCATGGTTGAAGCTGACTGCATATCCTAAAGAGCCATAGTCCTGCACCGTTGCAGTACCATACGTTCCCGTGCAGTCGCCGTCCTGGGGGGCGGGGTTGCCGGGGTTGTAATAAATCGCGCCACCGTACTGGGGGCCATAGGTTGTCACCAAGGCGCCGCAGTTCCCAGCGCCCGTGGATCCCGCCACGGAGTAGGTACCCGAAGCGCCAGGGAAAATCTGGACAAACGGCTGATTCCATCTCTGGTTGATCTGGTTGGAAGAGCGGTTCAACTGGTAGCCGAACCGGAAGTTATGCGTCCCACCCCATCCACTCTTGAACCAAGCGATATCCTGGTCGAACTGGACGCGCTTGTTGGCATTGACGACGGTGTAGTTAAGGTTTTGGGGGGCGTTGAAATACCCGCTTCCCTGCACTAGGTTGGGTGCTACTCCGCCTGCTCCACCTAGCGGATTTCCGTTTACGTCCGTGGCGCCAATGCCGTTGGTCACCCAGTAATCGGTAACGCCGCTGGTGGGATAACCGAAGTCGTGATAGTTCTGGAAGAAGTAGCCGAAGCGCGTGGTTGCGACCAGACGCGGCGTAAGCGTGATATCGGCGCCAAAGTTGGTCACAATATTGGGGGCAGTGTAGCCGAGCTCATGCCCGAATGCGATCACCGGTATCGTGTTGTACACGTTGTCATAACCGGCACATGTCGGGTCTTTCTGACAAGCCGCGCTGGCGTTGGGGTTGAAACCGGCAGTAGCGTCCGCGCCGGGCAGTGCTTCACCATTCTGCTTCTGCAACTGATACAGCCAGGAGGCAAACACGCGGATTTTTTGCGATACGGTTGCATCAATGCGCGCGGTTGTGTAGTACGTGTTCGTATTTGCGCTATAAGGTACCGATCCCAAACCCTGAAGGTTTGTAGCGAGGCTCTGGCCGTAGTTCACCGTGCGCTCGTCCCGGTTAAATTCGGGATTGAAGGCAAGGAAGAACCAAATGCGGTTCTTGACGAGTGGCCCGCCTAACGTAAAGCCAGGAAAAACATCGCTAGTCTTATCTTTCTTGGGCTGGAAGAGCTGCTGTGAGGGGTCGAGCAGATTCTGAGTACCCCCGTCCAATGGGTTGTAGCGGGTTTGGGCGTTCGGTGAGCCATCCATGGCCTGGTTTTCGAACTGCGTAAAGACCGAACCGTGAATGTCATTGCTGCCCTTCTTCATGATCACGTTGACGACGCCACCCAAGGCGCCGCCGTATTCGGCTTCGACACCCGAAGTCTTCACTTGCACTTCCTGAATGAAGTCAAAAGGCACCTGGGTGTGGGAGAAACCACCAATAATATCGGCGGTTTCCTGACCCTCTACCAGATAGCGGTTCTCCGAATCAGCGCCACCAGCCACCGAGTAGCCGAAGCCCTGTCCGTTGCCGCTGCTGCCCGGGGACTGCCCGCCGGTTCCGCTGCCTCCGCTCGTGCCCAAACTTCCGGCGAGAGGTTCGTTACTGGCCGCCGGCGCAAACTGAATTACCGACTGAAACGAACGTCCGTGTGGGACCTCGTTAATCACGTCCTCGGTAATGTTCGTCATCGTATGGTTGGTGGTCACATCAATTTCGGGAGCTGCGCCGCTCACTTCAACCACTTCAGTGGCAGCGCCCACCTCGAGCGTGATATCGACCGAGGGGAGGTGCCCGACTTCCAGCGTCAGGCCCTCGCGCTTCGTCGTCTTGAATCCCTTCGCCGAGACGCTGATGGCATAGATCCCGGGCGGCAGGTTCGAAAAACGGTAATAGCCGCCCGAATCCGTATCCTGGGCCTTGCTACCCACCAGCGAGGTGCCCGTCACCACGACGTGAGCACCGGACACTAGCGCACCGGTAGCGTCCTTCACCGCTCCTTGCAGGCCACCAGTCGTTTCCTGGGCGTAGACAAACGCGCCCGACAACAGGGCCATTGTTGCAAGTAATGCCACAAGCCAGATGGTAGTTTTAAATCGCATTTCCTGCCTCCTTAGAAATTTTTCGTCACTCGGGATCGTATCGAAGCGCCTTGGCCGGTTTCCTGGGAACAATGGCGCGATCCGATGAATTGCAAACTACAGAACTCCTCGAGACTGTCGCCCGTCTACTGCGGGTTTCTTATTGCGAAACTAGAAACAAAGCCGGTTCTTGCACACATTCGAACCGAAATACCAAGCAACTGACAATCCAAAACAATGCCACAATAAACAGTTTGTTTTCAATGGGTTAGTTTCATGTTGGGCGGTCCTGGTACCGAAATCAGTAGAATTCAGCCGGGGCAAGTATGGCTTTTGGAAGAAGCTGCGGGAGGTGACCGGGGGTTGGGGCTGGGACTTAAGGCTTCCGGCGCTTCCGCGAAGCCTTGGCGGGTACCTCCCCCGGCGCCAGCACGCGCCGGACAATCGGGGTGTTCAGTTTGTACTTCCGTTCGCTAACATTGCCTGTTTCGTCCTTCACCCGCAACACAAACACCGGCAACGTCCCTTCCTTGTCGAAGTTCTCGTGGGTGACGGTCACCGGCAAGATCCCGTCGAGGCCGTGTTCGCGATAGGCAGTCTCGTAGCGATGCTTCTTCACGTTCCAGGTGAAGACCCGGATCTGGTCGTAGTCGTAAGGCAGGCCATCATGGGGATCGGTCAGCACACAAAGATACTGAGCGACTTTCTTGTCTCCGTCCGGCACTTCGTTCAGCACTGAGAAGGCGACAAAGCGCTGGCCCTCGGCGTACTGCGCGACCTCGAGCGGGACGTCCACGTCCACCATGCGCGCCAGCACCCAGCCCACGCGGCCCTGGTCGTCGCGCACCAGCCACCAATCTTCGAGCGCAGGGCCGGACGGAGTTTGCGCCCCCCCTCGTGCCCGCGGAAACCGCGGGGGGTTTGGCCGCAGGCGCCGCGCCCGGCTGTTTTTCCGCCGTCGCCCGCGTCAGGATTGCGACCTTCGCCCCGGCCGCAAGCTGGTACAGGTGTTCGGTCTCACGGCCGGGCGTGAGGTGCAGATTGGTCTCATTGCGCAGGATTCCGGGAGCCTGCACCGGATCGCTCTGGTTATCCCTGGTGAGCTTCTGCAGACCATCGAAGGTTTTCTGATCCACCAGGTAACGCTGCTCGATCCAACCCTCGATGCCGGAGGCCGTGCGCACCCGGGCAAAGCGTTTCTCGCGTTCCAGAATCTCGACGCGGTCTCCATTCTTCACGCTGCCGACGCGGTTACTGATCGCAGCCACCTGATCGCGCAACGCCGTCTGCTGCGCCGAGACATAGGCCACAGCCAGCACGCGGTGACGCCCGCGACTGCACCCCTGAAGCAGAAAAAGCGCGCCCATGACCAGCGCCACAGCAAGGCGGCGAGCGCGCAATGAACCCGGAAGTTTCACGATGAGGAGGCGGAACCCTTCACTATAGCGCGTTGCAGCCGCGCGGTTGTCGCACGGAGGTTTACGCCCCGTGACCTGTTGCTCACTTCCGTCCCCCTGACACATGTCGAAGACACCGCCGACCCGCATCGGTTACCATAAAAGCAGGCCTTTGGAATCTTGCGGTTAGCGCCGCAAGCTGCCAAGATTCGCTTTCCCGCGTCTAAAGATTCTGACGCGGATTTTCGGGAGAACGCTCAAACGCTCATGAAAAACGCACGCCGCAATCTCTTCGCGCTTTGCCTTGCCGGTTCTCTGATGGCGCTGGCTTCCGCCCCCGGGCTCCGGGCGCAGGATGCCGTCAATTCGGCGCTCCGCCCGCCCAAGGGGGCACAGGTCGCCATCGTCCTTTTCGAAGACCTGCAGTGTCCCATGTGCCGGCGCACGGCGCCTCTGGTCGAGCAGGCCTCCAAGACCTACAAGATTCCAGTCATCCGCCACGACTTCCCGTTGCCCGCCCACAACTGGTCCTACCAGGCCGCGGTGATGGCGCGGTATTTCGACACCCATTCGAAAGAACTGGGCAATGAGTTCCGCGATTACATTTTCGAGAACCAGCTCGAGATTGTTCCGGGGAACCTGCGCGGCTATGCCGAGAAGTTCGCCGCCGCGCACAAAGTGGATTTCCCCTTCGTCATTGATCCCGGCGGCAAGCTCGCCGCTCTGGTCAACGCCGACCGCGATCTGGGCCGAGCTATCAAGCTCGAGCACACTCCAACCGTCTACGTGGTCAGCAGCCGCAATCCCAGCCGGCCTTACGTGGAAGTCAAAGAACCCACCAGCCAGCTCTACTCGACCATTGATGCGGTGATGAAAGAGTAAGGCACGGCGACTGCCGCAGTTGCAGATTTTAGATTGCAGATTTCTGATTGAAAAGCACAGGCGAGGTTTTTCAATCTGCAATCACAAATCTGAAATCTGCAATCCCGCTACTCCGGTCTTCCGGTGTAGTGCTGCTGCGAATGCACGTCTTCGTGGTCTTCCAGCGATTCCAGGTGGGTAATGACTTCGGCGGGAGCGGCCAGTTCCACGGGCAGGCGTTCTTCGAGTGCGGTGGCTAGCCGATGCGCCTCTCCCACAGCGGTGGCGTGGGGAAACAGCAGGTGCACCTCGATGATCTGCCGGTATCCGGTGGTCCGGTAACGCACACCGTGATAGGTCAAGCCGAGTTCGTTGCAGATCGCATCCAGCTTTTCCCGAATCTGTTTGCCGGTCTCGGGATCCGAATAGTCCAGTAGTCCCACCGCCGAACGCCACGCCAACCGCCCGCCCGACCACAAAATATTTATCGCGACCGCAATCGCCACCAGGGGATCAAACGGCTTCCATCCGGTGAGCATGACCAGCCCAAGTCCCGCCACCACGCCGAAACTGGTGAGGCTGTCGGTCAGAACGTGCTTGCCGTCGGCTTCCAGAATGAGCGAGCGGCTGCGCTTGCCCACACGCAGCAGATACCATCCGAGCCACGCATTCAACGCGCCCGCCGCGAGCAACAGCAAAGCGCCCGCTCCCAGATGTTCCAGCGGCAGCCCTGCCAGCCACTTTTCCACCGCGGCGACCAGAATCCAGATGGCCGCCACCACAATCATCGCGCCTTCAAATCCCGCGGAGAAAAACGCAATGCGCTCGTATCCGTATAGAAACGTCGGAGCGGCGGGCCTGGTGCTCAACCGCAGGCTGAACGCGGCAAAGGCGACCGCGATGACGTGCACCACCGACTCGGCAAAGTCCGACAGGATGGCGGCGGATCCCGTGACGAGATAGGCCGTAGTCTTGCCCAGCAACATGACCACGCCCACCGCCAGCGACAAACGCATGGCAAAGCGCGCCGCGCGCAGTTCCTGCTGATCGCGCTGAGCGGCAGCCGAATTCGGCAAGGGAGCAGCCACAGAATCCGACATGGATTTCCCCAGGGTCGGATTATCCTCCCACGGCATCCCAAATTGGGAATGTGACCGAAATCACTCGTAGAGACGTTGCTTGCAACGTCTCTCTCTCCAAGAGTGGGCGCAAAAAAGAGAACCGCTGCCCACAGTGAGCCAATTCCCCAGCGAGAGAGATCGCTCTCAGTCCCCGAACCCGATCCCGATCGCTCGTGCCGTGCGCACCAGTTCCCCGTCGGGCTGCACCGATTTCAGGTGCCCGATGGCGCGCGCCACGTCCACCGCCACGATCGAACCGGCGCGCAACGAGACCATCTTTCCGAAGCTGCCGTCGGCAATCAGGTCCACCGCGGCCACTCCGAAACGCGTCGCCAGCACGCGGTCGTAGGGCGAGGGAGAACCGCCGCGCTGGATGTGTCCCAGCACACTGACTCGAACCTCTTTTTGGGAGATCAGCGAGATCGCTTCCCCCACCAGGTTGCCCACCGGCCCGCCATGCGCAATCTGCTTCAACTCCGGCGGCAGTTTGATGCCCTCGGCCACCACCACAATCGTGAAGCGCTTGCCGATTTTCTCCCGCTGCCCGATGAAGGCGCAAACCTTTTGGATGGTGAACGGAATTTCCGGAATCAGAATGATGTGCGCGCCGCCCGAAATGCCTCCGGCCAGCGCGATCCAGCCGCAGTCGCGGCCCATGACTTCCACCACCATCACCCGGTGGTGCGAGGCCGCCGTGGTGTGAATCTTGTCAATGGCGTCAGAAACCGTGTGCAGCGCCGTGTCGAAGCCGAACGTCAGTTCCGTGGCCGACAGATCGTTGTCAATTGTCTTGGGCACGCCCACGATCTTCATGCCCTTTTGAGAGAGCTCGTAGCCGATCTTCTGCGAGCCGTCGCCGCCGATGGTAATGATGGCGTCAATGCCCAGCTTTTTCGCGTTGGCAATCACCTCGTCGGAAATGTCGCGCACCACCTCCTGGCCGTTTTCCTCGGTCCGGTAGCTGAAGGGATTGCCGCGGTTGGTGGTGCCCAGAATCGTTCCGCCCCGCGGCAGAATTCCGCTGACCCGGTCAAGCGTGAGCTCGAACGATTTCTCCGGCCAGATCAGCCCGTCAAAACCGTCAGGGATGCCGATCACCTTCCATCCATGTTTCAGGATGGCAGCTTTGGTAGCCGCGCGAATAACCGCGTTGAGGCCGGGAGCGTCCCCGCCTCCAGTAGCAATGCCGATGCAGCGTATGTCAGACATCTCCACGATGATATCGCTTCAGCACACCACAAGAGTGAATTACGAGTGGACGTAGAGTATAAGGTGGGTGCCCCATTTCTCGCGCGTTCTGTGCGCGAGAAGTGGGGATTTTCTGTCAGTCGAGACTGAAGACCAAGATCAAAGGCCCCACTTCTCGCAAAGAACGCGAGAAATGGGGCACCCGGCCGTTGGTCCGGCCATGACAGTTGATGTTTCTCGCCAATTAAGCTAGACTAAGCTAGATCAAACTAAATCATCCGAGAGATCTGCCCCATGACGGAAATCGGCGCATTCGAGGCCAAGAATACCCTGGGAACCCTGCTCGACCGCGTGGAGCGCGGCGAGGAGATCGTCATCACACGGCACGGCCGGGCGGTGGCGCGGCTCGTCCCCAACACCGGATACTCCGATCAAGAACAGGTCCAGGCATCATTCGAGCAGTTGCGCGAACGCGCCCGACAGCTGGCCAGGGAAAATCCGGGGCGGCCGGCATTCGACTGGGAAGAGATCAAGAAGCTGCGCGACGAGGGACGCCGGTGATCGCCACTGCGGGAACCGGTGAGCCGCTGGCATGAGCCTGGTGCTGGATAGTTCGGTTGCACTCGCCTGGGTCTATGCGGACGAAACTACCGACGCCGTTCTGCGCTTGTTCGACGACGTAAGACAGCATGGCGCATGGGTTCCAGGGCTATGGCGGTGGGAAATTGCGAATGTTCTGCAACTGAATGTCCGGCGCGGTCGCCACGCCGGTGGTTTTCGCGATGCAGCCTTGGCCAGTCTGTCGCTGCTTCCCGTCAAAGTGGACGCGCAAGCCGACCGGCAAGCCTGGGGCGCAGCTTTGCCTCTGGCCGAGCGGCACGGGCTTACGGTCTACGACGCCGCTTACCTGGAGATCGCGTCTCGCCGGAAAATTCCGCTGGCCACGCTGGACCGGCAACTGCGCGCCGCCGCCACGAGCGAGGGGGTTCGACTGCTGGGCGGATGAGAAGGGTAAAGGAATCGGGTGCCCCATTTCCCGCGCGTTCTGTGCGCGGGAAAGCCTGCCCTGAGCGCAGTCGAAGGGTGGGGGTTCTCCTTTTACACTGTCACAACACCGGGTGCCCCATTTCTCGCGCGCTTTTTGCGCGAGAAGTGGGGATTTCTGTTTACGATGTCACAACACTTGGGAACACCGGTCGAAACTTCACATTCCAACCGGTCAAAGAAGATCAAAGTCAAAGGCCCCGCTTCTCGCAAAAACCGCGAGAAATGGGGCACCCGCAGTGGTCTCATTTTGACGATTGCCGGGAAGCCAGCTACCCGCCGGGCCCTATGGTTGCACCGTCAGGACGGCGTTGAAATTGTTGTTGACCCCGTTGCAGGTATACGTCGCGAAGATGGTCACGTTCGTGTTGACCGAAATGACGAGATTGGTCGTGTCAATAGACGCGGGATCTCCGGGGGTAACTGTGACGCTGGTATTGCTCGTTGACCAGGTAACCCCGGAAGTGATGTCTACGCCGGTCATGCTCCCCACGGTCGCGGTCGCCTCCACGGTCTCCGATGCGCCCACGGTAGCTTCTGTGGGGGTGAAGGCGAGCGCGAAGGCGCTTCCGCCTTCGACGCACACATTGGCGGAGGCCGTCGCGCTTATGCCTTGATACTCAGCCATGATGGTAGCCGGCGACGTGCTGAGCTGAACGCCGCTCAGCGTCCCCGGACCGGTAACAGCGACCGCACCGCTGGTGCTTGTCCACGTCGCTTTGGCCGTGATGTTCCCCGCCGAGCTGCCGTCGCTGTTGGTCCCAAAAGCCGTGAGTTGGGTTGTGCCGTTAAGGGGCACGTTTGCACTGGACGGGGATATCGTCATCGAGGACAACTGTTCGGGCGGGAAAAATCCCCTGCAGCTCACGGCCAGAGCCAAAGCAGCCAGCGCGGCAAACGCGCACATCAAGCGGAGTTTGGACTTCGTCGAGGGCATAGTTCTTGAGACTCCTTGGGCGCGCCTGCTCGGTTCTTAATCTTCGTTCTACAGGTCCGTCTACGAAAATTGTAGCAGAGATGATTTCTCCCAGCGCACTCTCCAGTACGTGACCGGGGAAAAGGAACCATTCCTGCTAATCATCCTCTGAAATCGTCCCCTGCAGTATCCACTGCAATCACTCCCGGAAAATCCCGCACGCAGGCCGCTTCCCCGGTAGAACGCCGGCCCCCAGCCAGCTTGCAGGAACATTTCAACTCCAGCGGTTTCAGGGTTTCAAAGTTTCAGGGTTTCAAGGTACTTAGTCCTGATCGTGTTGTCACGTCGCATTCCTTGAAACCTTGACACTTTGCACCTGGCAAGAGAAAGGCCAGCGCCGCAACCGGCCGCTGGCCAACGAACCCTGATCACTGACCCCTAACCCCTGCCCTCGACCCCTCTACCGCCCCTTGTGATGCTCTTCCTTGGGCGGATTCGAATGGTGCGGAGGCGGAGGCGGCGGACTCGACTTGTGCTGCGACTGCGGAGCCGGATGATAATTCGACTTCGGCGGATTCGAGGCCGGAGCGCTGGCCGCCTTGTCCTTCGACTCATACAGCGGGTTGGTCCCGCTGTTTTTGTTGTCTTTATACATCGGATTCGTCTGCGCGCCCTTGTTCTGCCAATTATTGTTCTGCGAGTTATTGTTCTGCGCTTTGTTCGAGTTCGGCGGGGTAAACGACCGGAAGCCGTTGTTGGACTTCTCCTGCGGCGAGCCGCTCGTGGATCCTTTCGCGTTATTCATGTTCCCCGGCGTGGAGACCCGCGCCTCTTTGGGCGACATCGCAGGGGCGTGGTACTCGGCGCCGGCGGCCCGGGCAGGAATCGCCGAGCGGCTGCTGAAATCGCCAGCCTTGGAAGTCGCGGCAATCGCCGGCTTGCCATTGTTCACGCTGGCAAAGTTCTGCTTGTTCTGCGAGGCCAGCTGTTCGTGCTGAGTCTGTGCCGCGAGCGGCGCCGTGTGCTGCTCGTGTTCGGCCGCCTGTTCCGCGGCGGTCGGCTGAGCCGTCACGCCTCCGGTGCCGCCGTTGTAGCTGACGTTGTTCACCGTGGTGTTATTGACCACGACGGTCTTGTTGTAAACGTTGGTCACGTTGGTGACGCTCACGTTGGCGACCGCGCGGTTGTAATAGAACCCTCCGCCGCGCCACTCGCCGCCCACGAAGCCCACGCCGCCGTAGCCGAATCCGTAGTTAATGCCGCCATAGAAACCGATGTGCGGGCCCCAGTATCCGCCGTGCCACGCATAGAATCCCCCGCCCCAGCCCCAATACCCGGGCGTCCAGAGCATGCCCACCGGCGCCACCACCCAGGTGCCGGGCACCCAGTAGTAACCGCCCTCGTCGTTCCAACCCCAGTAGCCCGGCGTCCAGTAGTAACCCGGGCCGGGGCACATCGGCTGCGCGTAGATGGGCAGCGCAGGAGGTCCAATGCGGACTCCGATGCCAATCGCGATTTGCCCAAACGACGCGGCAGAAACCGACATCAGAACGATTACGAGCAACAGCCAGCGAGTTATGGAGCGATTCATGTTCATTGCAGTTCCCTTTGGCCACCCAGGCCGGCCCAACGGCTTCTAGCCTTATAACGCCATTTTGACCCAAAAGCCCACGCCTGGCCTAATTACGTTCCTCCCATGTTAACCCTGGACTTTGGAGTATGTTTCTCAGCGGGGTAAACAATTAGCAGAAAAAGCGTTAGAGGCAAAAGGCCCAATCCCGGCCGGAAGCGGCCATCCCGCCAGCTTCCAAAATACGGGTATCCGAAGTCCGGGGTCCGAAGTCTGAGGTCTGAGATTTATTGACGGCTGATGGCTGATGGCTGATGGCTCAGAACTAGTTCGCCTTCCGCGCCCGCGCGATCCTCTCGTCAATGGGCTTGCGTCCGGCGAATCCTTCCTGGGTGCTGTGCCAGTGGGTGATGGATTTCTCCCCCAGGTTCCAGCAGAGCAGAATGATCTGTCCGTCCACTTCGCAGGGGAAATCGAGCAGGCCGATGTCGAGGTCCTTCACCTGCACTCCGATGGCGTCAATTTCGGCCAGCGCATCTTTGGCGCGCTGCTCAGCCTTGGCCCGCTCGGCCTTGCGCCGCGCCAGCGGGACCACGTCCACAAACATGCCCCCCGTTCAGAAAAATGCGGTGGCCGAGCGCCTGTTGCTCGGCCTCAACTTCTTCCATCAGCTTCTTGGCGGCAATCGCCGTGCGCAGCAGGGATTCCAACACCGGCAGCAGCGACTGGGCTTCCTCGAGAGTGAAGGTGCGCTCGGACATGTTGTCATTTTACTGCACATTCGCTCTTAAGACTTATCCTTGCCCATCCGTGAAAATCCGTGGCAAGGGTTTTGCCCTCAGCGCATGCGGCCGTGCGAAGGATCGGGCGAAGTGGCCGTGTTCACGTCCACATGGAGCCCTTGCGCTGCAGACACTCCGGGAGGATAGCAATTCTCGTCGCGGCTGTAATTGGTGCAGCGCCCGGCTACGTCCTTGCGTCGCGGAGACTGCGCAAATTGCCAGACTTCGGCAAACGGCACGCCACTCTGCGTGGGCGCGGGCGGGTGCTCGGGAAACGTGCATCCGGGCGAGGGCGGGCAGGCGTCGTTGATGGCCCAATAAACGATTTCACGCCCGCCGGCGTGCTGACGAATGTCTTCGGCAGTGACGATATTGCCATCGTCTTTCGCCGCGATGCTGGAGCAGTAAATCCCGGCGCGGAACCCCGCCGCCGTAACTCCGTCCACCCAGGCGTAGATGTACGCTTTCTGCTCGGGCAGCATGCGTCCGCCTTGCTCCTGATCGAGGAAGATAATGGTCGCGCTCGGGAAGCCCTCGCGCCGCGCGGCGGAGGCTGCAGCCCGTGCGTCCGATTGTCCCAGCCGCGTAGCGTTGGCCACAGTTTTCAGTTCTGCATACAACCGCCCGTTGAAGAGCACGAGGAATCCGAATCCCGCGCCCTCGACCGCCTCCCGGTGCCCGGTCCAGCTATTCGACGACGCCCCAGGAGGAATGTTGAGCCAGTACCCAGCGTAAGAAAAAATCTGCCGCAGGGCCTGGAGGTTCGCATCGCCGGGATAGTCGTTGCGGTCGAAACCGAGATAGGCAGACGAATGATCGGAAGAACGCTGCGCCGGACCAGTTCCCTGGCCCATGCCTGATCCCAGCGCCGCCGCAAACATCAAAACCAATCCAATTCGAGTCATCGTCCAAAGTGCTACAGGTTTAGACTGAGTTTGTCGCACAAAAGCGACACATCTGATTGTCTAATACTTCTCGAAGAGAATGGCCCATCCCAGAGATAAATTGCCGGGACTGATCGCCACGGTTCTGTGTACAGGGTGGTTGCTTTCCTCCTGCATCGCCATGGCCGGCAATCCGGCCACTCCCCGGCCCCTACGCGTGTTGTTCATCGGCAATAGTTATACCTATTACAACAACATGCCGGAACTTTTCAGCAAGCTAGCCGAAACGGGGAAAGCTGGCGTGGGAGAAGTTCGCATGGTGGCTCCCGGCGGATACCGCCTCAAGGACCATTGGAAGGAAGGCGATGCTTTGCGGACTTTGCATGAGGGACGATGGCACTACGTCGTCCTGCAGGATCAGAGCACGCTCGGCGTCGAGCAATGGATAGAGGGGAAGCGGCATGTTACGAGCGACGAAGTCTTCCGGCCCTACGCCGAGAAATGGGCAGCGGAGATTCGCAAGTCAGGGGCCGTACTGGTGTTCTTTCTCACCTGGGCAGGAATTGACACACCGGAGGACCAACCTGCCCTTAATTACGCTTATACGAGCGCGGCTCGGGAAACCCAGGGTCGCGTAGCGCCCGTCGGAGTCGCTTGGGAACGCGTCCGGCAGCAATGGCCCTCGGTCAATCTATTCAGTATTGGTCGTGGCTCTCATCCTTCTCCAGAAGGAAGTTATCTCGCTGCCTGCACCATTTACGCCACGATCTTTCAGAAGAGTCCCGTAGGAATGCCGGCCAGGATCGAGGGGACCCCGGTGAATTTGGACACAGCAAAAGTCGAGGCGGGAAAAGAAACTGTCCTCGTGGACCTGCCTCCGGGCGTCGCCACTGCACTGCAGACCGCCGCCTGGGACGCGTTTGAAGAACAGCGAAAGAGCGGCGGTTACCTGAAGGTGAAACCTGTGCCCCCACCAAAGCTCCCACCGCTCCCAGTCGGGGCCCCGCTCTCCCCGGAAGTGCTGAAGGGAACCTGGACCGGGAAGATTTTGTTCTACCCGGAGGGTCCGGTTGAGATGACGCTGCAACTTTACGGCGAACAGGAGGGACATGCGCACCTTCAAATGCAATACAACTCCCGGGATCTTGCCGACGAATCGTTAAACGTCGCGCACTTCCACCTAGGCTATGATGAGTTCACGTTTTCCGATCCACGCTCATCCGGGGTTGCCAATCTGCCCGTGCGTTTCCGGTGTGTTCTTGCCCAGGATGGCAGACTCCACGGGATGGCGGAATCCGTCATAACAGACCAGACACCGCCGGTTCGGCTGATCGGGGACTTTGTGCTGGAAAAGCATTAGAAGCCGGTCGCGTAGCCACCGATGCGCGGTCAGTCCTTGGGCCATTCGTACGGAAACAACTTGCCCGCCTCTTCCGAACTCAGATTAACTCCCGCGATCTCCGCAGCGCGGGCTAGTAGGGGATCAAAGTGGTTCGCGAGGTCCGTTGGCGATGGGAGCATTGTTTCGTCCGGCGTCACTCCCGAGTGCTCCAGGCTCTTGCCGTCTGCCATAACAAGGTCGGCCTCCGAAATGGAGGTTCCGTAATGGAAAACAGGATTCGATCCCGTTTCGTGACCGTAATATCTGGCTTCCATCACGCTGCCTGACGTCCGATCGCCCAGCACAACCCCGCGCTTCTCGATTTGTACCACGCGGGCAAACAACTCGGCGGCCGATGCAGATCTGCTGTCCACCAGCACGATCAATTGCCCGGTGAAGGCTTTGTGTTTGGTCTTCGCCATCAGCGGCTTTGTTGCTTGTCGTGTCACTCGATCTGCTATCTTGACGTCCTTCTCAAACATCGCCCCAAGGAGATCCTGAAGACTTGATTCCGCCCCGCCCGGGTTGCCGCGCAGGTCGATGATCAGGGTGTGATGCTCGCGAGCTTTGCCGATGATGTCCTGCAACGCTGTCTCGGTTGGGAGAAAAATCGGCAATCTCAAGATCATTACGCCACCACTCAACTCTTTGCACTGAGGTCGCATCAGGCGCAGTTCATCCTCCCTCTCTAGACCCACTCTCCAACGATCTCTCCCCGTCATGTCACCGTAGTCCATGATGGCCGTGGTCTGTCGCACTTTCGCTTTCACGACGACGTGGCTGATCTTGCCGGACGGCGCCCGCAAATCCAGCCGCAGGCTGGACTGGGGCACAAGCGCATTGAGAGCGTACTCCATCTTGGTCAGGGATTCCCGCATGGGAGTGAATCCGTTGATCGTCAGCACTTCATCCCCTGGCTTCAGCCCTTTGC